>JAFZPH010000030.1 GCA_017550405.1 Bacteroidales bacterium
CGGGGACACTCCGCGAGAAAGTGGCCAGAATGATGCGCTATGTGGCATCAACCATGTTTGAAGAAGCCTGCACGTCCATTCCCTTACGCCCCAGTCTACCCATCCTTGTGAAAAATCAGTCTTGAATTAAATAAGAGCGATGATAAAAATCAAAGTATTATGAAAAAACCAAAACGTTACGACAAGCGGTTTCTGCCCATGTTGTGGATAGGACTCGCCTTTTGGGTGGGCTCCATAGCAATCATGTACATCCTTGAGTGGGCGGGGGTGGAAATGGCCGGTCAGGATAACCTTTTCGACCTTGGAAAGACCATGTTCCAACGGTTGCCCATCTTCACGCTGCTGCTGTTCTGTCTCTTGCAGCCGATATTGGAGGAGATGAGCTTCCGCCTGTGGGGTGTGGGCAAAAAGTGGACCTTGGTGCTCTGCCTTGTGCTGATGGCAATGTTCGGCGTAAGTTCGATTGGCTTGCTGGGATTGCTATTTGTCGTGGGCATCATACTGGTGACGGTACTTGTGAAGGACAGGTTCGTGCAGGTGTGGCTCAATGCCATTCTCAGCTCGCTGCTGTTCTCGCTGTGCCATATCTCCGGTTTCGGCAACGATGTGCTGGGGATGACGCTCGGACTTTCCGACATCTTCGGCATGGCCCTTGTGTGCTGCTGGCTGACGGTGAACATCAGCTTCTGGCTGTCGTGCCTGCTGCATGTGCTCAACAATTCGTTGTCAATCATCCTGCCGCTGCTTTTCCTGTCGGATGTGCAGACGGGTCGCATCATCGTCTCGTACGAGGATTCGCCCAACATGCAGGAATTGGCGACAGTGATTGAGCCGTTGCGCCCCTTTGCGGACAACAGCGCCCTGATTGCCGGAGCGGCCACGCAGAGCGAGCTTGCTATGGGAGCCAAGGACTTCTACCTGGTGGGAGAACCGGCGGAGATAGCAAGCATGATTGCCTCACAACGCATGGGCATCCCCGCTGATGTGTTGTTCGACTGGAAGGCAAAGGAGGAATCGCTTGAGGAACGTATCGTGCTGCGCGTGAACGACATCAAAAAGGAAGTGTACAGCTGCGACGACCTCTACGACCACTATATGTCGCAAATAGCCTGCTACCTTGATGAACCTTTGCGCATGGACACCACCGAGGTGATGCTGAAGGAGATATGGCTGGTGTATGACGACGGACACGAAGAGCTGCTCACCGACTCGTGTGCCCACTTCAACGATGTCTTCAGCCGTCTCACGACCAATCCCTATGGAATCCGTGGCAACGAGATCGTCATGCTGTCGGAGGAAGTGAACGACAGCACCGTCGCCTTCCACTACTATTGCCGTCTCAACGAGAATGCATTGCAGAAAGAGGTGGACAAGATGAACGCGGCGATGGACAAGCTGAAACACATCGACTACCACCTTGACTACCGCGATGGGCGCAAAGTAACCTATATCACCATTCATTAAGTTGGTTGCTGATAAGCTTATCCGACACTCATCCAACATATCAACGTACAATAAAACAACATAAAACCCTATACAATGGACCGCAGAGAATTTCTAAAAAGCATGGGCGCTGGTGCCTTGGTCACGGCAGCGATGGCCGCAGGTTGCGACTCGCCAAACAAAACAAGTGCCGAAGGGTTCGCCACGGGCGAGGTGCCTACCGACAAGATGACGTACCGCACGGGCACGCACGGCGAAAAGGTGTCGCTGCTGGGGTATGGCTGTATGCGCCTGCCTTCCACCGAAGGCGGCATAGACGGCAACCAAACCGAGGGCGACTTGGATCAAGACCGTATCAATGAGCTCACCGACTACGCCATAGCGCACGGTGTCAATCTCTTCGACACTGCTCCACGCTATTGCAAGGCTCGCTCGGAGATAGCAATGGGCAAAGCCCTCAGCCGCCACCGTCGCGACGAGTATCTGGTGAGCACCAAGCTCTCCAACCAGAATCCCGCGCTGTGGAACCGGAAGGGGAGCATAGAGATGTTCGAACAATCGCTGGAACGGCTGCAAGTGGATTATGTCGATTTCTACATGCTCCATTGTGTGGGTCTTCCAGCACGCGACTTGGACGGGAACGCTGTTGCCCCGCACGAAGCATTCATGCGCCGTTTTATTGACAACGGGATGCTGGAGTGGCTTGTGGAACAGCGAGCCAAAGGGCGTATCCGCAACCTTGGGTACTCCTATCACGGCGATGTGAAAGTGTTCGACGAGGCACTGGCTATGCACGAGAAAGTGCATTGGGACCATGTGCTTATCCAGCACAATTATATCAACTGGCAGCATGCCGACTCGCTGTCGCCCAACGGGGGAGGGGATGCCAATTCGGAATACCTCTACGGCGAGCTGGCGAAACGCGACATACCGGTGTTTGTGATGGAACCTTTGCTGGGCGGCCAGTTGGCCAACCTGCCGCAGTTTGCCATCGACGAGCTGAAGAGCCGTGCTCCCGAACAGAGTCTTGCCTCGTGGGCTTTCCGCTTTGCGGGCTCAATGCCGCGGATTCTGACTGTTCTCAGCGGCATGACCTATATGGAGCACCTGCAGGACAATCTGCGTACCCTGGCCCCCTTGCATCCGTTGAGCGACGAGGAGATGGCGCTGCTGCGTTCGATAGCCGACCGCTATGTGGAGTTTCCCCTTGTGCCTTGCACGGGATGCCAGTATTGCATGCCCTGCCCCTATGGCGTCGACATTCCCGGCAATTTCGCCCATTACAACAAGATGGTGAACGAGGGCAACCTGCTGGATACCCCGGGCGATGAAGCCACCGGCGAGGAGCGCAGAGCCTACCGAAAGGCCCGCAGAGCCTATCTGGTGAGTTACGACCGTGCGGTACAGCGCGAGCGTCAGGCCGACCGTTGCATCGGCTGCGGCCGTTGTCTGCACGAGTGTCCTCAGGGTATCGATATCCCCGTGAAAATGGCCAATATCGAGAAAGTGCTGAGGGGCTTCGGTGCTTAATAAGTAGCTAACGGGCCTTATGGTCGAACATGACTGTAAGGCCTTTTTATTAATAACAAACAATCAGTCGCATGAATATACTTTTTATAGGTACAACCGAGATTATCGTCATCGTGCTTGTGGTGCTGCTGCTGTTCGGTGGGAAGAAGATTCCCGAGCTGATGCAAGGCATGGGGAAAGGGGTGAAGAGTTTCAAGGATGGCATGAACGGGGTAGAGAACCCCACCCCGAAGGAGAAGGACACGGAAGAAAAGAAATGAATTCTTGAATTCGTTAATGTGTTAATTCGTTAATCTTTGTATTCTTGAATTCGTTAATGTATTAATTCGTTAATCTTTGAATTCGTTAATTCGTGAATCGATTTACTCATTCACACATTCAAACGTTCACGCATTCACGCATTCACGCGTTCACACATTCACACCTTCCTTCATGGACTTTTGGGGGCATCTTGACGAGTTGAGGGGCTGTTTGCTCAAAGCCCTCGCCGCAGTGGCTGTGGCCGCAGTGGCTGCTTTCTGCTGCAAGGGTTGGATTTTCGCCCTCGTGATGGCTCCCAGTCGCGACACGTTTGTCACCTACCGTCTCTTCGAGCTTGTCACCGGTTCTGCTGTCCGTTTCCAGATAGACCTTTTCAATCCCGAGTTGGCGCAGCAGTTCATTGTCCACATGCGTGTGGCGTTATGGATTGGGCTGCTGGTCGTCTCGCCCTATGTGATTTACCTCTTGTTCCACTTTGTCGCTCCGGGGTTGTACGCCCATGAGCGACGTCACGCCGTCAAAGCGGTGGCGGGTGGCTACCTCATGTTCCTTCTGGGTGTGGTGCTCAACTATTTCTTGATATTCCCCCTTGCTTTCCGTTTCCTCGGCACCTACCAGGTGAGTCCCGATGTGCCCAATAGAATCGCCCTCACGTCGTATATCGACATGTTGCTGATGCTCTGTTTCCTGATGGGGGTAGTGTTTGAGTTGCCCATCCTGTCGTGGCTGCTGGCCAAGATAGGGGTGCTGAAAGCCTCGTTCATGCGCCGCTATCGCCGACATGCGGTGGTGGTGGTGCTCATCGTCTCCGCCGTCATTACTCCCACGGGCGACGCCCTCACCCTCTCGCTTGTGGCGCTGCCCATCTACGCCCTTTATGAGATAAGCATCGGGGTGGTGCGGCGAGCCGAAAGAAAAACCCAATGATAACCCTTTTTTCCGTCATACCATGAAAAGAATAGCCTCATTCCTTATCGTCGTTCTTCTTGTGGCGTCGCCGCTTTATGCCCAACGTGCCGCACGCCAGTTGGCGCAACGTGTCCTGGGCAAGCAAGCCGGACAGTTCGAGTTCGTCCTTCGAACCGACACTGTCGATTACTTCACCCTCTCCTCCCATGCAGGGAAGATAAGAGTGGAAGGCAATAGCGACAACTCGATGGCCATGGGACTCAATTACTACCTCAAAACGTTTGCCCACGTGCATGTATCGTGGTACGCCAGCGAACCTGTCGAGCTGCCCCGTCGGCTCCCAATGGTGGCGGAGCCCGTCACCCGACGCTGCTCGGTACCCGTCAGATTTTTCCTCAACTACTGCACTTACGGCTATACTATGCCCTGGTGGCAGTGGAAGGAGTGGGAACGCTTTATCGACTGGATGGCCCTCAACGGGGTGAACATGCCGCTGGCACTCACGGGACAGGAGGCCGTGTGGCAGGAGGTGTGGCGCGAACTGGGTATGACCGACGACGAGATACGCGCCTATTTCAGCGGTCCGGCGCATCTCCCTTGGCACCGGATGGCCAACCTCGACGGTTTTGGTGGTCCCTTGCCGCAAAGATGGATCGACGGGCAGCGTGACCTGCAGAAAAAGATTTTGGCACGTGAGAGGGAACTGGACATGACACCTGTGCTGCCGGCTTTTGCCGGGCATGTGCCGACAAAAATAGCTGAGCGTTACCCCGAGGCCGACATCAAGCGGCTGAGCAGCTGGTGCGGTTTCGAGCCCACCTGTTTCATGAACTCCACCGACAGCCTGTTTTCTGTCATCCAACGCCTCTTCCTCGAAAAGCAGACCGCGCTCTATGGCACCGACCACATCTATGGAGTGGACCCCTTCAACGAGATGGACCCTCCCTGTTGGGAGCCACAGTATTTGGCTTCTGTGTCGGAGAACATCTATGCTTCGCTGCAACAGGTGGACCCGGCGGCACGATGGCTGCAAATGTCGTGGGTGTTTTACTATAAACGTAAGCAGTGGACACCCGAAAGGTTGCGGGCTTATCTTACCGCTGTGCCTCAGGGCAGGATGATTCTGCTCGACTACTTCTGCGAGAAGACCGAAGTGTGGCGCGAAACCGAGGGCTTTTTCGGACAGCCCTTTATCTGGTGCTATCTGGGCAATTTCGGAGGGAATACCATGCTTGTGGGCGATTTGAACGTGTTGAGCAACAAGCTGGATGCGGCCTATGGCGAACAGGACGGGAATATGCTTGGCGTGGGTTCCACTCTGGAGAGTTTTGACAACAGTCCGCAGATTTTCGAGCTGTTGCTGGAGCATCCGTGGGTGTTGGACGAGCCCGCCGACAGAGTGGCGGCATTCACCCGTCGCTGGGCCGACCTGCGCTATGGAGGAGAGAATGAAAGGTGCCGCGAGGCGTGGAGGCTGTTGGTGGACTCGGTCTACAAGGACTGGTCGTTCTATGGTCTGGGCACCCAGATGGTGGCGCGGCCGTCGCTCTCCGGTCACGGCACCTACTACACCAAGCCCTATTATTCTTACGATAACGGCACGCTGTTGAGGGCCATACGGCTGATGATGCAGCAGCCCTCGAAACGCGTTTCTTACCAATACGATGTGGCCAACCTGCTGTCGCAATGGCTGGGCAACCACTTTATGGAGGTGCGTGATGCCTATACCGCTGCCTACCACAGGGAAGATACGGCCTCGATGCTTCGCTATGCCACCTTGGCGCTTGTGATGATTGACGATGCCGACACCCTGCTGCGGACGGTGAAGCCTTTCGATTACTACGAGTGGGCAAAGCAGGCCCATACGTGGGGCAGGGGAGAGCGGGAACAGCGGTACTACGAAACCCAGGCGCGCACACTGCTCACCGTATGGGGTGGGCCGGTGCTGAACGATTACGCCAACCGCATGTGGGGACGACTGCTGAAGCAATACTACCGCACACGGTGGAGTATGTTCTTCGACGCTGTTGATTCTTCTTTGTCCGTGGGTGGTCGTTTCGATGAGAAGGCTTTCGGCGAAAAGCTTTCGGCGTATGAGAACCAGTGGGCAGGGACGGCAAGGAGAGTGATTGAAGAAGGGAAGCAGGGAGGCACTGTCGATGTTGCCAAGTACATTATGGGAAAGATAGATAAAGGGTATTACGATGTGCCTAACCGTGTGGTCGAGACGTTGGGCGAGTATAAGCGGCGTTTCCCCGAGGCGCGGCTGCAGGATGTATACAAATTCTGCTTCCAGGATGTCTACGGCCCCGGTCATATCATCAACGACTCTGTTGCCTGTGCCGGCTACATCCTCCGCGAGATGGAGCAGATGGCTCCTGGCCGGTTCCCCTATCCCGAATATGAATATACCGGCATAGAAGGCAACTTTGTGCGGGTCAACATCAGTGTTGTCAAGGATGGGAAGATAGCTCTTGGACGCTTTGTCCAGCTGTTGATGCAGAGCGCACAAGGAGTCAAGCCGATGCCCATCTACGACTGGCGCGGGCAGTGGCAAAGGATAGCGGTGTCGCTGCGGACACTCTTCCCCGAGGCGGAATACAACGAGGACACCGCCAAACTGGAACGGATGTTCGACAGCGGTCAATACGTCTATCATCATAGCCGGCAGTTCAACGAAGCCTATGCACCCCACTACCGCCTTATCCGCCGCGACCTGTTTGAACAGGAGATTCTGCCACTCCTATAATAGATGAAAAATAAAAAACAAGATGATAATTCTTCTTCCTCGAAAATAAATATAAAATATAGATAAAGTAAAGGTAATGATTATGAAAACAAATAGATTGAGTCTTTGGCTGATGCTGACTTGCATTTTGCTTATTTTGTGTAGTTGTAGCAAGGATGTGCCCGTAGAACCTTCGAACCCACAGGAGGAAAATGTTGTTGGCTTCTCTGTATCACCGGAGAAGAGAGTGGTGTTCGCACCGGGCAACCTGACTAATGACGGTCTCTCATTTGAAGAGAACCAGTGGGATTTCGGCGGTCTGTTTGACTGGAGTGCGACACAATCAGGCAACACATTGTATTATGCCGACTTTACCGACTGGGGCAACCGTATCGAAGGAGGCTGGCGCACTTTAACAATAGACGAGTGGATGTATCTGTTCGACAATCGTGAGGGTGCAGCGGAGAAAATGGGAATAGGAAATATCGATGGCACAGGAGGATTGATACTGCTGCCTGATGCTTGGAAAATTCCGGAAGGACTACATTTTGTACCGGAATTTGCAGAGGACAATGACGACTGGAGCCTCAACGAATACTCGCTTTCGGAATGGGAAAAGATGGAATCGGCTGGTGCAGTATTCCTGCCTGCCGCAGGTGATGGATATGGTGTGTCGGCTTGCCGTGTGGCAGCAATGGGCTTCTACTGGTCATCCTCCTCACAAGGTCCGCAGTCGGCACAGTATGTCTTCTTCTACAGCTATTATCTGGCGCAGTCAAGCCGTGGACCTGGAAACCAGTATTCGGTGCGGTTGGTGCAAGATGTTGTCGAGCAGTAGCACCGGTTCCTCATTTTGTGATAGACGGAGTGTCTAATGGATGGGGGATTATGAACATGATGTTGATAAGTAATGTGCTCAAATTTATTGTGAATCGGGGGATTTCCCGTATTTTTGCAATACCCTTTTGTGGGGGGATGTATAAACTTAGACAATAATAATATTTTAAAATATAGGAATATGGCACTGTTTGTTACCAATCATCCTTTGATTCAGCACAAGCTGACTATTATGCGCAAGAAGGAGACGGGTACTCTTGAGTTCCGTGAATTGTTGAAAGAGGTGGGTATGTTGATGGGGTATGAGGTCTGTCGCGATTTCCCCTTGAAGGATGTGGAGATTGAAACCCCCATGCAGAAGATGGTTGCACATGAACTGGACGGCAAGAAGGTGGCCGTGGTGCCCATTCTGCGTGCCGGTTTGGGCATGGTGGATGGTCTGCTGACCCTTATCCCCGCCGCCAAAGTAGGACATATCGGCATGTACCGTGACGAAAAGACTCACGAGCCTGTTTTCTATTACTATAAGATGCCCGAGGGCAAAGACCGTATGGTCCTCCTTACCGACCCGATGCTGGCCACAGGGGGCAGTGCCTGCGATGCTATCAAGCGGTTGAAGGAGGACGGATACACCAACATCCGTATTGTCTGTCTGGTGGCTTCCCCTCAGGGGGTGGAACGTGTGCAGCGAGAACATCCCGATGTGGACATCTATACCGCTGCCCTCGACGACGGGCTGAACAAAGACTGTTACATCCTGCCCGGACTGGGTGATGCGGGTGACAGAATTTTTGGCACCCTATAATTATGACTAAAAATAATCAGTAATATAATCAGCAACTATATGAAAAAAGTTATCATTCTGCTCCTTTGTGTGCTGCCTCTCATGGCCACTGCACAACGTTCCAAACACATTCCCAATGCACCTGTTGTCTCCCAGCCCCGCAATGTTATCTTCATCGTTGGCGACGGCATGGGTACAGCCCAAGTCTACTCATCCATCGTGGCGCAAGACACCAGGGGCAGTGCCTTCCTGCGTTTCCCCTATAGCGGCTTCTCCCGCACCTATTCCTACAACCGCTATACCACCGACTCCGGAGCGGGCGGCACAGCCCTCATGACCGGCCATAAGGTGGAGAACCGCCATATTGCCAAAGGACCCGACGGCACCGACTATAACTCTTTCCTCGTCGATGCCAAGCGTTTCTTCGGCAAGGCGGCAGGCTTTGTGGTCACCTGCAGCGTGCTCGATGCCACCCCCGCTTCCACCTATGCCCATGTTACCGACCGCAAGCTTTTCGACAGCATCAGCCTTCAGATGGCCCAGTGTCCCTTCGAAGTGATGATTGGTGGTGACCTGAACCATTTCCTTCCCGAAAACCGTAAGGACGGCCTTGCTCCCGTCGACACCCTCCGCGCCCGTGGCTACGACTTGGTGTACAATGTAATGGATATGGCGCAGAGCCGCAGCCGCAAAATCTGTGGTCTCCTCACGCCCGACAATCCCGATAAGGCGATGACCCGTGGCCGCATGCTCACCCTCGGTGCCCTCAAGGCCATCGAGACCCTCAATAGCTACGACAATGGCTTCGTCCTCATGATTGAGGGTTCGCAGATTGACTGGGCTTGCCACAACAACGACAGCCTCTATCTTGCCGCCGAGATGGCCGACTTCGAAGACATGCTCCATGCCGTCCTCGACTTCGCCCAACGCGATGGGCAAACCCTTGTCGTCGTCACCGCCGACCATGAGACCGGTGGTCTTACGTTGAAAAATGGCAGCATCACCGACCGCTACAACTGCCCCTCTTGGTCCACCGGTGGCCATACAGGTGTCATGGTTCCCGTTTTCTCCTACGGACCTGGGGCCAACCTCTTCAGCGGTGTGATGCAGAACACCGACTTTTACAGCAAGCTCATGCTCCTCATGGGTGCCAAGTGGAACCGATAATATGTGTTATGGATTGTGTTAACGTGTTAATGTGTTAATGTGTGAATCCTTGATTGACGAATTAACGAATTAACGCATTAACGCATTAACGCATTCAGGATGACTGACGAATTAACACAATAACGAATTAACGAATTACAATATGATAAAGTTCTGTGTACGCCTGGTACAGCGTTGGCTGCCCGAACCCTTTATCTTCGCCATCATACTCACCTTTGTGGCTGCTGCATTGGCTATGCCCATCTGCCATCAGACACCCCTCGAGGTCATCGACCACTGGGGCGGAGGAGTGTGGAATCTGCTCGCCTTCGCCATGCAGATGGCACTGGTCCTGGTATGCGGCTCGGCCCTTGCTGCTGCCCCTGTTGTCAAACGGGGCATCAGTCTGCTGGCCGCCATTCCCAAGACCCCCGTTGCCGCCATCGCTTTGGTCACCGCCATCTCGGCACTTGCCTGCTGGCTCAACTGGGGCTTCGGACTTATTGTCGGTGTGATATTCGCCAAGGAAATCGCCCGCAAAATGCCGCAGATCGACTATCGGCTGCTCATCGCTTCAGCCTATAGCGGTTTCGTGGTGTGGCATGCTGGCCTTTCGGGTTCCATCCCCCTCACTATGGCCACCCCAGGCGAAGCCCTCACCAAGGCCACCAACGGAATTCTTACCAGCCCTGTGCCTGTATCCCAGACTATTCTCGACTATCATAATATCATCATCGTCTTGGTGGTCATGGTCGCCATCGTCGTCACCAACGCCTTGATGTATCCCAAGAAGGATGTCGTCACCGTGAATCCCGCACTCCTCGAAGAGGAAACCTCCTCCGCCACCAATGCCGGCAGCGTTGCAGCAAAGAGCAGCTCCGCCGATAAGCCCGTCCTCACTCCCGCTCAGCGCCTGGAGCAGTCGCGCCTGCTGTCGTGGATTGTCGCTGCTGTCGGGTTCACCTATCTGGTGTATCATCTGGGATGGGGCGGCGGCTCGTTCGACCTCGGCAGTGTTATCATGCTCTTCCTATTTCTGGGCATCCTGCTTCACGGCACCCCTCTGGCCTATGTGCGTGCTTTCACCCAAGCCTCCAAAGGGGCGGCGGGCATCATCCTCCAGTTCCCTTTCTATGCCGGCATCATGGGCATCATCACAGGTGTTGGTTCCAGCGGCATCTCTTTCGGCACCGTCCTCAGCAATGCCTGCATCTCCGTCTCCAACGCCACCACCTATCCGCTCCTCACCTTCCTCTGCGCTGCGGTGCTGAACATGTTCGTCCCTTCGGGCGGTGGGCACTGGGCCATACAAGCCCCCATCATGTTCTCCGCTGGTGCCGACCTGGGTGTCGACCCAGGCCTTACGGGCATCGCCATTGCCTGGGGCGACGCGTGGACGAACCTCATCCAGCCCTTCTGGGCCATCCCGGCATTGGCCATCGCCAAACTCGACGCCAAGGACATCATGGGCTTCTGTCTCATCGACCTTTTGGTGACGGGGGTGGTCATCTGCAGCGGCCTCCTGATTTGGGCGATGTGACGGCGAACCGCTGTTGGCAATCATTCGAAGCAAACCCATGGATTGGCACGAACTATACGACTCGGCACTCACCATCGCCTCGCAGGCGCACGAAGGCCAGCGCGACAAGGCAGGCAACGACTACATCCTTCACCCCCTCCGTGTGGCGGAGCGATGCCGTAGTCCGAAAGCCAAGATAGCGGCTCTGTTGCACGACACCCTTGAGGACACCGATGTAACTGCCCCCTACCTGTTGGAGCAAGGGTTCCCCACCGAGATTGTCGATGCCGTCCTCGCGGTGACGCGACGTGAGGGCGAACCCTACGACGAATATGTGCGCCGGGCCGCCGCCAACCCCATCGGCCGCGAAGTGAAACGCGCCGACCTCGAAGACAATATGGACATCCGTCGCCTGAACGAATTGTCCGACACCGATGTGGCGCGTCTCCGCAAATACCTCCGTGCATGGCACTACCTGCAAAGTCTTGATTCCAAGAGCTGAACAATCAATCTACAGACCGCCCTGCCAACGGGTAGTGCAACGATTTATGCTATTTAAAAAAAAAGTTGTATCTTTGCAAATCGTATTTCGTTAAACACTATGAACTATCTTGACATCATCAATCACTATCCCGACTTTCCCAAAGAGGGGATAGATTTTATCGACATACTGCCATTTCTTCAAAACAAAGAGGCTTTCAACCAGCTGATTGCCGACATCGACGCACACACCCATTACCCCAATGTGGCCACCGTCGAAGCCCGCGGATTCCTCTTTGCCGCACCGCTGCTCACCCAATCCAAGCTGGTGCAGTCGGTTATCCCCATACGCAAGAAAGGCAAGCTCCCATACAATGAAGGCGACCTCCACGATGTCGAAATCCAGAAAGAGTACGGCAGCGACCATGTCTTCTATCGTCTCAGCGACATTGCCGCCGGTGTTCCCGAAGGCGACACTTTCAACATCACCTTTTTCGACGACATCCTCGCCACAGGCGGCACCGCTGTCGGCATAGCCGAAGCCCTCAACCGCGAGACTGTCACTCTCAACGGCCGCCAGTACAAAGTCAAGGTGAAGGAATTCCTCTTCCTCGTCGAGTTCCCCGACCTCTACGACCACGACCGCATCAACGCCATCGCCCCCGTACACTCCTTTGCACAGGTCGAAGGCGATTGAAGGTGATAGAGGTTGATATGTTGTAAGAATGTGAGAATGTGAGAATGTGTGAATGCGTGAATGTGTGAATGCGTGAATGCGTAAATCGAATCACGAATTAACGAAATAACGAAATAACGAATTGAAACCTATCAACATATAAACAGATCAACATATAAACAGATAAACATATAAACGAAGTAACGAATTCAAATATTGACAATTATGAAGAAAGCATTATTTGTTTTGATAGCCACCGCGTGTCTCTCCTTGGTCTCTTGTTTCAAGGAGTCGCAGTATTCCATCACTTATTACGGCGACCCTGACGAGGTGGCCAATGTCACCGTTTTCGAGTATGATTCCTCCTACGACCTCGTGGCCACACGCGAACGGAGAATCATCGTACCAGGTAAGGTCTACGAGATAACCTCTTCCGACTTGGCACACTACTTGGTGATAGGAGTGGAGGCCACTATGCATGGCCACATCTCCGAATGGTACAGTAAGAATGTTTATGAGTTAGACCCCAAGTCGCCCATCCATATCGACGTCAGTTTCACCGATATGGAAATTCAAAGCACCAATCCTGTCAACGCATCGCACAGCGTGCAGCGTTACATGCACAAGTGATTGCTGTCGTAAGCTGGTAAGAATGCCGGGTCATACCACGAGGTCGCGGATGACGATGAAGGCTATTGCAATCCCGTAGACAAATTTCAGGCCTGTGCCGGTGAGGAAACCCACAAACGCACCCCAGGCGGCCTTCAAGGCTTCGCGCGACGCCTTGCCGCTAATCAATTCGCCCACAAAGGCCCCCACGAAAGGCCATAGGATAACTCCCAGCAGCCCCTGCGGGCCGAAGGGCAACCCGATGATGGAGACCACTAGTCCGATATTGCAGCCCCATACCCCTGCCTTGCTGCCCCCGAACTTCTTGGTGCTGAGCGACGGCACTACATAGTCTAGCACTGTGATGACGGTTGCTATCAATGCGGTAACAACAAGGAACGTGGGCGAATAGTCGGCCACGGAGGTGAAGCTGAGCACCAGCACGGCGGCCCAGCTGAGCGGTGGTCCCGGCAATCCCGGGACGATGGAACCCGCAATCCCTATAAGGGCAAGGATAACGGCAAGGATGATCAGGAAAGTTTCCATCAGTATTAATTCGTTAATTCGTTATTATTGTTGATAAGTTTATATGTTTATAAGTTTATACGGCTCGCAACAGATCAACAGATCAACATCAAGTGCCTCACTAGTTCATGCAGCCTGTCGGTGTCGTGTATCAGTTCGCGGAGCTTTTCCAGTTGGCGGGCGTTGCGCGATTGGGGGATATAGAGTTTCAAATACCCACCCTCGGCATATTTCTCATTAAGGTGCTGCAGTGTACGCTGCCATTGGGCTTCGCTGTCCAGATCGGGATAGTTTGAAAGACCATACTGGACGGTTCGGCGTATGATAGTCAAAGGCTCGATGTCGCGGTCGGCTTCGGCCACAATGCGTCCATACAAGCTTCGCGGCTCGGAAGAGGAAGAAGCCCTGTGGTCCTCAACGGCCTGGGCAATGGTCTCAATCTCTTCGGGACTGAACCATTTCCGCAGCTCAGCGTCCTCGCGTACGATGCGGCCGGAGACAAGGTGGTGCCTCTCCCGTCCCTCCACCACACCTGTGTCGTGGTAGGCAGCGATGGTGTAAACCATATCGGGATTCAGTTCGGGATAGTGACCCGCCAGTTCCATGCTCTGAGCCATCACCACCTGCACATGGTCCAACCGGTGTGCCTGGTCGAAATGGTTGTATCGTGGCAGAATCTCCCGCTCCACATAACGTTTGAGACCGGCATTCACCATGGGGTACAGCATCTTTTGGTACGCCTCCCGCGGAGTGCCGTCGCGCATATACACCACGCCGCAGCGGGTGTAGCCGTGGCGCTGGAAGATATGCAGCATGATGTGGTTGCTCTTGTGGGTGTCCACCCGCACCGAGGCGCACTGGGCCTCGCTCCACGCAAAAGCGCATTGGGCGATACCGTGCACCCCCTCGGCGCATGCCAAGCGGTGGATGGTGCCGTAGGGTGTCGTGTCGTCCAGCCACTGCCCCTCCTCAATATAGGCATACGTGGGTTCGGGATCCAGCAGCAAGGCGAAATAACCCACCGCCACCTCGTCGAGGGTGACCACGTGGCCGATGCCCTGTTCAATGTCGCTCCCTATCAGGTCGGCGCCGGGATACCCGTCCCACTGCACATGGTTGCCGTTGGCCCGCATGATGCTCCGCGAGTGTGCCACCAGCTCCAGAATGCGGGGCACATCGTCCTTTTCAGCGGCACGCACAGCCAGCGGCAACCCTTCTCTGTCGGTCATCATGCATCAAATCAGCTTACTGACGGCCTCGGCGACGGCCTCGGCCGGGGCAGTGGGCTCAAAGCGGCAAACCACATTCCCCTCCCTGTCGATAAGGAACTTGGTGAAATTCCATTTGATGTCGGGATTGTCGGCATAAAGGCTGTCCTGCGCCTTGAAAGCGGCGTGGAGGTAGGCACCGCGCGGGTCGGTGGTGTCGAAGCCGCCAAAGGGGGCCTTGCTCTTCAGCCAGGTGTAGAGCGGGATGGCCTGCTCGCCGTTGACGTCGATTTTGGCCATCTGCGGGAAAGTGGTGCCGTAGGTACCCGTGCAGAAAGCGTGAATCTCCTCGAAGGTGCCGGGAGCCTGCCCGCCAAACTGGTTGCAGGGGAAATCGAGAATCTCCAGTCCGCCGGCGTGGCATGCATCATACAGCGCCTGCAGCTCGGCATACTGCGGAGTGAAGCCGCACTGGGTGGCGGTGTTGACGATAAGCAGCACCTTGCCCTCGTAGTTGGCCATCGGTACCGTGTCGCCCGTGCCATCCACTACACAGAATTGATAGATGTTGTCGAGGTTGGCCGTCTCGGCCGGTTCGGCGGTTTTCTGGTTGCAGGACCACAGCAGCAGTGCCGCTGTCAGGCAAACGCCAAGAAGTCTGATTGTTTTCATCTGATATTATTTTATTGATATTAATATTGTTATGCGGACATCGTCCGCACATTGTCAATTGCAAATATACAAATAATAATCCTCTTGGCATTCAATTTCGCCTCAAAATAGCCAACATTTTTTCACACTGGGAGGGTCTGCCTGCCTCGGTTTCGGCTTTTCAGAAACCAGTGGTCAGCACTTTTTCCGCTGCATGACTGCCTGCTTGCACCAGCACTATTTGCATGCCGATAGGAAGTGGAAGGGTGGCGTGGACAGTGGGGGCGATGCTGTGCAGCAGCCTCCCGGTCAGGTCGTAGACGCGCAGCGGCATGGGATAGTCGGCATCCATGGTAAGCAATCCCGCACGGCAAACAATCCGGTAGTCTTTTCCTTGCGGTGCCGGTTCGTCCAAGCCCACAGGGAAGTCCTCGATAAAATTGTGGAAGTGGCTCCATCGCTCGGTGTACGATGCAAGGCTGCCGCGACGTATATGCACCGCTATGTCAGGGTCTATGCCGTCGAAGGTGCCCCACGACACCTGCGGAGCTATCTCGTCAGCCGATATGATGGTGGTCACCCCTGTGCATCCGGCAAAAGCCTCTTCGCCAATACTGATAACTTTCTTCGGCAGGATGATGCGGTGCAGTCCTGTAATGCCATAAAAAGCGTAGGGGGCTATGTGATAAGTGTTGTTGGGGATAACCGTGCTCCTGCATCCGCTGACAATCTGACCGTTGTTTTTATCGTAGATGGCATTGCAACTGCTGCGGCTGTCATACTTGGTGTTGGAGGAATCAACAGTGATTGTGTCAAGGCTGGTACATCCTGCGAATGGGTTATTTCCTATATAAAATACCGATGCGGGGATGTGTATCGATGTCAATCCAGTACAGTCTTGGAAAGCAAACTCGCAAATCTCCACAATGGAATTGGGCAGTGTTATTTGACGAAGATTGTCTAATCCGACAAAGGCCTTCTGGTCAATACGACGCACATCTTCGGGTATCACCGTGGCGGCACAGCCCGCAACCAGCCAATTATTGGCAGTGTTGACGACAGCGTTGCAGCCACCGCGGCTGTCAAATACCGCATTGTCCGGATTTACTGTCAGCGAGGTGAGTCCCCGGCAGTGCGCCAGACACATATATCCTACACTGCGTACTTTGGCGGGAATATGGAAAGACCGTAGAGCGGTGCAACCGTCAAAAGCGTAGCTCCCGATAACCTCCAAACTGTCCGGCAGGACAATTGCGGCAAGTCCCTCTATGCCCTGGAAAGCACGTGATGCAATGGAGGTGACAGTGGGCGGGATTGTGGAACGCCAGCAGCCGCATATCAGTTCATTCTCCCGTGTGTCGACGTAAGCGTTGCAACCCTGCGGCGTGGCGTAGGCACTGTTGCCCGGTAGCACTGCCATGCTGTCAAGCCCCGTGCAGTACGAGAAAGCCCCATACCCTATGTGTGTCACCGTTGCGGGAATGGTAATGCCCGTAAGGTTCCGACAATGGGCAAAGGCATAGTCTTCGACCACCGTAACTGGCACCGTGTGCAGCACCGAGTCGTATGGCCAGTCGGCATCGGGTTCGAAAAAGTATTCCCAGTACGAGGCACTATCGGGCAGGACAACATGCCCTGCCATGGCCGAATCCTGCTGGGTGACAAAAGCATTATATTCCCCGCAAGAGACCCTGATACGATGACCCGAAGGCGAAACCACCCAGTCGTTTTGACCAACAGCCGTTGTGGCAGCGGCCATGAAGAATAATAAATATACAATTCTTTTCATGATAATATTTCAGTTTAGATGGGTTCTTTTATTCTCTTGAAAGTCTCGACAGGTCGGTGGAAAAACCGATATGCACCGGATAGAGGTTGATGCGCTGCCCGTTGCCGGTATCCATGTGGCTGAACATGGGCAGTAGGCTGCTCTCTATGTAAAAGCCCAGGATTCCCCAGTTGAGCGACAAGCGCAGGTCGCACGTGAAGAAATAGTTCTTCCATGTAGCCGTGCTTGTTTCTGTTGTGGTATTGATGCCGTTTTCGTAACTCTTATACGTCTGCTCCGTAAGGGAGGGCATTGACAGCCCCGGCAGCAACTCTACTTGGCAGAACAGCCCCGTGTGCGAAGGTTTGGCAAAGAGGTTGAACTGGATGGGAAACACCATGTTTATGTTGTTCACTTGGCTCTGCCAGCCTCCGCGGTTGGCTACATCGCGCTGTCGGAACCCCTGCATGTCGTCGGTGGAATGGTAATAGACGTAGGGTGCGTTGAAATAATAATGGTCGAACCGAAACCCGATGCCGACCCCGAGGCTCCAATGCTCGTGCATGACAAAGGCATAGCCCAGTTCATATCCCGCCAAGTGGAACTTCCATTTCAGACTATACGCACCACCGCCTACGGCAGGGTCAATACCCCCGTACCCTTTCAGCACACCGTCGCCCCAGTTCGACCACCCTGCCATCAGTTTGTAGAACAGCCGGTCGTCAAGCTTGTCGTAGCGGTAATGTACCACGGGTTCTGTGTTGACATTGATGGCGTTTGCATCCACACCCCCATTCTCTACATACTCCATGGCCACCTGCTTGTTGCTGGAACCGACGGTGATGCCATAGTCCTTGGCTGCTGGAAGCACGGTGAGTGTCCTCCCGGTGTAAAAGAAAAGGTTGTCGGGATGTTGCTCCGGACTGCCGGCATAGACGGACACCCGCACACAGTCCACTGTGTCAGTCACTACGGTCACATTGCAACCCGCCGTTATCCTTACGCTGTCTATCCGTTGCACCTCCTGGTTTAGGATGCGCACAGGCACCTGCTGAGCCGTCGCTGTGCCCGCGACCAGCAGGCATATCGTTGTCAAAAGAATTCTCTTCATGATTGTTTTCTGTTTAAAAAAAATGCTGTTTAGTCGTTTGTCGCTACGAGTACCAACCGCAGTCCGACGTAGGTCAGCGGGTAATCGGCCGAGGCGTAGCTGCGGTAATACACTCGGCAGTCTTGGTCGTTGGAATGGTAATGCCCTCCGCGCACAACCATCAGGTCGTTTTCCCAGTGTGGCGGTCCTTGCGGGTCGGTCTGCGCCTCAGCTGGATATGGAGCGTAAATGTCGCTGCACAGTTCCGCCACATTCCCGCTCATGTCATACAGCCCGAGTCTGTTCGCTCTCAATTGTCCCACAGCATGCAGATGCCCGCCGCTGTTGTAGTAGTTCCATGCCACCTCGTTCGAGTAGTATGCACCGCTGAAACGGTCGCTCGTCGAACCGTCACGGCCACCGCGTGCCGCGTACTCCCATTCCGACTCGGTCGGCAGCCTCAGCCGCAACCTCGAAAGGTGTTCGATGCGGGCCAGAAACGTGTCCACCTCGTCGCGTCGCATGCCCTCCATGGGCAAACTGGCGGTTTCGATGGTGTAATGGCCGTCCATGCCGGTGCCGTCGCCCATGATGTCATACCACTGCTTGCGGCTTATCTCGTAGCGTCCCAGCCTAAAACCGCTGATGGTGACCAGATGCACCGGCGTCTGTTCTGTCCATGTGGTAGAATCAAATCCCGGCATTGAAGGGAAAGTGAACTGCACCCCCATGTAAAAAGTGCCACCCTCCACCTCCACAAGGTCTTCGGCCATTTGGCGTATCGACTCCCGTTGTGCCGCTGTTGCTTCGGGTGCCCAAACAATGCCCAATTCAGGCATATTCGGCTGGGGTGCTGCCTTTGAGCACCCTGCCACAACCAGACAGACAATAACCATGTTGAATATTTTCCTCATATTGTTTAATCCTTAATGGGTTGAAATTAGTTGCAAAAATGGCAAAAAAGTGACATAATAAAGTTTTGAGTGTGCTGTATTAGTCGTTTTATGACAGGCGGAGGGGAGCGTTTAGGGGGTGAGCCGAGCGCTCCCCGTGCCGTTATCCTTTTTTTTCAGCCCCGGCACAGCGGCGCAATAGTCTGTGCGGGGTTTGTTTTTTGTCCTTACCGTTTTATGGTCAGTTTCTGCGAGGTGGCGCCTGCGGGGGTGCGGACAATGGCTATGTAGGTGCCTTCGGGCCAGCTAGAGGCGTCGATTGTGGCGGAGTGGCCTTGGCAGTCCTGCTCCAGCATCCTGCGGCCGTTGAGGTCGTAGACCTCCAGGCAGAGGAGTGCGAAGGAGGAGAAGACCTCAATCCTGTCGCCGGCGGGGTTGGGGTAGTGGTGTTGTTTATTCAGTCAACACATATTTCCGTCCGTCGCTGGTGCTGAAACCGGCCAGACCTTTGTTTTTCACCATTACAAGCGTGTCGATATTGCTTTCCAACGTAGTTGTTGATCCTATGAGAATAATCGAATCATACAGACCTCGTATGTTAGCCGACGGGAAAAGTGCGGTTGTGTCTAAAAATGTATAGGCATTGTGTGCCGATGGGCTATTAAAGTACGTATACATTGTAAACATTATCGAACTGTTAGTAGTCCAGTCTTCATCATTTTGTTCTTTGGGCGAATGAAGAAAAATATTGAAATTCAGTTCAAACTCATTTTTGTCCATGATGCCCGACATTTTTATATTTGATGTAGGAGTGCATTCTTCTTTAACATTCCATTCAAGTGTATAGGGCCGTGACAATGTCATGTCAGTTACATTAATTGAAACCGTATCCCTTGAATCATCAACAAACGTTATAGTTTGTCCAGTTGAATATGGGAAATAGAGTCGTAGCATATCGTTGGGAAAACCAATACAATGCCTTACGCAGCCACTTAAAGCCAAGGTAGCCGTTATTATTGTGATAAAAAACAACTTTTTCATAATTGACATTTGTTTATTGTTTTATAATGCATTTAATATTTCTGCTTTCATTTGCAGTTACTACTACATAGTAGCATCCTGACGGTAACGAAGATGCGTCTATTGTCTTCCGATAGGAACCTGTGGCTGCATCCTCGTGACATTCCATCACCTGTCTGCCGAATATGTCCATTATCTGGATGCTTACCTTCCCCTCGGTCATCCGGGGAATCTCCACCGCCACCTGCCCCTCTGTCGGATAGAGGTGTTGTTTATTCTGTCAGCACGTATTTCCGTCCGTCGCTGGTGCTGAAACCGGCCAGCCCCCGGTCTTTCACCACCACAAGCGTGTCGATCGTGTGTCCGGGGTAATTATCGTAATATGCAAAATATAGAGTATCAAGCAAACTGCGAATTCCACCATATACTCCATTAATTAAAGAATACCAATAATAAGGGAAACCAGCCCACCCTTCGACAATAGTGTCTTTTTGAACGTAAACATACGGATAATAAGGATTATTGTATTCAGGAATCCACATACCATCATAATCATTTTCTCTCATTCCTTGATAGAATAGCTCTATTTTGAGTTCATGGTTAATATGGTTTATTTTACCTTCTAATTTTACATATAGCGCTGGGCCACATGTTTCTTTAACTCCAAAACCAATATTGTAGGGGCCATCCAGCGATACCCTCGTCACGTTGAGCGACAGCGAATCCCCTTCATTGCTCACAAAGGTCAATGCCTGTCCCGAGGTATATGGGAAATACGTTTGTTGCATCTGTGTGGGGAATCCTTCGCAATGCCTTAAGCAGCCACTTAAAGCCAAGTTGGCCATTATTACTGTGATAAAAAATATCTTTTTCATGATGAATACTAATTTATTGTGGTAGGCTCTAAGAGTTGATTTTTTTTAGTTTTCTGGTTTAAGTGGAGAGCCTACTTTAGCTGCTTCGCCAGAATTTGTTATTATTTGCAAAGATATTTCGAGGTGCAAACATGGTTGCAATCCTCATGATTAGTTATTGTTTTCCGTTAGTCTACATTATTTCACCTCGCTTTCTGTTGTTTCGGTTGATTATTCCGTTATCTTATTCCGTTTCTACAGCATATATAACGCAAAATTTTGATTTATATTGTTGAATGTTTGATATTTAATTATTAGAGGTTACCTTGAATAAAATATCATTCTCAATTCTCAGTTTTCAATTCTCAATTCCCCCATCAGAGCATTCCTATTTTCTGTCCTGTGGCAATAAGGCGGCAGGCCAGATTGTGGCATGTCTCTTTGTTCTCGGGGCTTGCAACAAGGTCTTGCCTGTTCTCGACACGGCAGCCATACACCACCAGCCTGTCGCTCTCGCATAGTTGTGGCTGTGCTGACGTTGCGGGTTCCAGATGCTCAACGGGCACGGCTTCTGTAGGCAGGGACGCTGGCTCTGTGGTCAACGGTTCGTTTATGGCATGCCGTTTCATTTCCGCTATGGGGTGTGCAGCGACACGGGGTTGGACGGATGGACTATCGCTCTCGGTTGGTTCAATGGCGGTTGCCGGTTCGGCTGAGGCAATATATCCCGTCGGAGTTGATACGGTTCCGGTTCCCGTCTGCGACGGACTCCGCAACAACACGGCTGTAGCAAACAACACGGCAATACAGGCTGCAGCACCCCATCGCCACCAGACAACGGCGCGGACGGGGTGTCGTTTCAACGCATCTTTGTATTGGTATTGGACATCGGGAGGCGTCACTATCGGCTCGTCGCTGTAATACAGCCTGTATTCCTGCTCGATGTCGGGATGTTCGCGGAGAAACGTCTCCACCTCCCTCTGCTGCCCTTCGTCCAGCAGTCCCTCGTGGTATTGCAGCAGCAAGGCCTCGTAATTATCCGTTGTAATCATCTTCATTGTCTATAAAATTTATAAAATCTATCGTTTCTATCTGTTCTCAGTCAAATATTTCCGAGCCTTCACCCTTGCCCGGTACAGGTAGGTTGCAACCTGTTGCTCGCTCAGTCCCGTCATCTCGGCCATCTCTTTGTAGCTGTATCCCTCCAAGTCGTGCATCAGCAACAGCATCCTCTGTGTGTCCGGCAATGTGGTCAGCATCTTCTCTATGCTGTCGTGCAACTCATAGTCGTTATGGGGATTGTAGTTCTCGCCGGGAATCATCTCCTCTCTGGCTAGTTTTTTTCGTTGCCGGTATCTGTTCACCAATCGCCGGTACAGCACTCGCATCAAATAGCCTTTGGCACCGTCTGCCCCCACTTCCCAGTGGTGTTCCCATAGGGTGACAAAACTGTCCTGCACGGCATCGTTGCTCTCGTCCTCATCGCCCGTGTAGCGCAGGGCGAAGCGGAACAGGTCGTCGCTGTATTTGTCTACTATGAGGTTGTACTCCTTTATATCCATCGGCCGTTTGTTTCTCCGTCCTCCTGTTTAACCAATAGACGCACAAGTGCGCCCGTTTATTACACTTCCGGAAAAATATTTTTCATGCTGCAAAAATACTATTTTTTTCCCAATCCGTGTCGAAAATCATCGCAGGTCCGCTCGAAGGACAATATTTGAACGATATTTGTACGATAGTACTATGATACTCTATCGTCGAAATATCGTTGATGTATCGTTGAAGTATCGTTGATATGATGAAGAAAGATAATTTTTTCACTTGGGCAGGGTGCGAGGTGGAAAATAGGGCGTGGGGGGCAATAATCGGGGTCGTTTTGCGTTATGGGGGCATGAAAGGAAACGAATTGAAACCCCATATCGGCATTTTCGGCCGTCGCAACTATGGCAAGAGCTCGTTAGTGAATTTCCTCACAGGGCAGCAGATTGCCATTGTGTCGGACATGGCGGGTACGACCACCGACCCCGTGAAGAAGACCATGGAGATTGGCGGCGTGGGTCCCGTGGTGTGGATTGACACGGCGGGTATCGACGACGAGGGGACCGTGGGCCGCATGCGTATCGACAAGAGTCTTGAGATGCTGGCCCAGGCCGACCTTGCATTGATTCTCTTTACTGACAACCGCTTCGAGGCGGAGGAGGTGATGCTGGTGGACACCTGCCGCAAGCGCGGCATCCCATACGTGCTTATCTATTCGCAGGCCGACCGCCTGAAGCCCGACCCTGCTTTGCTGGAGCGGATTGAGGCCGACTACGATACAAAGATATTCGTGCTGACGGTGAAGGACACCGCGCTGCGCGAGCCGTTGACGGCCCGCATCCGCGAGGCGCTGCCCGAGACGGCTTACGTGCACCGCTCGCTGCTGGGCGATGTGATTGGCGAGGGCGACACGGTGGTGATGGTCACGCCCATTGACTCGTCGGCTCCCGAGGGACGCATGATTCTGCCACAGGTGCAGGTGCTGCGCGATATTCTTGACAACCACGCCCGCGCCGTGGTGTGCCGCGAGACGGAGCTGGAGGGTACGCTGGCGGGTCTGAAGGAGCAGCCACGGCTGGTGGTGACGGACAGCCAGGTGTATGGCATGGTGTCGAAGATTGTGCCCGACGAGGTGTATCTCACGTCGTTCAGCGTGGTGTTGGCGCGTGCCAAGGGGCTGTTTGCCGAGTATGTGAAAGGCACGCCGGCGATTGACCGCCTGCAGGACGGCGACCGTGTGCTGATGCTGGAGAGCTGCACGCACAACGTCACTTGCGAGGACATCGGACGGGTGAAGCTGCCGAAGCTGTTGGCCAAATACACAGGCAAGCAGCTGCACTGCGAGGCTGTGGCAGGCCTTTCGGCTTTGCCACACGACTTGGCCGACTATGCGTTGGTGATACAGTGCGGCGGCTGCGTGGTGACGGCCAAGCAGCTGGCCTCGCGTCTGGCACCGGCCATCGAGGCAGGGGTGCCGGTGAGCAACTACGGCTTGGCTATCGCCTATATGAACGGCATCTTCGAACGCTCAATGCGGATTTTTCAGGAATTGAAAATTGAAAATTGAGAATTGAGAAGGTGTTTATATGTTGCGAGCCGTATAAACTTATCAACGTATAAACTTATCAACAATATTAACGAATTAATGATGATTGACATTAAACCGAAATACAACCTTTCCATCATTGTGGCGGTGGCGCAGAACATGGCTATCGGCCGCGACAACGATTTGCTGTGGCATATCAGCGACGACCTGAAACGGTTCAAGGCACTCACCAGCGGCCACACCGTCGTAATGGGTCGACGCACGTTCGACTCGCTGCCCAAGAAGCCGTTGCCCAAACGGCGCAATATCGTGCTGACGCACGATGAGGGGTTCCGCTACGAGGTGCCGGAGACGGCAACAGGTACGTTGGAGGTGGCGCACAGCATCCCCGCCTTGCTGCGCATGGTGGAAGGGGAGGAGGAAACCTTTATCATCGGCGGCGGAGCGTTGTACCGCGATCTTCTTCCGCTGGTGAACAGGCTGTATGTAACCTGGGTGTATAAGGATTTCGAGGCGGATGTCTTTTTCCCCGTCATCGACCGCTCGGCGTTCCGCCAAGTGAGCCTCTCCGACCGCATGACCGACCCCGAAACCGGCCTGGACTACGCCTACGCGGAGTATGTGCGCCGTCCCTCACCACGGTTGGATGCTGGGGCTGGAACAATGTAATATCAGGTCAATTGTGGCCATTTAAATATTTGTTATTAAAAACTTAAACAATTAGCATTATGACAAAACAAGCATCATTAGCGACAGTAGGTCGCAGACAGGAGTATGAGACTCCGCAAGTGGAATTGTTGAACGCCCATGTGGAAAAAGGGTTTGTCAATAGTTTGACTACAGGTAGCGAGGCAGGTGACGGATTGAGAGAGGTAGCAGGTGTGGGTGATGAGATTTTCAATTAGTCCATACCACCATTGTTAAACCTTTTAAATTGTTCGGCAATGAAAAAAACTTTATTAACTATGGTGGCCATATCATCACTTATGGCCTTGTTAACCATATCCTGTCAAAAGGACAAGACGGAGACTACAACCACCTTTACCGCCACCCTTGAGGGGTGTAGCGATGAGAACGGTAAGACCACAATGGCTGGCACCACGATGTATTGGGTGAGTGGCGATCAGATAAAGGCTTTCGGCACTATGGGTAGTGGTGTGTATGCCGCTTCTAACGTGACAACAGGAAGAACCTCTTTCAATCTTGTTAGCGGAAACGCTGGGGGAGGTCCCTTCCACGCTGTCTATCCCGCCTCGGCTGCAAACGACGATGGCACCGTAGAACTGCCTGTGGTACAAGTGACAGAGGACGGCTCTTTAACGGGGTTTCCAATGTACACGGAGAGCAACAGCACAAATCTGGATTTCAAGAACCTCTGCGGCGTGCTGAAGTTGCAGCTGCAAAAGAGTGGCGTGAGCGTTACTGCCATTGAGGTGACGGGCGACATTGAGGTGACGGGTGACTTTACCGTTAACTACAATGGTGGAGACCCCACGCTGAGTTATTCAGGACACGGCACGAAGACTGTCATGATGACATGCTCTACACCTCAGAGCATTGCCAGTCAGAAAGATTTTTATATCTACCTGCCTCCCCATGTGTATGATGCTGGGATGCGGATAAGGATATACAGCAGCGACGGAAGAGTATGCACCAAGACTGTCACCGCCGGACATAGTGTGTCTGTCCAGCGTGGGGTAATAGTCCCTATCAGTTTGGGAGAAAACAGCCTCTCATTTGCTCCTAACGCGGGAACCCTGCCAGGCTATTTCACTATCGATGAACAAGGTCATCGGGTGCGGTTCTCTCAGGGCAACCTACAGTACACCATTCTCGGTACCCATGCTGGCGTATCGGGCAGCAACATGCCTGGCACATGGCGTTTTGCCCCCGAGCAGTATGAGCATATAGGGGAAGAAAATGCAAATATCAGCGACACTTACCCCAAATGGATAGACCTCTTTGGTTGGGGCACTGGTGCCAATCCCACGCTTCATAGTTCAGACGAAACCGAATACTTTAACTTTGTGGACTGGGGTACCAATGTAATAAGCAACGGCATTGTCCAGGACGGTGAATGGCGTACACTTTCCATTACGGAATGGATCTTCTTTTTCAGTTACAGGCGCCAAAACAAGTATGGTACAGGTAACATTAATGGAGTTGCTGGATTGATTCTTCTGCCGGATGATTGGACTCTTCCAGACGGATGCACTTTCAATGCTTATGGCTCGTCGGCCTCGTTGGAAGGCGACTGGACCCATAACAGCTACACCCTTGAACAGTGGGCTCGGATGGAGGCGGCCGGGGCTGTATTCCTGCCGCATACAGGAAAGCGCTATAATATATATTATGGCTATTCACCTGATGACTTTGGCAACTATTGGTCGTCCACACTCCAACCGAATAATTTTGCATCTTTTCTTGCATTCACCAGTGCAGCCTTTGATATTTCGGGGTCCTCTAGGGGGAGATGTTATTTGGGGAAATCCGTGCGTCTTGTTCAGGATGTCGATTAAGGCAGCTGTGTTTGTCTGCATTTTATTGGAGGGTGTCTTATGGGACACCCTCTTTTTTTATAATATTGGGTATCTGTCACCTCACCCGGAGGCGTTTGCCTATGCGGAGGGTGGTGTTGCGGCTGATGTTGTTCAGTTTGCAGATGGAATTGATGGAGGTGTGGTAGCGCTTGGCGAGCTTGCCGAGGGTGTCGCCACTGCGGATGGTGTGGTATTCGGTGCCGGAGGAGGGACTTTCGCTGTCGGCTTCGGCAACAGAGCTGTTGTTTTCTTTTGACGATTTATTGTTGTGTACAATCAGATGGTTGGCCTTGCGGTCGATGTCCTTGTAGGCTTTGTGCAGGCGGTCGACGGTGATGTCGTAGTCTTTGTTTACCGAACGGCCGGGGTCGTCGAGCCGGTGGCGGAAGAGCCAGTCGTAGGTCTCGGTGATGTAGAAGGCGCGTGCCAGACCGCCGTGGCTTACGCCGGGGAGCTTGGTGAAACGCAGTCTTGGACTGTCGCCGCACTTGGACATGGCGTTGATGACCTTTTCGGACTGCGACAGAGGCACGGCTCTGTCGGCAGTGCCGTGCAGTATCCAAAGGGGGAGGTCGTTAAGTCCGCAGTACGACTTGGGGTTGCCGCCGCCGCAGAGGGCCATAGCCGCTGCGATGCGGTTGTGGTAGACGGCGGAATAGTCGATGGTGCCGTAGCCTCCCAGACTCATGCCCAGCACATAGAAACGGTTGGTGTCGCCCGCATAGTGGTCGAATACCCAGTTTACCACGTTGTTAATCTTCAACGGGCTCCATGCACCGCCGGGGTTTTGCGGCGCGATGATGACGGCGTCGATCTGCCGTCCCATGGCCAAGGCGTCGAGAGGGCCGTAGCGACGCACCCTGTCGAGATTGTGGCCGCAAAGACTGGCACCGTGCAGGAAAAGGATAATGGGCTTGTCCGACTGCAGCGAGTCGTAGTCCTTGGGGGTGGAGACCCAGAAGTTGTAGCCATTGTCGACCGTGTTGCGATAGGCGGTAAATGTCTGGCCGAATGAGGGAAAAAACGACAACAATAGTATTATAAGCAGTGAACGTTTCATCTCGGTGTAGTATTAGAAACAAAGTTGCAAAGATACACTTTTTTTTTCACAAAGCGAGAAAAACATGAAAAAAACAGGGCTGTCAATCCAAAATAACAGTGCATTTGAAATATATTTCGTATCTTTGCACCATGAATAAAGTAAAGATTACGGCTATCCGCAAAGCCGATTACAAAGATTTGCAGGCTCTTTACGAGAACCCCATCGAACACACTTGCGATGTGCTTGAAGGCCAGTCGTGGGTCAGCGTCGACGGACAGAAACCCGACGGCCTCTGTCCCGAAGCGTGGAAGACCATGCGCGAGTTTGTCGAAGCCTTGGCGCGAGGCGAAGGCAATTTCTTCGACGGCTGGATGAAGAACCCCTACAGCGCCATGATTAGCTGCAACGACGGTTTCCGTCCCGTCAGTTTTCTGCTGGAGACGGTTGAAGAATAGAAAGCAACACTAATAAAGATGAGACCCATGAAAAAGTACGTATCCATACTCCTGTTTGTGTGCATCTCCATGGCACTTTCGGCCCAGACGGTACTCCGTGGCACGGTGGTTGACAAGTCAAACAACGTGCCTTTGCCCTTTGCCACGGTGGCAGTGATGAAAGCCGACAGCACTGTCGTGACAGGCTCCGTGACGCAAGACAACGGAGATTACCGAGTCGACATTCCTACTCGTGGACAATACCTGTTGTCAGTCTCATTTATCGGCTATCAGACGCACTACCAGTCGCTCAATGCCGACAAGGCACAAATGGCGCTGCCAGCCATTGCCCTGGCTCCCGATGCCGCCATGCTGCAGACCGTGCAGGTGGTGGACCGTGCGCCCATTGTGGAACAGCAGATGGACAAGCTGGTGATGAACGTTTCGAAAAGCACTTTTGCACAGGGCAGCAATGCCCTCGACCTGCTGCGCAAAGCTCCCGGCGTCAGCATCGACAAGGACGGCAACGTGCTGCTCAACGGCCAGCCCGTGGCCGTGTGGATTGACGGACGGCCTTCGCACCTCGACGGCAAGAGCCTTGAAACCCTGCTGCGCGGCACCGACGGCACGGGCATTGACCGCATTGAGGTCATCTCCAATCCGTCGGCAAAATACGACGCCGAGGGTCAGGGCGGCATTATCGATATACGCACCAAGCATCATTTCGCGCAGGGGCTTAACGGCACCCTCTCCGCCAATCTGGGCGGCATGGCTTTCAACCGCGAGATGGAGGGCCGGGGGAAACGCACCCAGTTCTTCCTCGACCATAACCTCAGTGCCAACGTCAGCTTTAGAACCGAGAAGACCAACACCTTTGTCCAATTTTCCGAACAAGAGAACCGGCTGGCTGCCGATGTCTCAACCATTGTCGATGCAGGTTTGGACGGCATTCGGTTCTATCAATACAGCGGTACGCTGGCCAACGTCAACACCCACGATTATACTTTGAAATTGGGCAACGACTGGTTCATCGACAGTAGCAACACGCTCGGTTTTATTTTCACTATGCCCATTGGCTACGTGCGTCAGTGGGACGACTCCAGTTTCTCCTACCAAAAGGTCAATGGGCAGCCTAGACAGCAAATCCTTTCGCAGCCTATCACCGAATACACCGTCAACCAGTATATAGCCAACCTCAATTACACTCACGTCTTCGATGCGGCACGCGCTGCTGAACTGACCGCCAACCTCGACTATTTCCATAATGTCACCGATGCCGACAACATACAGAACAACTACTATCTGCCCATACGCTCGCCCATGGTGTGGATTGGACAGACCTTCGACTCGGCCCAGTACCTCACCCTCCATAACGACAACATCATCGACATTTACAGCGCCAAAGTCGACTACCAGAGCGTGGTGCTGGGTGGCTGCATGATGGAGGCGGGTGCCAAGTGGGCACTCTCCCACACCGACAATATGCTCAACCAGATTGTAGGTCGTCAGTATCGGGGCAACGACACCATCTACGGCAGTTCCATCGACAACCCCTTCGACTACAACGAGCATGTGGGGGCGCTCTATGCCACCCTTGCCCGTCAGTTCCCCTTCGGGCTGACTGCCAAGGCCGGTCTGCGCGGCGAATACACCTACGCCTATAACTCCACCCGCACTGTCGCCCAGAACTATTTCGATCTTTTCCCCACCCTTTTTGTGGGTTACAACACGCCCGACATGATGAAGCGCTTTGGCCTCAGTTACACCCGCCGCATCACACGTCCGAACTACTACCAGCTCAACCCCTTCAAGAACTATGTCGATGCCTATACCTCAAACATGGGCAATCCCGACCTCAAACCCAGCTACAGCGACAATGTGTCGCTCACAGCGGGCTTCGGCCGTTATGTCACCTTGATGGGTAACTTAATCCGCACCAAAGACCAGCTTACCGTCATACCCATCTTCGACCCCGTCACAGGCGACCAGGTGATGCATCACGACAATTTCGGATCCACCACCCTCGTTGGCGGCGGCGTGGCGCTGACCGAGATGCCCATAGGCAAATACATCTCCTTTACGCTCAACATTAATGCCTACGACTACCGGAGTCTGGAGCTCAACTCCACCATCCACGTCATCGGTCAGGAGGGCGCGGCAAAGGTCTACGACAAGCACTCCTTCCTCGGCCAAGCCTACGCCTGTCTGACCTTCAACCTGCCTAAGGACTGGAAGGTGCAACTGGATGGCTACTATTCCACGCCTGTTGTGGTGGGATACCTCAAGACAGGCTCCAACGAGTTGGTCAATCTGGGTGTGAAAAAGACCGCTCTGGATGGCCGCATGATTCTCTCGCTGCAAGTCAAGGACTTGCTGCGCACCATGAGCAGCAACTTCGACGTGCTGTATGCCGACGGGATTGTTTCGACAACCGAGCAGATTTTCCTGTATCAGAAAGTCAGCCTCGGCCTGCAGTGGAACTTCGGCACCGCCCAACGTCCGCTGAAGCACCGCAATGTGGGTACTCTTGATGAGTTGGAGCGTACGTCCAACGCTACCGGACAGATCAGTCAATAGGGCTTGGCGTGGGCAAGCTTCGCTCCTTGTCCCGCCAAGACTTTTGCTATCAAAAATAGTTGCCATGTGAAGAAAAAATAGTATCTTTGCACTTGATTAATGTTTGACGAAATGACAGACCATAGTAAGAACGACAAGACTAACAGGGATTTGATTGAGCAGAAGACCAAAGGAACCTCCTATGGCGATTGATGGTTTTGACAAGATTCAAGATTATTGATAGGATGTATACATATAGGTGCGATTTGGTCACATCAAACAGATTATATATTTTCAAACCAGAATCGACATAATAAGTATGAGAAAGATTAATCGGGTTTTGCTGCTTTTTGTTGCGGTGGTTCTGTCCATGGGAGTTTGCCGTGGGCAGGAACAGACGGAGGATTTTGAAGCGTTTGCTAACCGTTTTCTGTCGGATTGTGAGTTTCAGAAATCGCGCGTTACGTTCCCGTTGCAGTCGCGGCAGTATGATGAGGATACGTTTCGCGTTGTTGTGGTTGAAGAAAAGGATTGGCAATGTGTGCCGGTTTCGTCCTTTTCAATCAAGATGGGTGAGTGTGTGGAGGCGGTGGAGCCTGGGGTGCGCTGCATTGTTTTTACCGTTGAGGATACAGGGATACTGGTGGAGTACCGTTTCGGAAAGAATGAGGAGAAGTGGTTTCTGGTAGGGGTGGTGGATTACAGTATGTGACGTGAGGGGGACAGTGACAGGCGGTTGCTTTGGACCGCGTTCGTTGAAGAATAAATAATAGTAAAAATAGTGTTTATGAAGAAGTTGATTCTTTTGTTTGCATCAATGATGCCTTTGTTTTTTGCCGCCCAGGCACAGCAGACGGAACAGGGCGGTTGCAAGAAGAACTGTTGCCGTCAGGCCAATCAGGCGGCTTTCGAGACGCTCACTGTGGAGGCATTCGCCAAACGTGTGATGTGCAAGAGCGTGGTGCTGGTGGATGTCCGCACCCCCAAGGAGTATGCCGAAGGACATCTGGATGGTGCCCGGAACGTGACGTGGGGCGATGACTTTGAGAAGCAATGGAAGGCGGCGGACATCAAGAAGCGGTTCACCGTGGCGGTGTATTGCCGTGGAGGCCGTCGCAGCAAGGCGGCAGCCAAAGAGCTGGTGAAAATGGGCTACAATGTTATCGACCTCGACGGAGGCATCATGGCCTGGCAGAAGGCTGGCAAGCCTGTGGTGAAGCGTGCTACACATGATTGATAACCAAAATAGTGAATGACTATAAAACCATAAAATAATATGAATATGAAAACAAAATTGATGACTACACTGATGTGTGTACTGACCATTGGCGTCAATGCACAAACGTTTCAAAAAGAAAACAGAGGGTTCGAACAATTCAAGCGACATGGGCGAATCGTATCCCAAATTGAGCATGCTGCAGCCAAACATGATTATCGCTACAGGATGGTATCATGTTTGTCCAGCGATGAGTATCAGTTTACCTATTACTTCTTTAACGGCAATCAGCAACTGGTGGCTGTGAAGGACTCGGTGAGGAACGACTACAGTCTGGTGGACTCGCTGTTCTACAACGAGCTTGGCCAGCTGGTCAGAATGTCGGGTTGGCAACTGCTGGACGGCGAGTGGCAGAATGTTTATTATCTCGATTATACGTATGATGCGGCCGGCAATTTGGCATCAAGGACCAATTATAACAATTTCGACGGAGATTGGGAGTTGGGTGGTGTGTACCATTACCGATATAATGCGCGGAATCAGATTATAGAGTCCGAGTTGACCATGGGCGGCATCGTGTTCCAGAAGGTTGAGTATTCGTATGACGTTGAGGGTAGGCTGGTTCAGGAGTTGTGGTATGGTTATGACGGCTCAGGCCTGACGCCTTCGGAGAAGATTCATACTTATTATAATAATGGATTGATGTCGGCTGAATACGACAGCATCACGGACGATGGGCAACATTGGCGTTTCAACGGCAGGACGGAGTACCAGTACGCCGCCGCCGGGAATTGCTCAAAGTTCAGCCAGTATGACATGTTGGATATGGAGGTGGGGAGAAGTGAGTATGAGTTCAACACGGGGATGCCACTGAGTCAGACCTTGATTCCGTCAAGTCCCGAAATGGTGCGCCCCAACGTTTATAATAATGTGCATGCGTATGTGCGCGAGCATTGGTATACGGTGATGGAAGACCACTCCCTCCACTATGTCTGCGACTATATTTATTCGTATGACAATATTGCAGGCATTGATGCGCACCAGCAGATGGATGCACAGGTATACCCAAATCCGGCAAGTGACTTTGTGACGGTGAGCGGCTTTGAGGGTCAGCCATGCAAGGTGGCGGTCTTCGATGCCATGGGTCGCCTTGTTTCAAAAACGGTATCTCTTATCGACAACGGCAGGTTGGATGTCCGCGGTCTTGAAGCAGGTTGCTATGTTATCCAGATAATCACAAATGATGACGTCCATACGGCTCGCTTGATTAAAGAATAGCCGCCTTTTCAAATTAGAAAAGGAGTCTGCATGTGTATGTAGATTCCTTTTCTTTTATTTGTGTATCAGTATTTTATGGTGAATTGTCAGGCCTTACATGATATGATGTTTTGTGTGTAATTAACTGATTCATAGTTGAATATTTTGTTATTAACAGAAAAGGACATACCGATGAGGCAAAATCTGGAAATTTAAGCTCCTGTTTGGGTAATTTGCAGACACTTTTTCGGGTATCCCTAAAAAAAAATGAATTTTTTTATCGTTGAGAAATAATGTATTAAGATGAAAATAAAAACTTTTTCTCAAATTTTTTTTGGTAGTTTGAAAAATGGTTGTATCTTTGCACTCGCTTTCAACAAAACAAGCGTTGTTGATAAAACAAAGCAAAAAGCACAAGAGAACTTTGAATTATTTTGGAACATGAGATAGCGTGTGTCGGAGTCCTTCGGGCGGAGGCCTGGAGGCTGAGACACGAGACGAGTCAAAGGTAGAAGCAAGCAATTCTTACAATGAAGAGTTTGATCCTGGCTCAGGATGA
>JAFZPH010000031.1 GCA_017550405.1 Bacteroidales bacterium
AGAAGGAGGCCGAGATTGTGGCCCATGCCGGTGAGGCGGGCCGCGTGACCATCGCCACCAACATGGCCGGTCGTGGTACGGATATCAAGTTACGCGAGGGTGTGCGCGATGCCGGCGGTCTGGCCATCATCGGCACCGAGCGCCATGAGTCGCGCCGCGTCGACCGCCAGCTGCGCGGCCGTGCCGGCCGTCAGGGCGACCCCGGCAGCAGCCTCTTCTTCGTCTCCCTCGAAGACGACCTGATGCGTATCTTCGGTTCCGAGCGCATCGCCAGCATCATGGACCGCATGGGTCTGCAGGAGGGCGAGGTCATCCAGCACTCCATGATTACCAAGCAGATTGAACGGGCACAGAAGAAGGTCGAAGAGAACAACTTCGGTATGCGTAAACGGCTGTTGGAATACGACGACGTGATGAACAACCAACGTACCGTTATCTACAACAAACGCCGCAACGCCCTCTATGGCGACCGTCTCAGCATCGACATCAGCAACATGTTCTACGACACTTGCAACCTGCTGTACGACGACACCATGGAAAACCATGACTTCGAAGGACTGAAGATGGAGATGATTCGTGTCTTCGCCCTCGAAATCCCCTTCACGGAGAAAGAGCTCAACAACGCCCGCCACGACGATGCGGTGAAGATGCTCTACGACTTGGTGTACAGCACCTACAAGGAGCGCATGCAGCGCATCTGCGACTTGGCATACCCCTTCATCAAGAATATCTACGAGAACACCCGCTACATCAATGTCGCCTTCCCCATCACCGACGGCAAGAAGACCATGAATGTGGTGACCCCCGTGAAGAAGTCTTACGACAACCACGGCCGCGAGGTGCAGCTGAGCATCGAGAAGGGCATCACGCTGGCCATCATCGACGACCTGTGGAAGGACCACCTGCGCGAGTTGGACGAGTTGAAGACCTCCGTGCAGAACGCCTCCTACGAGCAGAAAGACCCGTTGCTGATATACAAATTCGAGAGCTTCAACCTGTTCGAGAAGATGTTGCTGGAAATCAACCGAGAGATTTCGTCGTTCCTCATCCGGGCCAGCCTGCCCGTGAAGGAGGAGGGCGATATGCGCGAAGCCCATCAGCCGCGGCGTGACCGCCGCGGGCTGAAAGCCAGCCACGACGAAGCCGCCACCGACACCCAACAGGCCATGGACCGCGCCGCCGGCCAGCAGACCGGCGAACGCCCCAAGCCGCAACCCGTCCGCGTGGAGAAGAAGGTGGGCCGCAACGACCCCTGCCCCTGCGGCAGCGGAAAGAAATACAAAAACTGCTGCGGCCGAGACCTGGAAGACTAAGAAACTGTTTAAAATTAATCCAATGTTTTTCTTAAGACATCAAAACGGCATCTTTCCCTCCTTTTTTCGGTCACAATGGACCCCCATTGCTCCCTCAAAAAGAAGACAAATCTGCTCGCCTTGCTGTATAACAAATTCCATCAATTAAATTCAAACAGATTCTAAGAAACCATAGATTTTCCACCACCGCCAAAAGCCAATGCTTTTGGCGGTGTTTTTTTTACTCGCCCGTAATGGTGGTCTCCAACAGGCGCAAAATGGGGAGAAGTGGAAATTTGCGGGACGGAAATTAAAAAAAATCACCTATTAGAATAGGCTAAAAATAAGCGAACTAACAAAAAAATTTTGTCAGTTCAAAAAATGTTTGTACTTTTGCAAACAGAAATCAATAGGGGAACAGTCCTGTTAGACGTCCAAAATTTGGTGATGACCTTCCGAGCGAGCCAACCTGTCGATTTCTTTTTTTTATGCCTGTATGGCTGTAATACAGTATTGTATCTTCTCACCCGAACGCTTGATTCCCACCATCATCTTCACCTCTCCGATACCCACTAGTTCGCAGCGCATCTCCTGCATTTGGGTGAATATTTCTTGGTTTTTCACCCCACGCTTGGGCGGTTTGGGCTTGCCAAACTTGACAGAATAGCGCAAGATAGTGTCGAGTTGCAGCATGGCTAGCGTGGATGTATATGTTTTGGCCGCGTGACGCATGGTCTCGGTGATGGAAAGGTAGCGAATATTGATATAGTCTTTCAGCGAGCGATTGTAGACGCGCTTATCGGGATTTTCCTCCGTCCAACGACGATACACCTGTGAGATGATTTCCTCGCGCTGTTTGAGTTCTTCCTTGCTGTTTCCCTGCGGAATTTCCATGATGCTCTGTTATTGTTTTTTTTACTCGCCCGTTATGGGGCGGACCTGACTGCGCAGCTGCTCTATGTCGAGGCGCTGGTACATCATGTTCTCTGAATTGTTGAAATAGTCGCGGTTGGCCTTGTAGTTGTCGTTGTCGTATTCCGAAGCCCTGACAAAGAGGTTATGGGCCACCGCATGTTTCAGTTCCTCAAAGGTCATCTTGTCCTCCTCCCACAGCTTGCGCTCCTTGTCGGTCATGTATTTCGACACCTTGGCATACTGCGCGGCGGGCAGCCGGTCGGCGCCGTGGGCGTCGGGCACCAGACTGCGTTCCAAGGCATGAAAGTCCACCCAGCCGGTGATGGTGGTCTCCAACAGGCGCAGTTTGCGGCGGTTCTTGTCGGTATAGTAGCCCAGGTAGGCATGGCAGGGCTCGACGAAGATGACGGGCTTCAGCCCGATGTGGCGCATAACGGAGGCAAAGAAGACACAGGCATCGATACAATTGGCCTGACGGGTGTTGTAGACCTCGTCGAAGAAACGGATGCGCTGCACGTTGGAGCGCTTGGTGGGATTGGCCGTACAGGAGATGGAGGAATAGGTGATGCCGTGCTCCAAGGCGTAGTGCCAGATGGCCTCCACCTGGTCGACCACATGCTGCGAGGTGGACTGGTAGCCCATGATACGGCTCACCACCCCCTGCTGCAACATGCCCGAGAGGATGGTGTCGGTATAGGGGTGTTCCTCGTTGACATAGGCGGCGAACATCCAGCGGTAGTCGTGGTGCGCGCCCGCCGTGTCGCGGATGCTGAGCAGACAGTCGTTGACCGAACGGTAATGGAGGTGCATATTCTTCACATCCACCTCCTCGTCGTTGATATAACAGGTGAAGGAGAGGTCGATGGCCCCCTGCTGGCGGGTGCGGTACAGCTTGTCGTATTTCCACCGCAGGGTGGGATAGAAAGTATAGCGCTGTCCGCGGCGGGGGAGTTCTTCCTGGAAGATGGTGACGTAGTTGAGGTTCGACGAGTCGATGGTGACGCGCAGGATGGCGTTGTTGGCCGGCGAGGTGACGGAGACGGCGAAGAGGGCGTTGTCGGACGGCTCGCCGCCATACGCCTCCTCCAGGTTTGCCATACCCATCACCAGCGAGGGATAGAGCTGTCCCTCGAACATGGGGTTGTAGATGGCCGTGAAGTTGACCAGCGAGGGGTTGTACTGCTTGGTGCGCCCGCCATCGCAAGCCGCCAGCAGAAGCACCACGCATACCGTCAACAAGCATCGTCTCATCATGCAGTCCCCTCCCCTATTGAGCAAAGAATATACCCCATATCAGAACCACCAGCAACGCCAGCGGCGCAATGAAACGGGCGATGAAACGGAGCACCTTGAGGTATCCGATGCGAAGTGTGCCGTGGTTGGAGAGCTCGTCGACCATCGCCTCCTTGGGCATCACCCAACCGAAGAATATCACCGTGCAGAGGGCGCAGATGGGCGGGAGGTAGATGCTGTTGATGCGGTCGACGAAGTCGAAGAGCGAAAGGCCCGCCAGTTTCACTTCCGAGAGGTGGCTGAACGAGAGCGTGAAGACCGCCCCCAGGGCCGTGGCCAGCAAGAAGAAGAGGCCCGCCCCCTGCCAACGTTTCAGGCGGGAGGTCTCGCAGGTGCATGCCGTGAGGCATTCCAGCAGCGAGATGGCGCTGGTGAGGGCCGCCACGAGCAGCAGCAGGAAGAATACCACAGAGAATACGATGCCTGCCGTGCCCATGCTGTTGAAGACATTGGGCAGCACACAGAAGACCAGTCCGGGCCCGCCGGCAGGGTCGAAACCGCAGCTGAACACCGCGGGGAAGATGGCCACCCCGGCGAGGATGGCGATGAGGGTGTCGCAAGCGGTAATCCACATGGCGGTCTTGAAGATATTGTCGTTGGCAGGCAGATAGGAGCCGTAAACCACCATCACACCCATGCCGACACTGAGCGAGAAGAGGGCCTGCCCCAACGCCGCCAGGATTCCCTCGCCGGTGAGTTTGGAGAAATCGGGCGAGAAGAGGTATTCCACCCCTCGCATCGCCCCCGGAAGGGTGAGGCTGCGCACACAGAGCACCAGTATCAGCACCACCAAAATCGGCATCAGCACCTTGGAGGCCAACTCAACCCCTTTCTGCACCCCACCGAGGATGACCACCAGCACGAGGGCCGAGAAAATCACCATGAACCAGACGGGGTTCCATCCTCCGGTGGAGAATTGCTGGAAGAATCCGGAAATCATGCTGCTGTCGGTGCCCAGCGTGACCAGCGCACCGCTGACAGAATGCCACACATACCCCGTGGTCCAGCCCGAAAGCACCAGATACTGCGACAGGATGAAGAAGCAGGTAAGCACACAGAGCCACCCAAACATCCTCCATACCACAGAATGCCCTTTACGGGTCAACGACTCGTAGGCCCCCAGCGGAGTACGACGGGTGCGACGGCCGATGACCAGTTCGGAAATCATCAACACCGAGCCCAACAAGAATACGAAGCAGAGATAGACCAAGAGGAATGCGCCGCCGCCATACTTGCCCGTGATATAAGGGAAACGCCAGATATTGCCCAGTCCCACGGCTGAGCCGACGGCGGCCAAGATGGCGCCGAGGTTGGAGGAAAAGGATTTTTGCTGAGTAGACATGAGGGAAATTGAAAATTGAGAATTGAAAATTGAGAATGGATTTGACTATGAATGAAGCAAGTGTGAGTTTATAAGGTTACTTCACGAGGTTCGGGTTTTGGTTGACGAAATCGGCCCATTGCTGCTTGCGGGACTTCGTCGCACGTTTGGGTTTGAGTTGACGGCGAAGGTCGCCCAGAGGGTCGGACTGCTCTAGATGGCAGGTGTAGGCCACTGCCAACGCATCGGAGGCATCCAGATAAGCCGGCATGTCGCTGAAGCCGAAGATGCTCTGCAGCATCAGGGCCACCTGTTCCTTGGTGGCGTTGCCCGAGCCCGTGACCCGCTGCTTGACGGCCGCCGGCTCATACTCAGTATAGGAGAGGTCGCGACTCATGGCGGCGCCGATGGCCACCCCCTGGGCTTTGCCCAGCTTCAGCATGGACTGCACATTCTTGCCCGAGAAAGGCGCCTCGATGGCCAGATGGTCGGGGTGGTAGGAGTCGATGATGCGCTGCGTGGCGTCGAATATCTTGCGGATGCGCATGTGGAAGTCGGCAATCCGTTTCAGATACAGCACATCCATCACCACCAACTGCGGCCGGCCGGGGGACGACGGGTCGCCGGTCTCCAGGAGACTGTAACCAAGTATCTGTGTGCCAGGGTCTATTCCAAGTATCAGCATCGTCGCGAGGCAGATTGCCGCTATAAATTTTGAAATGCAAAGATACGAAATCATTTCGACTTATCGCAATGTTAGCGATATTTTTTGTATCTTTGCAAATTATACATACAATGAATTTTTAATCTAAAAACATCAATATCATGGACAAACTGATTATCACCGCCGCCATCTGCGGCGCAGAAGTCACCAAAGAGCAGAACCCCGCCGTGCCCTATACCGTTGAGGAGATTGTGCGCGAAGCCAAGTCGGCCGTCGACGCCGGCGCCGCCATCGTCCACCTGCATGTGCGCGAAGACGACGGCACCCCCACCCAGAGCCGCGCCCGCTTCCAAGAGTGCGAGGAGGCCATCTACAAGGCTTGCCCCAACGTCATCCTCATCCCTTCGACGGGCGGTGCCGTGGGCATGACCCCCGACGAGCGTCTGCAGAGCACCGACACCACCCCCATCCCCGAGATGGCCACGCTGGACTGCGGCACCTGCAACTTCGGCGACGAGATCTTTGACAACACCATGCCCACCATGCGCGCCTTCGGCAAACGGATGATGGAACGCGGTATCAAGCCCGAATACGAGTGCTTCGAGATGGGTCACCTCGACACCATCCTCACCATGGCCCGCAAGGGCGAGGTGCCCGGCGCCCCGATGCAATTTAACTTCGTGCTCGGCGTGCCCGGTTGCACCCCCGCCACGGTCGACAACCTCTGCTGGCTGGTGAAGAATATCCCCGCCGGAAGCACCTGGACCGCCACCGGCATCGGCCGCTACGCCTTCCAGCTGGCTGCCCCCGCCATCGTGATGGGCGGCAACGTGCGCGTGGGCTTCGAGGACAACCTGTACCTGGAGCGCGGCGTGCTGGCCAAGAGCAACGGCGAACTGGTCAACAAGGTCGTCCGCATGGCCAAACTGCTGGGCCGTCAGGTGGCCACCAGCGACGAGGCCCGCGAAATACTTGGTCTGAAGAAATGACTAGTGATGAGTGACACGAACGCACTCTTTTCACAGGTCACATAGCAACATATAAACATATCAACGTACCCACAATCCAAATGAAGAAAATCGTCATGACCCTCATGGCCGTGGCCGTGAGCATGGTGGCACTTGCACAGCAGCAGCCCACCGAAGAGATGCAACGCCAGTGGCGGCAGATGAAACAAGCCCGCACCGTCGGCATCGACTACAAGAACAGCCCCATCCCCCTCGGCGAGATGGCTCCCGCAGCCAAGAACGCCAAGGCCCTGCCCGAGGACCGCGTATGGTTCCCCGGCGAATGGGAGGAGGTGAAGGCCATCGTCGTCACCCCCTACTACAGCTATAGTCCCGACTCCAACCTGGGTAGCGGCTACTACTCCGCCGACCCCGCCGTCACGGGCTACGCTGAATATTATCAGTTCAACTCCAGGGTTGGCTGGCAATCCATGGGTATCTACGGACCCTACATCAGCACAATGGATACCTCCAGCAATTTCGGCAAGGTATTCTTCTACCTCATGGACGGCATCCAGAAAGGCAATGCCGAAGCGTGGGTACGCGTCGAGCAGGCCTCCGACACCGCCAAGGTGCTCCGCACCCTGCGCCGGATGAACCTGCGCCGCGACAACGTGCGCTTCATCGTGGGACCGGGCAACTCGTTCTGGTACCGCGACTGCGGCCCCATCTGCTTCTACTACGGCGATGAGGACAGCGTGGCCATGATGGACTTCGAGTACTACCCCGGCCGTGCCCTCGACGACTCGCTGCCGTCGCTCATCACACGGCAGATGGGCGTGCCCAACTACATCAACACCTTCGAATGGGAGGGCGGCAACTGCCTGGTGGACGGCGCAGGATTCCTCTTCACCTCCAACCAAATCTACTCTGCCAACGGCGACACCTACGGCCAGTTGACATGGGACGGACACAACATCTCCTCCCTCCACTACCAGACCAAAAGCCGCCTCACGCAGGCTCAGACCCGCGCGGCTTTGAGCAGCCTGCTGGGACAGCGCGAGACCCACATCCTGACCGCCTACCAGTATGACGGCGGCACAGGACATGTGGACCTCTATGCCGATATGTGCGAGGAGAACGGATTTGTCTTCAGCGTCATGCCCGACCAATACAGCCGCTGGACCGACTATCAGACGGGCGCACGCAACATCGACTCGCTCTGCTCCTACACTTCCATCTTCAACCGCCCCTACTACAAGACCTCCATCCCCTTCCCCAGCAAGGACAACGGAAGCAACTTCAGCAGCCAGACAGAGTATGACGAAGACTACACCCGTACCTACAGCAACCACACCTTCGTCAACGACCTCATCCTGCAACCCTGCTTCTCGACCGTCTCCAACGGACAGCCCTCGGCGGCATGGGACCGCGCCAACATCGAAGAGCTGAAGAAAGCCTACCCGGGCTACACTATCTATCCCGTTGACGTGCGCGAGTTCGACGGCTCGGGCGGCGCCATCCACTGCGTCACCAAGCAGATTCCCGCCGACAACCCCGTCCGCATCCTGCACAAGAGCATCGTCGGCGAGGCCAACGACATGCGCGAACAGGACATCCCCGTGGCAGCCATCATCACCAACCGCAGCGGCATCGCCCATGCCGAATGCATCTACCGCATCAACGAGGGCGAATGGGACACTGTCAGCCTCACGGCCAACGGCAACCGCTTCTACGGCCAGCTGCCCACCGCCGCCATCAACGAGCGCGTGATGGACACCAACTATAACAGCCACCTCGAAATCGACAGCCTGCTTATCCGCACAGACACCATCACTGTCATCGACACCACCCTCAACGACACCTCCTACAACTATGTGCCCGTCTACCAGTACGACACCACCGTTGTGGCAGATACCGTCATCGCCCTGCGCGACACCATTGTCACGGTCGAGTACTACCTCTCCGCCACCTCCAACAACGGCAAGACCATCACCAAGCCGATGACAGCCCACCAGGGTGGCTACTATGCCTTCCACTACAACGGTGAATTGGAGGATGCCATCGACAGCATCCAGTACGACTTCGACACCACCCCGGTGCCCGCCACGGACATCACCTTCCTGTTCGATGCCAACCGCACCCATCTTGACGATAGCGGCAACGGCAGCGATCCCGTTGGAATTGCCCAGGTTGAGGAGGCTGAAGAGGCATTCGGTCAGTTCTACCCCAACCCCGCCACCACCCGCGCCGATATCAAGGTCAACATGGGCAACGGCGGCAACTATGCGGTGACCGTCATCGACAATATGGGACGCACCCTGCATACCAGCCACCTGCAGACTGCCGGCCGCATTGTCTTCAGCATCAACACCGGCAAGCTGGCCTCCGGCATCTACACCGTGGTCTTCTCCGGCAACGGCCAGAAAGTGACCCGCCGCCTGGTGGTCCAGTAATCTGACACCCATACTCCAACACGCAGTAGGGGCGGCCATCGGCTGCCCCTACTTACATTATGAACTGCTGGAGAATATGATGTAGTCCTTAGCCCTTCCATACAACTTTTATAGTTGCCTCCGCAGGGATTTCCTTTGCGGAGATTTCTTTTTTCTTGCTATATCGGAATAATTTTGTATTTTTGCAAATTGAAATGAATCAAAATCAGGTCATCGAACGCATAACAGAACTTGGAAAGAAGATTCTTCCCAAGGGAGCTTCGTTGTGGCTTTATGGCTCCCGTGCTCGTGGCGACGCCCGCCCCGACAGCGACTACGACCTGCTCATTTTATTAGACAAAGAGAGTATCACTGCTGATGACCACAACAGATACTGCTATCCATTAAGAGAATCCGGGTGGGAAATATGGACAAGCATCAATCCTCATATATATACAAAGAAAGACTGGGCATCTTGGTCATATTCTCCCTTCTACAAAAATGTTGAACACGATAAAATCATTTTGAAATGAGTCTATCAGAAGAAGAACGTGCAATTGTGGTAGAACTTGAACTCGAAAAAGCACAGGTGGCCTATAATGAAACCATCTGGCTTATGGAAAAAGAATCATGGAGTGGCGCAGCAGGACGGCTGTACTATGCATTATTTCATGCTGTCAGTGCATTATTGGTGCACGACCATCATTCTGTCAATAGCCACAAAGGTTCACATATACTGTTTGGTAACTATTACATGAAAACAGGCCTACTGCCGAAAACGTATGGTGAACTATACAGCCAAATGGAATCCATCAGGGAAGAAGGAGAATACAACTGCACTTACAAGGTCACGCAAAATGAATTACAGCAGAAACTTGTCCCCGCCAAAAAGATGATTGACACCATTGCTGCGATGGTGAAGAAATAAAGCCCCACGCACAAACATATCATGTTGCCTCCGCAGGGATTTCCTTTGCGGAGATTTCTTTTTTCTTGCTATATCGGAATAATTTTGTATTTTTGCAGTCGCTTTCGAGAGAGAAGAAAGCTATAAGCAAGAAAAGCATTGCGACACTGTCCCAAATCTGAATTCGCCAAATTAACAGTGGGAGGACGGAGCATTTATGCTTCTGCTTGAATGTGTATGCTATACCCATAGCATATCTTCAGGCGTGAGATATGTTCCTTAGACCCCGTTCCCACAAAGGTGTTTGGCGATACCTAGATTTGACGGACATGAGCACATAACCTCATGCCTTTTCTTATTGGTATAGATTAACATTCCGTTGGAGGGTCGGAAATGGTCGATATGGTTGAAGTATATTGTAAACAAAGACGTACTATATGAGTCAAAATGGTGAAAAGGGAGAAATTAGCATAATAAAAAACTATATGCCGTGGGCGATTGTTGTTACAATCTTCTGTTGTCTGCCTTTCGGTATAGTTTCTATAATTAAATGCGCAAAAGAAAATAGCCTATTGAATTCAGGTCATTACACGGATGCTATACATGCCTCGTGGAAAGCAAAACATTGGGTTTGGTTAGCATTCTATATTGGAATACTTTGGAATTTCGTTTTGGGTATTCTCGTTCCTTACGTCAGTTATTTTTCAGTAATCGATGGATCTGTTAACGCTTTTTTGACGGACATCGGACTTACAATTAGTCCATGGTGGGTAAAAGCTCCGTTTTTTATCTTGTTGTTTGATTTAGGCATTTTTTGCGCCGCAAAATTAGGGAAAAGCATATATGCTATTACAGAGGGGAATAGTTTCCTGTTTGCCAGCTGGCTGAAATACATATGCTGGGTTATTTTTTATACTTCTATGTGTGGGATGGGGCACTGGATAATATCTCTGTATAATTCAAATGCATTTCCCATTATATTTACGACATGGATTATTATTGGGATATTTGGTATTATATCTGAGTCTTCCATTAATTGGCCAGATATTGGGGATAAATTCCACTATGGTAAAGGAGTCCCGCGATGTTATGATTTGGCGGTTCATTATTATGAAAAGGATTGTAACAGTTCATGGGCTCAAAGTCAACTGGGATGGCATTATGAGCATGGGAAAGGAGTAATGAGTGATATGCGAAAAGCTTCAGAGTACTATCAGCATTCAGCGGACTCGGGACACGTATGGAGTCAGAATCGTTTAGGAGTTTTATACGAAGAGGGAAAGGGAGTACGACAAAGTTATGATATTGCTGCACATTATTATATGAAAGCTGCAAGACAAGGGAATATGTATGCCCAATGGAATATTGGCAGAATGTACGGGAACGGTACGGGAGTACCTAAAAGTTTGCTTGAAGCAGCTGATTGGTACCGCAAGGCAGCAAATCAAGGACACAATGATGCTAAAAAGCGATTGAAAGAGTTAGATGCAATAATTCAAAGCACACAATTGACAAAAGAAGGGGAATAAAACATGATTTGGGTACTATTCTGCATGGCAATAGCCGCAGTCTTCATTTATTCACTCTATCATACGATGTTTGATGGCGATGCCCCATCAAAGAAAAACATAAAAATGGTTCTCGTTTTTATTGTTATCGCTGTTGTGATAGCTATTATTTGCTTATCTGAGGCAAAATCTGGTCCTACACCATAATCCCAAACGAAAGGATGCAAACGTAAGATAGAGCAATATTAACTAAAGAAAACACATGAAACAGACAATTATCTATTTGCTTATTGTGTTGATGGTCACAGGGTGCAGTTCGTCGCAATCAAAAGAAGGCGGCATTTCTACTGAAGAGCGTGTGAACCAACGCATTGAGTCGATTGGAAGGCAAGGACAGGCGGTGAAGGATATGATTGACTCCCCAAATACGAAGCAATCGGAGTTTATCGCTGCTTTGGGTGCATTCTACGACACCCTGTCCAATGTGATACAGCATGATGAGAGTTTTGAACTCACAAGGACATGCAGGGGATACGCACGAGGCCTATCGGGCGATTTAGTACGGAACAATCTGCCATTCATGGCGAACGATAGTGTCATGGAATTGATATTCAAGATGTCTATATGTGGGTATTACTGGAATATGCCACCTTCTGCGAATAATTTTGTGTGCAGCACCACCGCGCTAACAAGTGGCAACGACTACGACCGAATGGCCGATGTGATGCTCATCAACGAAGAAGACGAAGAGTATTTTGACCTGTTTTCCATTGTCATCCAAGACAATCTTGGCGACGTGGGCAACCCTTCGGTAAATATTGTCGGCAAAGACATGACATTATCGTTGGATGCACATAGGGCCAGGTATGTTCTTGACAGTAACGACAACACCGTGATGCGCATGTCATGGCCATTAGAAGATGTTTTGGATGCCCTAATCCCTGGCGATAAGGTGTTGGAATTGTCATACACCGCTGGTGGACAGGAGATAAACATGCAGCACATCTTGTTGCCGCTACCAGAGGCTTGGCTTCGGGAATTACAAAAGACAAAATAGAAAGAGAGAACACATGAGCATTTGGAATAAACATCGGCAACCACCCCGCACGAAAGGTAGTAGTGATCCGGTAGTCTGCGAATTGTTTTGTTCATTTTGAAGAGGGCATCCCTTTGGGTCACCCTCTTCTGCTATTTTTGTAGTCTCTTGGTGGGCTCGCCGCGCCTTTTACATGGTGTCGGTGTGTCCTCGGTGTGGTCTCTGTGATGGAGAGAAATTCGTCCCATATTCTTCCACTGTGTGATTTGCTGATTTAGGTTGTCACTTTTTCGTCCTGCGACTGGATTAAGTTGACGGGTTAATAATTATCGACTGTTTTGTGTTGTCGGTCACCCGCGGTTGCGACTAAAAACGGTTTACTCTGATCAAGAGCCAGAGCTTTTGGTTTGCCTCAATTCATTGGGGTTCGATGCCCCAATGAATTGAAAACAAACGCAGTTGTTTGCTCCGGTACTGTCGCCGTCGCTTTGGTTTGCCGAGACAAAAATACAACTTTTCACTCATACGGCAACTTTTTGCGTGTTCCTGATGGCATCGTCACGGTACGAGTGCCAGTGTTTCTTGAGTTCACCCTCCATTTGATGAGCCTGGTTTGGGGTGAGCATATCGATGCTGCTGTGCGGTCTCTCCTCGTTGTAGAATCTTACCGCTTTGTGCACGGCGTCAGTCAATTGCTTGACACTGGAGAAAGTCTTTCCGTGCAGCAACTCGTTCTTGACGGTGTTGTTGATGCGCTCGGCCATTGCGTTGTCCTTCGGGTTTCCGTCCTCGGTCATGCTGGGGACGATACCGCTGCCTTTCAGTACTTTGATGTAGTCGGCGCTGGCGTACTGCGTGCCGCGGTCGGAGTGGTGGATGAGTGTGTCGCCAAAGCCTTCGGGCAATGTGCCGATGGCCATCTTCAGCGCACGGATGCAGTATGCGGCCTCCAGCGTCGGAGCCACATACCATCCCAGAATGCGCTTGCTGTAGGCGTCCATGACGATGGTCAGGAACACGAAACGGTAGCCCTGTGGCGAGTTGGGATCCTCTATCCCTATGTAGGTGATATCGCTGACCCATATGTGGTTGGGTCGCATGGGGATTACGCTCTTGACGAGGTTGGGGTAGGTCGGCAGGTTGTGGCGGGAGTCCGTCGTGCGGGTCGCACGTGGCCGCCTCCTCAGGTGGAGTCCGCGCTCGTGCATGATGCTGCGGAACGCGTCGCGTCCCACACGGTATTCCTCGGGGAACTTGCCACTGTACATCCTCCACAGTTTGTCCATCCCTATCTTCGGGTCTTTCTCCCTCACTCCCATCACATACTGCACCACAAACTGCTCAATGGCGAGACGTGCCAGCAAGGCGTCCTCGTCCCGCTTGTAAAAGGCCTGTCTTGTCACACCGGCCAGTGCACAAAGACGTGCGACAGGATATCGCCTCACTTCGTCTTCGTGCAGCCTTTCGACTGCCCGGTGCCGGCTTTTTTTCTTATCTGGATATTGAACATCTCCTCCGCCACGTCTATCATCGTGCCGTAGAGATCCGCTCGCATCGTCTCTTCGTAGAGTTTCTTCTTTAGATCCAAAACCTCCTTGCGTAAGGCTTTTATCTCCTCTGATTCACTGGTGTTTGTATCCTTCCCCATAAGCAGCGCGCTCTTGTTGTTTTCCGCTGCAAAGGTACGAAGAATATCGTGAACCGTCACCATCCCTATCCCGTATTTCCTTGCCAGCGCACTTTGGTTGTGCTGCCCCTCGAGATAGTACTCTCGCACTATCTCCATTTTGACTTCATGGCTTATTCTTTTCTTGCCATTCTTTGTCCGTACTTCTCTTGTACTCATTTTCGTTGACTTTTGTGTCAACTTTTTTCAGCGCAAGACA
>JAFZPH010000032.1 GCA_017550405.1 Bacteroidales bacterium
CATAATCCTTCAGTGAACAGCGGCAACCGTCCGATGACGGGTAATGGCAACAACCCCTCGATGGGTGGTGGCTTCGGCAACAGCCATCGCAGCGGGTCGGCCACTACTCCCAGTCGCACAGGCAGTCGTCCTTCCGGCAATGTGGCCAGCAATGGCAGCAATGCACCCAGGGGCAACTTCGGAGGCGCACGCAAGTAAGCTTACCTCTCTATACACAGCATGGGCGACCATGATGCACTGACAATCTCCACAGCCTCGATTTTCGGGGTTGTGGAGAAGTCATTTTGTGCCTGTCAAGAACCGATGCAACCACCCCCAAAAATGGGAAACATAGCCATTTTGGCAGTACCAAGGTTCAAAAAATGAGGATAAAAACAGGCAAAATCCATAGCCTTGGTAGAAATTTCAAACAAAATCCTTTGTTGCTCGAAAATAAATATGTACTTTTACACCCGTAATTGGTTCTCTCCCTTTATATGGTCAGCCGAAAGAAACGACCATTAAAGTAAGTTTAGAGATTAAAAGGGAATCGGGTGAAAATCCCGGACTGTCCCGCAGCTGTAAGTCGTATTTTACCGGCAAACAATAAGCCACTGAGATTATCGGGAAGGCGTTTGCGACCGGGCGACAAAGTCAGAAGACCTGCCTTTTGCAAGAGTCAACATAAAGCACCCTGGGGATGGGCTGATGATTCTAGATGCAAGATTGTAAGCATAAGAACAGAGTATTGTGGTTGACGTTGCTGTTGTGTATGTTCGCATGGCATGCAATGGCACAGGATGTCGGGACAAGGCAGAAGCCGAGCCGTCTCGACAGCATACAGCATTTGTCGGAAGTGACAGTCACCTCCTATCAGCCCCCTCGCACCATCGCCACATCGCAGATGCTGCAAGGCAACGAACTTCAGGCACTGAGCACCACTTCGGTGGCCGATGCACTGAAGTATTTTGCCGGCGTGCAAATCAAGGATTACGGTGGACTTGGAGGTTTGAAGACCATCAACGTCCGGTCGCTCGGAGCGCAGCATGTGGGCATCTATGTCGATGGCATACGTATCACCAATGCTCAAAACGGAACAGTTGACCTCGGCAAGTTCTCGTTGTCATCGATGGAGAGCGTCTCACTGTATAATGCGAACAAATTGGACAACTGCCAGTCTGCCAGTGAATATGCTTCTGGAGCCACGGTCTATCTTCGCACCCGCCGCCCCACCAAGGACTCCTTGTGTGTACAATTACGTCGTGCGTCGTTCTCCACCTGGATGGCGAAGGCCAATGCCCAGTTTGAAAAAAATGGATGGAGCGGCTTCATCGATGGTGAGTGGACAGATTCACGCGGCGACTACCCCTTCCGTTATCACTCAGAATTTGAAGACACCACAGGTCGCCGTGCCAACAGCGACATCCGCTACGGACGCATTGAGGGCACCTTGTTCAAGGATGGATTCTCTTCGCATATCTATTATTATGACAGCGAACGTGGCTGCCCAGGTGGTATTGTGAGACGACTGAGTGACAAGTATGTCAACGTGGGTCGCGAATGGGACCGCGATTTCTTCATACAAGCCTCTTATCAAGAAAAATTTCTGAAACGCCACCAAGTGAAGTTGAATGCCAAGTACACCAACGAGTACCTGCGCTACTGCACCGACTATCCCGAAAACCAGAACACCGCCCGTGTTGACAATCATTATCGGCAACAGGATGGCTACGGAGCATTTTGCTATGCATTCACTCCATGGCAGTGGCTGTCGATATCCGCGAGTTATGATGTGCGCTACAGTAAGTTGAAAGCAGACCTGAAGAAGTTTGATGACGTATTCCGCCTTGACCAGAAACAAGTATTGGCGGTACAAGCCAACTGGAAAGGTCTGCAAATGGCAGCCTCGTTGTTGCATCAGCATTATCATGACTTCACCTTTACCCATGCGGGCGCAGCCGACCCGCTGGACCGCTGGACACCTGCCGTTTCCACCGCCTACACATTGGGCGGCCTGACGTTTCGGGCCTGGTATAAGAAAATATTCCGTGCTCCCACGCTCAACGACTTATACTATACCCAGGTGGGCAACCGGAATTTGAAGCCCGAATACACCAAGCAGTTGAACCTGGGAGTGGAATATCACTACGACTCGCAACATTGGAATGCCTCGCTACAGGCAGACGTCTATCAGAACAGGATAGAGAACCGCATCGTGTGCCTGCCCCTGAAAGGCACATACACCTGGTCGATGATGAACTACGGCTACACCTTCTGCCGAGGATTGAACGCCACACTCAACGGGCGGTATCATACGAGAGAGTGGAACTTCTCTCTCATCAACTCCATCACCTGGCAGCGCGACGTCGATAGAACCGACCCTGAGGACGAAGACATGTACAACAAGCCCATCTGTTACTCCCCTACCCTTTCCACGGGCATTACCGCCATCTGTGGGTGGCGCTCGCTGCAGTTCACCACCTCATACCTCTATGTGGGCGAGCGCATGTGGAGCAAGGCCGACCCGGAGGACATCCTGGAGCCTTATCACAACATTGACATGAAGCTCTCCTATACCCATGCCATCAAGAAGATCTCGCTGGGCCTCTGTCTGGAGGTGTGCGACGTGCTCGATACACAATATGAGCATATCCCTCGCTACCCGATGCCTGGCCGCAACTATAAACTGACATTGTCGTTAGGAATATAATAAATTGAAGATTGAAAATTGAAAATTGAAAATAGAAGAATTATGAGAAGGATTGTCTTACTCTTTTTTTGCTCCATAGCAGCATGCCTTCAGGCGCAGGAGAAAATCATCCTGCTGAATGAAGGGATGTGGCAAGCCGACAACGGACGCCTGACTTACTTCGAGGATGGACAGGTGGTGAGCAACCAGTGGTTCCGCGACCAAAACGGCTACAAGTTGGGCGATACGCCCAACGACATCATCCAAATCAATGACAACCTCATTGCCATTGCCATCAACTGGTCGAACATCGTGCAGTTCATCACCCCTGAAGGCAAGGCCGTGGCTGCCACCGAGGAGATTCCCAACAACCGCAGACTGTGCACCGACGGCAAGTATGTCTATGTCACAAGTTACGGACATGAGTGTCTGACCACCAGCGGCTACAAATACTTCGACAAGGGCTTTGTGGCAAAGATAGACATCAACAACTTCCAGACCGTGGCCGCCTGCGAAGTGGGGTACGAGCCCGAAGGCATAGCCCTCTACGACGGACGCCTGTTCGTGGCCAACACCGGCGGATATGCGGAACAGGAAAGCGACCACGATTTCGAGACAACGGTGAGCATCGTCAATGCCGCCACGATGGAATTGGAGAAAAACATCGATACTGGTATTCCCAATCTCTACGGCGAGATGTCGCAGAGCGGACGCTATCTCTGCATCAACTCGCCCGGCGACTACTATGAAGTACCCGCCTGCGGCCTTGTCTTCGATTGTCAGAAGGCACTCGATGGAGATGATTGCTTCGTCGTATTCGACTCTCCCGCCACCTACAACACCACCGCCCTCGACGGCAAGTTCCTTGCTGTCGGCTCCTGTTTCTCCTATATCACAGGCCAATACGAGTTCTCCCACCTTGTCATCGAACCTTGGACTGTGTTGGAGACCAAAGGGCAGAGCGGCATGTCGCAGATGTTGCCCGGCACATTGAACGCCGACTTCTCAGATATGGAGCAGCCCTACGGCATCTATGTGAACCCCTACACAGGATACATCTATGGGACCGACGCCGGCTCTTTCGAAGGGGCAGGCTATCTCTACCAGTGGTCGCCAGAAGGTCGTCTTATAGGCAAACACAAAGTCTATATCAACCCGGGCCACTTCCTCGCCTTGCCACCGGATGGCATTTTTGACCATGTCGAAAACTTGGAGAATCCAACAATGGATACAGAACATCCAATTTATGACCTCGGCGGCAAACAAGTAACAAACGGCCAATTGCCTCGAGGACTCTATATCAAGAACGGAAAGAAAATACTAATCCAACCATAAACGTTTAACTTTTTAATCAACTACATTATGAAAAAGTTTTTACTATGCTTTATGACGTTGGCATTGTTCGCCTCGAGCCATGCCTTTGCCACCCAGGTAGAGGTGACAATGAACGCCAAAAGCAAACTAATCAAGTCGTTGGTCAACATGAGCACCAACGAAAGTGTTGATGTGGGAGAACCTTCCAGCAACAAGTACACCTTCGATGCAGCAGACGGGTCTTATCTGCTGACTGCCACCGCAGCCGACGGCACCACGGTGAGCGGCACCATCCAACTCGACATCGATGCCGACCACACGTCCTTCACCATCTTCTCGGCAGAGGTGCGTGTGAAAAACGCCGACTGGGTCTTCGGCACCGACTACACCTTCGACCTGAAGGTCACTACGAAGGAGGGCGATGTCGTGAACACCACGATGGGTGAATACACCAGCGGCAACAAGATGTTCCTGGTGTTCAATGGCAACACTTACTATCTGGACCTCATTCCTTCTGCATCCCGTCAGACCGAAGGTTACCTGCCGGCCTCCTACACAGGCACGGTGACCTTCAATCCCACCATCCAGGCTGAGGCTCCCAAGAGTTATCTTTACTCCATCACCGTGCCCTCTGGCGCCAACCTGTTCCTCGGCACCAAGACCGCCCACTATGTGAAATTCAAGGAGGTGACTCCTGAAAGCGTCGAAGGCGGCACTGTTTATAAGTTCCGTCTGGCCGACAAGCAGCAGTACAACTACCGCGTCAGCAAGGAAGGCAAACTGACCCAGGCTGGCATCTTCACCATGAGCGGCGATAAGACAAAATGCCCGACACTAGTCTTTACGGATGCCGACATGTCAGCCAAAGACCCGAAGTACATCGACCACGATGTGAACTCGAACAATGGTTACAACGTAAGTGACCTCTTCCTGAACATCAATCCCGCAGGACACCTGCAATTAGCCAACGTGGGCGATACATACGACATCCTGCCCTTGCGCAACTGGGAACTCACCAACTCCATTACCGCCAACTACTTCATAGAGCCCGACTACCACTTCAAGGTTGTCAACCTGAACGGCCAAGAAGACAACTCCGTGGTCAAGGTCGAGGACGAACTGCTGACAGCAGTGGGCAGGGGTACAGCCATCGTGCTTGTCACTTATGACGCCATCCACCTTGATTTCTACAACAACAGTGCTACGAGCAGCAGCTTCGCGGGCGGCAACGACTGGGGAGCCATCTGGCCCGAAAACACAGGTGTGTTTGTCGTGACCGTAGGCGAACAAGCTACAGGCATCACGCCCAACATCATCATCAACAAGGACTACCTGACCACGGTCACCTCTGGCGGCAAGGAAATCGACACGAAGCTCTCCAAGGAGAATGTCGATGCTGAGTTCGACGTGCTCTACTATCTCGACTCAGAGGAGGGCTTCGACTATACTTTCACCCCCGAGGGCGTCGCCTCCGTGACGCTCGCCCGTCCTGTCATCGGCATCAATGCAGCCTCTTACTCAGGCTTCTCTTCCGAGGGCGTCACAGCCAATGCAGACGGCAGCTATACCCTTCGCCTCACGATGGGTCGCAACATTGTCTGTCTGACAAACGCCGCAGGCCAGAGTGTTTATCAGGTGATGACAGCCAAGCCTTGTCATCGTGACATCAAGGTTGGAGACGAGGTCGTAACGAGCGTGAAACCTGGTGATGATGTCACCGTGCAGTATTCCGGTCTCTATCATCCCGCAGGCAAATTAGCAGGCATTCACAACTTCAGTGCTTTTCTTGCTTACAAGCAGGCTTCCGATGGCGTCACCGTCAAGAATGGCAAAGGCAACCAATATATGATGGCAGCCACCCCTACGGCTCAGGCCATCACTTTCACCGTTCCCGAGGACTGGACAAATGAAAAGATTGAACTCACCGATGGTGTGATGAGCATTAGCGGCTATGGCGACCCCGTAGGCAACCATCGCGCCACTTCCAAGCAGACAGGCCGTGCTCCCAATTTCACCGCCATCTCTCAGAGTGCCGTCTTCGGTCGTGTTCCTGCTGTCGAACTGGCCGTTGACGTACCTTCTGCCGGACCGGCTGTTGCCACCTTCGAAGACGTGACAGACATCACCGAACCTGAGGACGGCCACATGAGCGTGAGCACGGAGGATGACGACGAGCGCGAATTCTTCACCAGCGGTGACTATGCGTTTGCCAGCGGTTGCATGAGCGACTGGGATTACTGGTATTGGTTCGGCTACGCCAACCGCACCGAGACGAAATATGAGACACTGGACGACCAGTGGAACAACGTGGTGGGCGGCGGCCACGACGGTTCTGCCACCTATGGCGTGGCCTTCGCTGCCGAGTTCAATGGTCCCTGCTATGCCACCCTGCTTTCAGAACCTGCAGTCGTTCCCGGTTTCTACATCACCAACAGCAGTTATGCCTACAACTCCATGACTGGCGGCGACAGCTTCGCCAAGAAGTTCGAAAAGGGC
>JAFZPH010000033.1 GCA_017550405.1 Bacteroidales bacterium
CCTCACCGCCCACGACACCGTCCCGGGTTACCGCTTCCTCCGATGGAACGACCACAACACCGACAACCCTCGCACCGTCGTCGTCACGCAGGACACCATCTTCACTGCCTTCTTCTCCCGGCAGCAGGGCATCGACTCGCCCCTATCCCCGCTTCCCGCCTTCACCCTCTCCCCCAACCCTGCGCACACCAGCGTCACCGTCACCCTTGCCGCCCCCTGCGGCTCAGGCTGCTCCCTCTCCCTCCTCGATGCCTCCGGCCACACCGTCCTGTCCCTCCCGCTCCCAGCAGGCTCCTCAAACGCCACCCTCCCCCTCCGTGACCTCCCCGCCGGCCCCTACTTCGTCTCCCTCTCCTCTCCCCAAGGCTCCTCCTCGCAGAAACTCATCCTGCAATAGCAGAGGCAACTTTTGAATGTCGGAATGTTTGATTGCTTGAGTGTTTGAGTATTTGACCGCGCCAGACACTCAAGCAATCAAGCAATTTCCACTTTTCATATCAACTGACCGATTGGGTGATTCCCGCCAGCGGTAAGGAGGTGACGGAGATGCGACATACAATAAAAACGGTTTTTCCGCGTTTAGGTGGTATGAATGAGAATACGACAAACACACCGGAAATAACCGAGAGGGACAAAGCGTTTATGCGTGAGGCTATCCGCCTGGCGAACGAGAGCGTGGAGCGCGGCGGCGGCCCCTTTGGGGCGGTGATTGTGAAAGAGGGGGAAATTGTTGCGGGCTGTTCCAACAGTGTGACCTTGGACAACGACCCTACCGCCCATGCCGAGGTGAACGCCATCCGTGAGGCCTGTCGCAAGCTGGGCACTTTCGACCTTTCGGGCTGCAGGATATATACCTCCTGCGAGCCATGCCCCATGTGCCTCGGGGCCATTTACTGGGCAGGGATTGACCGCATTTATTACGGAAATACACGAAGAGATGCTGCAGAGGCCGACTTTGCCGACGACTTTATTTACGAGGAGCTGTCCAGCCCATTGGAGCAGCGAAGGCTACCCATCGTCTCTATGCTGAGGGATGAGGCTTTGCACAGTTTTGTGCTGTGGAAGGGGAAGGGGGACAGGGTTGCGTATTAAGTTACCGCACTGCACAATATACGGTATTATTCCTCTCCCGCCATTTGGGGGGTGATGGGCGGCAATCCTCATAGGGGATGACAGGAACAAACAAAGAGGAGGGTGCCTTCACGGGGTACCCTCCTCTGCATTGACGACTGACCAATTAGATAAGACCCTTACCGGGTTTGAATTTGGCAGATTTCTTGGCGGCAATCTTGATTTTTTCACCAGTGCGGGGGTTGCGACCCATGCGGGCGGGACGCTCGTTGACATCGAAGGTGCCGAAACCTACGAGAGTGATTTTCTCGCCTTTAGCGAGTTGTTCTTTGATTACGTCAACGCATGCGTTGAGGGCATTGCCGGCATCGACTTTGGTCAAACCTGCTTTTTCTGCCATGGCTGCAATTAATTCGGTCTTGTTCATAGTGGTTTTTTTAACTGGGTTAATACACTTTTTTCGGTTGCAAATATAAACCTTTTTTTTTATTAGTTGGCTCTCTTGATGAAAAAAAAATGTGTTAAAAAAACAGCACCACACTATTCCACTAGTTTCCAGTCGTTTACATTGCAGCCACGAAGAAACTCGGCTACAGGCATCCGTTTCTTGCCACCTAATTGGAGGTTCAAAATGCTGATAAAACCACCGTTTACACCGATTTTTAAGTATGTTTTCCCGTCGGAGATGAGGGCTCTTTGTGTTGCGTGGGAGTCGGGGGCGAAGGCCACCTGGAAGAGTTTGAAGGGATGCTCGACATCATCGGGGCCGACGAGGGTCATGGTGGCTGCCGGATAGGGTGAGAGGCCGCGTACGAAATCGACAATTCGGGGGCCGGGAAGTGACCAGTCCACCACACAGTCGGGCTTGAAGATCTTGGGTGCAGCGGGGAGGTTGCCCGTTTGCTGCTGGGGTTGGGGCGTGAGGGTATGGCTCTGGATTCCCTCAAGGGTTTTGACCACCAGGCGGGCACCGATGTCCGCCAGACGGTCGTGGAGGGTTTCGGCTGTGTCGTCGGGTGCTATGGGTGTCGACTCCTGCAGGAGGATGGAACCTTGGTCGATATGCTCGTTGAGCATGAAGGTGGTGACACCCGTGACGGTCTCGCCATTGATGAGCGCCCAGTTGATGGGGGCGGCGCCACGATAGCGGGGCAACAGCGAGGCATGGAGGTTGAAGGTGCCGAGGGGAGGCATGGCCCATACGCTCTGCGGCAGCATACGGAACGCCACCACAACGAAGATGTCGGCCTGCCATTGGCTAAGACGCTGCTGGAAAAGGGGGTCGCGGAGCTTCTCGGGCTGGAGGAGGGGGATACCGTGCTCCAGCGCACACAGTTTGACGGGCGAGGCGGTGAGCTTGAGCCCACGGCCTGAGGGACGGTCGGGCACAGTGACCACTCCGACCACTTCATGGCCGGCTTGTATGATGGACTGGAGGGAGCGGACTGCAATGTCGGGGGTCCCCATGAAGACTATTTTCATGCTTTAACGATTGGTGTTTACAAGTGTTTATGCGAGTACAAGACTAACGAAATAACGAATTACACATTATAAAGGACTGCGATTGGTGTTTACAAAAGTTTATGCGAGTACAAGACCAACGGAATAACGAATTACACATTATACAAGACTAACGAAATAACGAATTAACAAGATAACACATTCAAAAACTTATCTCACCCTGAGGCGCATGCCTGACTTGAACTTGGTGACATCGGGGTTGAGTTCTTTCAGTTTCTCGGCAGTAGTGTAATTGCGGCGGGCAAGGTCGTCGAGGGTTTCGCCTTTGCGCATGGTGGCATAGACAGGCTTGTTGGTGCGGCGCACGGTGGCAGGCTCCTCGGGGACGATGCTCTTGTCGGCCTTGTAGACAAGCGATTCGCCTTTGGAGGGTTTGCGGATGCCGAAGTAGGTTTTGTCGAGGTAGAGCTTGCGCGTGCGGAGGGTATAGTTGGAGAAGTCGAGAATCCATTCGGGGTCGAAGGGCTCGTACTGGAAACGGACTTCGAAATGGAGATGCGGACCAGTGGAGCGTCCGGTGCTGCCCCCCAGACCCAGCACCTGTCCGGCGGCCACCACTTGCATGGGCTTTACATTGATTTTGGAGAGGTGGCCATAGACGGTCTCGAGGCCGTTGTAGTGGCGGACCACCACCAGATTGCCGTAGGCACCCATGGGGCGGGCGATGCGCACCACCCCGTTGAAGGCGCAGTGCACAGGCTCACCCATGCGCAGACGGATGTCCACCCCGCGGTGGGGCCGGTTCCATCGCCAACCATAGGGTGAGGTGATGATGTTTTTAACGGGGAAACAGAATTTCTCGTTGTTCTTGAGCAGCCGGATGGTAATCTCGTCGGGCAGGGAGTCCATGGAGAGGGTGACCAGACGGACATGGGCGCCACTGAGGTTCCGGCCATACCACAGGGGCGACGGAGGGGGGAGGGTGGCGTTGTACATGACATCAATCAGCTCGTCGCCGCTGGCAAGGGCCGTGTCGATGATGTTGGGGTCCGGTTCGGGTTCATGGATTTCGAGAGCGGGACGGCCGGGTTTGTGCGAGGGGTTGTTCTTGGCCGGGGTCTTTTCCGCACGGGCCTTGGCGCGTCCTTCGCGGATACGGGCATTGAGCAGTGAATCGTAGTAGCTTTCCTTTTGTGGCTGCTGGGCTGCCAGCGTACCCCCAAGGGCAAGCAGCATCAAGAGCATCGTGAGGCGGCGACGAAGCCTCCCCACGGGGATGCCGAGCATCTCGCGGTATTTGGCCACGGTGCGCCGGGCGATAGGAAATCCCCGCTGCGAGAGCTGCTGTGCCAATGCATCGTCGGAGAGTGGGTTGCGCTTGTCCTCGGCATCGACCAAGGCCTGCAGCTCACTCCGCACCGTCTCGGTGGCCACCTCCTGCCCTTGGTCGTTGCGGATAGCCTGCGAAAAGCATTCCTTGAGGAGGAAAGTGCCGAACTCGGTCTGCACATATTTGCTGTTCACCACACGCGAGACGGTGGAGATGTCGTAACCCGTCTGAGCCGCGACATCTTTCTGCAGCAGGGGTTTGAGGTCGGCGCTGTCGCCGGTGAGGAAAAAGCGGTGCTGTTTCTTCAAGATGACCTTCATGACACGCAGGAGGCTGGTGTGGCGCTGCTGGAGGGTGTCGACCAGCAGGTCGGCGCTCTCGAAGTTGACCCGCAGAAAGTCGAGGGCCTGTTTCTCGCCGGGCGAGGGTTTCTTCAAAGCCTGCAGCTGCTGGAGCATATCGTGATATTCCTGGCTTTTCTGCAGCTGTGGCAGGTAGCGGTCGTTAAGCGAGAGGGTCAGCTGGTCGTCGTGCCGGGTGACGATAAAATCGGGGACGATGTAGCGGGTGCGCGAGGTGTCGGCCTCGCCGGTGCCGGGCTTGGGATTAAGGCGGCGTATGCGGGCGATGGCGGCCTCGAGCTGAGGCTCGGTAAGCGACAAGGCGGCCATGACCCGCTGGTAGTTATGCGATGCAAAAGCGTCGAAGGCGCTGTCGACGACAGCGGTGGCGTTGCGGGTGTCGTCGTCCTGGACCTCGGCGCGGTGCAGCTGGAGGGAGAGACATTCCTGCAAGTTGCGTGCAGCTATCCCCGGAGGGTCCAACTGCTGGATGATGTGCAACATCTCCTCCACCTCATCGTGCGTCACCTCTATGCCCTGGGTGAAGGCGAGGTCGTTGGCAATGAGGTCGAGGCTTCGGCCCACATAGCCTGCATCGTCGAGGCTGCCGACAATCTCCTGCGCAATACTGTACTGCTGCGGAGTGAGGGGACGCATGGCCAGCTGGCCCATGAGATGGTCGAAGTACGAGTCCTCGGCCACAAAGACCTTCTCGTGTACATCCACATTCTTGTCGCGCTCCTGTCGTTCGCGATAGCTATAGTCATCGTCGTCGGTGTCGACACTCATCATGTCGAAGGCTGCATCCGTGCCGGTCTCGGGCAGGGGCTCCATCATGTCGTTGGCGCTGGAAGAGACTTCAAGCACCGGGTTCTTCTCCACCTCCTCTTTGAGTCGCTGCTCCAAATCAGTCACGGGCATCTGTATCAGTTGCAACAGCAGCAATTGTTGTGGGGAGAGCTTCTGTTGCATTTTCATCGTTTGATGTTGACCGCTCTTCATAGTAATCAGTGTTAGGTTCGTCAGCTTATTGTGCCCGGCACCTGCCACAGCCATGCGCCGCAACCTGTACCCGGCATTGTTATAACATTATAACTACTAATTGCCGGAAATATTATCCGGGCGGGCAAAAAAATTGTCTTGGAACTGGAGGAGATACACCTTGTCGGTGGCGCGTGTCACGGCGGTGTAGAGCCAGCGGAGGTAATCTTTGTCTATCATCTCGTCGGTGAGGTAGCCCTGGTCCACGATGGCGGTGTGCCACTGCCCGCCCTGTGTCTTGTGGCAGGTGAGTGCGTATGAGAACTTGACTTGCAGGGCGTTGTAATAGGGATTCTGTTTCACCGCCCGCAGACGGTCGGCGCGGCGCGGCATATCGGCATAGTCCTCCATTACCGCATCAAACAGTTGCCTCGACTGGTCGGCGGTAAGCGAGGGCGACTCGCTATGGAGTGTCTCCAGGAGCAGTTTACAGTCGTGAAGGGGCATGTCGGGGTAGTCCACAAAGCGGAGTGTGGCATCGGCGAAATGGAAACCATACAACTCCTGGTGGTTGCGGAGGCTCTGTACCTCCACGATGTCGCCGTTGGCGATAAAGCCCATGCCGCTTTCGGCCTCGAGCCAATAGTAGTTGTTCTTCACCACCATCAGATAGTCGCCCGCGTTGACCTCCTCCTCGCGTAGAAGAATCCGGTTGCGGATAGCCTGGTTGAACATATTGGCGCGTTTGTTACTCCGGGTGATGATGGTGACGTGTTCCATCCCGCACTCGCGATACTCGGCATTGAGCACCTCTTCCAGCTCCTCCCCCTGCAGCCTGACGATGTCCTGACACTGCTCCAGGTCGAACAACGGCATGTCGGGCTGGTCCCCTTCGGGAAGCATGGCGATATGGCGGCGCAGCAACGTGGCATTGAGCAGGATGCCCGACAGGCGGTCCTGCCGCACCACCTCGGTCAGTTCGCTGTGATGCACCGCGAGGTGGAGGATGGAGGAGAGATAACCTATATCGAGTGCCGGGCTTTGGCTGGTGCCCACCGGCGGCAGCTGGGCCGTGTCGCCTATCAGCATCAACCGACAGTGGTTGCCCTCGCCCACATAGTCGACCAGGTCCTCCAGCAGACTGCGGTGCTCCGTCAGGCCTTCGTCGCCATTCCCTATCATCGACGCCTCGTCGACAATAAAAAGGGTGTAGGTGTGCTTGTTAAACGCCCTGCACATGCGCATGACCCCCGAAGGGTCGGTGACCGTTTGGTAAATCTTGCGGTGGATAGTGTAGGCGGGCTGCCCCGAATAGGCCGACAGGACCTTGGCCGCCCTGCCTGTAGGGGCAAGGAGAACGGTCTTGATGCGGAGGGCCGGGGCCGAACGCACCAAGGCACTCACCAGCGAGGTCTTGCCCGTGCCGGCATAGCCACGCAGCAGGAATGTAGAAGAGGGGTCCGGGTCATAGAGAAACCGCACCATCTCCTCGCATGCCCGCTGCTGCATCAGCGTGGGTTGGTGGGGGAACCGGGACAAGATGTAACGGACGGCTTGCTCCATAGTACGTTTGTTTATATCATGCAGGGCAACGAAAGGATTGCCCCCAAGGCGGGCACGCCGCATGGTGCGGACACCCTTTGCCTCTCAACAATCCAACCCTTTTCTATAATAAAAGGGAGGTCCGCCTGCGTAGGCGAATCTCCCAGTCGTTCTTTGTTCAGTGCATCACTCGGCTTCGGCGACAGGGGCAGCCTCGGCAGCGGCCTCGGTGGCCACGGGAGCAGCTGTGGCAGCGGGGGTCACCGACTTGGCGGCATTGACATCAACCTCGGTGGTGATGGCGGATTCGGTGCTATGACGAGGTATTGCGATAGTGGCAGCCAACGACAGCACTACCAATGCAATAGCCAGTCCCCATGTGATTTTCTCAATGGTCTCCGTCGTTTTGCGGACACCCAACACCTGGTTAGGGGCAGAGAAGTTCGCGGCCAGTCCGCCGCCCTTGGAATTCTGTACCAATACGGCAAGAGCCAATGCAATACATACAACCAGAATAAGGATTACAATAAAAGTGTACATCGTGTTTGTTTGTTATTATTATATTACTTTTTTATCCATTTAACTTCGATTGCAACTCGGCAATTCGAACTGCAAAAGTACTACTTTTTTCGGGATTATTGACCATTAATTTTTCATACATCGCCAACGCCTGCTGCAATTTCCCCTGTTTTTCGAGTATAACAGCAAGAGTCTCAGACTCTACCGAATCCGACGGACGGATGCTGTTTTGTGCAAGTTCCTGAACGGAAACAGCGTCATAGGTGTCGGAATCCAATGTGATTCCACCGTCTTTTTCAAGAAAATTCGACAAAATGACGCTCTTCGGAGCGGTTTTGAACGAAACATCCTGGTAGGCATTGATTTCCTGCAAAATATCGAATCCCGGGGGCAGCGGACGCTCTTCCTCAGCCTGAGGGGTGGGCACGGCCTCCTCCTGCGCCGCGGGCCTTGGGGCGGGCGGCACGGCTGCCGGACGGTCCAACGCCTCCATCTGCGCATACAGCCACTCCACATCCGGCACATATAGCGACACGTATGGCAGTGCCTGCTTCTCCCACAAAGGGGCTCCCCCGGCCTTGTCGGCCAGCAGTGCGAGCACCTGCAGCGGGGCGCTGAAAGGGTAGCGATCGCGCTCGCGGTGCAGCTCGTCCCACTCTTCGGGTGTGAGCCTGCCCGGCCGGTTCATCATCTGGGCGAAACTGTTTTTATCCATTGCATTAACAACTTTTTACCTCGCTAAACTGAAATGCAAAGTTACGGATTTTTTTTCAACCATAAAAAAAACTATTAATTTTTTGCTTCAACATGGTATCTTTCAAGCATTTAAATACACACCCCGCCACAAGGGGCAAAAATTTTTCTTGTCAATTGAAAAAAAGTTCGTACTTTTGCAACTCCAAAAATGAAGAAAAAATGAAGAGAACATTCCAACCATCACGCAGAAAAAGAGCCAATAAGCACGGATTTCGTCAAAGAATGTCCACCGCTAATGGGAGAAAAGTTTTGGCCGCACGCCGCAGAAAAGGCAGAAAAAAACTTACCGTCTCCGACGAGCGATAAATCGGATTACAAAAATCCAGGCATACGACTCTTTGCAAAGAGAAAAAGAAGTATTGTGATTCAGTACTTCTTTTTTTTACACCCGCCGCACAGCCTGGCGCGCCGCACCCCTCCTCCCCCGCCTACAGGGTATCACCGACACCGCTGTCCATCCGTTCCGCAACAAACACCCCGACCCAACCCATGAAGAAGAAAAAAGAGCAACCCATACTCGAGAACATCACCATCACCGACATCGGAGCCGAAGGCAAAGCCATTGCCCGTGTCGACGGCATGGTGGTCTTCGTCCCCTACGTCGTCCCCGGCGACGTGGCCGACATCCAAATCCTCAAGAAGAAGAAAAGCTATGCCGAAGGCAAGGCCGTGGCCATCCACCAGTTCTCCGACCGGCGGGTGCCGCCCCAATGCCCCCATTTCGGCACCTGCGGCGGCTGCCGCTGGCAGACCCTCAACTACGCCGACCAGCTGGCCGCCAAGCAGCAACAGGTAAGGGACAACTTCGAGCGGCTGGGACACCTCGACTGCGCCGGCATGCAACCCATCTGCGGCTCCGAACACATATACGAGTATCGCAACAAGCTCGAGTTCACCTTCTCCTCGCGGGCATGGCACGACCTGCCCCCAGCACCCGACGCCCCCGCCGAGCCCGGCGCCCTCGGCTTCCACATCCCCACCCTCTTCGACAAAGTGCTCAACATCGAGCACTGCGCCCTCCAGCCCTCGCTCAGCGACAGCATACGGCTGGCCGCACGCGACTACGCCGTCGCCCACCACCTCCCCTTCTACGACATCCGCAACCACACCGGCTGCCTCCGCAACCTCATCGTCCGCAACACCGCCGACGGCCAGTGGATGGTCGTCCTCGTCATTGCCCAACGCCACCCCGGCTGGGAAGGACTTATGGACCACCTGCGCGACACCTTCCCTCAAATCACATCCCTCCAATACATCATCAACGACAAATTCAACGACTCCTACACCGACCTCCCCTCCACCACCTACGCCGGGCAGGACCACATACAGGAAACCATGCAAGGCTACAACGGCGCCGACCCCCTCCTCTTCACCATCCGCCCCCAGACCTTCTACCAGACCAACTCACCCCAAGCCCAGCGGCTCTACTCCTTCGTGGCGCAATATGCCCAGCTCACGCCCGACGACACCGTCTACGACCTCTATACCGGCACCGGCACCATCGCCCTCTTCCTGGCACGCATGTGCCGGCAGGTGGTAGGCATCGAATATGTCGAGGACTCCATCGCCGCCGCTCGCGAGAACGCCATCGCCAACCATATCGGCAACACCCGCTTCTTTGCCGGCGACATGGCCAAAGTGCTCACCCCCCAGTTCGTCGCCGAGCAAGGACGCCCCGACATCGTCGTCACCGACCCCCCGCGCGCCGGCATGCACGAGAAAGTGGTCGAGCAGCTCCTCGCCATGCAGCCCCGACGCATCGTCTACGTCAGCTGCAACCCCGCCACACAAGCCCGCGACATCAGCCTCCTCTCCGCCAAATACCGCCTGGGCCGCATCCAACCCGTCGACATGTTCCCGCACACCCAGCATGTCGAAAACGTCGCCGAGCTCACCCTCATCTCTTGACGCACACAACATGCCGGTCAAGGTGTTCCAAAAAGTCCGAAGGACTGGAAGATAACAGGCGGGGGCAATAGCCCCCGTTCTTGTGGACGATAAAAACAAAGCCCCGCAAGGGCGACAACACAGAAACTCATCGTCAGCCGATAGCCGGCAGCACACACCCCATCACCCATGCCCCGCACAGCCCCCGGGGCCGCTACGTTACGCTCCACCTCACGCCCCGCTGCACAACCCTCACTGCAAAAATAACTACAAATTCCTTACACCAATAATAAAAAATATCTCCAATTCAAAAAAAAATATTATCTTTGCATGTTCTATCGTCCAAATCAACAATAGGCAATAGACACATTAAATAATTGAAAATAAATAAACAAAGGATAAACTAATAAATTTTCACACGATGAAAAAAGCATTATTAAGTCTATTATTGGCCGTTGCCGTCATGCCTTTGGCCCTTGCCCAAGACAACACTCAACGCACCATTATCACATCCAATTCCACCGTATGTGGATCTCTCGCATGGATTGACGGGCAGACATACACCAACGACACCGTGGTTTACTACATCAATCCCACCGACGACACGCTGTTCGTCCTCAACCTCACCGTCAACCACCCCTTCGTCTCCAACCAGACAGTCATCGGTACCCGTTGCACCTACAACTGGCGCGGTGAAACCTACACTCAGGCAGGCATGTATAGCGACACTGTCGTTGCCGCTGTCGGTTCCGGTCTTTGCGACAGCGTCTTCAACCTGTCGTTGACCCTCTCCAACACCGAGACCGATGCCGAGACCGTTCACACCTGCGGCCAGTACGTGTGGAAAGGCGACACCATCCTCCAGTCCGGCGTCTACACCGACACTATCGTCACCGACAACTGCACCCATTACGATGTGCTGAACCTCAACCTGGTCACCACCATCAACGTCAACGAATTCGTGAGCCACTGCGGCGACTACCATTGGTACGACACCCTCCTCACCACTTCCGGCACCTACACCCACACGGTCGAGAACGCCGAAATCAACTGCGACACCCTCCACAGCCTCAACCTCAGCATCATCGTCGACAGTGCCGCTATGGTCTACGACTCCGCCTGCGCCACCAAGACCTGGCGTGGCCACGAATACACCGAGAGCGGTATCTACAGCATCCTCGACACCAACAGCTCTACCCATTGCGTCACCTACCGTCCCATCACCCTCAAAATCAAAACTCCCAGCACCCCCGTATGCGACACCGCCATCGAGGGCTGCAACGGCTTGCTCTTCACCATCAGCTCCCTCACAGGTTCCACCACCAAGCGCTTCACCGAGAGCGGCTACTTCGACACCATGCTCACCGACCGCCGTTGGGCAAAATGCTACGACAGTACCATCGCCATCCACATCACCATCCACAAATCCGGCTATGACTCCACCTACGTCAACGCCTGCGACAGCTTCCACTGGGACCTCAACAACCGCACCTATTACAATGTGCCCGAAAAAGCTCCCTCCTATGCCTTCAGCACCGACACCTTCGGCTGCGACAGCATGATGGTACTGATGCTCACCCTCAAGAAAGCCCCCGTCATCACCTCCATCAACGGTGAATGGAACCTCAAAGCCGGCGAGACCGCCGTCCTCTACCCCACCTGCACCCCCGGAGCCTCCTATAAATGGACCTATGGCAACCAGACCTCTACCGCCGACACCCTCCGCATCCCCAACGTACAGGGCAATATCGACGTATCGCTCCAGGCAACCCTCAAATATAGCAACTTCTCCTGCCACGACACCAGCTGGATCACCATCGTCACCTTCGTAGGCATCAACAGCGCCGAGAGCGCCAATGTCACCCTCTACCCCAACCCCACTGTCGGTCAGCTCAACATCGAGAGCGCTGAAAACATCAGCCGCGTGGCCATCTACAACACCCTTGGACAACAGGTGTTGGCCAACACCAACCTCGGCAACAAAACCGTCATGGACCTCACCAACCTCCCCAAAGGTGCCTACACCATGCACCTCTCCCTCCAGAACGGCGAGACAGTCATACGCAAATTCATCATCACCAAATAGTGTAACATCACTACCTGTCCCACAAGCGTCCTGCACCCGGGTGCTGGACGCTTTTTTTTAGAAGCCTTCGACGCATGAAACACCCCGCCATCCTCCTCGCCTGCCTGCTGCTGCTCGGCGCATGCCACCGCACCGGCCGCCCCGTCACACTGCAAGGCGAAACCCAAGGCACCTACTACAGCATCATCTACTTCGACCCCCAGCAGCGCAACCTGCAGCCGCAGGTCGACTCCCTGCTGCAGCTCGTCGACCGCACCGCCTCCCTCTGGAACGAGCACTCCCTTATCCGCCGCATCAACAGCGGGCAGGACTCGCTCATCACCCCCCTCTTCCACGACCTCGTCGACAAAGCCAGCACCATCCGCCACTACACCGACGGCGCTTTCGACTGCCGCATAGGCACCCTGGTCAGCCTCTACGGCTTCGGCTTCAAACGGCGTGCCGACATCCGCCCCGGCCAAATCGACACGCTCATGGCGCACCTCACCCCCCAAGCCTACACCCTCATCCCCCACCCCTCGTCCGACGGCTCCACACCCTACATCCTGCGGCGCAACAGCCCGATTGAGTTCGACTTCAACGCCATTGCCCAAGGCTACACCTCCGACCTGCTGGCAGCCATGCTCGACAGCGCCGGCATCGACAACTACCTCGTCGACATCGGCGGCGAAGTGATAGCCAAAGGCTCCAAACCCGGCGGCACCCCCTGGACCGTAGGCATCGAACGGCCTGCCGAAAACAAATACAGCAGCCCCGAAATCGAGACAGCCATCGTGCTGCGCAACCAATCGGTAGTCACCTCCGGCAACTACCGCAAATACTACGAACAGGACGGCATCCGCTATTCCCACACCATCGACCCTGCCACCGGCCTGCCCGTCAGCCACACGCTCCTCAGTGTCTCGGTGGTCAGCACCGCCTCGTGGTATGCCGACGCCATGGCCACGGCATTCATGGTCATGGGCCTCGACAAAGCCCTCCGGTTCATCAACGACCATCCCGACAACCCCGACATCCAGGCCGCCTTCTTCATCTACGACGACCACGGACAATACCGCACCTACGCCACACCCGCATTCAAGGCACTCATCACACAATAATCCACCCAAAGCACCCAAACCCATGAAATCAATGACCGGCTATGCCAAACGGCAATGCACCGCCGCCGACCGTAAATACACCGTCGAAATCAAAACCCTCAACAGCAAAACCCTCGACATCATCGCCAAGCTCCCCGCGTCGCTCCGCTCGCGGGAGCTGGACATCCGCACCCTGCTCAACCCCCTTGAACGCGGCAAAATCGACCTGGTCATCACCGAAGAGGCCGGCACCGCCACCGCCGCACAAATCAACACCGACCTCGTGCTGCAACGCTACAGCCAGCTCCAACAGCTGGCCCGGCAGCTCGACCAACCCACCACCGGCCTCCTCGACACCATCCTGCGCATGCCCGACGTATGGGAGACCACCGAGAACACCGACCTCGCCGACAACGAATGGCAGACCATCGCCGGCACCATTGCCGACACCGTGGCCGACGTCGACCGCTTCCGCCAACAAGAAGGCGAAATACTGAAGAAAGACTTTATCAAGCACGTCGACCTGATAGAACAGAAACTCAACAGCATCCCCCAATACGAGGCCGAACGCATCGACACCGCCAAAGAACGCATCCACCGCTACTTCAGCGAAGCGGCCATCAAGGAAATCGACCCCAACCGGTTCGAACAGGAGCTCATCTACTACCTCGAAAAACTCGACATCACCGAGGAAAAAATACGCCTTGCCAAACACATCGACTACTTCCGCCACACCATGGACCACGAAGAGAACTGCGGCAAGAAACTCGGCTTCGTAGCCCAGGAAATGGGGCGCGAAATCAACACCACCGGCTCGAAAGCCAACCATGTGGAGATACAGAAAATCGTCGTGGGGATGAAAGACGAACTCGAGAAGATAAAAGAGCAGCTGGGCAACATACTCTGACCCGCTGCAAACCCCTCAGGTCTCCGCCCGGCCCGCCGGGCGGAGACCTTTCATTATCCCTTATCGGCCATTAGGGTTAAATGAAACAATGAGACCTAAGACTGGAATTAAGATGGCATGGGTAAAATGAGCCACGGCAAGCACTCCATGCTTGCCGTGGTGATAAATCGGAACATCCGCAGCGACGGGTAATTCAGACGATATAGGTACTTTATGGTAAATCAAATATTGAAAGCGGATTAGCCTTGAATTGCAGTTGGTTTGCAGTTTTCTCACCATTGTCCCCTCCTTTTCGCTGCATAGTAACTCCGCCCAAACGGATTCCTCCTTGATGTGTGTACTCTACTTTATGGTCGCCCACATAATGATTGATGGCCTCATTGATGGAAACAAGTTTCCATCTGTAACCCTGATGTTTGTGGACTACAAGCATCCACTCTGCGGCGAATCTTCCGCGTCCACGAATAATGTCGCTGATAATCATTACCATATTGCTTTCCAGAAAATGGCGTAGGCTTTCTCGTTCTGAATGTGTGAACTCGTTCATATACATTCTTCTCGAATCGCTGCAGTTTTCGCGTGGCGGTAATTCTCCACAAAAATGTTTAAGAGTGTTTGCAACATTGTCAGGCATATGCCACAAATCCTTGTACCTGTCTACGTATTTGCGTTCTATCTGATTGGATCCTGTTTTGTTCGAGACTAATTTCACCTGAATCTTCTCAAGAGAGGTTATTTCTTTGTTGCCCGACTGCCTTTTTATCTTGACTATCACCGTGACCAGCACATCTGCCTTGTAGCCCCTTGATCCAAATTCTATGCCATCGACCGATATGATGTCTTTCAGGTCATACATCATAATTTTCAACCACTGCTGGGCATCCTTGTCATTTCTCCAATTGGTGAACTTCTCGGATACCTCTTTCTCGTTGTCGAATCCTCCTTTGGCTGTTCGCGACGCTATTTCAGACTTATTTGACATTAGCAAGGATTTTAGTGTTAATAATCGATTTTACAATGCATTGTAATACGTTTATTGAGACGGAGTTTCCGAATTGCTTATAAGCAATATTCCTATTAGTTGGAATTATGAACTGTTCGGGGAAACCCTGCAGTCTCGCACACTCTCGTGGCGTGAGTCTTCTAACCCGACCGTCAATTTTATAAAGGCCTGTCTTGGCCCCTGCACCTCCGCCATATGCCGACAAGGTAACACCGACACCTTTCCTACTATAGATTCTTTCCCCCTGTCCGCCTTTGTTGACAGTACCCACCCTAATAGGTCGTAATGCATACTCCTCGTGGCCGTCGTTCGGCCAAAATTCAATGTCTTTCCTGTGTATTGTAGCCTCCTCTACAGCACATTTATCGTTGTCCAAAATATTCTCGATGTAAACAGGTAAGTCTAATGGGTCAGGATAGATAAACTTGTCGTGGGTAATGTCTTTCCTTAAGCCAATAATGTACACACGTTCACGTCGCTGAGGTGTTCCATAACGGGCTGCGTTCAATAGTTTTATCTTGGCATCATATCCGATGTCGTCGAGAATAGACATCATCTGTTTTATTGTCTCCCCATTATTGTGCGACAACAGATTTTTTACATTTTCAAGAAATAAAACAGCAGGACGTTTTTGCTTTGCTATTCGGGCTATGTCGAAAAACAATGTGCCACGGGTATCTTCAAAACCAAGTCTTTTGCCAGAGATGGAAAAAGGCTGGCAAGGGAAACCAGCACACAGAACATCATGGTCGGGTATTCGTTTTTCGTCTATTTTAGTAATGTCTCCAAACGGCATTTCACCGTAATTGGCAAAATATGTGCTTTGAGCCTCAGCGTCGAATTCGGAGGAGAACACACATTCTCCTCCCATATTTTGCAGTGCAATACGAAATCCACCGATTCCTGCGAACAGGTCGATGAAGGTGAATTTAGGATTTTTTGGGGCGGGAAACGGAACGTCAAAGAACTCAGAGAAGAGACTATATTGAGCAGGATCCTCAGCTGCCATAATCAGTTGTTCGTCGCTCCAGTTGCAAATATCGATCTGTTGTCGCATCTCTTTGCGTGAGAGGAAGTCGCGTATCGATTCGGCTATCTCGGCTCGATCTATATGACTTATGTCCTTGTGGTGGGTGTGCAGCCAATGGCTCAACACAGCCATCTGGTTCTCGTACGAGGTCTCGCCGTACAATTTTACATTGTAGCCGCAGACCTGTGCCTCATCTTCGGGGAAATTTGTCAGTTTTATTTTTTTTGGCTTATTCATCATAAATCGTCACTCCGTAATTAATAACGAAAAGCCTCACTAATTATTGCATGGGTGCCGGAATTATTTGTGTCTTAGTCCCGTTTGGTTTGCCCGCACCCGGCAAATAAAAGCATCCCAGCCTTGTCTTTGTTGTAGGAGTCAGCAGCACGTGCCAACTCTTCTTGGGAGGTATTGCGGGCTACCATCTCCTCTTTGTCGCACCACATCTGCTGGGAGAACACCTATGACTCGCAGTCGTCCATAGGACGCTCATGCACCCAGGTGGAGGCACTCGTCACAACACTGCTTGCCAACACAACTTCACACACCTCAAAATGTTGCCGCATGAAAGAAAAAATATATTTTTGTCTTGGCAAAACAAAACGATGGCGACAGTACCGAAGCAAAAAACCACCTTTGTTTTCAAATCATTGGGGCATCGAGCCCCAATGATTTGAGGCAAACCAAAAGCTCTGGCTCTTAATCAGAGTAAACCGTTTTCAATCGTAACAGTGGGCGGCAGACAACAAAAAACAGTCGATAATTATTAACCCTACAACTTAGAACCCCACCAGGGCCGTTCAATATAGCATCGTTACCGCATCGTTGCTGCATCGTTACAGGATATAGCAACGGATAACGAAAGGATAACAATAGTTAAAGGATGCCATGTTGAAGGGTCTTAGTGCTATAAAGTTTGCGACGGACAAAAAAAAGCGGGGCACCGTCGGTGCCCCGCTCTATAGATGATTAGCGCTTAAGCGCAGAGAGTTAGCGGACAATCAGCTTCTCGACCTTGCTGAACTGATCGTTGGTGATACGGACGAAGTAAGCACCCTTGGCAAGGCTGTTGAGGTTGATGACGTTGGCATTCTCGGCATTGATGCTCTGGTTGTAAACAACACGGCCGCTCATGTCGATGATGGAGCAGTTGACCATACCGCTGACACCTTCGATGTTCAGGCTGACCTGAGAGGTGGCAGGATTGGGCTGAAGCTTCATGGTCACGTTGCTGGCAACGGGATCGATGCTGACGAGTTCGGTGAAGACAAAGTGGATAGTATGGTCGCCCTGGAGGTTGACGAACTGATACTGCCAGGTGTAGCTGTTCTCGTCTTCGTCGTAGTACATGGTGAGGTGGGGATCGCCTTCCTCGGTCTCCTCGTCATAGGGGAAGACCTCTTCACCATCGATAAAGAGGTGAGCGATGCCGCAACCGCTGTTACCAACACCGGAGAGGACCACAGAGGAGCCTTCAGCGGGGGTGAGGGTGTTGCCGCACACTTCGTTACCGGCATAGACAACGGTACCGAAGTCGGTCTCTTCGCACTCAACATTGATGTTGACGCGGTTGACAGCCTGGGCGGGACCGACAAGGAGACGGATCATAGGATTGTTCTCGGAGTAGTAAGCGAAGCCGCTAGGACGGCCAGTTCCACCGTAAGAAGGATCGTAGAAGTAGCTCTGGTACTGGTTGGGATAGTAGTAGTGAGCATACTTGGCGGTAGCCTCGTTGCTGGCGAAGCGGATGACGGTGTCGTGAGTGGTGGGACGGGTGGGGGAAGCAACACGGTAGGTACCGGTGGCCTCGCGGGCAACTGCGAAGTAGCTGTCTTCCTCAATGCTGTAACCTACACGATAGGAGGTGTTGGGGGTAAGAGCGGGCTGCTCGGGGAAGGGGATGATGACGGTGTTGTACTGGCCAAGTTCGCGATAGCCATTGGAGTTACGGCCAATGACGGTGCTGTCGTTGACATCAGCAGCAGTGATTTCTTTGGGGTTGGCACCAGTGATGACGGTGTTGAATCCAACACTACCACCATCGTATTCGTCGGTCATAAGGACAGCGGAGATTCTGGAACCAGTGTTGTAGAAATTGCGGACGGGAGAAGCAACGAGCTCGATACCACGGATAACCCAGCCTTCGGGGATAACATCGTCGGTGGTGTAACGGGTGTTGATCATGTAGCCAGCCTGGAAGTAGTGGACGTCTTCAGCATCCTCGGTGATGTACCAGGAGGTGCCGGATTGAACGAAGCCATAGAGCCAGTGGTTGTCGGGATAGTAGGTCAGAACGCCATTGTCGTGGCCCCAACGATAGTAACCGTCGGTCTGGGGAACGACATTGTAGTACATGGTGTCGTAGGTGAAGTTGACATCGCCGCTCTCGACCTTGGCGAACATGTAGTTGTCGCCAACGGTGTTGGTGGGCAGGTCAGAACCGGTGCCGTGGGAGATGGCGCCGTAGCCATACCAACCACGATATTCCATGGAGTCGGCAAAGATCCAACCGTGTTTGTCGACGATGATACCTTTGGTAGCGGAGACGGGGATGCTCTGGTTGTTGTATTCAACAATAGGAGTCTCGGTGTCCTGAGCGGCATTGAGGTGGACGAGGGAAGCGGTGACGTTGTTGCGGACGTTGGCACCGTTGTTCTCAACGAGGGTGTACCAAGCGGGGTTGATCTTCATGCCCTGGGGAACCAGGCCATAGTTACCTTCGACATAGTAGTCGTCGAACTGACGCATACGGTCGGCGGGGGCGGCAAGGACGTCGATATCGTCGATTATCCACCAAAAGCCGTAAGCATTGCCTCTGTGCTCATCGGGCATGAACCAACGGATGCGGATGCTGAGGTTGGGCTGACCGGCAGTAGCGGCGGGCAGGGAGTAGGTGAAGAAGCCACGGACAGTGGTGTTGACATTGACATCGACACCATCGACATTGATTTCGACGGAAGACCAGGAGGTACCGTTGGTGGAGTAGTCGATGTAGCATTCATCGTAGTACTTACGATAGTGCTGATAGAATCTCACATCGACGGTGGGAGCAGTGGTGGTATTAATGCTATCGATTTTGATGAAAGCATTGATATTACCGGAGTTGGGAGTGTTCTGCTCGTAGGGGACGAGCATCACGAAACCGTTATCACCAGTGGTGGATTGGTTCATGATGCTGGTACGCATAGTTTCGCAGAAACCAGCAACGCCCTCGTTGCCTCCAAAAACCGAAACCAAACTGGGATAGATGTCGGCAAGGGGAGTGAGGTCATTGTCGGTGAGACCGGGGATGTGGCGCCAAGTGGCGAAGGGGTAGTTCATCGAGTGTGCATCAGCACCACTAGTGACAACACCAAGAGTGTAACCCACATTGGCGGCATGGAAGTCGACAGCCTTCAGGGTATCTCCAGCATCCTTGGTGAAGATGGAGCTGTTGAAGGTGTTCTCGATCATGGCAGCATTGTTAGCAGCCTTAACTTGTTGGCCCCGATGATTCGGGGTTGCCATCTGTGCGAAAGTGAGCGATGCGCACAGGGCAAAAGTTAGAACCATTAATGTTTTTTTCATTGTTGTTTGAGATTTTGATGAATAATAAATTTTCTATTTACATATCTTACATCCCTCATCGGCAACAGGTTAGGCTATTGCTTAGAGGGGTTTCGGGTGCTTATTTTTTCAATGCAAATATATAGCATTTTTTTGACATGGAAAGTTTTTTTTTGTTTTTTAATGATTTTTCACCCTTTTGCGGGAAAAGGGAGGGAATGGCGCGTTGTGGTCGATGCGGGGGAATGGGAGAATATTTAGCCTGCCGACACAATAAAAAGAGGAAAAGTCAGTTTTAGGAGGGTGATGACAATGATATATACCATAATAAAGAGAAGGCACGTGAGTGCGTTATTACTGACGGCTGCACTGCTGGCCTCGTGCGGAGGGAGCCGAAAGGGGGCCGTGGTGGACAACCGCTACCGGCGTCCGCCGATGCTGGAGGTGACGGCCGAGGAGTTGAGCAACGATTCGGCCCTGATCGACGCCACGGCACAGATGCTTGTGGGCAAGCAGGAGGAGGCCGCCGAGGGCTACAGGGCGTTGCTGAAGCGGAGCCCGGACTATGCCCCGGCGCACTATGGGCTGGGGCGGCTGTATCTGGCCTCGGGATGGATGGACAGCGCTTTGTACCACACCCGCCTGGCCTGCCGCCAGGACGGGGGCAACCGCTGGTACCGCATCCAGCTGGCCAGGATATACGAGCAGATGCGCGACGGCAAGAACCTGACGGCGACCTGGGAGGAGCTGGTGAAGCGGTATCCCGACGAGACGGACTTCTACTACAACCTGTCCAATGCATATCTGTATAACAACGATGTGCCGTCGAGCATCGAGGTGCTGGACCGTGTGGAGAAGCGTTTCGGGATAACCGAGACGGTGTCGCTGCAGAAGCAGAAGCTATGGAATGCCATCGACAAACCCGACAAGGCCCGGAAGGAGCTAGAGAAGCTGGCGGCGGCGGTGCCGTCGGAGCCGCGATACAGCGCCATTCTGGCCGAGAGTTTCATGAACGAGAAGAACTACAGCAAGGCGCTGCAGTATTACAATTATATATTGGAGACAAACCCGGAAGACGAAAACATCCACGTGGCGCTGGCGTCGTGCCATCTGTCGATGGGGAACCTGGGAGAGGCCTACCGCCATCTGCGTCTCGGAGTATGGAACCCCGAGGTGAGTTGCCGCGACGGCATGGTGTTCATCACCGAGTTTATGCGGAACGAGCCTTTCTTCAACGCCTATGGGCGGAAGTGTTTCCTGCTGGCCGACAGCATAGCTGGCAGATGCGTGGAGCATGACGGATACGAGGTGCTGTACGGGCAGATGCTGGCGGCGCAGGGACGTTTTGCCGAGGCGGCAGAGCGGTTCAAGGCGCATCTGTCGGCGGACAAGAGCCAGTACAGCGTATGGGAGGCCCTGCTGATATGCGAGGGGCAGGCCGGACAGGAAGAGGCGATGATGGAGCATGCCCTCACTGCGTCGGAGCTGTTCCCCCTGCACCTGCGGCCCTACCTGATACTGGCAGAGGGCTACATGCAGCGCGGCGAATACGAGAAGGCCCGCTTCTACATTGAACGGTGCCTGATGATTGCCCCCAACGAGCCCACTGTGAAGAACCTGAAAAAAACAATAGAACAGAAATGCCAATGAGAAGGATGCTATTCATGGCGTTGGCGGTGACGTCGCTCCTGGCGACGGGATGCCGCAGCCAGCGGGATGCCGCGGGCACGACGACGGCCAACGAGGGCCAGCCGCCGGCAACGGCGTATACGCCCAAATACTATACCTCCAACTTCACCTGCTCGGCCCAGGGGCTACAGGCCTCCGGACAGCTGAGGATGCAGCCGGACAGTATTATCTGGCTCAGCGCCTCGAAGGTTATCGAGCTGGCGAGAGCACGCTTTACGCCCGACTCGGCAGTGGTATACGCCAAGGTGATGGGACGGTGTTTCCGCGGCACATACAGCGACCTGCAGAAGCGGTTCGGTTTCCGCACCAGCTTTGCCGAATTGCAGAAGATGATTACCGCCGACGACGGCGCGGCCCAGCTGTCCACCATCGCCAACCAGTTCGGGGTGGAGGCCACCTTTACCCTCGAGCCTTGGAAAGAGGTGAAGGAGCTGACTTTCCCGCTTGCGATACCATCAAATATTAACCCATTATAATGAACCAGAATATGAAAAAAGTTGCCGTTGCCTTACTTGCCATAGTGACGCTAGGGGCGCTGCGGGCACAGGAGCCCGTCCGCATCAACAGCACCGACCCCATGGAAGGGGACACCGCCATAGCGGCCAGCATTATCAACAACTACCTCAGCTTGATCGACTTCGAACATCTGTTGACCGACAGTGTGCTGTATGTGAAATCGAGTGTGGTGGAACGTTCGCACAGCAACGACACCATCACCATCCTGCGCTGGTATGGCAACCGTGGGCAGAACCGCATCGAGATGTGGCAGAAAGGGAAACTGAATGATGCCTATTACGGTGACGGGAGGAAGCTTTTCCGCCGCTTCTCGGAGACATACCGCCAGTGGCGCAATGTGTCGCAGATGTCGTATTATGACCTCACGATGCCGCTGGATATCCGCGGGGCACTGTATAATTGGCGCAGCAAGGGGTCGGAAGCCTACTATCAAGGGCAATATACCTATAACGAGCACCCGGTGTGGCGTGTGTTTGTCGCCTCGCCCTCGGTATACGACAGGAACTATTTCTTCGAGAGAGAGACAGGGCTGCTGTTTCTGGTGACGGAGGAGGACCACATCTATGGAAACGACAAGGTGGCGGTGAATGCCCAGAAGGTCGACTGGCGTGCATGGCACGAGTTCTCCCCGTTCCATGGTGTCCTGCTGCCGACAATGGAGTCGTATCAGGTGGATGGGCAACTGTTCATCATCCATCACGAGTATGAGCTGCTCCCCAAAAACAACACCTACTTCACAGAAAACGTTTACACCCCATGAGCCTCTTCGACAATCCCGACGAATACTACATGCAGCAGGCGTTGCGTGAGGCCCGTGCCGCTGCCGAGGAGGACGAAATACCCGTGGGGGCAGTCATCGTCAGCGACGAGCGCATCATCGCCCGTGCCCACAACAACACCGAGCGGCTGCACGACGTGACCGCCCATGCCGAGATGCTTGCCTTTACCGCCGCCACAAACATGCTTGATGCGAAATATCTGACCGAATGCACGCTGTATGTCACCCTCGAGCCCTGCGTGATGTGCGCGGGTGCGGCGGGATGGACACAGATAGGTCGCATCGTGTACGGCGCCTCGGACCCTAAACGCGGCTTTGAACGCTTGGGGCACGGGATGCTGCACCCGAAGACGGCTGTACAGGGCGGTGTGTTGAAAGAGGAATGCGAGGCCCTGCTGAAGGATTTTTTCACGAAGAAAAGACAATAGTACCCCCAACCCACCCATTACAACCCATAGACTATGTCGAACACACTATTCCCCTCCGGCGCCACAGCCTTGAGCACAACGAAAAGAATAGAATGGATTGACGCATTGCGCGGGTTCACCATGATACTGGTGGTGTTCTCGCATATTGAGACCTTGGGATTCGAGATGCCCCGCAGCACGGTGAACGATTTCTTCTCGATGTTCAGGATGCCGCTGTTCTTCTTCATCAGCGGGTTTATAGCATTCCGTGCCGGCGAGGTATGGAACAGGCAGTATTTCACCCGCCAGATGCTGAAGAAGATGCGGATACAGATTATCCCCACATTGTTTTTCGGGCTGCTTTTTTCCATCACCGTCTTCGCACACCGTTACCACGAGACGACCGCCGACAGTATCTTTATGTTCTTCGACAATCCCTCGAAACTGGGATACTGGTTTACCGTTGCCTTGCTGGCGATGTTTGTCGTCTACTACACGGTGTCGTTTGTCCTTGCCCGATGCCGAATGGCAACACGGCAGTTGGTGCTGGCAGGCATTGCGGTGGCGCTCTACCTGTGTTCCCTGGCAGGAAGCTCCACCATATACCAATACCCCTTGGCACGATGGTTCAGCCTGTATAACTTCATGCTCTACTTCCAGTTCTTTGTGTTCGGCAACATCTTTGCCTGCTACCAGGAGCGCATCTTCCGCTTCCTTCAACGCCCGAACATCATCGGATGCATCATCCTGCTGTTTTTCGGGTTCTATATAGCCAACAGTTTCCTTAAAGGCTCCAGCCTGATGAACTCGTCCGCGTGGAAACTGACCAGCAAGCTGCTTGTGGAGGGGGTACGCTACCTGGGGATACTCAGTGTTGTATCCGCTTTCAGGCATTACGAACAGGCATTCTCGTCGAATACCCGCATCGGACGCAGTCTCCAATATATCGGGAAACGAACCCTCGACATCTACCTGCTGCACTATTTCCTTATCCCCAACCTCACTATGGCGGGAGCGTTCTTCTGCAAAGTGGAGAACACTGTCCTCCAGACTTCGTGCTCCACAGCCCTTGCGTTGCTTGTGATAGCCTTCTGCCTGTTGATTAGCAACTTTATACGAACCAGCTCTACCCTGGCCTACTATCTGTTCGGGGTGAAACGGGACAAGGCACACGCCACCCCTTCAAACAATCAAGATTCGAAATAAAATACATTATAATATTAAGAATATGAAACCTACATTATTAGTTCTTGCAGCCGGCATGGGCAGTCGCTACGGCGGACTGAAACAGATGGACGGCGTAGGCCCCAACGGGGAGATTATCATGGACTACTCCATCAACGACGCCATCCGCGCGGGATTCGGCAAAGTGGTATTTGTTATCCGCCATAGCTTTGAAGAGGAGTTCAAAGCCAAAATCAACGCCGAGCATTTCGGCAACCGCATAGCCGTGGAGTATGTTTTCCAAGAGCTGAACTACCTGCCCGAGGGATTCACAGTGCCCGAAGGCCGCGAAAAGCCCTGGGGGACCAACCACGCCATCCTCATGGCCAAGGACGTGATACACGAGCCTTTCGCCATCATCAATGCCGACGACTTCTATGGCCGCGACGCTTTCCAAGTGATGGGCGACCACCTGCGCACCCTCGACGGCACAAAGGGCCAGTACTGCATGGTGGGCTACCGGCTGGAGAATACACTGAGCGAACACGGCACGGTGTCGCGCGGGGTATGCGAAGTGGATGAGAACGGTTTGCTGGCAGGCATGACCGAACGCACCAGTATCGGTCGCACAGCCAACGGCATTGAATATAAAGATGCGGACGGGTCGATGCACCCCCTGCCAGCCGATGCCACGGTGTCGATGAACCTGTTCGGCTTCACCCCCGACTATTTTGTCGAGAGCGAGAAACTGTTCGTCACCTTCCTCCGCGAACACGGCAACGAGCTGAAATCGGAATACTACATTCCCTATGCCGTCAATACGTTTATCAACAGCGGCTATGCCACCATGCGGGTGCTGAAGACCACGGCTCAGTGGTTCGGCGTCACGTATAAGGAGGACCGCCCCATCGTTGTGGAACGGCTGAAGAAACTGCATGACGAGGGAGTTTATTGATTTTGTAAAAGAACACCTACACGACGATACCTCGCGCCTGCTGCTCTCGGCCGCGAGGTATCCTTCTGTTGATATGGCTGCCGCCGTTCAGCAAATAGAAGGCCTGCGGACGGCACAGGAGAAATGGCCGTCGCTTGAGCCTTACGACGAGTTCATGTATCCTCCACGGCTTAACCGGGAGCAGAGCTCGTCGGAGGCCACCGCCGAGCACAAGGCTCATTTGGCCGGCAAGCTGTGCGGGGAAGAGGCTCTTGTATCGGTTGCCGACCTTACTGGGGGGATGGGGATTGACAGCATCGCCTTTGCACAGCTGGGGAAAAACATCCACCAGTCGAATCCCCAGACTCTTACGCATGTGGATTATGTGGAGAGGGAGGCAGGGCTCTGCTCGCTGATGGAGCATAACCGACGTGTGCTGGGGCTTGAGAATATTACGGTAAACAACTGTGACTGCATGGAATGGCTGTCGGCCAACGACCGCCGTTATGACATTATATATATAGACCCGGCACGGCGTTCGTCGGCGGGACGCAAGGTGTCGGCTTTCGAAGACTGCGTGCCGAATATCCTGCAGCACATGCCGCTGCTGCGTTCGCATTGCCGCTGGCTCATCGTCAAGGCCTCGCCCATGATTGACCTCGGTTTGGCCCAAAGGCAGCTGGGTGAGGTGGCGGAAGTTCACATTGTCTCGGTTAAAGGCGAGTGCAAGGAGGTGCTGTTTGTGTGCGGGCCGCACGAGGGTGAGACGGTGATACACTGCATTGTGAAAGAACCCGGCGGGTTTAACGACATCGACTTCACCCGCAGTCAGGAGAGTGCTGCCGAGCCATGCTTCTGCTCCTCCGTGGGACGCTACCTTTACGAACCCGACGCCGCGGTGATGAAAGGCGGCCCATTCAATCTTATCTGCCACTGGATGGGGGTGGAAAAGCTGGCACGCAACACACACCTCTATACCTCCGACAGCCTTGTCAGCCCATTCTGTGGACGCACCTTCTGCGTTCTGCAGGAGATAAAACTCGACCGGAAAGCCATTGCCGCCGCCATCCCCGACGGCAAGGCGCATGTGGTGACACGCAACTTCCCCGTCGAAGCGGCCGCACTGCAACGGAAGCTGGGTCTTACCGAAGGAGGGGAGCTCTTCGTAATTGCCACCTCCGTCGGCTCGCGCAAGACCGGTTTCCTGTGCTGCCATCCCTCGCAAGACAATCATTTTTTGAACGTAACGTAAAAAAATATTTTGTCGGTTGAAAAAATGTTCGTAACTTTGCAGTCTCCAAAAATGGTGCAAAGTGCTTGATTTACCCGTTCAAGGCATTTTGTATCAGGTTGATAGGCATAATGGGCGTTTATCCGTCAACGGTCAAAATGTCGCTCAATCGGCGGAGATATTAACAAGAAAACAAAAAAACACCATCGTTAGTAAAAATAAAAAATGAGTACGTTAAGTTACAAAACAGTATCAGCCAACAAGCAGACCGTCCAGAAGGAATGGGTGCTCGTTGATGCCGAGAATCAGACCGTAGGCCGTCTGGCTACCCGTGTGGCCAACATCCTGCGCGGCAAGACCAAACCTTGCTACACCCCGCACGTCGACTGCGGTGACAACGTCATCATTATCAATGCCGAGAAAATCGTTTTCACTGGCAAGAAGATGACCGACAAAATCTACCAGCGCTATACCGGATACCCCGGCGGTCAGCGCGAGACCACACCTGCCAAGGTGCTCGCCAGCCATCCCGAGCGCGTTCTTGAACACGCCATCCGTGGCATGCTTCCTAAAAATCGTCTGGGCGACGCCCTGTACCGCAACCTGCACGTCTATGCCGGTTCCGAGCATCCCCACCAGGGTCAGAATCCCAAAGTAATCAATATTAACGACGTTAGATAAAAAGAGATATGGAAGTAATCAACACCATTGGTAGAAGAAAATGCTCCGTTGCCCGCATCTATATGACTCCCGGCACCGGCAATATTGTTGTAAACAGTAGAGACTATAAGGAATATTTCCCCACCGGCCCGCTGCAGTACATCGTCAACCAGCCCCTTCAGGTGGCCAACGCCGAAGGCAAATGGGACATCAAAGCCAACCTCGACGGCGGTGGAATCACCGGTCAGGCCCAGGCTCTGCGCATGGCTATCGCCCGCGCCCTCTGCGAGAACAACATCGAGGATCGCCCCGCCCTCAAGAAGGAAGGCTTCCTGATGCGTGACCCCCGTATGGTTGAGCGTAAGAAACCCGGTCAGCCCAAGGCCCGTAAGCGCTTCCAGTTCAGCAAACGTTAACCGTTGTACAACACCTGCGCTTAACACAACAAAGCAATTAAAGTTTAGAATCCAAATCGGGAAGACGCTCCGTCTGGTTGCCAGTTCGGCAGCATAGGACCGCCGAAAAACCAGACCCCAAGGACTACTTCACGATTGGTTCAGATTAGGAAAGTAAACAATAGACAAAATGACAGAATTGAAATTCGAAGAACTGCTTGAGGCCGGTTGTCACTTTGGACACCTCAAGAGAAAATGGAATCCCAAAATGGCTCCTTACATCTTCAAGGAGCATAACGGCATCCACGTTATTGACCTGCAGAAGACCATCGCCAAAGCCGACGAGGCCGCTGCTGCACTGAAACAGATTGCCCGCAGTGGCAAGAAAGTCCTGTTCGTGGCCACCAAAAAACAGGCCAAGGACATCGTAGCCGAGATGGCCAAGGGCGTCGACATGCCCTTCGTCACCGAGCGCTGGCCCGGTGGTATGCTCACCAACTTCGCCACCATCCGCAAGGCCGTGAAGAAGATGAACAACCTCGACAGCCTGATGCACGACAAGGACTTCAACAACATCAGCAAACGTGAACGCCTGCAGGTGCAGCGCGAGCGTGCCAAGCTCGACAAGAACCTTGGTTCCATCGCCGACCTGACCCGTCTGCCCAGCGCACTCTTCGTCATCGACATCAATAAAGAGCACATTGCCGTTGCCGAGGCCCGCCGCCTCAACATCCCCACTTTCGCCCTGGTGGACACCAACTGCAACCCCGACCTTATCGATTTCCCCATCCCCGCTAACGATGATGCTTCCAAGTCGATAGCCGCTATCCTGAAACACATGACCGAGGCTATCCAGGAAGGTCTTAACGAGCGCATGCTCGACAAAGACGCCCAAAATGAGGAGAAGGACGAGAACCAGACCGAGGAAGCTCCCGTCGAGAAGAAGACCCGTCCCCGCCGTCCCCGCACCGACGCCCCCAAGGCCAAGGAAGAGGAACCCAAGGCTGAATAATCCCGCAAAGGAATCTGTTTAATCACACAAAAAAGAAATCCAATTATGGCAAACATAACAGCAAAACAGGTAAACGAGCTGCGCCAGCTGACCGGTGTCGGCATGATGGACTGCAAAAAAGCCCTCGTCGAGTGCGACGGTGACTTCGAGAAAGCCATCGACTTCCTGCGTCAGAAAGGTCAGAAAATGGCCGCCAAACGCGCCGACCGCGATGCCAACGAAGGCTGCGTGCTGGCTAAGAGCAACGGCAACTACGGTGCCGTTATCATGCTGAGCTGCGAGACCGACTTCGTCGCCACCAACGCCGACTTCATCGCTTTCACCACCAGCATCCTCGACAACGCCATGGCCAAGCGCCTCACCACTAAAGAGCAGGTGCTCGACATGGAGCTGGAAGGCCGCAAAGTGAGCGACTGCATCACCGACCAGATTGCCAAAATCGGCGAGAAGATAGAGCTGGCACACTTCGAGACCATCGAAGCCCCCGCCGTCTACGCCTACATCCACCCCGGCAACCGTATGGCTTCCGTGGTTGGCATGTCCAAGCCCGGTCATGACGAGGTTGGCCACAACATCGCCATGCAGGTCGTCGCCATGCGTCCCCTGGCTCTCGATGCCGACAGCATCCCCCAGGAGACCAAAGACAAGGAGCTTGCCGTCGCCGCCGAAAAGACCCGCGAGGAACTCATTGGCAAGGCTGTTGACGCTGCCCTGAAGAAGGCCGGCATCAACCCCGCCCACGTCGACAGCGAGGAGCACATGGCTTCCAACTGCGCCAAAGGCTGGATTACCGAGGAACAGGTCGAAATGGCCAAGAAGATCAAAGAGGAAGAGGGCGCCAAGAAAGCCGCTTCCCTCAACGAGAAACAAATCGAGCAGATTGCCATGGGCCGTCTGAACAAGTTCTTCAAAGAAAACACCCTGGTCGAACAGGAGTACATCATGGAGAGCAAGATGACCGTCCGCCAGTTCATCGAGAGCACCGACAAGGCTCTTACCTGCACTGGTTTCAAGCGCCTCGAACTGGGTGCCTAATCACAGGTTTAAATTGACAATAAAAAAGGTTGCGATTGCTCGCAACCTTTTTTTATTCTAATGGTGTATCATTGTCTATGCACTTTCGAGCCACCGCTGGTGCTGCAGTTCTCCACTGGATAGCATCCGGGAAGTGCTTTATAGTAAAGGTCGCTGGAGCCCGAAAGGGAACCCGTGAGGCTCTCGCAGCATGAAATCTTCACATCGCTGGAGCCGCTCACCTTGACTGTCACTCTGCGGCATTCAAGCCCATAAGCATCCACAGTGCTGGAACCGGAGACCTCCGCATCCAATATCTCGGTACAACTCCCGGCACCCGAAACCTTCGAGGAACCGCTAATCTCCAAATCAATCTTATCGGCATCGATATTGCCTTTAAAGTCCGAGGCACCAGAAAGGTCGATGTTCACTTCCGACCCCATTACATTGCCGTAAAATTTAGAAGCACCCGACAAATCCACTTCCACATCATCCCCTTGCAAATTGCCGTGGAAACTGGAGGCACCCGATAGTTCCACATCGCAAAGTGTGCTGTTGCGGGGCAGCAGCACCTTGGCTGAACCGTGGTACCAATTGAACAGTCTATTCTTGAAACCAATCTTCAGCGTGCCGTCTTCCACCTTGAAAATAACATTCTTGTGTTCTCCTCCCTTCACTGTTACCTTCGCCTCGCTAATTGTGTCGCACACCACCACATCAAAGGCGCTGCTCACATCCAAAGCAGTATATTGCGCGGGGACAGGATAGCCGACGGTGATATGGTCGCTGTAATCCTTTTCACAAGCCATGCATACAAAGCACAGCAATAACGGAATAAAATAGAGTCTCTTCATATTAGATTGTATTAATGAAATTGGTTTGCAAAGATACAAATAAAAATCCATATATGCGAAAAGTTTCGTACCTTTGCACTCCAAATCTATGGCGAAGAAACAGAAATACTACGTTGTATGGCAGGGCCATACGCCGGGCATCTACGACAACTGGGCCGACTGCCAAAAGCAAGTTGTCGGTGTCGCCAAGGCGCAATACAAGTCATACGACACCCTCCATGAAGCCGAGGCCGCACTACGTCTGCCCTACGACACTGCTGTAGCCATCGGCAGAAGCAATCCCTCCGACTCCCCTGCCCCGACAGGCAAGACCTCCATACTGACCACCGACGAAAACGGCCTTACCGCCATCCTGCCCGGCACCCCGAACCCGCCTGTACTCGACGCACTGGCCGTCGACGCCGCCTGCAGCGGCAACCCCGGTGCGATGGAATACCAAGGCGTATACATTGCCAACCGCCAGCAGCTGTTTCACTTCAAGACCCCTGTCGGCACCAACAACATCGGCGAGTTCCTCGGCATTGTGCACGGCCTTGCCTACCTCAAGCAACACAATATGCACCAGATACTCTACAGCGACTCCGTCAACGCCATCAACTGGGTACGCCGCAAGGAGTGCCGCTCCAAACTGCCCCTCACTCCGCAGACCGCCGACCTATGGAACATCATCCGCCGCGCCGAAGCCTGGCTGCACAATAACACCTACACCACCGAGATTCGCAAGTGGGACACCGAGCACTGGGGAGAGATACCCGCCGACTTCAACCGAAAAAAATAACCACAATGGACGCAATACTCACCATCCTTATCACCATTGCACAAATCACCACCGTCTACCTTGCCGCCCGCGGCAACCGTTGGACATGGATTTTCAGTATCGCCACCGGACTGATACTGTCTTACAATTTCTTTACCGACAAGCATTTCATGAGTTTCGCCTTCCAGGTCTACAGCATCCTGGCCTCCATCGGAGGCGTGTTCATCTGGAAGAAGAAGGCGGAGGAAAACCGCCGCACCATCAGCTGGGGCAACCCCTTATGGCCCCTCTTGGCAGTAGTGGGAATAGCCGCGGCCACCTACCTTTTCGACGCCCGTGTGCTGCACTCCAACCTCCCCATCCTCGACTGCGCCATCTTCGCCCTCCAAGCCGTGGCCACCTACCTCATGGTGCGCAAGGACATCAACGCCTGGATATGCTACCTCATCTGCGACGCCATCTACATCCCCCTCGGCATCATGGGCGGCAGCTACAAGTGGCTCTTTATCAGTGCCTGCTTCCTCATCACAGCAACCTATGGCTTCATCACCTTCGTCAAGGCCTGGCGCAACACTCGTGAGAACACTGAGACCCAAAAGCCCTGACGCATTCTGAAACCATGAACACTACCGACATGCACATCCCCTCCAACCGTGTTCGCGACATCGAGCGGTATGTCCATACCGAACTGGCAGGACGCTACCCCGACGGGGAGCTGCGCATGTTCGTCTTCATGCTCTTCGAGGCCTTCCTTGGATGGGACAGGACCCAGCTGCTGCTGCACCGCGACGACACCATCAACCAGTCCGACCTGCTCCGGTTCCATTGGGCTGTTGAAGCCCTTAAGCAGTTCCGACCCATCCAGCATATCATCGGCCACACCGACTTCTGCAGTCTCCGCATCCGAGTCACCCCCGACGTGCTCGTCCCCCGCCCCGAAACAGAGGAAATCGTCGCCCGCCTCGCCGACTGGCTCGTCAGCAGGCGGACAAGTCACCCCGCCATACTCGACCTCTGCACCGGCAGCGGCTGCATCGCCATCGCACTCAAGCACCAATTCCCCTCGGCGCAGGTCACGGCCGCGGACATCTCCCCCACCGCTCTGGCCATCGCCCGCGACAATGCCGCAGCCAACCACACCGACATCCACTTCGTGGAGATGGACGTGCTGGACGACCGACAGCTCGCCTCGCTCTCCCACCCTTTCGACCTTATCGTCAGCAATCCCCCATACGTGATGGAACGCGAACGCGCCGACATGCAACCCAACGTGCTGAACTACGACCCCGCCCTGGCCCTCTTCGTTCCCGACAGCGACCCCCTGCGCTTCTACCGCGCCATCGGCCAGTACGCCGCCACGCACCTCGCCCCGCAAGGGCTGCTCGCGCTTGAAATCAACCAAGCCCTCGTCACCGAAACCGCACAGCTGTTCCAAGCCCTCGGCTTCGACACTCAACTGCATCACGATTTCCGCGGCAACCCCCGCTGCATTACTGCCGGCCTGCCTTCATGCAACACCAAAGAGTAGCCCTTCCGGGCTATTTCATCCCAGACAGGTCATGTGAGTCTTCTTTATACAGTGAAGTGGGCTACTTTCTGTTTTGGCTGTCGATAATGATGGTGACGGGACCGTCGTTGACCAGCTCCACCTGCATGTTGGCGCCAAACTCGCCCGTCTGTACCTCTTTGCCGAACACTTGGCTCAGCCACTTGATGAACTTCTCGTACATGGGGATGGCCACCTCGGGTTTGGATGCGTGGATATAGCTGGGTCGGTTGCCTTTCTTGGTACTGGCCATAAGGGTGAACTGGCTGACGAGCAGAATGCCGCTGTCGGGCACATCGGTGATGGGCAGGTTCATCACCCCGTCGGCATCGTCGAAGATGCGCAGGGTCACTATCTTTCGGCAAAGCCAGTCGATGTCCTCGTCGGTGTCGGCATCCTCAATGCCGAGGAGAATCATCATCCCTTGTCCAATCTCTGATTTTAGCTGTCCCGCAATGGTGACGGAAGCTCTGATGCAACGCTGTATTACTATTCGCATAATGGATGCCTGTCGGCTTTGTTGGGTGTTGATGTAGTTATTGATTAATGATAACCAGTTTGGCGTAGACCAGCATCATGGTCTTCTGCCCTACCTGGTCGAAAAAGATGGTGGCTTTGCGCTCGTTACCGCTGCCTTCGACGGTGAGTACTTTGCCCTCACCGAATTTGGCGTGGCGCACCCTCATGCCGACCTGTATGGCGTTGATTTCGGCAGCGGAGTTGGGTGCTGTGGGGCCTTGGGGCAACGACGACTTGGGCTGCAGACGGCGCTGCTTCGGGGGCTCGGGGGGTGACTTGCGTTGGAAACCCCGCTCGGCTTCGGGCGACCATTTCACTCCCTTCACCCCTTGGAATGCTTTGGGCAGTTCGCCGGGTTTGGGGAATTGCGATTTGCGCTGGGGCATCTCTATGTACTTGGGGTCGATTTCCTCGACAAAGCGGCTCATCTCCTGGCACGAGGAGTTGCCGTACTGGTAGCGCGTCATGGCGTAGGAGAGCGTCAGCTGCCGCTCGGCACGGGTGACGGCGACATAGAAGAGACGGCGCTCCTCCTCCAGCTCCTGACGAGAGGAGATGGACATGAATGAGGGGAAGAGGTTCTCCTCCAAGCCGGCAACGTAGACATAGGGGAACTCCAGCCCTTTAGCGGCGTGGATGGTCATGAGGCTGACCTTGTCGGCATCCTTGTCCTCGTCCTTGTCCTCGGAGGTGAGAAGCAACACCTGCTGCAGGAACTGGTCGAGCGTGCGTACCCCGCCGGCGCTTTCGGGCTGCTGTTCTTCGTCGGTACCGTTTTCGGCAAACTGGGCTTCTTTCTCGCAGAACTCTTTCACACCGTTCAGCAATTCCTCGATGTTCTCGATGCGGTTGGGGTTGTCGGGGTCGTCGTCGTTGCGCAGCAGGGTGATGATGCCGCTGTTGTAGATAATCTGCTTGGCCAAGTCGTAAGCGTTCATGCTGGAGAGCATGGAGGTGAAACGTTTTATCATCATCACAAACTCCCCTATTTTCTGGGTGGTGCCGCCGGTGATGCCCAGCCCAAAGGAGGGCAGGTTTTCCAGCACGGTCCATACCGCGATGTCGTTGTCGGCGGCGGCCACACGCACACGGTCGAGCGAGGTCTGCCCGATGCCGCGGGCGGGGTAGTTGATGACACGCAGCAGCGACTCCTCGTCGTAGTTGTTCACCACCAGCCGCAGATAGGCCAGCACGTCTTTGATTTCCTTGCGGCCATAGAACGAGAGACCCTGATAGATGCGGTAGGGTATGTTTTCGCGGCGCAAGGCTTCCTCCAAGGCACGCGACTGGACATTGGTGCGGTAGAGGACAGCGAAGGACTTGTAGTCGAGGTTCTCGCCGATATGGGCCTCGTTGATAGAGTCGGCTATCAGACGGCCCTCGTCCTTCTCGTCCATGGCCCGCAGCAGGGTGATACGGTTGCCCTGTGCGTTGTCGGTCCAAATCTCTTTGTCTATCTGTTCCACATTCTTGGCGATGACCGAGTTGGCGGCATTGACTATCACTTTAGTGGAACGGTAGTTCTGCTCGAGCTTGAAGAGGTGGAGGTTGGGATAGTCGCGACGGAAGTTGAAGATATTCTGGATATTCGCACCACGGAAGGCATAGATGCTCTGCGCATCGTCTCCCACCACGCAGATGTTCTGCAGACGGGCGGCGAGTTTCTTCACAATGAGGTACTGCGAATAGTTGGTGTCCTGGTACTCGTCGACCATGATGTACTGGAAACGCTTCTGGTATTTGAGCAGCACATCGGGGAAGTCGCGGAGGAGGATGTTCATGTTGAAGAGCAGGTCGTCGAAGTCCATGGCCATGGCATTGCGGAGGCGGTGGTTGTAAAGCTTGTAAATCTCGGCAATCATGGGCTTGTGGGAATCCTTGTCAGCCTGCTGGATTTCGGGGTTGTTGGCGTAGTCCTCGGGCGAGAGGAGATTGCTCTTGGCCATGGAGATGCGGCCCATGACGTAGCCGGGGCTGTAGGTCTTGGGGTCGAGGTTCAGGTTCTTGACAATCTGCTTGATGGCTGACTTGCTGTCGTCGTTGTCGTAGATGGTAAAGGTGCGGATGTATCCCAGTTTCTCGGCTTCGGAACGGAGGATGCGGGCAAAGACGGAGTGGAATGTGCCCATCCAGATGTTGCGGGCCTCGGGACCCACCAGTTTCATGATTCGCTCCTTCATCTCGGCTGCAGCCTTGTTGGTGAAGGTAAGGGCCAGAATGTTGAAGGGGTCGGTGCCCAGATTGATGAGGTGGGCAATACGGTAGGTGAGGGTACGGGTCTTGCCACTGCCGGCGCCGGCGATAATCATCACCGGGCCTTCGGTGCAGGCCGCCGCTTCACGCTGCGATTCATTCAGCTGGGAAAGTATATCGTCGTTCATTTTCTCTTCTCAATTATTAACCTCCATGTATCTCGCGTCTTTTCACCCATATTGGTGTTAGTGAGACATGTGATACGCGGAGCCATTCTTCAACTTTCAATTTTCAGACCATAGAGTTTGGCGAGGGTGTCGTAGACGCGAACACTCTGCGACTGGCGGACGGAGATGTCGAGGCGGCAGTCGAGGTTGAACTCCTGGTTGCGGGGTTGCACACCCAGTTCCTTTAGCAGGCGCATCACATCGTTCATCAAGGCGTACTCGAAATGGAGGTGATAGGTGACGTCGATGGTCTTCTCCACGATGGTGGCGTTGGCAATGGCGTCGCGGGCGGCGGCCTTGTAGGCGTTGGCCAGCCCCGAAGCACCCAGCAGGATGCCGCCAAAGTAGCGCACCACCACAATGAGCGTGTCGGTGAGGTCGGCGGAGAGGAGCTGCCCATGGATGGGTCGGCCGCCTGTGCCGGAGGGCTCGCCGTCGTCGTTGACGCGGTAAGCATCCTTGTTAGGACCGAGGATATAGGCGTAGCAATGGTGCCGGGCATCGAAATACTCCTTGCGCAGGGCCTCGAGGTGCTGCTTCACCTCGTCGGTGCTATGCACCGGATAGGCAAAGGCGAGGAACTTGCTGCCCTTCTCCTTGTAAAGCCCCTCGGCGGGAGCCGCGATGGTATGATAGGTGTCGTCGAACATCGTGCCTGTCAAAAACTGCTTTATTATTAGGCGCTAAGGCTTCCGCCTGTGCCCACAGAATGCAATGCAAAGATAAACAAAAAAAACGACATAGCAGGTAAAAACTATCGCCACCTCACAAACAAAAAAAGCACCAATCCCCAAAAAACATCCTATATCGAAAAAAAAGCGTATCTTTGCATCCGCTTTCAACAGTCAAGAAAGCAGTAAGCAAGAAAAGCATTGCGATAAGGTCCCTTTTACCGAATTTCGCCAAAGTTCTTATGGGGGGATGAGCATTTCTTTAGCAACTTGTCCGTGCTGAAAGCACGGTATCCTATTAACCCCACACTAAGCGACCGAAGGGACCGCAGTGTGGGGTTACTGTGATAAGATAATTGCGTGCTGAAAGCACGCTACTACTCATCTTTTAGAAAGTATCTGTCATCTATTGTCATACCATTCTCCTCAAGGAAAGACCGATACTCTTCTGCAAAAGTTACAGTATGGTGATGTTCCTTTTGGCGCATTATATAGCCTACTATCATATCCTTGTCATGCAGACCGTAGCTGAAACCGGCATACTCACGGCTCCAACCTCTAAAATGAGGGAACGACGGGTTACCCTTCATCCATTTACTTGTACTCGTCTTCACTCTCTGTACAAATTCTGCAACGGACATAGTCGGTGGCAAAGATACAAAGATATGCACATGGTCAGGCATTCCTCCTATGCGGTAGGTCTGACACGAGAGGTTCTTTGCGATGCCATAGATATAGGCATACAACTCCCGCTCATGGTCAGTAGAAATAGTGGGTTCACTACGATAGGTGCGAAAAACAATGTGATAATAAGAGGTTGTATAACTCATGCCTGTTTAACGCAGACCAGCAATATTTATTGCATAGTGGTTGTGGTGTACCTTCGGCACACATGTTATCTGTATTCATACCCCACACTGCGTCTTCGACTTAGTGTGGGGTTAATAGGATGATGTGCTTTCAGCACATATTTACCCGTACAGACTACCCCCCCAAAAAAACATACCCAAACACCTGTGCTGTCAGCCATCGTGCCAAAGGCACGAAATCCTATTATCCCCACACTAAGCGACCGAAGGAAGTGCTGTGTGGGATACCGAACAACCCTACTCTATCATGTCTAATATACACTACTATTTCATTGCATAAATGTAAGTTACAGTATTATGCAAATTGCATTATGCAAATTACATAATGCAATTTGCATAATATCAAAAAATATTCGTATCTTTGCAGCCGGAAACTATAGAATAAAAGATTATGGAAGAGAATCCTTTTGTAGTGTCTGGGCGCATACGGCCTGAGTATTTCTGCGACCGCAAGGCTGAGTCGGAACGGATGATTAAACTGCTGACCAATGGGAATAATGTGGTGCTAAAATCAGACCGACGCATGGGTAAGACAGGCTTAATACAGTATTGTTTTGACCAGCCTGTCCTGCACGATAATTACTACACCTTTTTTGTAGATATTCTCCACACCACCTGTTTGCAAGAGTTGGTACATGAGCTGGGAAGGACAGTGTATGAACAGGCTGTGCCCCAAGGTAAAAAGATGGTACAGAACTTTGTCAAGGCACTGCGCAGCATTGCGGGAAAGATGGGGTTTGATGCAACCACAGGGCTGCCGACTTTCAGCGTGGACCTTGGAGATATTGAACGGCCAGAATATACGCTGGAAGAGATTTTCGGCTACCTGCAGCAGGCGGACAAGCCGTGTATTGTTGCCATTGACGAGTTTCAACAGGTGGCAAAATACCCGGAAAATAACATCGAGGCTTTGCTTCGAGGCCATATCCAGCGGATAGACAATTGCCGATTCGTGTTCGCAGGAAGCGAACGACACATGCTGGAGCAGATGTTTGACAGCAGAAAGCACCCCTTCTATAAGAGTGCAGACAATATGAACCTGGGGGCTATTGACAGAGATGTATATGTTGATTTTATGTGTCTGAAGTTCCAAGAGAAGGGAAGGACATTGGATGCAGAGGTCGCTAAGGATGTGTATAATATGTTTGAGGGTCATACATACTATGTACAAAAGACAATGAATGAAGCCTTTGCCAGCACTTCAAAGGGTGGAAGATGCACGGAAAAGACCATGGAAACTGCCATTAATGATATTCTTGCAGGCAATGATTATTACTACAGAGAGTTGTTGTCGCGTATGACAATAAAGCAGAAGATGCTGTTGTATGCCATTGCAGAAGACGGATTGTCCATACAAATAACTTCTGCAGACTTTATCAAACGCCATAAATTGCCTTCGGCCAGTTCGGTTCAGTCGGCAATTAAGAGACTTCTGTCGGATGACTATGTCATTGAGGAGGCAAGGCGGTATCGTGTCAACGACCGGTTCTTCGGGTTGTGGATACGGAGGATGCTGGCTTAACTCTTGTACAGAAAAGAACAAAAACTGCGCATTCAAGTGCGCAGTTTTTTGTATTTTCTGCGCAGTAGAGTGCGCAATTTGAACACCTGCGGAGGTTCTCCGCTTAGAATTCCGCGGTCTTGGGCGTGCGGGGGAAGGGGATGACGTCGCGGATGTTGGCCATGCCGGTGACGAAGAGCATCAGGCGCTCGAAGCCGAGGCCGAAGCCGGCGTGCGGGCAGGTGCCGTAGCGGCGGGTGTCGAGATACCACCACATGTCCTTCATGGGGATATTGCGCTCGGTGATGGAGTTCATCAGCTTGTCGTAGTTCTCCTCACGCACCGAGCCACCAATAATCTCGCCAATCTGCGGGAAGAGCACATCGGTGCCCTGCACGGTCTTTCCGTCGTCGTTCTGCTTCATGTAGAAAGCCTTAATCTCCTTGGGATAGTCAATCATGATGACGGGCTTCTTGAAGTGTTCTTCGACCAGGTAACGCTCATGCTCGGAGGCGAGGTCGACACCCCAATAGACGGGGAACTCGAACTTATGGCCGTTCTTCACAGCCTCCTCGAGGATGCGAATACCCTCGGTGTAAGGCAGTCGGACAAAGTCGGTGCTCACCACACTCTTCAGACGCTCCAACAGACCTTTGTCGATCATGTTGTTGAGGAACTGGAGGTCGTCCTGGCAATGCTCAAGAGCCCAAGTGACGCAGTATTTGATAAACTCCTCTTCAAGGGTGGTGAGGTCGTCGATGTCGTAGAAAGCCATCTCAGGCTCAATCATCCAGAACTCGGCCAGATGGCGAGGGGTGTTGCTGTTCTCGGCGCGGAAAGTGGGACCGAAGGTGTAAATCTTGCCCAATGCGGTAGCGCCCAGCTCGCCCTCCAGCTGACCGCTGACGGTGAGAGCAGTCTGCTTGCCGAAGAAGTCCTGACTGTAGTCGATGCTGCCATCCTCCAGACGGGGAGGATTCTTCATATCAAGGGTGGTGACCTGGAACATCTCGCCGGCGCCCTCGCAGTCGGAGGCGGTAATCAGCGGGGTGTGGAAGTAGAAGAAACCGCGCTCGTGGAAGAAGGTGTGGATGGCGTAAGCCATGTGGTGGCGGATACGGCAGACAGCGCCGAAAGTGTTGGTACGGGGACGCAGGTGTCCAATCTCGCGGAGGAACTCCATCGAGTGTCCTTTCTTCTGCAGGGGATAACTGTCGGGGTCGGCCTCGCCATAGAGTTCGATATTTCTGGCTTGGATCTCCACACTCTGTCCGGCGCCCTGCGACTTCACCAGCTGTCCTTCCACGCCGATACAGGCACCCGTAGTGATACGGCGTAACAGACCTTCGTCGAAATTGGCCAAATCCACCACCACCTGTATGTTGTTTATGGTCGAACCGTCGTTCAAGGCAATAAAAGCCACATTCTTGTTACCGCGCTTGGTGCGCACCCAGCCCTTTACAACGACATCGGAGCCAATCAGCTGCTCCGCAGTGTCGGCGAACAATTGTTTGATTTCAGTTCGTTTCATGTCTAAATATATTGCTTAGTTCTTTGTTCTATCTGGAAAATAGCCCACCCCCGATGTCATTGGCGGGGCTTCTCACCTCGGCTGTTCATCAGTTCAACGTCGGAGATATATTTGACGATACAGTCCTCGTTGTCGCGACGGCATACGAGAATGGTGTCCTCGTTGGCGGCAACGATATAGCCGTCGAGCCCCTGCAGCACGACCGTTCTGTTAGAGGGTACATGCACAATGGAGTTCTTCACGTCGTAGAGCAGCGACTTGCCCATCACTACACCGTTGTTATGCTCGTCGTGACGGGCAATGCCGTAAAGCGAGTCCCAAGACTCTACGTCGGACCATCCAAACGAAGCCTCCATTACATACACATTCTCGGCATGCTCCATGATACCGAAGTCGACCGAGATTGACTCGCTGAGTGCATACACATTGTCCACGTCGGCCTGCGGGGTAGAGGAAGTGAGGGCAAAGTAGCTCTTGGCGATGTTGGGCAGGAAAGCCTCATAGGCTTTGCGAAGCGTGGACAACCGCCACACAAAGATACCGGCATTCCAGAAAAACTCGCCTGTGGCAATGAACTGGCGTGCCATTCCTACCGGGGGTTTCTCGGTAAAGGTGATCACCTTATGTAGGTTGGTTGCACGGGCGTCGACCGGCTCCTCGCTAAATTGGATGTATCCGTATTTCACGTTGGGGTTTGTGGGTCGCACTCCTATGGTAAGGATACAGTCGTGGCGTTCGGTCGCCTGCAACGCCTGCTCCATGTCGTGTATGAAATTCTCCATGCCGAAGATGGCGTGGTCGGAAGGAGTCACTATCACGTTGGCATTGGGGTTCATTTCATAAATCACCGATGCGGCGTAGGCCACACACGGAGCTGTGTTCCGGCGTGTGGGTTCGCCCAGCACTTGATAGGGCAGCAGACCGTCTATCTGCTCGCGCACACGGTCCACATATCCCCGGTTTGTGACGATAATGATGTTCTCGCGGGGGCAGATGCAGGCAAAGCGTTCAAAGGTGGTCTGCAGCATCGATTGTCCGGTGCCGAGAATATCAATAAACAGCTTGGGGCTGTCGTCTTTGCAGATAGGCCAGAACCTGCTGCCAAAGCCACCCGCCATTATGATACAATATGTGTTGTTGTTCATTTTTCTTTTGTGGATAAAATGGTTAGACACTCACCTCGCCCTTGATGTGCGGATGGGGGTCGTACCCCTCCAGTTTGAAATCGTCGTAATCGAAACCGAAAATATCCCGCTTCGCCGGGTTCAGCACCATGCGCGGCAGCGGCCTCGGCTCGCGTGTCAGCTGCAGGCGGCACTGCTCCACATGGTTGTTGTAGATATGGGCGTCGCCCAAAGTGTGGACAAAATCGCCATACTTCAACCCGCAGGCCTGTGCTATCATCATGGTGAACAGGGCATACGAGGCAATATTGAAAGGCACACCCAGAAAGATGTCCGCCGAACGCTGGTACAGCTGGCAGCTCAGCCTGCCCTCCGACACGTAGAACTGAAACAGGATGTGGCACGGGGGCAGGTGCATCTGCTCCAGCTCGCCCACATTCCATGCCGACACCAGCAGACGCCGCGAGTCGGGATTGCGCTTGATTTCCTCTATCAGGCTGCTTATCTGGTCCACATGCCGGCCATCCGCCGTTCCCCACGACCGCCACTGGTGGCCATAGATAGGCCCCAGCTCGCCGTCGGGTCCGGCCCACTCGTCCCAAATACTCACCCCGTGGTCATGCAGATACTGCACATTCGTGTCGCCACGCAGAAACCACAGCAACTCGTATATAATGGAACGCAGATGCAGTTTCTTCGTAGTCAACAGCGGGAAACCGTCGTCAAGATGGAACCGCATCTGGTAGCCGAACACACTGATGGTGCCCGTACCCGTGCGGTCCTCCTTCGCCACGCCGTTGTCCAGCACATGCTGCAACAGGTCAAGATATTGTTTCATTCCGTTTCTTATATTCTAACTTTCAAACCACTGCTCAGGCCTCCCCGCACCAATCGGCACGCACTGCCATCCGCAGTTCTTACCGTCATAACGCAAAATAAATAATAATATTTTGTATACCCCAAAAAAGAATCTTTATCCCCGCCGACTCTCCCACCACGGGTCCGCAGCCTCCATCGCGCCACCCTTACCCACCTTTCGCGAAAATAAATGTCCTCAGTCTGATTTTATTAGTATCTTTGCATCGTCGACAACACTTGTCATTAATACGTAAAATACAAACAAACAGATATTTAGCATTATGAAGACCATTCAACATTTGGGGATCCTCCTCACTTTCGCCGCCGTCGTCTCGCTGATTGGCTGCCACAAGGAGAACACCCCAACCAACGAACAACCCCACAACGACACCACGCCCACCGACACCATCGTACCCGAGGAGCCCGCCGACGACATCTACCAGTTCAAAGTCCTCGACGGCAATGGCGACAGCGTGGCCCTCTCGCAATACCGCGGCAAAGTGCTGTTGGTGGTCAACACCGCCACCCAGTGCGGCTACACCCCCCAGTACACCGACCTCCAGCGCATCTACGAGACATACAAGGACAGCGGATTCGTCATCCTCGACTTCCCCTGCAACCAGTTCGGATCGCAGGCACCCGGCTCCTACGACGACATCCACAACTACTGCACCGACCGCTACGGCATCACCTTCCCCCAGTTTGCCAAAATCGACGTCAACGGTGCCAATGCCTCTCCCCTCTATGTGTGGCTGAAAAGCAAGAAGCCCGGCGACATCAAGTGGAATTTCACCAAATTCCTCATCAACCGCAAAGGCGAAGTCACCAGGCGTTTCGAACCCGCCAACCCCATGTCGTCGGTGGAGAGCGCTATAGTCAAAGCGTTATAATCACCCCACGCTATTCGCCGTTCACTATCTGGTCGTAAATGCCCAGGTAGTTGTTATACCGTTCCATGCTGATGGTGCCGGCCTCCACGGCCTGTTTCACCGCGCAGTTCGGCTCGTGCCGGTGTGTACAGTTGGCAAAATGGCAGTCGGGCAGCACCGCCTTCATCTCGGGAAAGAAATGCGACAACTCGGCGGGGCTGAAATCCACCATGCCGAACTCTTTGATGCCCGGGGTGTCCACCAACAGCGTGGGAGCCTCGCCGTCGTGAGCCTGTTCATACACTCCGCTGCCGTAGTCAACCACTATCATCTCGGCAAATGTGGTAGTGTGCTTGCCCTTCAGGCTCCAGTCGCTCACCTCTCCCACTTTCAGCTCCAACCCCGGCACAAGGGCGTTGAGCAAAGCCGACTTGCCCACACCCGAATGGCCGCTGAACAGCGTGGTGCGACCCTTCATCAAGTCGCGCAGCTCCTCCACCCCGTCGCCCTTCAACGCACTGGTTCCATACACCCTGTATCCTGCACTGGCATATATGCGTTCCAACTCCCTGTGCAGCTCGGTCAAGCCTTGGTCGTACAGGTCGGTCTTGTTGAAGATGATGCTTGCGGGGATATGATAAGCCTCGGCGGTGACCAGCAGGCGGTCGATAAAACCGGTCGACGTGCGGGGAAAGGCCAGTGAAGCCACAATGCACAGCCGGTCCACATTCGCTGCAATCACATGTGTCTGCTTGCTCAGCTTGGTGGCACGGCGCACAATGTAGTTGCGGCGGTCGCACACATCGGCTATCACCCCCGTGCCGTCGTCCTGCATGGCATACTCCACCCAGTCGCCCACGGCCACGGGGTTGGTCTGCTTGTTGCCGCGCAATCGGTAGTTGCCGCGCAGACGGCAATCCACCGCCTCGTCCGTCGTCCCTCCTTCGGGCAGCACCCTGTACCAGCTGCCTGTGGTACGCATCACCAATCCTTTCATATCCTGTCTCCTATCATTTGTTGACTGTTGTTCCCGCACCCGTCTCCTGCACGTCGAGCCGATAATAACGCTTGCGGATAATCACAAGGCGCACCAGCCACACCACAAAAAACAGGTCGGAGATGATTTTGTACAACCTCGGCATCGGCACGAAAAGCGACACCACCCACACCGCCAGATCGAGGTCGAACAGCAGGTTCCACAGCCGCTCGCGGTCGTGGAACGCGACTATTGCAGCCCGTTTCACCTCCACATCGTCGCGCGTGGAGCTCACCGACAGGTCGATGCGCTTCCCGCTTCTGCCCAGCGGTATCGGGCCGCCGAACTGCACACGCACCTGGTAGCGCCCTGCGGGCAGCTGCACCTGCATCTCGTCGCCGCGCATGGTGCCTGCATACAGGCCGTCGATAAAAACCAGGTGGGGCAACCGCGCCTCGTAGAACCACCGCCGGTGAAGAATGGTCAATATCGCCATAGGTTGTTATTCATTAATAAACTGATACAACTGACATTAGGCGAACGTCGCACAACGCCGCGCCCGTCAATTGGAGCAGCAAAGATACACAAAAAAAACGACATGGCAGAGTTGTGCCTCCCAACGGGACGTTTCCAGCCTGTCCACCTCATGCCCTTCAGTCCACCTTCGTGTCTTCACACTCACTAAGTTCGTTCAATACTGCATCGTTACAGCATCCTTACAGCATCATTCTCCTATTAGGCTTCGAAAAAACACCCGTTTTCGATGCTGTCACGATGCTGGATTGATGGGCGTAACTGCCGAGTCGGCGGGACGCAGTAGACACCATAAATCCATTTATCCATTTTTTTTTAGTATCTTTGCAATTTATTTATATACATGAGAAAGATAGTTTTTGTCGGTATATTGCTGATGTTCGGACTATTGGAGTGCCGGATAGGGACATGCAACGCTCAGGATGAGTGGAACGATGTGGGGGTGTGGAGTGTTGGCAAAGTGCCTCCGCATGCCAATGTGATACCCTACGCCGACGAGCAGGATGTGGCCACGCTGGGCTACCAGCAGTCGCCATATTACCGCACCCTTAACGGCAAGTGGAAGTTCCGCGTGGCCGAGAACCCATACGCCTGCCCCAAAGGATTCTACGAGCGTGGCTACAACGTGGACGAATGGGCCGAGATAGAAGTGCCGGGCAACATCGAGCTGCAGGGCTACGGCACACCCGTCTACACCAATATGCATAACGAGTTCCCCTCCAATCCCCCATACGCTCCCACCGAATTCAATCCCACCGGCTGCTATGTGCGCGACTTCCAGATGCCCGAGAGCTGGCGCGGAAGGCGTGTGGTGATACGTTTCGGCGCCGTACGCTCGGCCATGTACCTCTATGTCAACGGCAAGAAATACGGCTATTCCGAAGACTCCAAGACCCCTGCCGAGTGGGACATCACGCAGAGCGTACACCCTGGTCAGAACCGTGTGGCAGTGATGGTCGTGCGGTTTTGCGACGGGAGCTATCTCGAGTGCCAGGACATGTGGCGCATGAGCGGCATCACCCGCGACGTGTGCATCTACTCCACCCCCCGCGTCCACATCAGCGACTACAATATGGTGGCACGGCTCGACGAACACTCGGGCGAGGGACTGATAGACCTGGCCGTCGAGCTGTCGGGTCGCCTGGCCGGTCACATGGCCGTGGAGGCTGAATTGCTCGACACTGGTGGCCACAGCGTGTGGACCAGGCAGGAACGCATCGAGTCGCACGACTGGACCGCCCGTTTTGAAGGCGAGGGGTGCCGTGTGGCCGACATACATCCCTGGACCGCCGAAACGCCTTACCTCTACACCCTCATCATGCGGCTGAAGAATGCCGGCGGAGTGACCACCGAGACCATTGGCTGCAAGGTGGGGTTCCGCAATGTGACGCTGAAGGACATCCCCTACCAAGGCGACGACACCGTGCTCACCGCCCGCCAGCTTTGCGTGAACGGGGTGCCGGTGACCATCCGCGGCGTGAACCGCCACGAACACAGCCCCTACCGCGGACAATACGTGACACGAGCCGAGATGGAGTTCGACATCATGCTGATGAAACACATGAACATCAACGCCGTGCGTACCTGCCATTATCCCGACGACGAATACTGGTACGAGCTATGCGACCGCTACGGCCTCTACGTCTGGGACGAGGCCAATGTGGAGAGCCACGCCCAAGGCTACGGCGAAGGGAGCCTGGCCAAAAAGAAGGAATGGAGCTGGCCTATGCAATACCGCGTCAACAACATGTACCACCGCGACCGCAACTACGCCTCGGTGATAGCCTGGTCGCTGGGCAACGAGTGCGGCAACGGGGTGGCGACGGAACACACCTACCGCTACCTCAAGCGGCTGGACAGCACCCGTCCCGTCACCTACGAGCGTGCCGAGCTGGACTGGAACACCGACATCGTGGAGGTGATGTACCCGTCGGTGGATTATCTCTCCGACTACTGTGCCGACTGGCGCGGGCTGGGAAGCCACTTCGAACGCTACCGCGACATCGAAAGCGCCAACGGACTGCGCCGCTCCTACTTCCCCCTGAAATCGGCTCCGACCGACAGCTCGTCACAACAGATGCCTCTGAGACCCTATATCATGGCCGAATACTGCCACGCCATGGGCAACAGCATGGGCGGCCTGAAAGACTATTGGGACACCATCAACAAGTACCCCCCGCTGCAAGGCGGCTTTGTGTGGGACTGGGTGGACCAGAGTTTTGTGCGCTACACCGGCCGCCACGGGCAGTCCCTTCCCAACGTAGGCGACACGCTGGACACCTCCAACCCGCTCCGCAACGGCCTATGGTATGCCGTGGGCGGCGACCTGGGCAACTTGCCCGGAGTGAAGGACGACGATGCTTTCTGCGCCAACGGGGTGGTGGGCAGCCTCCGTATCCCTCACGCCCACGCCAACGAGCTGCAAGAAGTGTACCAATGCCTCAAGGTGACACAGCACACCGACGCCGAAGGCGGGCAGTACTACATGCTCCACAATGGTTTCAACTTCCGCGACGCGGGCGATTTTGTGTGCGAATGCCGCATCTTCTCCTCGCTGCGCGACAGCCTGTTCTGCGACACGATTTACCCTTCCCTGCCCGCAGGCGAGAGCTGCCGCCTCGATTTCCGTATGCCTGAGCTCGACCCCCTGCCCGGCGAACGGTTCTTCGTGCGTTTCAACTTCACCGGCGACAGCTACGAAGTGAACGACCCCTACGACGCTGGCACCTCGTGGACACTGAGCGAGAACAGCCACGACGAGTTTGAGCTGGTCGGCATCGAAAGCCCCACCGACTCGATAGAGCTACCCGACGCACCGACGCGCCAGTTCTTCTGTGGACACAACAAAGGGCAGCACGAGGCCTCGATAGGCCGCGAGGACCACTTCTCGCTGCGTATCGACACCGACAACGGATACATCACAAGCTACAAATACAAAGGGCAGGAGCTGCTGCGCCGTCCGCTGCGATGGAACTTCTGGCGCCCGCCCACGCTCAACGACCTTGTCGACCCCTATGGCGCGCGTGCCTGGGAAGGCCTGGACCACCTGCAAGCCACCCCCGTCAGCTGCACAGTCACCAATGTGGGCGAGCCCGACCGCATGGCCGAAGTGGATATGCTGCTGGAACTCTCCAGCCCCGAAGGCCGCACCATGACCATGCGCGAGATTGTCGAAGTCGATGCCGAAGGCCGCATGCAGCTCAGCTTCATGCTGCAGCCACGCGGCAACTACCGCACACTGCCACGCCTCGGTGTCCAGCTGGGAATCGACACCTCCTGCCCCGCAGTGGAATGGTGGGGCAACTTCTACGAGACCTACCCCGACCGCAACCAAGCCAACTGGCAAGGGTTGAACCAGTCCTCGCCCCAAGAAGTCTGTGGCGAGCTCCATGTGGTGCCGCAGGAGAGCGGCAACCGGTCGGCATTCTGGACCGCCTTCGCCTTGGGCGACAAGCGGCTGGCATTCTGTTCGGCCGACACCGGCCGCATCAGCTTCGGTATCCGCCGTTACGACGACAGCACCCTCACTGCTGCCCGGCGCATCAAAGACCTGACCCCAGCCAATCACTATATCGTCAACATCGACGCCCGGCAGGCCGGACTGGGCACAGCCACCTGCGGCCCCGGTGTGCGCGAGCCCTACCGCATCAACGGCGACAGCGTGCAGCGGTTCCGGCTGGTGATGGTGCCCTCGATGCTTGACGAAGAGGTGAACCTGTGGCGTTACTGTGGATACTATTTCGACATACCGCCCGAGCTGCGCGAGAGCCTTCCCGCCAACCAGCCAAGCCTCATCGAGAGCCTGACAGTCAAAGCCTACGGCGACACCACCCAACCGGCCGACCATCCCTACCCGCGTTACGGCAAAGGATTCCCCGAGTCACTCCACGACGGGCGACTGGGCATCGCAGGCAACTATGGCGAGAGCTGGTCAGGATTCTCCGGCCGCGACAGCATCGACTTCAACATCACCCTCCTCAGTCCCACAACCCTCGACTGCATCTCGGCAGGCTTCTGCCACAGCCCCGGCGACTGGGTTGTACGTCCGCAGTCCGTGTCGGTGCAGTGGTCGTCGGACGGCATCAAATACTCACCTTGGAAACCCCTCCTGCCCGTGCGTCCCATCGTCAACGAAGCCAAGGAGAGCCGACGGGTGATGATGCGCCGTACCTTTGCCGGACGGCAAGGGCTGTTCCATCCCGCCGAGGCTCCCCGCGTGCGATACATCCGCCTGCGCGTACGCTGCCAGCAGTCGCTGCCCATCTGGCACGAATACAGCGGTGAACCCGCCTGGCTCATGATAGACGAAATCACCGTTAAATAGAATTCGTAAATCGACTAACACATTAACACATTAACACGATAACACATTCAAAAAATGACCCTTCTACTCATATTCCTGCTTGGAGCCATGCTCATCTCGTTCATGTGCTCCATCCTCGAAGCCTCGCTTATGTCCACACCCCTCTCGTATGTCAACATGCGCGAGGACGAAGGATATAAACCCGCCACCCGATTCAAACGATACAAAACCGACAACGCACGACCCATTGCCGCCATCCTGTCGCTCAACACCATAGCCAACACCATCGGTGCCGCCGGCGTGGGTGCCCAAGCCACCGAAGTCTTCGGCAGCCAATGGTTCGGACTGGTGTCCGCCATCACTACCATCCTGATACTGGTCTTCTCCGAGATCATCCCCAAGACCATCGGCTCCCGCCATTGGAAAAAGCTCATGGGGTTCACCACCCGTGCCCTACGGCTGATTATCATCGTGCTCTTCCCCATCGTGTGGGTGGTGGAGAAACTCTCCAAGACCATAGCCGAGGACGAGGACGAAGCCGCCGTCAGCCGTGAGGAAGTCGCCGCCATGGCCGATATGGCCGAGGACGAAGAAGTGATCGACGAAGACGAGAACAAAATCATACAGAACGTCATCAAACTCGACGACGTGAAAGCCGAGGACGTCATGACCCCCACCACCGTGGCCGCTATCGCCCCCGAGCAGATGACCCTCAAAGAGTTCTACCGCGACAAAGCCTACAGCCACTTCTCGCGCATCCCCGTCTACAGCGAATCCGACGAATTCATAACCGGCTACGTTCTCCGCAGCGAAGCCCTCGAGCTGCTCACCGAAGACAAGTTTAACATGACCCTGGGCGAGATAAAACGCGACATCGTCATGTACAAAGAGGAGATGCCCGTATCCGAAATCTGGGACTCCATGCTCCGCAACAAGCGCCACATCGCCTGTGTCATCGACGAGTACGGTAGTTTCCAAGGCATCATCACACTCGAAGACATCATCGAAACCATCGTAGGACTGGAAATCATGGACGAGCGCGACGACGTGGCCGACCTGCGTCAACTGGCTCTCGACCGCTGGCATCAACGCCAGTCCCGTTTCAAAGTCATCGACCTCCCCGACGACCAGGCTGTGCCTGGAGACAATAATAATCAATAATATCAACCATGAGAAAGATTATGTTTTTGGCCTTTGGTTTGTGCCTTTTACCCTTCATGGCACAGGCTCAGAACACACCGGCGCCCTTCAAAGTGGCCAAGAACGCCAACCACTTCGTCTATGCCTCGTATGACTATGGCGAGCATATCGACACCCAGTACACCCAGATAGAAATCTGCGGTGGAAGTGTCTACCTGGTCACCGAGGGCAACCGCCTGCCTGACGAATACCGTCCGGGCGGCTGGAGCAACGGTCCCTACATACAGGGCTACTCGGTGGAAGACCTCTTCGTCGACGAGAGTACCGACACCATCACATATCTCACCACCATCTTCGGCGGGGAACCCCCGCTGGTAAAAAAAGGCGAAAACCTAGCATCTCAATCCTCAACTCTCAATTCTCAATTCTCCAATCGAGAGTACTACCGCACCATGACCCCCTTCTCGCGCAAGGACATCCACTTCGACACCGACCAAGTGAACGGACTCACCCGCTACACCTGCTCCATCAATAGCAACAAGCTGGAGTTCTATGTGCAGCCTTTCAAGACCATCTGGCACGGCGGTACCAAGCGAGGGGGTAAAGCGTCGCGCGACCTGTCGCCTGTGCCTTATTATGGCCGCTTTCCCGGTCTGCTGGTCAGCTTCTGGCGCAACGGCCAGTGTCAGTTGCAACTGGTAAAAACCGACAAGGTGCACAGCTCGAAATTCTACATCAAGCCCGACGCGCCCCTGGTCACCGCGCGAGAGCTCAGCAACATCAAGCGGCAGAAAATGGTCATCACCACACGCGTGTTCGACTCCATACAGCTCTGCTGGTGCGACAAGAACGACCATATCGAAGGCAACTACCGGCAGAACACACCTTACGACAGTGTCCTCCACTACGCCGGCGGCACCCTCGCCCTCAAACGCATCCGACTCCCTAAACTGCCCAGCCACTACCAGACTTTTGTCGAACTGCACCAGCGCAGCAACGGCGACGCCTACGACCGCACGGGCTCCGTATTCATCATCCCCGGAGCAAGTACCGACCTTTGCCCCAACTTCTTCGACGGCATCAACAACCACCCCGACAGTCTCCCCCTCTTCATCGGGCGCGACGGCGAACGCTACCAAGGCATCAAGAACGGCATCAGCGCCCTGCAGCAATACCGCATCTCGTCGTTCATGTACTGGCCGCCCGTCGAGCTGATGCGCTTCTTCACCCCCTTCGGCGTGGGGCAGTTCAACGACCGCGTAAAGATTGACGGCCTCGACTGGCAGGACGAAACCTACTACAAACAGGAAGTCACCGATATTGCCCACCTGCTGCAGGGCGAGGTGTGGATAGGCGTCTGGATTGGCAACTACGACCATGGCGGCCACACCGTCACCCTCGACCTCAAGTCTTACCCCGGCGACCAGACTATACCGGAAGATGACCACATCAATTCCCCGAGGACCTACCCGCTGTTCAACACCTGCAACGTGCTTGAAATGGCCGGGCAGAACTACGGCAAGCTATTTGCCACCGACAGCCTTACCACCAACTTCACCATCTGGGAATCCGACACCGCCCACAACGTCCGTCTGCGCTACATCGCCACAGGCCATGGCGGCTGGGGAGGCGGCGACGAATTCAATCCCAAGACCCACACCATCCTTATCGATGGCAAACCGGCTTTCACCTATACCCCGTGGCGCAGCGACTGCGGCCGCTACCGCGAGTGGAACCCCGTCAGCGGCAACTTCTGGAACGGCTTGTCCAGCAGCGACTATTCACGCTCCGGCTGGTGTCCCGGCACTGCCACCCAGCCTGTCTACTTCGACCTCATGCACTATTTCCGCACGCATGGCCTGTCGCCCGTCGGCCGCCACACACTCACTGTGGCCATCCCGCAAGGCAAGCCCCAAGCCGGCAGTTTCAGCCACTGGTGTGTCAGCGGCATCCTGCTGATGGAATGACCACCACAGGGACGCTGTTTCCGACCCTGACAATATAAATTCCGTTACCCGATACCGGGATTCTCAGCCTTTCGGGGGTGTATGCCATGGTCAGCACACCGCGCCCCAGTCTGTCCACCACATTCACCGGCCTGCCCAAGGCACCCTCCACCACAATCGCAGCATTGTCATGCTGCCATTCGGCATACACACGGACACGCTTCTCCCCCTCAACCGCTTCCACTGCACCCGCTGGGGCGAACTCAGCCACAAAAACAGTATCGATTTCCACCCGCACCCTGCGCGGGTTGTCGACACTGCCGTCGTTCCAATGCACAAACACATATCCCGCTAGTGCTGTCGCCGCCAGCTCCGCCTCCGTGCCATATTCGTATACACCTGCACCCGATGCCATACCCCACTCCTCGTCGTTCACCTGCACATCCACTGTATATAGCTGCGGTTCAAAATAAGCAGTCAGCACCGAGTCGCCTGTCAGATACAACGTGTCGGGGTTGGCCGTCCGCCCATTGCTCCACCGCTCGAACCGGTAGCCGCGGAAAGGGGTGGCTGCAACCACAGCCGTCGAATCGCACCCCACGCCATCGCCCATCGAGACTGTACCGCACAAGGTGTCGTTCACACCCAACGTCAGCGCCAACTCCGGCTGAGGTTCGGCAAAAGCCAGTCCGGAACCCCAGGCCGAACGGTAATCCTCCACCCTGCCGCAGGGGACCACAAACACCTTCCCCTGCGAAGTATTGTTGAACGTGGTCGGATCCACCGAAGGAGGAACCAAAGGCATCACCACAATCGTGTCCAGTGCATCACACTGATTGAAAACCGAGCGACCCAGACTTGCCACTCCGCTGCCCAAAGTCATCCTCCTCATTGCGGTACACCAACTGAAAGCATAATCATCAATCCCCGCCACACTGTCAGGCACCACCATCTCTGTCAACCCTCCACACCGCTCGAAGGCACCGATACCGATATACTTCAGTCCTTCAGGCAGCGCTATTGACTCCAGACTAAAACAATCGAAGAACACGCTGCGGCCCAAGGTATCGACACCCGAGCCAAAATCCACCCACTCCAACGAGTCGCAATAAGCAAAACACTCATCAGGCAACGAGCCGAGAGAACCGTCCACACGTATCCCCCTCAACCGTCTGCACTCGCGGAAAGCATAGCCTCCCACTGCCACCACCGAGCTGGGGATTACCAACGTGTCGCCCAGGGCCGAACACCCGGCAAAAGCATACTCACCGACAGTCTCCAGCGTTGTCGGCAACACCACCGCCAGCAGCCCTGTACACCGATAGAAAGCACACCTCCCAATATCCCGTACCGAATCCCCCAACGAAACCGTGGTCAAGCTTATACACCCCCTGAAAGCACTGTCGACAATCACCCGTGCCGAATTGGGGATGCTCACCGACGTGATACCCGTCAAGGCAAACGATCCTATCCTCCGCACACTGTATAAGGTACCTTGATACGACACCGACGACGGAATTACCAAAGCCCCCGTCAACTCGGCCCCCTGCCACTTGCTCACCTCCAGTCCACTGCCCACAACGTTGCCCCTCAGCAGGTGACCCGATGGGGATATAAAGCCAAACGCCTGCCCCCGTGCAACAAACGGAAGCAAACACAACAGCAGCGACAAGCACACCATGCCCCTGCGCAACGTCCTGTCCCGGCCAAAGAAAACAACAGTCTTCATATCCTGAAAATAAAATGCAAAGATACATCCTTTTGTCGACATAAACAAAAAACAAGACCCAAAAAACATATCGATGGATACCAGACCCAGACGCAACCCATCATTTGCAACGACTAATAAACCTATCGAAACGGCAAGTCGAAACCGCTATACTTGGCCTTCGGTCGAGCTTGTGCTGGAGTTCAAGGAAGTGAAGAAGGGTTACCAGTAGCAACCCTTCTTCACCTTTGAATGCGTTAACTCGTTAATTCGTTATTTCGTGAATCGACTAACACATTCAAAATTCGTTTAGGTCAAAAAAAAGTCGTATCTTTGCAGTTTCAATCAAGAACAGCAAACATGGAGAAACTGGAATATCAGGAGGGGCGCACCGAACTTGAATCGTTGGGTGAATTCGCCTTGATTCAACGGCTTACCGACGGCTTTAGGTGCGTCAACAAAAGTACCGTGACGGGTGTGGGCGACGACTGCGCGGTGCTGGGCACGGGGAAAAAGAAGACCGTCGTCACTACCGACATGCTGGTGGAGGGTATCCACTTCGACATGACGTACACGCCGCTGCGCCATTTGGGCTACAAGGCGGTGGCGGTGAACCTGAGCGACATCTGCGCGATGAACGCCACGCCGCGGCAGGTGCTGGTGAGCGTGGCGGTGAGCAACCGTTTCTCGGTCGAGGCTTTGGAGGAGCTGTATGCAGGCATCCGCCTCTGCTGCGAGCGGTATGATGTGGACCTGGTGGGGGGCGACACGTCGAGCAGCCGCATCGGCATGGTCATCTCCGTCACCGCCATCGGCGAGGTGGACAAGGAGCTGATCACTTATCGCCACGGGGCACAGCTGCACGACCTGATCTGCGTGAGCGGCGACCTGGGCAGCGCCTACAGCGGCCTGCTGGTGCTGGAACGCGAGAAGGTCACTTTCCAAGCCGACCCCAATTTCAAGCCCGACCTGGACAGTTACGACTACGTGCTGGAGCGCTACCTGAAGCCTGAACCCCGCACGGACATCGTGCAGATTCTGGCCGAGAAGGGGGTTGTCCCCACCGCGATGATTGACGTGAGCGACGGCCTTGCCAGCGAGTTGCTGCACATCTGCAAGGCGTCGGGTTGCGGGTGCCAGATCTACGAGGAGCGCCTGCCTATCGACTACCAGACCACCCGCGTCTGCTCCGAGATGAGCCAGAACATGCTGCCGGTAAGCAATGCGTTGAACGGCGGCGAGGACTACGAACTGCTCTTCACCATCAGTCAGAAGGACTACGACAAGATTAAAGACAACCCCGAGGTGCACATCATCGGCCATATCACCGAGGAGGGCACCCCGGCGGTGATGGTGACCCCGCAGAACAGCACCATCGAGCTACGCGCCCAAGGGTGGGGAAGAATTGAGAGTTGAGAATTGAGAGTTGAGAATTGAGAATTGAGAGATGTTGATATGTTGCGAGTCGTATAAACTTATCAACGTATAAACTTATCAACGATTCTAACGAGATAACGAATTAACGAATTAATAAAGTGCTAACGGATCCTCCTAAATACCAGGCATGGCGCCGCCGAATGGTGGAGCAGTTGATGAAGCGCGGCATCACGGACACACGCCTGCTGCAGGCCATGCAGAAACTGCCACGGCAGTGGTTCTGCCCGGACACGCTGCTCGACACGCTGCTTTACGACATTGATTGTGCCATTCAGATTGACTGCAACCAGACTATCTCGAAACCTTATACCGTGGCATGGCAGACCCAGCTGCTGAAGGTCGCCCCTACGATGACGGTGCTTGAGGTGGGGACGGGCAGTGGATACCAGACGGCTGTGCTGTGCGAGATGGGTGCCCGCGTGTATACCGTGGAGCGGCAGAGTGTGCTGTTCCGCAAGACGAAGGCGTTGCTGGCTTCACTCCACTACCCTGCCCACTGCTTTCTGGGCGACTGTTTCAACGGCCTGCCGGAGATGCGGGGGTTCAAGTACGACCGCATTCTGGTGACCTGTGGAGCCGCCGAACTGCCCTTGGGGCTGATGCAGATGCTGAATATCGGCGGCATCATCGTTATCCCCATCGGTCCAGAGGGGAGCCAGAAGATGCACCGCATCACGAAGAACGGCGAGACACAGGACGAATGGCTTGACGAGGTCCTCGGCCCCGCCAATTTCGTCCCCATGCTCGAAGGGCGCAACTTCGGTGACTACGGGATAGAAAAGAAAAAACGATATATTTTTAACCACTCATTATCAAAATATTAACCCATGAAAAAAATCTTTGTATTACTAAGCGTTCCCTTAATACTTGTTTTTGCACTGGTTGGATGTAGTGATGTTTCACTTATTACATATTTAAGTGAACACAAAAATAACCAAGAAGGAATTGCTATCTTTGAAGGATTCAGTTATGACAGGCCATATTACACTCTTGTGGACCAAGATGGGCAAAAACATCCGCACCTGCAAGGTTGGCCAAAGCCTAATGTTAATGAAATCGACCCCACTTTTGTAGGAATGTCATTCAAGGCATACTACGATCCTGACAATATTGATGACAATAACTTTTGGGTATGTGTAGATGAATTGCTTCTTTCCGATACGGTCGAATTGTACGGGTATGCGTCCGCAACGCTGACCATGGTATTTAAAACTAATAATTATGTCTTAGTAAAATACCGTTTTCAGGCGAATCCAGAAGGAGAAACAAGCAAGAGTCAAAAGGACGAATATTTGCCAATCAAATACTACAATATTTTAAAAGAAGCTAAAAAGAGAAAGCAGAAGATAATTGTGGCAGTGTATAAAAATCTAAAGAATCCTCAATACCCCATATTCCGGGTAGACAGAAGCTCATTGGAGAATAATGGTGTAATTGACAGGACTCAACAAACACAAATTTATGTTCCATAGTAAATTTCTATGTTGCCTGATTTGCCCCCCCTTGTTGTTCTCGTTGAGCTGGATTAGCAATCCAGCCCAACAGAATAACAGGATTTGCAATCCGCACTTGCCACTACACCTACGACAACTCGGGCAATCTGGTAGAGGAGCAGAATCCACTTGGGCCTAAATTCTACTTAGTGCTGCACTTGTAACTGGAATTTAGGGAGTAATAATTTTTTTTGGGGGGGGGTAATAAAAAAGCCACGGCAAGCATGGGACTTGCCGCGGTATTCTTTTATAAAGATATTTGAATTACGCATGATGGCTTCAACTATTTTCTGTGTAGTGGAGCATTTGCGCAATCTTGAGGTTGCGAGAGAAGTGAGTGGTGCGCAGGTTGCCAATCCTCACCATGCCTCGAAGGATGCCATGACTCTCGACTGTGAGACGGTCGGAGAAAATCTTAACTTGTATGTCGGTTCCAAAGATGGAGTAGTCGCGATGAACGATGGCATTAACAATAAGTTCAGTCCAACAGAATTCGGGATAGTCTGGGACGGTGCGAAAAACGGCACCTTCGCCTAAAAAGGTGTGTTCACGGATTTGGGTTTTACGAAAGCAAGTGCATCGCGCGTCATGTCAATGATACGCGCTTCAAACATCTCATCTTTCACAACATTCATTTGTGCGCGGGTCAACTCTTGTGTTCCATCAAAGCAAACGACACGCACACGTGCTCTCGGGAACCATCGCTGGGGAGCTATGCCAAACAAAAGGATGGCGGCACCACTTACATATTCCCTACCGTCTTTCTCGGTGATAAAGTTTTTGTTGGAACGCATGTGGGTCAGACTGTCACGGCCGTAACTGATCCTCGCACAATATTCCTCAACACACTTCATGTCAAGGTCTTCTATTCCTGCTTTGAAATCCCCGCCTTCAGTCAGGATCCTATGCTGTCAATTTCTTATAATTATACCAGTATTGATAAATCTTCGCTCTTATTTAATTCAAGACTGATTTTTCACAAGGATGGGTAGACTGGGGCGTAAGGGAATGGACGTGCAGGCTTCTTCAAACATGGTTGATGCCACATAGCGCATCATTCTGGCCACTTTCTCGCGGAGTGTCCCCG
>JAFZPH010000034.1 GCA_017550405.1 Bacteroidales bacterium
AACATACCTGTCCGTCTCGACCTCTTTCCACTCGTAACATCCGAGCTCTTCATTGTACACTTGTCGTGTCTGTGTCTTTTGTCTCATTTTTACTTTTAGTATTGTTCCCAAAAGTGTCAACTTTTTTCAGGTTAAGACAGGTGCAACCCCCGTTCTTTGATACGACAAAATAAGCCCCGAAGGGGCGACAGACCGCCGACAATGCATAGTGTGTCACCCCTTCGGGGTTCCGTTTAATCCTTGTCCTTTGCAGGGGGTTACACCCCTGCCTGTGTTCTGCCGTCCCCGTCGGGGACTTTTGTGGCACCTTATTTGTATTAATGAGCAAATAGTTCAACCAGTAATTACCAAAGTACAACCATCTTGCGGACGGACTTATAATTTGTAGTAGTATGCTTTTATAAGCTCTGTCATCTTAACGCGACGGGCTTCTAGGAAAGCTTGATAATTGGTGTAATCCATTTTGAGAATATCCATAGGGATACAGTTGTCCTCAAGGTTTTTGGTAAATTCCTCCTCGCTCTTGATTGACTTGAAAGAGGTATCAGCAGTATTCTTGATAGCATCAAGAGCTTCGTTCATATAGGTCTTAGGTGCTTTCTTCCCAATCTTGATGTTAATCGGTGTGTCTAGATAGGCATAGTTGGCCACCTGGTTGTACTCATGCTTGTCGAAACCATTGTCAACCAGATATTGTTTTGGAAAAATGTGATGGATGTCTCCCCCAAGGTTTACTAATTCACCCACTGAAATATGGGAAAGTAGAGAGTCTTTCTTGAAGAAGATTTGTGCTGCAAGGAATACCTGATAGGTGGGGTTTATGGAAGATACGTATGTCAAGTTCTGATTCAATTGTATATTCCAGAAATTATCCGAAAGAGTGGCATCTTCAATGGCTTTAAGTGTGGCTTTTACTCCGTTCTCACCAATTGCACGAATGTCTTTTGCGAAGGATGACTCAGGTGAAGCGCTATAGCGACCAGTGAGAACCGACAATACATACCAACGTTGCACCAAACTCTTAATTTCATCAACGGGAACTTCTTTTGATTCTTGCAGAAGTAGATATACAGCATAAGCAAAATCAATGGCCATTACAGAATTCACTAGTTTCTTAGAGGTGAAGCCGGCAGAACGGATAGCCAACATGAACTGAGAGAAATTGTAGCCATTGATAACATTATTTACCCCTGTTTCCAAGTCGCGGTATGTGGATTCCACTATTTCCTCCTTGAACTCTCGTGTTACAAAATCACGACCTGAAAGCATTGCCACAAGGTCAGCAAGCTTGGCACGTTTGCAGCGATGCATAAAAGCTACACGTAGTACATCGTCACATTCTGGGTCATAAACGGTCTCCTTGTCATCCTTCAGCCATTCTAGTTTACTTAGATAACCAGAATTGGCGAAAGCGAGGTCTTTTTCTTTGATTTTGCCATAGAAAGTGCCGTCTTTGCAAAGGTGGGCAAAGTAATCTATCACCTTGCGTAGCGTATTTCCTCCATGTAATTCATCCGCTGCAATCTTTGACATGACGAAGTCGCCTTGACTCAATGCGGTTCCTTTAGAATTAATACGAATAAAAATGTCAGTAACAATGTCTATGTCAAGAGATGCGTCCAGTTCAATCACTCCAATATTACAATGTTGAAGGTTTCTCAAACCCTCAATAATGGTATTCAATACTTCTGCATCCATTTCTGGATTCTCAGAAACATATTGTTGAATATATTTAAAACTACCAAAATCAGGCTTGAACAATTCTGCAATATCAGGTATCCAACGTTTGCTCTTAAGATGAGCTGGCGTTTGAACGGCAAACAACTCTGCATCAGGATTTCCAGAAATAGCTGCAAAAGGGTCAAATGCAATCTTGACACGTCCCTCGCTGTAATCGTCAAACACAATTGTTTTGCCAGCAATGGCTGTCATCAGAGCAGTAATGCGTTGTTGCCCATCGATGAGGACTTTCTTGCCTTCTGACAAAGATCCATTCTTTAGTTTTACTGATGGGTTTTTCCATATGATTATGTAGCCAGTGGGATACCCTTTGTACAAAGAATCCATCAGGTCTCGCACTTGCGATTTGCGCCATACAAAAGGACGTTGTATCTCAGGTATAGCAATATCATTTGCCTCAATTAGGCCGAGAATTTGACTAATGGCCAGTGGATAGTTGTTATATTTCTGTTTATCCATAGTTGTTTAATCAGTAAATTGTTTTGAACTTCTACGAGGAGTTTATTTAATTTGCAAAGATACACATTCTTTTTAATATGGCCATTATATTAACGATTAAAAACTACTCAAGCAGTAGGTCATTCAACACTCTCATGGTGGGTTCTATTTATTTGTTTTCATTGTCGCATCCCTTCGGGACGCAGGTGTCTTGTTATTGATAATCACTGCACTGCGTCTTACGGCTTGTACAGTGTTATGAAAAGTCTCACCTCTTCGAGGTTATTTATAGAAGTCACCTCAAAGTAATAAAAACCAGCCCCGCCGGGAGGGCAGGGCTGGAGTCACCAAAAGAAAAAAGATATTCCATCTTTTATTTTTCCTACTTTTTATCGGCCAGGGCTGTCAGATTCAGGCTGATGCCACCATAGATAGCACGCGCGGTGTACACACCATATAACTCGATGTATCTAAAGGGCTGGACGAAGAGTCCAGCACCATAGTTGAACTCGTGGAAACGTTTCTGCGGATAGTAGGAGTGATAGATGCTACCACGACGTGCGTTCGGGTCTATATGAATGTTCACCGTGCTCATATCGGTGATACCGTAGTTCGTTTGGCAATAACCAATGATAGGGGCTACGCGCAGCCATGGGAGAACGGGGATCTGATAGCCCACATTGATGGTGAAAGCTTCATCGTCCTGCCAAAGGATGTTGTTGACATGCTTGTCATTCTGGTGCTGGGGACCGGCAATCAGAAAATCGAGATATACTCCTGCCAACGATGCGCTGACACCCCAGGCGAATCCACCATAGTCTGTGTTCACTCCGGCACTACCGAGTTGGAAACCCACTGTAAGACGATCTTTGTTACTTGCCAAGTCGAACAGCTGGGCATTTGCACTATTGCCGACGAAAGCCAACAATACAGCGAAAAGGATAATCTTTGTTTTCATAGTGATAACTATTTGTTGTTAATAATGTTATTATCCGTGGCATTTATGATAACCCACATGAATTCACTATGCAAAGATAACAAAAATAATCGAATTGGCAACAAAAAATCTTCTACTCTGACGGGTAGAAGATTATATTATCGATCTCTTCGCGACGTCTGGATACGGCTACTTAATCATCCAGCCGACGCCTGCAAGGAGATTGGTCTCGACTGTAGATCTAACGAATCCCATCCCGGAACCGCCCGACAAACCGCCCTGCAACGTCAGCTGCAGATTGGGTGTGGCAAGATAGCGCACTTCAAAGACTCCCTTGAAGATTTCCGCCCAGCCAGGTGTGCTGAATCCGGCGCTGAGCAGCAGGCGGTCGGTGGCCAGCCAGCGGGCAAAGACGGAAAGGCTTGCCGGGTAATAGTCTTGATGCGGAAAATGCCTGTTCCAAGAGAAATCAAGAGTATAGTCCAGCATCCAACCTTTACCCAGGTTATTGCGGAAACTCAGTCCGATGGTGGGCTGGACAAGCGTTTCGTCGGCAGTCCATTGGCGACCGGTAATAGTGGCCAGCGCCACGGAGGTGTAGAAAGATACTTTGGGTAGCCAGGCCTTGCCCTCATAGAGCAGCAGCCGGGCACCCACCGAGGGTGCGATGCCTGTATTGTCATCGAAGAGATACCTGTTGTCTATTACAGTGCCGATGATATTATCCTGATAGGAATTGTAGACATAAGAATTACCCGGATAGGAATTGTAGTCGTCGTGGTATGCCTTGACACCCAGCGTGAGCTCTGCCCGACTGCCTATGCCAAAGCGGAACTCGGTGTTGGCTCCATAGATGTCTTCTTTGAAGGCGGTCTTATAATGGTCCCACTTCAGGGCGGTGTTCCACTGGATATGCCCGGAGCCAAGCACATTGGGGCCTGTGGTGGAGATGAGTGGATTGACGGTGTCCTGTGCGTGGGCGGTGGAGGCACCCACGAGGGTCATGGCAGCAAAGAAAAGCAAGACAGAGAATGTCAATAGGTTGCTGTGGGTAAGTTGTTTTTCCATTTTTTCGAGTTTTTTTGTTATATTATAGTATTATCTTTTTGTGTGGTAGTGTCTCTTCAAGACACCATTTTTTACTACTTTCAGACCCCACACATGGAACTGGGGTTGCTCCCTTCTATTGCGACCCCAAGTTCCATGTATGGGGTTATTGAGATAATGTGTCTTCGACACATAAATGTTAAGTGGTTTATCAATTTGTTTTTAGAGGAAGAATGTGACACCCGAAGTGTAGATTTTTTCGCCCGTGGTGGGGTCCTTGTAGGTGGGCAGCAGGTTGGTGAAGAGTCGCACCCCGTGGGCCAGGCCGATAAGGTCGGTGGAGAGGGTGAAGCCTACCTCGACTTTCCAAGGCTGGATGGCGGTAGAGTGGAGGATGTCGTGACTGGCATTTTTATCGTGGATGCTCGGCGATGGATTGTTGCTGATGACAATGTAGCGCGTCACCGCATATCCGGCGAAGAGGTCGAGCGAGAGGCACAGCACCTTCTTGTTCTGTGCCACGGGGTACCATTTCAACTCGAGGGGGATGCCCAGATGGCTGATGTAGGTGTATGCCTTCTGGGTGGTAGTGGTGGGCGTTTGCATAAACTGCAGTCCACGGGTGTCGCCGTCATCCCAGGTGCCGGAGAGCTGGACGTTGTAGTAGAGCGGATTCCAGGTGAAGTCGTAGCGCAGGCCTGTATTGAGCTGCCAGTGGGGAGACATGTCCCAGCGCACCAAGAGCGGGAGCTGCAGCGAGAATCCATATTTGCTGTAGTATGGCGAGAGTCTGTTGCCAAAGTGCAACGAGGCACCGGCTGAGATGCCAAGGGTCAGGGAGACATCTGACTGGCACGACTGGCAGGTGTCGGGAAGGGTGTCGCTCTGTTGGGCTTGCCCGCCGAACGTCAAACCAAGGAGGATGAGAATGATTGCAATGCGTTTCATGCTATGTAATTATTTGAGGGTTATAAGATATTAAAGGCTAACATGGTACCGTCCATCAGGCTGGGCTCGGCACGGAACAGGCTGAAGAAACCTCGGCGCTCCTGCTTAGGTTTCGGTGTGGGTGAGGATTGTGCCATCGTCTCAGGCTCCATGCTGGTAACAACCGGTTCTTCCTCCTCAACAATCGGCAAGGGTTCTTCCTGCACAACTGCTTCGACTATGGTCTCCTCCATGACGGGGAAATCCGGCACAGGTTCCACCGCTGCCGCCTCTACCTCGATAGGCAGTTCTTCTGCCACAGAAATCGTAGCCATGGCCTGCTTCTGGCAAACGGGAGCACTCCACGGCTTGTCAGGAGTGGTTTCCGCCTGCCGCAAAGGCACCATCGTAGGCATCGGCAACTTCGGAGTGCGGTCAGCCGGGACCTGGGCCAACTGCACGCCTAGTGAGGGCGAGGGATTGGCTATTCTCCATACCGATGTCACTATAAACAGTGTTACGGTGGCAGCTGCTGCCACACGCACTGTCCAGAGGCGGACGCTGCGACGGCGTTTCGAGGCCTCATCGGCAGCCATGCGCTCAATCATCTCGGCCAGCTGCTGCTGACGGCGGGCGTCGCGGCCGGCATGCTCTACCGATGCAAGAAGCTGCTCAAGCGTAGGTGTATCGTTATTCTTTTTCATAATCCAGTATCATTTGTTTCAGTGAACTATATGCGCGGGAGAGGATTGTGTACACATTCCCCTCGTTGATATTCATGGTGCGGGCGATAGTCTGGGTGTCGGCATCGTCGAAATGGCGCAGGCGCACGGCCTGTGCCTGCCGTTCGGGCAGACGGTCAATCAGCCGGAGGGCCAGGTAGAGGCGGCTGTCGTCAGCAGCAGGCTCGTCGGCCAGATTCATCACGGTGTCGATGTCGACGGTGGGATGGCGGCGGCGCAGCATATCGACACAACGCCGCTTGACGAGCATGATGCACCACGCCTCGGGGTTGGCCACATACTGCAACTTCCTCCTGTCGTTCCAGAGGGTGACAAAACAATCCTGCACCACGTCGGCGGCATCCTGCTCGTCGTGGAGAAGACTCTCGGCCATGCGCTGCATGGCGGGCTGCAAAGGCAGATAGTCGGATTCGAATTGTTTTGTTTCGCTGTTCATGCCTTGTAGTCGCAAAAGGGTGCCAAATCTTACACGCCTTTCGAAAAAAAAGTGAGAAAAAGAAAGCCTACTTACCAAGAAGAGCCTCGACGGCAAAGCGGTAGCCCTCCAATCCTAGACCGCAGACCACACCCCGGCACACGTCGCTCAGGAGCGAGTGGCGGCGGTATTCCTCGCGGGCGAAGATGTTGCTGATGTGCACCTCGACAACCGGCGTGGTGATGGCGGCAATGGCATCATGCAGCGCCACGCTGGTGTGGCTGTAGCCCCCGGCGTTGAGGACTATGCCGTCGGCCGAGAAACCCACCTCGTGCAGCCGGTTGATCAACTCGCCCTCGACGTTGCTCTGATAGTAGCCTATCTCTACATCAGGGAATTGCTGCTTGAGGCCCCTAACCATTTCCTCCATAGTGGTGCGGCCATAGATGGAGGGTTCCCGCCGGCCGGTGAGGTTTAGATTAGGCCCGTTGATAATCTCAATATGTTTCATATAATCCGAATTACTATTTCAGCTTGCAATATAATACAAACCTCTATTTCTTTACAAGTCCCTCTTTGGTGCGAATTATAAGGCCTTCGGCTTGAAGGTCGGCAAGGACGCGGCTAAGCGAAGGGCGGAGCACGCCAAGCACCTCGGCTGTGGAGCCAACGGAACCGATAGAGCCATGCTCGTCGAGATAATCCAAAACACGACTGCGGAGACTCTGGACAGCAAAGCTGCGCACCTTGCTGCTGAGAAACTGGCTGCGGTCAGACAGCAGCCTGAGGAAACGACGAAGCACCTTGGGATGGGAGGTCATGAATGCAAGAAAACCTTCGCGGTTGATGAGCCAGACAGTGCCCTCGGTGAGCATGGTGACATCGACAGGAATATTGCCTTCAGTGCCAAAGAGGAAGGCAGGGGCAAGGATGTGGGGGGCCGACATGCGTTTGATGACCACCTCGCGACCGTCGGCACCAACCATGCGGCTTTCGGCACTGCCCGAAGTGAGCAGAATCAGCGACAGGCAGGGCGTACCGCCTCGCAGCACTAGGTCGCCCGCATGATAGCACTTGCGCTTATAGGGGGACTTCAACAATTCTTCTATGTCCGACTCGCTGCATTCTGCAAAGAGTGGCATGGTCTTTAACTCAGTATATTCCACAGCCGTAAAGATACATTATCCAAATGCAAAGATAGTATTTTTTTTCAACAATAGCACATTTATTTACCTCAAGGTACCAAATGATACCACTGGAGAGAAAAAAGCATACTATTTTTGCAGCCGAAAAAAAAGAAAAGCAATAATTATTAAAACACTAAATATGAACGAGAAAATGTTTTGTTTCCAATGTCAGGAAACTGCCGGCGGCACCGGATGCAAACTAGCCGGCGTATGTGGTAAGAGCCCCGAAACGGCACACGCACAAGACCTGCTAATCTATCTGCTGAAAGGGCTTGGTGTAATAGCAAACCACGTGCCCTACCCCAAAGGACACTACTGCGAGAACCGCCAAAGGATACACGCCTTTGTGAACGATGCCCTCTTCAGCACTATAACCAATGCCAATTTCGACTGTGAGAGTATCTACAGCCGTATAGACCACGCCCTAGAGTTGCGCAATTGGTGGAAGGAACGCACCGCATCGAAAGGCATAGAGCTGCCGCAAATGGACATGCTTGAGTGGCAAGGAGGGCGAAGCGACTACGAAAGCAAGGCAAAGCAAGTGGGAGTGCTGGCTGAGGACAACGAGGACATACGCTCGCTGAAAGAGCTGACCCTATACGGCCTGAAGGGCATGGCTGCCTACCTGGAACATGCCGCGCGCTTGGGAGAGGTGGACGGCGACAACAACGAATACATACTCCGCACTCTTGGCGAACTGGCCACTTGCCAGAACCCAGACACACTTACCGCAATGGCTCTAAAGACTGGCGATTGGGGAGTGAAAGCCATGGCGTTGCTCGACAAGGCTAACACAAAAGCCTTTGGCAACCCCGAAATCACTGAGGTGAACATAGGCGTGGGCAAAAGACCCGGCATATTGGTCAGCGGACATGACCTCAGCGATATTCAGCAGCTGCTCGAACAGAGCAAAGATGCCGGTATCGACATCTACACCCACAGCGAAATGCTGCCCGCACACTATTATCCTCAACTGAAGAAATACAGCCACCTCAAAGGCAATTATGGCAACGCTTGGTGGCGACAGCGGGAAGAATTTGCCTCGTTCAACGGCCCCATCCTGTTCACCACCAACTGCATTGTGCCCCCGACGGCAAACGCCCCATACGCCAATCGAGTATTCACCACCAACAGCACAGGTTTTCCCGGATGGAAACACATCATTGCAGACAAGAGTGGCAAGAAAGATTTCTCCGAAATCATCGCTTTGGCCAAAACGTGTGCCGCTCCCTCCGACATTGAGCAAGGCAGCATTGTTGGCGGATTTGCCCACGAGCAAGTGTTTGCCTTGGCCGACAAGGTGGTCGAGGCCGTGAAGAATGGTGCCATACGCAAGTTTGTGGTCATGGCCGGTTGCGATGGAAGGATGAAGAGCCGCCAATACTATACCGACTTTGCCCAACGGCTGCCAAAGGACTGTGTGATTCTGACCGCAGGTTGTGCAAAATACAAATACAACAAACTCGACCTTGGCGATATCAACGGCATTCCCAGAGTGCTAGATGCTGGCCAATGCAACGACAGCTACTCGCTTGCCCTTATAGCCCTCAAACTCAAAGAGGTGTTTGGATTAGCCGATGTAAACGACCTGCCAATTGTCTACAATATAGCCTGGTATGAGCAAAAAGCCGTGATAGTCTTGTTGGCATTGCTGAGCCTTGGTGTCAAAAACATACACCTGGGTCCCACAATGCCAGCATTCCTATCGCCTAATGTGGCGAAGGTGCTGGTGGAAAACTTCGGCATTGGTGGCATTACAACCGTTGATGAAGACCTCAAGGCATTTGGCCTTGCATAAAAACAGGAACGCCACCACATGCATCAGCGGCCCCTGCCTCCATTAACGGGTGGCGGGGGCATCCGTTTTTCTCGGCTTGCACAATGCAAGCTCACAAAGTTGTATTTGCCAGAATGCCTAAATTCCAGTTACAAGTGCAACACTAAGTAGAAAAAAAGAGTACCAAAATTTGGTACTCTCAGGTAAAATGACTACTTTTGAGTTGTCAAATGAAAAGATATAGACACCTTACCAAAGAGCAAAGATACACAATTTCTGTGTGTCTGAGAAAAAAAATGTCGCTGTCGGCAATCGCAAAATTGATAGATGTCAATAAAACAACCGTCAGCAGGGAGATAAAAAAGAACTCCAATATGTACCGACACTATGTCGCAATCGGAGCACAGCAGTTCTCCGAGATGAGAAAAGCGATACCCAGGAAACCGAGGAAGCTGTCAAAAGAGGATTGGCAGGACATCGAGCAGTGTCTCAAGAGACATTGGTCGCTGGAGACTATTGTCGGTGTCAGAAAACGCGAAGGAAAGACGTGTGTGTCGATTGAATGGTTATACCACATTATCAGGCGGGACAAAGAACGTGGAGGGACGCTCTACACCTACCTGCCGCATCACCTCAAACATCGCAAGAGAGCTGTGAGTTCGCGTATCCCTATCAAGGACCATGTGAGCATTGACGAGCGTCCTGCCGTGGTGGATTCCAAATCACGTTTCGGCGACTGGGAGATGGACACCATCGTCGGGAAGGACGGCAAGGGCGTCGATGCTGACCGAGGGACGGCGACGCCGCATAATGTCAACACAGCGGCGCTTGACCAAGGTGATGCACCAAGCCTCGCGGTTGAGTACTCTTTTCAGGCTTTCGCGTTCGGACCAAAGGGTTACAAAACAATCCTGCACCACATCGGCGGCCTCATCCTCATTACCCAGAAGGCGCTCGGCCATGCGCTGCATGGCGGGCTGAAGAGGCAGATAGTCGGCTTCGAATTGCGATATTTCCTTTGATTGACGTTTCATACATAGTAGTCGCATGAACGAGCAAAATCTTACACCGCTATTGAAAAAAAAGTGAGAAAGATGGCTTCCTACTCTCCCAGAAAGACTATCTCAGAGACGCAGATGTCGCTGAATGTGGCCACAGGGTCGCCATTGGCCCAAAGGGTGCAACCCGTGACAAGGAAAGCGATTATGGCAAGGAGGCGTCTCATTGCTGCCCGTCGTTCAGGAATGACTCGACAGCAAAGCGGTAGCCCTCCAAACCGAGGCCGCAGACAACTCCGCGGCAGACATCGCTAAGGAGGGAATGGCAGCGGTACTCCTCACGGGCATATATATTGCTGATGTGCACCTCGATGACGGGAGTGGTGATGGCGGCAATAGCATCGTGGATAGCCACGCTGGTGTGGCTGTAGCCGCCGGCATTGAGCACAACGCCGTCGGCCGTGAAGCCCACCTCATGCAGGCGGTTGATAATCTCGCCCTCCACATTGCTTTGGTAATAGCCTATTGCCGCTTGAGGAAAACGCTCGCGGAGCGACGACACCAGCTGTTCCATGGTGACGGAGCCGTAAATCTCGGGCTGGCGGATGCCTGTGAGGTTCAGATTGGGTCCGTTGATGATTTCTATCTTCTTCATATTAATCCATTGCTTTTCAACAAATCATTGGCCGAGCCAGTGATTCATACAATCTACAAAAATACTAAAATATTTTTAATCACAAAAATCGTCGTATCTTTGCACCGCAAAACAATCGGCTTATGCACCCCTACATCCTGCTATACAAAACCCTGCTGCCGCGCCGCTACAAGCACTATCTGCAACGTGCCGGAGGCAATACCGACATGTGCCACGAGACACTGCTGCACGGCACCTTCTACGAAGAGTACGAGCTCTACGGCTTTGCCGACAAGGGCAAGGCCGAACGCCGCACCTACCTCACCGATGCCGTACGCAACAGGATTTGCCGCCGCGTGAACAGCCGCAAAGGCGAGCGCATCATCCACAACAAATGGCTGACCTATCAATGCCTGAAGCCGTTCTACCACCGCATGGTATGGCGTCTCACCTCCACTGACGATATTACGGCCATCCTGCACAGCGGTGCCGACATCCGTCAGCTGGTGGCAAAGCCCACCAACCAATGTGGCGGGCGGGGTATACGCCTGCTCGTCTCACACGAGGCGATTGAATGCCGCCACACCCTCGAGACCCTCCTGCACAGCGAGAGCGGACAACACCCCGAATGGATTATCGAGCAACGTATTGTGCAGGACGAGCGGATGGCTCAATGGAACCCCGACTCGGTCAACACCATCCGCATCAACACCTTCCACCTCAACGGGACGATACGTCATTTCACCTCCTTCATCCGCACCGGACGCAAAGGCAGCTTTGTCGACAACGGGGCGCAAGGCGGCCTCTTCGCCTCCATCGACGACACCACGGGCGTCATCTTCACCGACGGCTACGACGAACGCGGCCAGCGTCATCCCTCCCACCCCGACAGCCAGGTGCCTTTCCTCGGGCAATCCATCCCCCGTTGGGACGAACTGCTACGCCTCACCGAGGACATGGCACTGCGCATGCCATCCATGACCTACATCGGATGGGACCTCGCCCTCACCCCCGACGGATGGGAACCCGTGGAAGCCAACCGCGGCGAGTTCGTGGCGCAGCAAACGACACAAGGCCGCGGGCTCCGCAAAGAGTTTGAGAAGATGTGCGGCCTTGGCAAGGAATAGTCATTCCTGAGGCTCTTCGCCAGCCAATGTTAAGGGCTAGAGCATCATCACAGATTTTCTGATACGCCACAGCATATCGACATTCCACACACTGTCGCCCGGCAGCTGATAACGGCAGTTGCCTTTGGGATTGGCAGTGAAAATCGTCTCACCATTGGGCGAAAGACGCACCTCGCCCCTCTCGGAGAGTTTGAAGAGCTCGTCGCCCAACACAGCCTGTATCACCGCCAGGGGGTCCCACATCTTTTGCCCCGTGTTGCAGTCGCATTTCATATACACCTGCTTTATCGGGTGGACATTGGTCCACGATATATCTCCAATAACTGTCTCGGGCTTGTATTCAATGGCATCGCCCACATCACCGGGCGAGAAAACCATATCCACATCCTTAGGCCAGAGGCGGAAGAACCTACGGCTGAAGTCTAACGCCTGCATGAAGTTATAATCGGATTCCACCGATTCTCCAAACACACCGCCCATCACATAGGCGCACTTCACCTTCTGCCGCACCAGTTCCACGCCATTCAGAGGCGAATACCCATCGCCTTCCGACTCCAACAACTGGGCCAGAGCCGTGACGAAACCTGTCGACACAATACTCACCGAATGGTCGGGCTGTTCCGCCAACAACTTACGATACAGCTTCCACCCGTCGGGCACCGTGCTGTAGTCCGCGATTGAACGTTCAAACATCAGTGAACCGTCAGCCTTGCGGTATTGGGGCAAACCCGAATAGTCAATCCACACTTGGGGATTGGCAATACCACTGCGTTCCAGTCCAATGGGAATATCGGCATGTCCGAAATAAGTATTCATCACATCGGCTATTTCAGCATTGTTTTCACCCATTCGATCCACCACAACTCCCAACAGTTTGCAACGCCCCTTATCATGATAGCGATACAACATCTGCATGGAGAAAAGGTCATCGGTCGACGAACCCAAATCGGTATCCAGTATCACAAGCGGAGCACCTGTATATCCCAATGGCCTGATATTCTCACCTGTGCACGATGAAAACAATGTCATAAAGAATGCTGCAATGCATGCCAACATCAAGCATTTAATCCTTTTCATATTATACAATTATAAATAGTTCGATTTTTCTTTCACTCTTTATAACGACTATGTACGTTGATTATTGTTGTGGTGGAATAAAAACATACGGCATTAAACAATAACACATATCTAATTGGCGTTATTTAGAGGACAGATATTATTACAAAGAACATTTCCTCATGCACACAAAACCAGTTAAAATATACAAATCCACCATCAGTTGTGTGATGTACGTATTGCTATTCTCGGCCGGCATTGCATTCTGCATTTGGGTTGCTATCTCCAATTTCAACAATGACGCCCCCTCATGGATAATGGTATTGGCCTTGGGGGGCATGGCAGTGGCATGCGTCAATCAAATGATATACTACATCCGCTGCCGCCATGAAAAGATTGTCATTACCGAGCAACTCCTTACCATATCCCAATGCGTCAAACAGACAAAGAGCGGAGACTGGGCACCGGTAAAGAATGTCAAACTACAGTGGAGAGACATCAATCACATCAAGGCCCAATGGGAAAGACCCACCAGCAAGAGCATACGCAAGAATGTACTTGTCAGTGCAGGGAAGAAAGACGTCTACCTGATTGACCCGGACATATACGATGTCTTCTTTCTGGAAAAGAAACTACAGAAGTATCAACGCCAATACGGGAGTACCAACAGGAGATAGGGAAAACTCATCCAACCACTCAACATGACACAAAAAACAGAGCCACCTGCATGGGTGGCTCTGCTATTAAATAGAGTTGGAATCAATTAGATGATGCCCTGGGCAACCATAGCCTTGGCAACACGCATGAAACCGGCGATGTTAGCACCCTTCACATAGTTGATGGTGCCATCGGGCATCTTACCGTGCTCAACGCACATGTCATAGATGTCGTTCATGATCTTGTGCAGTTTCTGGTCAACCTCGGGAGCGGTCCAGTTGATGTGACCGGCGTTCTGGCAGATTTCGAGGCCAGAGGTGGCAACACCACCGGCGTTGACAGCCTTACCGGGGCCGAAGGGAATCTTGTGGCCCTGGATGGCAGCGATAGCGGCGGGCTGGCAACCCATGTTGGAGACCTCAGCAACATACTTCACGCCATTGGCGATCAGCATATTGGCATCTTCCTCGCCGAGCTCGTTCTGGAAAGCGCAGGGCATAGCAATGTCGCACTTCACAATCCAAGCCTTCTTGCCGGCGGTGAAGACAGCCTTGCCGGGGAACTTGGTGGCCATATCCTCAACCTTGTTGCGGTTGCTGGCACGCATATCGAGCATGTAGTCAATCATCTCCTTGGTGATACCTTCGGGAATCTCGCAGACACCGTCGGGACCGCTGATGGCGACAACCTTGGCACCCAGCTCAACAGCCTTGGTGGCAGCACCCCAAGCAACGTTACCGAAGCCAGAGAGGGCAATGCGCTTGCCTTCCATGGTGTCACCCTGCTGTTTCACCATGCGCTCCACATAGTAGATAGCGCCGAAACCGGTAGCCTCGGGACGGATCAGAGAACCACCCCAGCCATAGCTCTTGCCAGTCAGTGCACCAGTGCTGTGCTCGCGGGCCAGTTTCTTGTAAGCACCATAGAGGTAGCCAATCTCACGGCCGCCAACGCCTACGTCACCGGCGGGGCTGTCCTGGTCGGGACCGATATTGCGCCACAGCTCATACATGAAGGCCTGGCAGAAACGCATGATTTCAGCGTCGCTCTTTCCAACGGGGTCGAAGTCAGCGCCACCCTTACCACCGCCGAGAGGCAGGTTGGTCAGGCTGTTCTTGAAAATCTGCTCGAAACCGAGGAACTTCAGCATGGAAACGTTCACCTTCGGGTGGAAGCGGAGACCGCCTTTGTAAGCACCGAGGGCTGCGTTGAACTGGACACGGTAGCCGAGGTTGGTCTGAACCTGACCCTTGTCGTCAACCCAGGTCACGCGGAAAGTGAAGATACGGTCGGGCTCAACAATGCGCTCGACAATCTTGGCAGCCTCGAACTCGGGGTGCTTGTTGTATTCTTCCTCGATGGTCTCCAAGACCTCGCGTACAGCCTGTAAGTACTCGTTTTCGCCCGGATGTTTGGCTTCCAGGTTAGCCATAATTTCGTTTACTTTCATGATATTTAATTAATTAAATTAAACAATTGTTTTACTTTGGACTAACAAATATACAACTTTATTTTGACATAGCATAATTTTTTTGTTAAATTTCTCATATTCCACTCTAACGTCTGTGCTGTCCAGTCTTTTACATTGCACCGTAGCGAGAAGTGCTCCCGCCATGCCTCTTCAAAACCGCCGCCCTTCAATCCACATCGCGGACCAACCGCACCGACAAACGGAAACAACGCTGGTTCACTTCCGAGGCATAGACACGGCCGTCGTAGAAACAGACGTAATAAGCCTCCCTGTCCCCCTTGGGGGTGGCGGTCCAATACAGGCCCGATGCCCCCAGGTGTGGCGGATTACTATCCCACACGTAATCTGCGGCAGGCAGAAAGACAGCCCCCTCCACCTTCATCAGCTCCCACTGCTCACGGGTGAACACATTATCCTCCCAACTGATACAGCCGGGGCTGAACACCATACCCTCCGGCGCCTGCCACCTGTCAGGCAGCAACACCATTCCATGCACTCCGTTCACGGTCCCTGTCCCCCTTTTGAATGTTGCATCTTTCCTGTACAACAGCAGGTACTCCCATTCAGTCTTTTCCAATGTCCGCCATCCTTCTACAGCATTATTCAAATAATCACCCCAATCAATGAATGAAGGATACTGACTGTTATCCATTGAATTGTTCCCAGGTTTGTCTCCTGTCCCCCAACCGAAATAGCCACCGTAATCCCACGGATTAAGCACAAATTTGCGACCATGCGTGGCAAGATTTCCCTGTGCGAAATACACCCTCTTATTATAGCCTATGGTAAAAGTGGAAGTGCTGGTATCCTCTTGAGCGTCCGAAGAATGATTCTCAGTCGGTTCTTTAGCGCATGCTACAAAACATAAAACAAATGCCACCCAATACAACGGTGCAAGGACTACGAGTCTTCTAAGTGTTTTCATATCGAATAAGTGTTTTCATTCCAGAAGCAAAACCCACTTATCCATCCAACTCTCTGTCAGTTCTGCACCGGCTTACACTCAGACTCTACAGATAGCAGGTCGTGACAAAGTTCTGTATCCGCGGGCGCACATAGTCCCGCTCCTCGATATGTCCCATGTGGGCCACATTCTCCAGCACCAGGATCTCGGCATGCTTGGCCTCCATGGCCTGCGACAGTGCCAACTCTATCGGCAGCCGCGGGTCCTTCTTGCCAAAGACGAACAGCACAGGCACCTCCAGCTGCTGAAGCACATGCAGCCTCGACGGTCTTGCCGCCATGCCTCGCTGAGCGGCGATGATACTTCCTGCCTTCGTCTCCAGGCACTGGTCTTGCAAATCCTTTATCTCTATCGTCAGGGCCACCCTGTTCTCCGGACAGAACAGCGGCGGGATAAATCCCACAATATAACTGGCGCGATTGGTCATCACCTGCTCGCAAGTGGCCATACGCCGTTCGATCGCGGCCTCCGTGTCTGCCAGCGCGTGCGAGTGCAGCAACCCCAATCCTCTCAGCCGGTGCGGGAAAAGGTCGGCGAAAGCCATTGCCACATAGCCCCCCATCGAGTGCCCCACCATCACACACTGCTCCACCCCGGCATCATCCAGCACTGCCTTCACCGCACGGGCCATGAAATCCATCGTGTGTACCTCACCGAAACACTCACTGTATCCATGCCCCGGCAAGTCTATCGTGATGACATGCATCGTCCGCATATACGACAGCACATACGAACTCCATATATCAAGATTCTGCAGGTAGCCGTGCAGCAGCACCAACGTCTGCTCATGCTCCCTGCCCTCATCGCGATAATGCAACGTATGTTCTTCAAAGACAATAGTCTTATGTTGTTCCATCGGGTGCTATTACTTGTAGTTTACAGAAAGCAAAGATACACTTTTTTTTTCATCCGTCAATTTTTTTTATTAAATAATAACATTTCCGTATTTTTCTAGTAATATGTTTTACACAAATACAGTATTTCTTTATTATTTAGATTTAGTTTTCTTCCTGTTATTTTTTCTCAGCAAATAAACCATGGAGCCATACAATCCTGCTGATATTAACGACATTACTACTGAGAAATAAGAAGTTAATAAAAAAGTTCTTCTGTCAGAAATAACTCTATATGTTGGATATTCACAATGAATAGACAATCCATATTTTTTTCGCTCTTATTTAATTCAAGACTGATTTTTCACAAGGATGGGTAGACTGGGGCGTAAGGGAATGGACGTGCAGGCTTCTTCAAACATGGTTGATGCCACATAGCGCATCATTCTGGCCACTTTCTCGCGGAGTGTCC
>JAFZPH010000035.1 GCA_017550405.1 Bacteroidales bacterium
ACGCGCTTCTTGGCCTCGTAGCAGCAGAGCATACCGCTCTTACCACCGGCGCCGAGGATGACGACGGTCTGGCCATACTGGCAGAGCTTGGCGGTCTGTGCAGGAGCACCGGCCACGTCGAGGGCGGAGAGAGCCAGCTTTTCGGGCATGTCGTTGGGAATCTTGGCATAGATGCCGCTCTCGAAGAGGATGGCCTTGCCCTTGATGTCGACCTGGTCGACGTCGGGACGGATTTCCTTAATCTCGTCGATGCGGAGGGGAGTGAGTGAGAGGCTGACGAGGGTGGCAATACGGTCGCCTTCCTTCAGGTCAATCTTGCCTTTGAGGGCGTCGCCGATTTTCTCGACTTTGCCGAGGAGCATACCGCCGGAACCGGTGCGGCGATTGCGATGCTTGCCCTGCAACTCGACATTGAGGAACATCTCTTTCTTCACCTCTTCCATGATTTTCTCCTGGCTTGCACCTTCGCCGGCCTGCTGCTTGGCGTAGTTGTGGATGTCGGTGAACGAAGCGGAGTCGATGTTGAGGGTCTGCACGTCGATGAGAATCTCATTGTCGTAGAGAACGTCCATGTTGTTGTCCAGTTTGTTTGCGGGCTGAGGAAGAACGCCCTTGGGTTCGATGACACGGTGAGTGCCGTACTTGTTGCCTTTTGGTTGCATAATAATAGGTTTATGTTGTTAATAATTAATATTTTTACTTTAAAAGGGCTAACCTTTAAAACATACAAAGATACACTTTTTTTTCGAAATGGAAAGAAAAAAAACTCAACAAACGGGAAAAACGATGCATCATAGAATAGATTGGATAGAGGGGATAGATTGGATAGGAAAGAATTTACTGCATTCCTTTATATTGTTCCAGTTGTTGGCGGAGGAGGGCGTTTTCTTGCTCTAACTGTTGGATGCGGGTGCGGAGGGTGTTTATTTCGCGGTGGGCGGCTTCTAGTTCTTCTTTTCGGTCGGAGCGGTAGCCTAGTCGGGCGGCGGTCATGCGTTCTTTGATGCCGCCTTCGGTGACGAACTCCTTTTCTTTCTTCTTCTGATAGGTCTGCATCATGGTGTCTACCATGCAACACAATGTCACTGCCGCATTTGCCATCTCCTCATCTGTCCAACGCTCAAAGTATGGCTCATATTCCTCTACCTTGTTGTGTTTTTGGCAGAAGTGTTGCATGCCGATATATCGGGGATGGGATTCGTCCCATAGCGAGAGTTTATGGCTACGAAGATAATCGAGATAGTCCTCCTTCAATTCTTTTATGCTGGCTCGCGCCACATTCAGCAGCTTCGCTTCCATCTCGGTGGAGGTAACCCCGTCGGCGGAGCCTTCGACAATATTTTGCTTGCCGCTGCGGGCAGCCTGAACCATCTGGTCAACTGTGCGGTCGCCGTAGGCGGGGAGGAAGCGGCGACAGAACGCCACAGTCATATCGTAGAGCGTCACCGTCTTCTGGTAGAACCAGAGGTTTTCCCAGCGGGTCTGCTTGCGGAGGTAGTGGTGGTTTGTTTCTTGTTGCATAGTATTTTATTTTTTAGAGGGGATAGATTTGATAGAATTGATAGATTTGATAGAGGGAATAGAAATTATAGGCTATTATCTATCATTTCTATCGCATCTATCCCCTCTATCATTTCTATTTCACTGTTATTCTCTGGCCGGGGCTAGTGGCGCGGAACTCGGGGGCGTAGAGGCATTGCAGCACTGAGGGGGCCAGCGTGAAGGTGCCGGGGTTGGTGACGTAGTAGTCGGTGTCGATGATGTACTTGCCTTTCTCCAAGCGGTCGATATAGACGGCGTTGTGGCTGTTGTTGATTGCCACATAGTAGCTCAGTCCGTTTGTCCACACCCAGCCGGAGGCGGTGCTGACAGGCTCCAGGCAGGCGGCGCGGAACTCTTTCAGCTCGACATACTCCATATTGCGGTCGCACTGCACATTCAGCCGCACTCGCAGACGGTCACCTACAGCCACTCCCCTACCCTTTTTCAGCTCTGTCAATGAGCCGTCGGCCTCTACCTTGTAGAGTGTCCGCGTCAGGGTGATGCCGGTCTCGGAGGCGGGGATCTTGTCCATCTGCTCAGTGTACTGGTAATAAAGAGCCCCCCAGGATATTCCCTTGACATCCCGCACAATGGTAGTGGAAACATTTCTACCCGCAGTAAGCGAAGCCAAGCTATCCGCACGGTAGGTATGCCGCAAATAGCCTGCCGAGCTACCAGCCACATCCACCTGCAGCGTATCGACCAAAGCCTTACCCCGGACTATAATATTGTCGTCAGGCACAAGAGCGGGAGAAAACTTTTTTGTTCCGACAGGCATCAGTGCCTGGATGGCCCTCAGCGTGGCGATGTCCGAACTCCAGCGTGTGGTCTGTTTCTGTTTGAGCAGCCATTGCTGCATCTGCCCGACAGAATGGGTGTCCTGCGGTGTTACCTCGCGGAAAGTCTCGATCAGCAGGGCTTGTGTCTCAACAGGGCGTTGGTAATAGAACCATCCCGCCTTGTTGTCGCGCCAGTACATACCCATCTCGTCGCTGTAGAGGGCCTTCTGCCGTATGCGCTCCACAATCTCGCGTGCCAGCTTGGTGTCGCCGTTGCGCTGGAACACGAGGGCCAGCAATGCCTGGTCGTAAAGCGAAGTGTAGTCACCGTAACGCTGCTTGGCGTTGCCATAGAAGTAGTCGAAAGCCTGTTTTGCATTCCCGTCAAAGGAACACCCGGCATAATAGCTCCTCGTATAGAGGTAGTCCAGCATAATCGGCTTGCACTTGCTGTCGGGGTGTTTTGCCAGATACTTCTGCCAATCGAGATAGTCCTTGTAAGCCTCCTTGTCGACGTATGCCAGGGCGCGGGTCTCCATCGAGGTGATGCCACGCGACATCTGCCGTGCCATCATCCCATAGCCTTTGAGGATATGTTGCGTGACGTAAGTGCTACTGTGTCTGCCGCCGGGCATCCAAGGCCAGCCACCGTCGTACCGCTGTTCTTTCTGCAACTTGTCGAAAGCCTCTTTGCACTGTTGTTCCAACGACTCGCTGTCGTAGAAACGGGCGATGTTCTTCAGCTGTTCCACCTCGCTCAACCCCGACCGCAGCCATGGGGTTTCGTCAAGCAGAGTCTGCTTGATGTCCTCGTTGCGCAACAGGGGGCTGTTGGCCTCAGTGGCTGTCTTATTATCTCCAAGCATAGCTTGGTCGGCGCAGTGTTTCAGCTGCGGGAACTGCTCGGCAATAGTCTTGCCTATCGTGTTCACATAATAGCTGTTGAAGAGGTAGATATTCGACGGATTGCTGCACTCCTTCATAAAGGGCAGCGACTGGATGGCCAACCAGATGGGATTGGCTGTATACTCCACCGTGAAGCTCACGGGCTGTGCCGTCGTCGAAGCGGGGAGGCTCATGGAGTACTGCTTCGTCCCCTTCCCGTTCATATACATCGAAACCGACTGCGTCACCGCCTGACGGTTGGTCAGCAGCGGCAACGGACCTTGCTCGCCATCGCTATGCCTTGCGGCTGTGGCGACGTACTTGTATGTAGCCACCGTGCCGCCCACGGGGACGGTGACCGTAAACTGCACCGGCATTGTACCACGGGCGGGAACTGTTATTATTTGAGAATTGAGAATTGAGAATTGAGAATTATTTCTTTTGTCAGCTGAGTTTTCAATTTTCAATTTTGAATTTACAATTTCAAAAGAGAATTCCACCTCCACGGTGAGGTCGCTGTCCGTCAGGTTCATCACTTTGGCCATCAGGGTAGCGGTGTCGCCCTCGCGCAGGAAGCGGGGCATATTGGGCTGTATCATGAGTTCCTTTCGGGTGATGAGTTGCCGTTCCAGCGAGCCGGTGGCCAGCTCCTGCGTCCACGCCAATCCCTTCACGTTCCACTGCGTCAGCAGGTCGGGGGCGGTGAAGCTGTAGCTCACCGTGCCGTCCCTGTCGGCTCTAAGGGTTGGCTCGAAGAACGCCAGGGTGCTGAGATTGGTGCGCACGTAGGGCTTCTCCTCCGCGACACTTCTTGTTTTTGCCGAAGGCTCAACGGCATACATCACCGCTGCTTCCTCCATAACCATAACATCCTCCACAACTTCCAAGTCCGTCGTCACCTCTGGTTCCAACACTGCGGCATTCTTGACCGCAGCGCGCTTGCCCACAGCACCATTCCTTGTCACCATTCCGCTCTCACCGCGGGCAGTAGCGTAGCCCACGCCTCCCACTGAGGCCACGATGCTCTCCACCTGTGTGCCGGGCATCGACAAGCTGTTTCTCCAACGCCAGCCTCTATGATTGAGGGCGGTGAAATTCCATCCGCCTGGTCTTTTGCCTTGAAATGAGGTATATTTGCCATGAGGGATAAGCAAGTCGTATCCTTCGCGATAACGCCAATCGAGGTAATATGACAATCCCACAGCCGTATTGGACTCGGTGTTGTGCCACGGGAACCACGCAAACGAGTTGCCGCCGAAGCCATAGTTGTCCAAAGCCGCGTCGTACATGCCCAGCAGCAGCGCGAATTGAGAATTGAGAATTGAGGATTGAGAATTGGCTGACGCATCAGGATAATTTTCACTTTTCGATTTTTCAATTTTGATGGTCCAGCGTTCCTTCTCGCCCGGTGTGAGCTTGTCGCGGAAAGTCACTATCTGCACATCCAATTTCTTATGTTCAAAGGGCACCTCCACACGGTAGTGCTCCCGCTCAAAGCGGCCCTCCTTCACAGCGCACAGGTTCACATCGAAACCACCCAGCAGTGCCTCGCTTACAGGTATGCGCAACGTCGCAATCTCGTTGTCCACATGCAGCAGGCGGCGTTGCACCGTCTTGTCGCCACACACCATCTCGTAAGCCACATGCACGTCCTTGTGACGTGTGCCGAAACGCAGCACAACGGTATCCCCTACCCTGGCCGACTCCGTGCTGATGTCCGACCACAGCAAATCCATCGTATACACCTTGGTGCTCCCTTTCGGAGTATATACCACCACCAATGTGTCGACCACTGTCCTCTTGCCATGCTCGTCAGTCGCCATCCTCAGGCGGTATACACCCGGTTCCAACATAGGCATCGGCACCCTGTTGAGCGTCAACCCCTCGCACTTCACGCGGGTATCGAACACCCGTTTCTCCACTGGCCAGTTCCACATATTCTCTTCCTCACGGGTATATGCCGTCAGAGGGAAACGCTTATCGAACTCCTCGCGGCTGATTGTATGGCGTACGCCAGCAAGAAGTTGCGAGTGCGAAAGCAAAGGGCGTTCGGGCTGCCGCAGCCGCTCGACGCTGAGGGCGACATACCCCTTCAACGGGGTGCCGTTGATGTCGCAATACTTGTATTCCACGTTGGCCAGTTCCTGCAGCTGTTCTGGCAGCGTGATAGAGATGTAGCTGTTATCATATCCCGCATTGAGCGTGAGGCTCTGGCTGTGTGTCTCGCCATTGATATCGGTCACGTCCACCCTCACCTCGTACGTGAAACAGGGTTTGGTGGAGAGCTCTATGTTGCTGTCGGGCTCGGCCACGAAGGCAATACGGAACTGGCCTTCGGCATCGGTGACCAACGAATCGGACACCAAGGTAACCACCTCGCTGTACAGGCTGTTCCCAAACCATCTGCGCCACCACGGCCGCATCATCGACCGTGTGACGGAATAAACCACCTTTGCCCCACTTACAGGCACCTGGGTGTATGAGGCCGCCAACCCCTCCACAACCAAGCTGTCGCCCAGCGAGGGAGCCACCGAGTGGCCCTCGGCATCCTTGCGGTCCACCCCTTTCAGGGTGACGGTGAACTTGGGCTGCTTGTACGCTTCGACAGGGAAAGATTTCATACAAACCACCCTATCGCGGTTGTCGAAATTAGCTTGGTATGCGCGAATGACGAACTGCCCCGGCAGTGCATGGGCCGGAATGACGAAACGCCCGCTGAGGCTACCATACGCATCGGTGGTGCCGTAAAGCGTGTCAATTGTCTTGTAGTTGACATCGTAAAGCAATAACTGCAATCTGTCGCCTACGACGGCATGTCCCGTGCGGTTAAACTCCACACGGCCTTCCACCAGCATAAACTGCACCGTGTCGCCAGGACGGTACACCGGTCTGTCAAGGAACATCTCGGTAGCATCGCGGACAGTGTCGCGTTCGTTGGGACCAATCGAGCAGTTACTCACCACTTCCAACCCCTTATACTGTGTCACCAAACGCCAATCGAATTCGAACCTATCTTTGACCCCTTCCGCGCCAAAGGCGAAAAAGCCCTGGGCATCGGTTGTGGCTGTGGCCACTGTGCCATACTTCGCATTATAGTAGTTCTTGCTGCGCTGCAGCTGCACCTTCTGCCCTGCCACCGGTCCCCCTGTCCCATAGTCAACCACATAGCCGTACACACTGTCTTCGGGCGACGACATAATCACGAATACCGCTGCCGACACGGTGAAGCCTTTCGCGCAAAAGCCCTCGCTTGTGAAATCCTTGGTGGGCGATGCCATCAGCAGGTAGCGTCCCGGGGCAAGGCCGGGGATATAGCCGTAATGTTTGTAGAACTTATAATCTTTTGGAAGGGTGAACGACTGGCTCCATGTTTTAACCACCCGCTCTTTCAAAAGCCGGGCTCTTATCTCTGAATCGCTCTTGTAATAGTCCTTGTACCATTCGGGAAACTTAATCAGACGGTAATAAAGGTTTTGCACATTGCGCGTTTCCACTCTCATCAGTATGTCGCGTCCGGCAGGAGAGACTTCTGCGATTGACATATCAATCTTCTTGGTTTCTATCTGGCGCTTACGGTTGGCACAGGCCACGCCGCCCTGGCTCTTAGGCCAGCGTGCAATGGCGCTGTCGCAATAAGCCAATGCCGTCAGGTAGTCGCCGTCCTGTTCACAAAAACCAGCCATCCGATCGTACAACTCGGCCATTTGCTCGTTGCCCGTCCAGCGGCAGCGGTTCAGGCAATCCTGCACCAACCGTTTGCGGTAAGCCAACGACTTGTTTGGCTGGGCAACGAGGAAATTGATCAGCCGAATCTCGTTATACAATATCAGGTTCACACTCCCTTTCGTGGGACAGGATGTGCTGTACCATGCAGTCAACTGCCTTTGCAGCTCTATTCTTCTTTTCTGCGGCACATATTCCATGGCCAGATGCATCACCAGGTCGTACATTGTCGGGGTGGTGTTGAAGCTCACATTCTTCGGTGCGGCGCAGAAGTCGGCAATCTGCAAATTCGGTACTTCGCGCAAGGCCACTGTATCGACCAGCGCCGAGTCGATATTGCCAAGGAATATGTGGCACAACGTCCGATCGACCGGGTTGAGATACGGGAGAATGGCACGGAAGCGCGACAGACTGCTGTCCGCCACATCCTCCTGATAGTTGATTGCAGCCCGCTCCATATACCACGTGGAGGTGAGCAGCTGGCGGCTTGTAGCCCAGCCTTTCTGCCCGGCCTTTGCTCGGGTCATGGCGACGGTTCGCAGACTGTCCGCCAACGTGTAGGCATCGGTATAACGCTGTTTTGAAATCATTTTCTCGATGCGGAACCAGGCATCGGGCTTGCCTTCATTGTCCTGCTGGGCAAATGACGGTTGGAGTGCCAACACAGCGACAAGCAGGAAGGAGAGAATTGCTTTCATGGTGCAAAGTATTTGTTTAAATTAATAACGTTAAAAGGGGCATAATATTGTCCCTCAGTTGCTGTAAAAACTTTCATAACGGTTAGAGCCGCATGAATCGCCAAAAGTGACACACCCCCTGACAAAAAAAGAAGGACGGTCATCAACGACCGTCCCTCCAGCACGCTTAAAAAACCACAATTACCACTAATCACGCGTGCTTTTTTTTCTCCACATATTACACAGACAACACTTGTGATAAGCGAGTTCAGTGGAGAAACAATGAGCTAATCGATTAACAAATTAACACATTAACATATTAAACATCAACATTATTTATTCGTTGGGTGTGCCGGGATACTGGAACGAGCCGTCTATCGACACCGAGAAGGGAACCAAACGGTGCTGGCCTGCCTCGGCGGCGGCAATATCGAGCATCGTGCCACTGGCCGTCATGGTTACGGTCTGGGCGTTGATGTCAAGAGCGGTGACACTGACATCGTAGGTGCATCCAGCCGACGGCACGGTCAGATAGGGAGGAATGCTGCCCTGAGCGGTTTCGACAAAGTCGCTTTCGCTTTCATAGAAGAAGCTCTGAATGCCATCGTTGATGGTTTGGTTGCCGGTACGCGGGAGGATGTAGGTGACAAAAACAGGGCCTGACTCGCCGATATAGACGGCAAGGTTGAAGAGGTTGTCGCTCTGTCCCATGCTCACAAGTGCAATGCCGTTATAGGGGGTGCCGTCCACGATAACCGTTGCAGTGAATTGGCCCGGGGTATCGCCACCGCCGCCTGTGGTGTCGGGGTCGGAGCCGATGGCCTTGAAGTAGGCCGTGTAGGTCACATCGCCGCCCACAGTGATGTTGCGGGGATTGTCGGTGTTGCCGTCGTTCCAACGGTCGAACTGGTAACCGACCTCCGGGGTGCCCCAAATACGGACGGTTGCACCGGCCTCATACTGGCCACCGCCGTAAGCCTTGCCCATCTGCTCGTTGGCCGAATTGACGGTAACGGTGTACTTTCCTGCTGTGATGTTCTCTCTTTCGCATGAGGCGAATGTCATGCCTGCCAGCAGTGTGACGCATAGCAGTCTAAAGATGTTCTTTTTCATTGTGTGTTACTTTTTAATGTTATTATTGAATGATTGATTGACTATCTGATTTGATGGAATGTGGTGAGGCCGCCGACAACCTGCGGGTTCTCCTGCGAGAAGCCTGTAGTGATGCGGAGGTCGATGGTGAAGGTGCGATTGACGGGGTCAATCTCGAAGGGGTCACGCTGCACCTCGCCATCCTCTTCGCTGATAATCTCTCCCTTATGTCCATCATAGGTATAGGTGCAGGCCATTTCCTGCGGCTGCTGGGCTTGCCCACCAGTGACCGTCTCGAGAAGGATGCTCACATTGGTCTCGTCGACAAAGTCGAGCGTCCATGTCAAGACACACGGCAGCGTGCCTGCCTGAGGGTGCACAACGGTGCCGCTGTAGACCCCTTGCCAAGAGGTGCGCACGATGTCCATTGTTGTCGGGATGTCGGGCGTGGCAGGACCTGCAGGATTATTGGCTGCAGGCTCTTTCTCGCAGGAGGAGAAAGCGATGGCGGCAACAGCCGTCAAAGTCAATAGAAGGAGTTTTTTCATCTGTTTGTGTATTTTATGATTATTGTTTGATTATTCTTGATTCATACACACCGCTGTCGCTAACGGTACGGAGGATATAGATGCCTGCGGACAGACCGGACAAGTCGATAGCACTGTCTGAAGTTGATGCCACTCGCCGTCCGTATGTATCATACAGCTCGGCACGCAGCAGGGTGGCGGCTTCGATATGCAGCACATCGTGGACGGGATTGGGCCACACCCGGCAGGACGAGGTTTCTGCGGAACGCTGCTCAATGCCCAGATGGGCGCACGGCCATTCGATGAAGTGCGTGCCACCATTCATGAACGCATATTCCACCGCCACCAGTTCCTCGCCATAGCGGTTGAGGACACGATAGTTGATGAAGCGGTCGGCACTGCCGCCGTGGTGGAACACCACGTTGATGTCATGGGGAGCCACACCCACCTCAACGGTGGCGCTGCTTCCAGACGAGAGTGTCGCAGTGCCGTAGACGTAACCTGAAAGGCTCTCGAAGCTGAGGTAGGCACCGCCTTCCCATCCCCCGTTGCGGGTGCTTTCCATTACAACCGTGAGGGGGCAGTAGTCGTCGGGGGTGTAGTAGGTCTGCACCACCACAACGGAAATGCTTTGACCGTCCTGCGTAAAGGTAACCGTGGCCTGTCGCTCACTGCCTGTGGTGTTCTCGTCGGCTGCAATGGTAACCGCCCCGACATGTTCCACACCGTTGCGTTCTATAGTCACCCATGGCTGGTCGGCACTGACGCTCCACGGCGATGCGGAGGTGTCGATGCTGCAGAAAAACATCTGGCTGCTACCGCCTTCGCGGGTAAAGGTGAGCAATGTGTCGCTGACATGGAGGCCATAGTCCGGCACAGCACCGAGCAGTGCCTGGTTGCTTTGATTGAAATGGTAGATGGAGCCTATTTGCCCTGTCGGGCTGACGTTGGGGCAAATGTCGTCGACGGTGTAGTAGCCGTCGCCGTTGCCACTCCAGCCGAAATTGAAATGGAAGAAGACTTGTCCGTTGCGGTACTCATAACCGTCGCACACAAAGCCGTGTCCGCCTTCGGGAGCCACGCCGCAATAGATAATGGGGTGTTGCAGACGCAGCTCGGTAACGAGGCTGTCGGCCCACCGTTGGTCAGTGTATCCATCGGTTCTGTATATGGGGCGCATTTTGCGGCTATAGTAGAAGTAGTCTTTAAGCGAGTTGTCGATACTGGGTGTACCCGGATGACCTACCAATCCTGCGGCACCACTGCCTCCCTCGGCATAGCCCATGTGGAGGCTTACGCCTACATGGTACATCAAGGTCGAGACGGCTAACTGCTCTTGGTAGGGACTGCCAGTGGTTACCTGGTCGGGCATGTTGTCCCAGTCGTAGAGGGTGTGGGAGAAATCGGCCGACTGGGCGCCATAGGGCGGACAGTTGTAGGACTCGTTGCCATGGCCAAAGGCGGGATAACGCCAGTAGCGCATCATCTGAGCCTGTGCTGTAGCCGCACAACCTGTGGGGGTGTGCTGCGGAGTGAGCAGGGCATAGCCTCCGTCTTGGTGCCAATGGGTTTCCAACAGCGGACCGATGCGGTCGTCGTTGTCACCATCCTTGGGCAGGTTGCCACTGAGTAGTTGCTCCCACCGTGAGGCATCGAAGGACGTAGGCGTCACCTGCTGGCGTATTCCGTCGGCAATCAGTCCACAGTAGGCCTCCATTCTCTCCGACATCTGCACAGGCAATGAATCAGGTGATAACCTGCCATGAAGCGAGTAGGCTATTACGGGGCGTGCACAATCGTCAGCCGACACCAGAACAAATCCCTGGTGTTCGCCCACGAAGAGGTAGACCTGACTGTACTGCCAAGGACACGGATACACTTGCCCTTCGCCATGAAGCACTGCCTGCCAGAAACGGTTGGCCACACAGGCGGCTTCTTTTTGCGTCACCGGTCTAGCTGCAGCAGCCATGACAAACAGACACATAGACATAATAATGAGCGTCTTTTTCATGGGCTTAGTCTTTTACTACTTTCTTTATCGTGACAGTACTGTCGGTTATAATCCTTATGTAGAATATGCCTGTGCCTACATGGGTAAGGTCGGCGGTAGGTCCAACAGAGTGCAGAAGCACACGACCCGCGGCATCCAATACCTCCAAGTGTACAGGCTGTCCGTTATCGATACCGCCGGTGACGGTTATCCGTCCCGTTGTGGGATTGGGCGATACGCACCATTCCAGCTTCACATCCTGAGGGTCGTCTACTCCAAGACGATTGCAAGGCCACACTATGAGGAAGTCATCGCCATCGAAGTAGGCATTATTGACCTCGACTAACGTTTCTCCGTGCCTGTTTTTGACCTTGTAGTTGATATAGCGGTCCAGAGCGCCACCGGGATGCCAGCGCATCATGACATCATGAGGTGCAACACTGACGGTGGTCGTGCTGGTGCGGCTGTTGGAGGTGTGCTGGGCAGTGCCGTACACTGTGCCACTGGGCGATTCAAAGCTCAGGTGAGCATCTCCTGCCCAGGGTTCGTTGTGGGTGTTTTCCATCTCCACTGTCAGAGGGCAGTAGTCGGTGGCCGGATCGTAGGCTTCCTGTACTACATTAAGTGTAACCGAAAGGTTTCCTTGGGTGAAAAGCACAGTACCCGTGCGTTCCATACCAGTGGAGTTTTCGGAGACCTTAACGGTGACTTGCCCAAGATGATTGAAATCGGTGTTGTCGATTTCAATCCAGTTGTCGGACACGACGGCCGTCCAAGGGGCATCGACCGTATCGCTGGTGCTGAACCATATCTGCCGCTGGGCAGCATTGCGGGTGAAGCTTACCGTCTCCTCATTGAGATAGAGGCCGTATTCGGGATGCAATCCCAAAATGGCATCGTTGGCCTGGTTGAACGAATATGCACCATAGGTAATGGCACCGACTTGATAGTAACCATCGCCCTCGCCGTCCTCGCCGAGGTTGAAGTGGAGGTATCGCTGCGCATTGAAGCCGTCGCAAATAAAGCAATGCCCGCCAGAGGGTCCGTTGCCTCCGTACAGGATGGGATGGAGCAGTCGGAGCTCGGCAATGAGGGTGTCGGTCCATGCGTCGTTGCTCATCTGACCCTTTGCACGATAACGAATATCGTGGTGGTTATATCGGAAATAGTCGGGCAAAGCGGTTTCACATTTGACAAGGGTTGTGCCACTGTAGACGGTGGAATAGTGCATGTTGACGCTCACACCGCAGTGGTACATGAGTGTGGCCACGGCGGTCTTCTCGGCGGCAGTAGAGCTTCCCGTCAGGCGGTTGGGCATGTTCACCCAGTCGTAACGGGTGTTGCCAAAGTCGGCACTCTGGGTGCCATAGCCAGAATCGTCGGTGTAGGAATGGCTTCCACGCCCGAAAGCGGGATAGTTCCAGTATTTCATCACCTGGGCCATGGCGGTAGCCACACAGCCTGTCATCGTATAGCCAGGGCAGAGCTGGTTGTAGGGCGATTTCTGGAACCATTGGGTGGTTAACAAGGGACCCACTTCCTCTTCCTCGACACTTTCCAGAGACATACCTTCGGCCAACATATCCCACTCCTCATGACAGCGTAGATCCTTGGCGCTGCGGGCAAGCGCAATCTCCTGCTGGTAGACACTCACAATGTTCTGCATTGCCACAGGCAAGGCATCGGTGTGAAGTGTACCGGTCAAGGAATATGCCAGTATTGGACGGGCGCAATCGTCGGCTGCCACCATCACCCAGCCCCCTTGAGGAAGAGTAAACAGGTAGACAGCATAGTAGTCCCATGTATGCAACTCAAGTTTGACAGACTGTTTGACTTGCAGGGTCTGCTTCAGAAAGGACTGTGCCACGGCAGCCGCTTTGCCCGCACTGACGGGTGCGGCATGGATGGTGAGGCCAATTGCAAACAGGGCAATGATGAATAGAATCTTTTTCATCGTTTGTGATATGCAAATCGGTGATGACTATCTTGTCTGGTGCAGCGTTGTGGGGCCTCCGTAGGTGAACATCTGGCCACCCTCTTCGTGCTGGGTCTTGAACTGGAGGGTCACATTCATGGTCCGGTTGTAGGGGTCGCATGTGAAAGGCCAGCTGCCGTCCTCGTCGGTAATGACACCAGCATTGTGTCCGTCGTAGGTGTAGGTCATCTGCCATGAATACTGGTCGGAATCGAAGGCTTGGCTTTCCAACCAAAACATCACTTCGCCGCGTCCGTCGCGAAGGAAGTCGACCGTCCAGTGAATGGTGCATGGCACGGCGCCATACTGCGTTTGGGTCGTGGTGGCATAGGTGCCTTCCCATTCGGTTCCCACAAGGGTTTCGTAGGCAAGCTCCACAGGGTCGGTGTTAACATCGGGTTGATTGTTGGCAGGTTCCTTTTCGCAAGACGCAAAGCCAATGGTTGCCAAGGCCATCATGCTCGCCATGAATAATCGAATTATGTTCTTCATTGTAGTGTAATATTAATGTTATTGTTTAATGATTTTCTTTGCCATAACGCCCTCGGCTGTTACCACTCGGAGGATGTATAGACCGGCGGGCAAGGCTGAGACATTGACCTCACGGCCTGTAGCGGTGGCCTGCACAAGTCCTGAAAGGTCCAGGACATCGACACGACGGATTTCAGGGCCATCCGAGATGTGGAGTACATTGCTCACCGGATTGGGCCATACGTTCCATTCCGCAGTTTGGGTATCGGGCTCCTCTATTCCCACAACGGTACCTATAGGACCGTCGGTGCCGGGGGTTGTGATATTGAAATAGTAGTTGTCCCAAACCATCAAGTCTTTGGCACTGCGGCTGAAGAGGGTGTTGTGTGCAGCATCGGTGACGGTCACCGTTCCGTTCAGACCGTCAGCACCTACGTCTACCAATTTGAGTCTATAAAGACCAGCTGCAGCGGGCGAAAGGGTGTAGTTGACCGTTTTGCCCTCATCGTTTTCAGCGCCAGTGACACGGTAGTAGTACTGACAGTCGGCGATGCCCGCCAGAGAGAAGGTCACCTCCTGTGGATAGCTGTCGTATTTGATGCTTAATGACAAGGGACCCTCTGCCGTGTAGACGTCCACATTGGCATAGTCGACACTTACAGTGTTGTCGCTGACATTTACCTGTGAGCCATTGGTCGTGTACCCCGTAAGTCTTACGTTAACCGTTTCGCCGTATTGCTGATGATTGGCGGGCATGTCAGCTATGCTGTAGTATGCCACCTGTACTGTGTCGGCAGTGTAGGGTGCAATGGTCTTATGGCACACAATATTTGAGCCATTAATCTCAAAGCTGAGGTCACTGACAGGCTTGTCGGTGGGATTGACCACAGAGACATAAGGGTGGTAGTCGAGCGAGCATTCATATCCGCCCTCAGCACCGTAGGCTATGTAAGCTTTGTCGCCTTTGCGAATGGCCTCACACACGTTGAGCACCTCTTTCTTGTCCTGACAAACAAATACGAGGACGCTGAGGTTGTCCATATTATCGATGGCGAGGTCGCCTATCTGCTGAGGCACGACATAGGCATACTCTTTAGTAAAGAACGACCCGGCAGAAACATTGTGAATGGTGTCGCCCCACTGGCCAGTAAGGAGGTGGCGGAGAATGTGCATGTGCCGGTATTGGCCGTTCACCATATTTTCAGGGTAGAATTGCGACCCGCCTGTTTGGTTCCCCAACACATTATTCTGAACTAACGCCACATTAAGCATATTAAAAGCTCCTGGTCCATTGCCGGGATAATACACCTCCACCTTCACAACCATCAGGCGCGTGGCCGGGTCGATGTCCATTGTAGCGGCAACGTTGACCTTCGCCTCCTGTTCCATCATCTGCTGGGCGCAGGGATACGACTGCCCCGGGTCAATCTGGATTGTGCCACTGCTGAAGGCATGGCGGTTCACGGTAGCGGAGGGATAGCCCTGAACGCTGGCCTGGTTGGCCAAAGCATTGCCCCACTGTGTGGAGTATTGTCTGGCAAAAACCCCTTGATGGATGTTGATGGCAAAAGTCCTGCCCGGAAAGGACTTGAGGGTGAAATCGGTGGCCTTATGCCCTAATGGGCAATACTGACAACTGACACCAGTGTATTCCTCAATAAGCACATTGCGGTTGCCGGGTGTTGTGGACACAAACGTTTGCGCCGATATGGCAAACGTCATCAAAAGCATAGAAGCAGATAATAGTAATCTTCGCATTATAAACACATTTTTATTCGCTCTTATACAATAATAGACTGAATTTTTCGTTATAGAAGCATGGAAGAAAAGAGACACACAGCAGACAGCATAATGGAGCTGGTCAAGCAACTGCCCATAGAGGAACGAGTGCGGCTGCAGTCCATGCTGAAGGAGC
>JAFZPH010000036.1 GCA_017550405.1 Bacteroidales bacterium
CTCCTCGCCCCACACCGGGTGCCACACCTCGTCGAAAGTGCTCCGTTCCACATTTTTGAGCACAAAGGCGTGTGCGAGGTCGTCACGCCACTCCAGTTCGAAACCCATCCGCGAAGCAGAAACCACCTGTTTCCCGTCGCGTGTCAATTCATAATACGGATTGCCGTCGATGAGACGGAATGTCACCTCCATCCGCCCGTCAGGGCTTTTCAAGGTCTTTCTGTCGGCACCGCGCATGGGCATGGACATGCAAACCGTCAGGCAAAAAAAGAGAAAGAATCGTATTTTCATCATATTAACTATTATTAATAATTCTGTTTTTACGACTGCAAAGATACGATTTATTCTCCACATAACCAGCCTTTGCCGTAACAAAAACACATCCGGCATTATTTTTTTGCCGCAAATTGTAATATTATTCGTACCTTTGCAGTGATTTTTAATTTTCAATTACGCATTCAAGCATTCAGACTAACGAATTAACACATTAACACGTTCACACATTCAAAGACTAACACAATAACAAATTAACACGTTAACACATTAACACATTCAAAGACTAACGCATTAACACAATAACACGTTAACACATTAAATATAAAGCCCTATGAAAAAGTATTCCCACGCCTGGCTGGCCTTCATGGCCATCAAACGACTCCAGTACGGCCCCATCCCCGAAGAGCTGAAGGAGGACGCCAACAGTCTCGTAAAATGGTTCCACGACTATCGCGACTTCGTTATCGAAGGCTCGTGGTATCCCGATGAAGTGTTCAAGGACATGGCCACCAGCCATGTCATCAAGTACCGCCCTGCCGAGGGTACCGACGAACAGAAGTTCAAGAAACTCCCCAAGACCATGCGGCTCTACGCCCTGGGACAGAAGTCGAACCTCTACAAGAAACCCTTCACCATCGAGAGCGGCAACTGCGCCGACCGCTGCGAGTCCATCGCCCACAGCATCATCGACAACTTCAAGATTCTCCGTATGGAGGACCGCGGCTGTCCCCTCGCCACCACCGGCAACCATATCGCCATGCGCTTCTTCATTCTCAGCCACTATATAGCCGACTGCCACATGCCGCTCCACTGCGACTGCCGTTCCTTCTCCTCCGGAGCCAACATCCACGGCTTCATCGAGTCCGAGTGGGACAAACAGGTGCGCAAGTCGTACAATATCGACATCCCCAACAACCGTTTCTTCTACGACCCCGCAGGATATCCCCTCTACGCCAAACCCACACCGCTCATACAGGCTGTGGAAGACGACATCCTCACCCGCGAGTACCTCCACCCTTGGGGCACCGGCAACAACAACACCTGGGACTACATCAGCGCCATCTCCGAATACTCCTACCTCATGTCCTACCGCCTCATCCCTGCCGAGTACGACGACAAGAACCTCACCAAGGAGGTGTACCTCGGCACCGAGGCCTACTCCAAACTCGAGGAATACAGCCGTGCCATCCTCTGCGACGCTGTCGACTCCATCGCCCGTGTGTGGCTCCACGTATGGGCGCGTTACCGCACTTGGGCCAAAGGCCGTTAGTCAGTCACCAGCTGCCGCCACAGCACGGCATCACGATAAAACAGGAAGAGAAACCGCACAACCATGCCGGTCGTGCGGTTTCTTGTTATTTAACCCAAATCGGTCATTAGGAAACCGAAAACCCCAACGGAGTATAATTGGCCAGGGGTAATATGTTGGCTATTAAGCGAAAACTCCGTAGGAGTGACTGCCGAATCTTGCAATGCATGGGGAATCGCCCTGCCCCGTAGGGGCTTTCGTTTAATAGCATATCACGTTGTTATACAGATATATTCTCCATGGGAGATTTCGAATAGGTATATTCCAATGACCGATTTGGGTTTATTTGACTCTCAGGGTTGTATCAACTTGACTACCCTGAAAAGTAGTTATTCGTTCGTTATCCGTCAAGACAACGGGTAACGAACGAATAAAGATATATGATAATTAGAGTAAGTGAGGACGCTAGAGGGGAGTCGGTGTGGGGTCAGGGGAATGTCAGCGCTCGCGACGCTCGATGATTTCTTTCAGTCGGTAGCGGTTGCCTGTGGCAGGACCGATGGCATCGATAAACTGCTGGTTGTAGCCGGGGGTGTCGTAGCCCCAACGTTGGAACTGTCCATCGTCGCCCACGCGCCGTACCACTTGGTCGTTATATTTTACAATCAGATATTTGGCAAGGGCTTCCCAACGGCTCATCATGCGGTCGGCGTAGGCGATGCTTTTGCGGTTCAGGTAGTCGCGGCGGTCGCCGGGCGTCATGCCCTGCAGGGCGGCGAGGACGCTGTCCTGGTCGGCATGGTAGTAGTCCTCCAGCTCGCGCTGGGCTTGCCGCAGGTCGCCAATCATCATGCTGTAGCGCGGGTACACCATGTTGGCCACCCAGTTGTTCATCCAGAAGGCGGACTGGAAGGAGAATTCGTTGCGCGGGTTGTTCTCGGGACGGAAGCAGTCGGGCACCTGTGTGAGGCAGCAATAGAGGGGGACGTAGGCCACCATGGCTGCGTCGTCGCAGTTGAACCAGGTGACGCCTCCCACATCGTCGGGCAGCCAGGAACGCATCTGGCAGGTCATGGTGAAGCCGCTCTGCTGTGTGGCGATAGGACGTTCGCGGAAATAGGGGGTGCCGTCCGAGGCCTTGAATTGCATGGGCAGGGGACGGATAGGCATTCCCCACGGGCCGGCAGTCATGTCGGAGGTCATATCGAGGGGAGTGCCTTCAAAATGGTCGCGCATGTCGGCCTGCAGGTCCCGCAGGGTAAGTGGTCGGTCGGGCTTTATCCATAGGGGCAGGTGGTCGCATTGGTCGAAGTGGCCGTTGATGTAGGGCAGGTACTTGTCCATCTCGGTGGCGGCGGTGTGGTGGCGGAAGAAGCTCCACACGCGGGCATCGGCATAGCGCACGTTCTCGAAGTCGATAGGACAGTAGGCGTCGCGGAACGAGAAATGGTCGTCGTCACCGCTATAATAGCCCAGCTCGCGGGCCAGCGAGATGACGTCGTGGGCATAGACACACTCCACCTCGGGGCGGTTGATGTGCCGCAGGTTCTTGCTGCTGATGCTATTGAACGAGCGTTTCTTTTCGAGAGGGAATTGGCGGATGCGGCTGAGGTTGGCGTGGGCGCAGATGCAGTCGTCGGGGATGCGGAGGGCAACCCATACGGCACCTTTGCGGTCGGGGCCTTTGCCGATGATTTCCATGAGCCAAGCCTCGTTGGGGTCGCATACGGTGATGCTCTCGCCGCTACTGTTGTAGCCATACTCCTCGACGAGTCCAGCCATGCAGCTGATAGCCTCGCGGGCAGTAGCGGAGCGTTGCAGTGCCAGCCGCATGAGGCTGAAATAGTCGAGCAGCCCGTCGCGGTTGACCAGCTCAAGGCGGCCGTCGAAGGTGGTCTCGACAATGGTGACCTGCTTTTCGTTCATCAGTCCCACCACATTATAGGTGTAGTCCACTTGTGCCACAAATTGGCCGGGATGTGCGGGACCCCAGCCGTGAATGGCTATCTGTTCGCCCTGGGCATGACGTCCTGCGGGACTGTAGAAGAGCGAGCCTGAGAATCCGAAGCCGTCGCAGTTGTAGCTGCACATCACGCTGCCGTCGGCAGAGGCCCCCTTGCCCACAATCAGGTTGGTGCAGGCCATGGCAGGCATGGCGGCTAGGAGGATGAAGAGGGTGATAATTGTTTTCGCTCTTATACAATAATAGACTGAATTTTTCGTTATAGAAGCATGGAAGAAAAGAGACACACAGCAGACAGCATAATGGAGCTGGTCAAGCAACTGCCCATAGAGGAACGAGTGCGGCTGCAGTCCATGCTGAAGGAGC
>JAFZPH010000006.1 GCA_017550405.1 Bacteroidales bacterium
AGCGACAGAGGAGTGACATCCAGCAGCAGCACATCCTTAATCTCGCCGGTCAGCACACCGCCCTGGATAGCGGCACCGATAGCCACCACCTCGTCGGGGTTGACGCCCTTGTTGGGAGTTTTGCCGAAGAACTCTTCGACCTTCTTCTGCACGGCGGGGATACGGGTTGAACCGCCCACGAGAATCACCTCGTTGATATCGCTGTTGCTCAAGCCGGCATCCTTCATGGCCTGACGGCAGGGCTCGATAGTGGCCTGAATCAGGTCGTCGCACAGCTGCTCGAATTTGGCACGGGTCAGTTTCTTCACCAAGTGCTGCGGCACGCCGTCGGCAACGGTGATATACGGCAGGTTGATTTCGGTCTCCTGAGAGGATGACAGCTCGCACTTGGCCTTCTCGGCAGCCTCTTTCAGACGCTGCATAGCCATCGGGTCTTTGCGCAGATCAATGCCCTTGTCGGCCTTGAACTCGTCAGCCAGCCAGTTGATGACCTTCAGGTCGAAGTCGTCGCCGCCCAAGTGGGTGTTACCGTTGGTGCTCTTCACCTCGAAGACACCGTCGCCGAGGTTCAGGATGGAGATATCGAATGTACCGCCACCCAGGTCGAACACTGCCACGTTCATGTCCTGAGCCTTCTTGTCCAGACCGTATGCCAAAGCGGCAGCGGTAGGCTCGTTGACGATACGGCGCACCTTCAAGCCTGCAATCTCGCCAGCCTCTTTGGTTGCCTGACGCTGACTGTCGTTGAAGTAGGCGGGGACGGTGATGACGGCCTCGGTCACCTCGGTGCCGAGGTAGTCCTCAGCGGTCTTCTTCATCTTCTGCAGCACGATAGCGCTGATTTCCTGCGGAGTGTAGAGGCGGCCATTGATGTCCACGCGAGGTGTGTTGTTGTCGCCCTTCACCACCTTGTAAGGCACTGCGGCAATTTCCTTCTGCACACGGTCGTAAGTCTCGCCCATGAAACGTTTGATACTGTACACCGTGTTGTGAGGGTTGGTGATAGCCTGACGCTTGGCGGGGTCGCCCACCTTGCGGTCGCCGTTCTCAATAAATCCCACTACCGAGGGAGTGGTGCGGTTGCCCTCGCTGTTGGCGATAACAACCGGCTCGTTACCTTCCATGACTGATACACAACTATTTGTGGTACCCAAGTCGATTCCAATGATTTTACCCATGATATTCTATTTTTTTATTTTCTTGTTAATTAATACTTTATTTTCCGACCCACCTTTTGCGGGCGAGTCCGACAACCTAAGTATCAACTAGCATGCCAACAGTTGCCCCTGCCACAGCCACTGACAAATTGTCACCCCACCCGATTGTGCGCGACAACAAATCCTGCCTGAACAATTGAAAATTGAAAATTGAGAATTGAAAGTTGCTGGCGCGGTCAAATCACTCAGACAATCAAGCATTCAAGCAATAACACAATCAAGCATTCAAGCAATAATTCACACGCTGACAATGTCTCCACCCTAACTCCACCGAAAGTCCACTCCACCCTCACCACATGGAGGGACAAAAAGTGGCCATAGATGTGTGCAGGAATGAAGCCCCATCGGACCCCAAGATGGACAAGTTCATGACAAAGCAACCGCAAGCAAGAACACCTGCTGACACCCGTCACCAGCCTTTGGCAGGAAGGATTTCTTCAACAATGTTATTTTCATGTGTAATTCGGGAAAAACCTGTATATTTGCAATCGAAATTACAGCATCAGCGATGGGCATCTTGCCACAAAACCCACTGATGCACAATCATTCACAACACAAAAGAATCAAAACAATGAAACGAATAGTCAGACTACTTATTCCTGTGGCCCTCATGGCCACAGTGTTCTATTCCTGCCAAAAAGAGGACATCAACCCCCTCAAACCAGCCGCAGGCGACTACCTGCTGCCCCTCATCGAAACCACCGATGTCCACGGCCACATTGTCGACGCCTCCACCGACACCGTCCATTACCGGCTGGCATACATCGCCGATAAGGTGAAGGACATCCGCGGCCACGGCGGAGCCTACCGGAAAGAACGGCTCCTGCTGCTCGACGGCGGCGACCTCTACCAAGGCACCACCATCTCCAACCTCCAGTTGGGCAAACCCATCTACGTCTCCTTCGACAAGATGGAGTACGATGCGGTGGCACTGGGCAACCACGACTTCGACTGGGGATTTGAGAACATGGTCGACCCCGATGCCACGCTGCTCGACTACGACTACAACGGCCGCAACCACGTCAACGAGGTGCCCGTGGTCTGTGCAAACCTCTACCAGCACGGCAACCGCGTTTCCTGCACCAAAGACTACGTCATTGTGGAAAAGGCGGCTGTCAATCCCAATGGCGGCAGTGTCAACGTGAAGATAGGCATCATCGGTTTTGCCGAAGACTACTCCATGAGCATCATGGCCTCACAATTCTCCGGCAAAGGCTACACCATCCAGGAGAACTACACCATTGCCAACAGCCTCGCCTCCGAGCTGGAATCCACCGGGCAGTGCGACGCCACCATCCTGCTCACCCACGGTGCCGCCGACAAGGCGGCGGAACGCCTCGGCGAGAGCTCGGTAGTCGACCTCGTGCTTGGCGGCCACACCCACCGTACCATTTCGGGGCAGACCAGCTGGGGACTCGCCTATCTGCAAGCTGGCAAGAAGAGCGAAGCCTACGCCTATGCCCAGCTCCAATTCAGGGTTGACGAAGAAGGCAACATCTCGTTCACAAGCGTCAACGACCAGCAAACCATCGATGTCGACGCCACCCGCGACCGCCACACCTTCGCTGGGCAGAACGCCGAGGACCTCGACGACGACATCCTCAACGTCTCCGACAACGCCCTCAACGACCTTTCCGGGCACTTACAACAGGTCATCGGGCATATCACCGTCGATGCCTCCAACTACTTCATCGACGGCAGCGGACAACGTGCCTCGGTCATGGGCAACTGGATGGGCGACATCATGCAACGCATCAGCGAGGCCGACGTGGCCTTCCTCAACCGTACCTACATCCGCACCTACTTCACCCTCGACGGGCAGCCCTCGCGCAACATCACCGTCGGCAATGTCTACGACATGTTTCCCTTCGGCAACCAGCTCTATGTGTTCCGCCTCACCTATGCCGAACTGCTCCAGCTGTTTGAATACTCCATGACCGGTGCCGGCAGGATTCTGCTGACCCAGATGACAGGCATCGACTGTTACATCACCTGCAAGGAGAGCACCAGCAGCTCGGGCAGAACCTACTACGACTACGCCCTCCACTCCCTTGTCAAGGACGGCACCACCATCTACCAAAATGGGAAATGGACCTCCGACTGGGCTTCGCGCACCCTCACCGTCGCCACCACCAACTACGTGGCCACCACCGACCGCGAAGACCGTGAAACACACCTCCACAACCCCTTTGTGGGATGGTGCGAGACCTCGCGACTGATAACGAACGACCTTGTCGACAACGAGAACGCCATCCGGGTGCTCAAAGCCGAGGCCGAAGCCAACAACGGCCTCCTATCCATCGACCCCCGCCCCCACTTCATCGTCTACACCGAATAGCAAGTCTCAGCGGACGGCACGCCACGACCCACTTGGGTCGTTCAATCCCGGCTCGATGTTGCCTGCTTACAGGCTAGTTATCCGTTATTATGTCGAGTAACGATGCTATAACGATACCATAACAAGGCAGGATTGAACGACCCCTCTCCGTATCACGAATGCCCCTTTTCAAGGGACATTATTTAATTTAGCAGTTTTCTCAATTCAAATTGCGGTTTGTGCCGTTCGTGTTCGTCCGGGAATGGAAAAGTCAAATATCGCTGCAGAGGCGGACGGAGTACCCAAAGTAGACGGCGGGAGAGCCGTCGAGCACCATTTCTCCTTCATCGAAGCGGAGTGCCCGTGCTCTGCCGCCGATTTTTGACGAGGACCAGTAGAAGCCTGCACCACCCACTGAACCGGGCTGAGTGCCCTCTCTATATCCCGCTGCAGGCAGGAATACTGCACCTTCGGCCTCCATCTGCTGCCACAGGCTCATCGTCAGCACGTTCGACCCATCTTGACCATTGTATCCAAGGTTGGCCTGATTGCACACAAGTCCATCGGAGAAATCGTAGTTGTCGGGGAACAGGACCAACCCATTGACCGGGGTACCGCCAACCGTCATTGCCACTTTGGCAAAGCGTTTGGTTGCACTGCGGGTGTACAGCAGGTAATACCACTCGCTGCTTGTCAAGGTGCGCCAGGTGCCGGCAGCTCCAGCCTTCTCGATGGCGTTGTGCACACCCCAGTCGTAATGTGTCGTAGCGATGTTGCCGGAGGTGGGGCCATAATCCGCCTCGACGGTGCTCGACAGCCAGGGGTTGCTGCCCTGGTAGCCGCTGGTGCCCCAGCCCATCAGGTCTATCCATCCCGAATAGTTGGAAGCGACATGGCTGTTGTCGATGCCAATGATATCGTACTGTTCCGGTGCAAAACGGAATGTGCCTGCGTAGGCGTTATATTGCAGATTGCCTTGGGCAAACACCACCCGACTATTCTCCCCCACCGAGAAGCGGCCTTTGGAGTCCTCGGTGGTACGTCCCCCATCGGTGCTGAGGTTGACGCGAGCCGTCATCATCACATTGCGGGCAAGCTCAGGGTGCGAAGCCGTATGGGTGAAGGTGAAGTTTCTGGCACCAGGGGCGGCACCCGCCATGTGAGCATAGACTGTGATGGTCATTTCCCCCGCTGCAATGGGCAGAATGGGCACCTGCACCTCTAAGATGTCGCTGCCACCGTGAGCCAAGAGGGGGCTGTCGGTCAACACCACCGACACCTGCTTGTCCTCATCTGCAATCGTACCGCTTTGGGCTGCCACCGCGAGGGTGCCCACGCCAAGGGTCACTCCCCGTGTGCCGCACAGTTGTCCTTCCTCACTGCTCACACTCACCCCCGTCAACACCACGTCCACGTTCAGCGAGTTCTTCACCAGCACACGGACCGCAGCGGTGGCATGGCGGAAGCGGATAGCATCGGCACGGGCGCCGGCCATAGCCAGCATGGGCAGATGCAACACTTGCCGTCCGTTGTTGTAATGGCTCTCATACTGCGACGGGACTGTCACCGTCTGGGTGCCAGCCGTCAAGCCTGCGGGGTAAATGCCCCGGAACGGGCCGTCAGGGCTGCTGAAGCCCGAAACGTAAGCCTTGCTTTCACTCACCGTGACAGTATAGTCGGCACCATTGAGGCTTACCCTGTCCCCGTTCTCCCAAACCACACTCTCGGCACTCACCGAAGTCTTGTCGCCCTCCATGCCGCCAAAGCCTTCAGCGGTAATCAGGACAGCCCCTTCGGGAATGCCTTCCCGGTCGTTCTCTTTTTGGCAGCCGCTGGTTGCCAACACGCCGCCCAGCAGCATCATGCCTGCCAAGAAAAGGTATTGTATCTTGCTTTTCATTTTCATAAACTTATTCATGTTTAATGCGATAAGTATCAACTTATCAAAACCAATAATTGTCGGATACACCACCCCAGTTGTCGCCATCATTGCTGCGACTTTCCAAGTTAATGTCTCCTTCGTCGTCAGTCAATCCGAGTTTCTCTGTGTACGAGTCGGTAAAACCGTTCTCCACTGCAAATTGCACCACCGTGACGCACGGGGCCACATACTGGGGTTGCCCAGTACACGGTTGTGCCGTTATTCCTACAAAAACTGTTTGTAACATATATTAATACCATATTAAAATCCAACATCATACGTGCAAAATCGCACAGACTTCGCCACTTTTTTTCAATCACAAAAGTACAAAAAAAAAACTATTCACTCAAATAATTTCAATTGTGATTCCCAATGTCAATCTGCCGCACCCAGCAGGGATGGAGACAGGATATAGACAAGAAAAAATAGAGCCGGCACTACTTTTTTTCTTTGTGGTTTATTAAATATTCGTAAATTTGCAATTTCAAAATCGAGATTAACGAACAAATCAATACAATTAATTATGAGCAACAATTATCATGACCCCACGCGCCGCAACGGCGGCCGTGGAAACTGGGGCCCGAAAGGTTTACTATGCCTTGCAGCAGTGCTTTTTACCATGCTGCTGCCTGCAGCCCTGCACGCCACACCGATGTACGGATCCTCCCATTTCCGTGATGCAAGCAATTACGATGCCTACTCCCTGGGCAATGGCAAAATCCACTACAAAGTTCTTGTTTTTGCCGAAGGCTTTTTGCACAACTACAATGCCGGAAAAGGCGGAGATGGTTCACGCATCTGGACACATATCGCCAACACCAGTTCATGGCCCAACTTCATCTATTATGCATCCGACAACGATACATGCAAACCCGGCAACGTGGCTGGCAGGCCGCGGGACAAGGGATGGGCACAGTTGAAAGTGACCAGAGGCGTTGTGGTGGTGACCAACAGTTACGACGGCAGCAACCCAGCATTCAACGCCGACGGCAGATGGCACTCTGTGGATTTGCGCCGCAATGACAATGGCGACCATTTGACCTACTTGGAGTTCGACTGGTATTTACCCGACAGCCTGCAAAATGATGTGTTCCAAAGTGGAATTGAATCGGTCTACCACCAAAGCGGTGGCTCCAGCTACGATAATAGCCAGTTTCTTGTAGGCACTTTCGACGGTGGCGGCGGCGACCAACAGCCACAGTTGATGAACCCCATTTTCTACACCTCAACCAACTACGGTGCAGCGGGATACGGCGTGGCCGGATACGGCATGTTGGCGGTACCCTATGTCGCATTCCAGCAAACCTTTCAATACAACACTTCGTGGAATAGCCACAACATTCCTTGCACCGACCAGTCGGGACTCATCTATGTCCCCAGCCGCGACTCGGTACGAAGGGGGTTCTATATTAACATGCAGACACGACACAGCATGTCGACAGGCGAAACTGTGGTTAAGCAATGGCTACGTTCCAACATGGTGAACATACCGGCCTACCACAAGATATACGACATGCAAGTGGATCACTACGTTTATTTTGACGAGCGTTCGAATATGTATTACAAAGACATGCGTTACCATGATATCAGCTGGAAGTTCCACACGCCTAGCGAAACCGATATTGTGCCAAACGACTTGTTCGAGCTACAACGGGCATACGACAGCAACTTCACCGATGCACAGACCATTGCCACCATCCCCATCGCCTGGGGTGTAGGGGATTCGCTTCAGGATACCACCTACCACTATGTCGACTCCTCGGAAGCAGTATTGAACAACCCATTGGATTCCAGCAACAATAGAAAGCTATACTATCGTGTGCGGCGAGCATCGGCAGCTGTATGGGGATGGGACAATCACCCCTACGCTGCCAAAGCCAGTGCGTTCATCCGTGCCGAAATACCATTCATGAAGAAACTTTACTTCAGGGCCGACGACGATTTTTCCAACAACCATAAGACACATTTGTATTTTGAGATGCCTAACGGCTTTTGGGGCGATGGTACCCTCGAGACGCCGAGAACCACATCGTACTATTGGGACAAACGCACCACCGTGTGCATAGAAAAGATATTGGACGAGACGCATGACACGGTGCTAATCCGCGTACCATCCGACACCGTGATTGCTTTACTGGAGCGCTTTGCCCTGCATCCGGTACACGACACCTTCCACGATGGAACGATTATCCTGCATGTTGTGGATCAGCTTTCCACACCCTGCGTACACTACAGATACCGGTTCTATTACGACACTACCGGGATGGTGCTGAGATTGCGAACCACGTACAGTGTCGACAACACAGTACCTGAAGAGATACCTCTGCGCGGAAGTGTGGCGCCCTACTTTACCGATGCTGCCGGCCTTAACAGCCTTACAGCCTCCAACCAAGAATATCCAGACCATGTGCTGCTGACGTGGTCTGCCACCGAAGGAGGGGTGGACGACTACATTGTGGAGACACGACCTGACAGTACTGAAGGCTGGAGTTTGTTGGGTACCACCACCAATAACTATTGGCGGGACGAAACGGCCGACCCGACGGTGAGCGCAGAGTGGGAATACCGCGTAACGATGCGCTATACCTGCCAAGGTGTCACCACAAGCGACAGCCGTCAGACAGTCGGTGCTCGCTCCCCCTGGGGAAGAGTGAGCGGACGGGTGCATTATGAGGACGGCACTGCCTGCCCCGGCATCACAGTGGTGGCGACACGCACCAGCGACAGTCTTGTGATGCAAACAGTGGTGACGGACAACCGCGGATTCTATCAGTTCGACAGCCTGCCGTATAGCGGTTATCAGGAGTATGCCATCACTCCCACCTCGCAGCATGCCACCTTCCACTATAATCACTCCGCACCAGGTTTGGCAACGGTAAACCTGTCGCTGAACAGATGTCTGGTTACCGACATCGACTTCGACAACATCTCGGCAGTGCGGCTGACAGGCCGTGTGCTGTACGAGAACAGTTCTATTCCCGTGCGTGATGCCAATCTGATGCTCAATGGCAACATCGTGAGACTGGGCAACTCGGCATTGAAGACCGATGCCTCGGGAAATTTCGAGTTGCGAGTACCGCAAAGTAGCGCTTTCACCCTGCAGGTTGTGAAAGAGGGCCATCATTTTGCCGAAGGCGGTTTTGTACGCATCTACGGCGACAGTGTGCTAACCCTGGAGTCGCCACTCGACGGGGTGCGGCTGTGGGACCAGACCAAAGTGAGGCTGGCAGGACGTGTGGCCGGTGGCCTGCTGCAACGACAGCTGCCATTGGGATTCGGTGAATCGCACAACAACTTGGGCGACAACACAAAGCTAGTGCTTGAACTGGAAGGCGACAACGTGAGCTACATTGTCCGCATACCCAGCGACCTGACAAGAGATACCCTGGAATATACTGTACCCCACCTTGTGTACAACGACACGGGCTCCACCGACACTTCAGGTTTCACCCGTGTACACTACCAGTCGCGGCGCATTGTTATTGAGCCTGACCCTGCAACGGGCGAGTACTGCGCCGACCTCTTCCCCGTGCGGTACAAAGTAATCCAAGCCAACGCACAGGGCTATTCCACCCTTTTCGGGCACGGCAGGACAAGCGAGACCATAGACCTCAGCAACACCGCCGGGAGCCAGGACACCGTATGGCACGAAAGCGATAGCCTTTATACCCTCCACAATGCCGAGTACAGGCTCACCTACCGCAGTCCCATCAACATTACGTGCAAGCAATTGCGTTATGGCATGGAAGTGGACTACTTTGGCGAACTGAGCATTCAGCGAATCAACATTCTAAATAATAATCTCAACATACCCATTGCCACACAAGACAGCAACGGGAATTATCACTACCTTTTTGGAGCACCCGTGTTCCTTACAGACAACTACGACTTCCGCGCCTATGCCCACGAGGACTATTATTACAACAACGACCCCGAAGAGGCTCACGACCAAGTGCGCATCAAAGGCGGAACACTGAAGATATATAATGGGATGCACGATGCAACCAATACTCAGGTTATCACCAAAGAGCTTGACAGCTTGGGGCAGGCCGATTTCACCATCCCCGTCGATTATGTGTCGTTTGTGCGCGATGATGAGAATGTGAGGCGTGTGCTCGACCTCTCGGTAGAGAGCGAGGGAGAATATGTCGAGCTGCAAGCCGTGAGAGGGTATGTGACCGGACACCGCAATACCGGGACAGGAACCACCACCTCTTCCCACGGCACAATTATGCTGCTGGACGTGCTGCGCGACCCACCGGGCAGCGGCTCGTCGGCCTTTATCGAGGCAGGCTCAGAGTATTCGTATAGTTATACTGTTTCAAACGACTTCAAGTTCGGTATCAATATCGGCTTTACAGTCGGAAGCCAAGCTTCCTCCGTCATGGGGGCTTACATCGGTGCAGGCGGCGGCAATTTTGCTGGTCTGAACTACAACATCAGCAGCGCCAGATCATTTGCCTTTCCTGTCCAGTCAAGCTATCACTACAAGCATGATGGCAATTATACATTCAAGACCAACGAACGCATCACCACCAGCAACAGTCCCTACAATGTGGGCCAGGATGCCGATGTATACATCGGAGCAGTGCAGAACGTATACTTCCAACAAGTGGATGCCTTGCAGCCCATCGACTCGCTTACGTATGCCACCCTTTCGGCACGCAGTGCTAACGGGAGCATGAACACCATAGCACAAGGCGTGGACGCCGATGGCAAGCGCTACTACCTGGCTATAGGCAGCGAGATCGAGATAGGACCATATTTAGCCTCGACGTTTGCCTATACGCACAGCCATATTGAGAACAACATCATTCCCCAGTTGGAGATGCAGCGCGACGCATTGTTGCTGACATGCGACAGCGCTACAGCGAAAAACATAGCGAATGAACAACACAAGGCAGTGTACTGGAGCAGGGTGACTCCGGACAACCCGAACTGGTCAGATGAAGGTTATTACAAGATAGTGAAACCTGATCTCGATACGCTAGTCTTCACAAACGAAGTGCTAAGCATCAACAAGGCAATTACCAACTGGGTTGCGCTGCTGTTGATGAACGAGGCTGAAAAAGTGTCGGCCATCCACAATAACACTAGCGAAACGGTGGCCAACTACTCCATCAGCAACGGTACCACTGTCAACGTCACTAACAATTATTCCTACAGCGAAGCCTTCCACGTCTATTTCAACTATCCTGGACTCAATGTCAGCACCTCCAATTTGGTTACTATGTTCCGTCGGTTTGACAAGGGTATAGGACAGAGGCTGATGGAACAATTCCAACATGTAATAGATAATAGCCAAAGTCAAGAGGGTGAAGGTGCACCAGAGGCTAGCCCCATGAAATTCCTCAGCAGTTGGGCAGGCAGCACACTTGAATTCAACATTACTCCTATTCTGGATTGGACCAGTAACCAAGACCCTGTAGAGAAAACCACCCACACCCGCACGGCAGGTTTCTCGCTGGTACCTGACGCCTATAGCAATATGGATGTGTCGGTGTTCCGCATACGGAAGCCGAAGGACGATTTCTATTTCAACCAACAGTCGGCACATACACGTGAATTTTTGGCGGACGAAACCGACTATGATAACGAGTTTTTGTATGGCTCTCTCGTCTACTTCCTCCAGGGCGGCGCTACCAAGTGTCCCTGCGAGGTGGCCGACAGCACGCATTACTACGAGCCCCCCATGCCCCTCTCCGCAGGGTCGCTGCGACTGGAGAACCCCAAGGTGGATATCAATGTCCACGAGCGGAGCAATGTTCCTGCCGACAGACCCGCGGTGTTTACAATCTATCTGTCGAACGAAGTGGAGGCGACAACAGGGCCAGGAGCCACAGGAGCCATCCAGTTCAAGTTGAAGATGAACGACCTCAGCAACCCCCATGGGGCAAGGGTGTATATCGACGGCATGCCCCTCACCGACGGCCGCATCATCACCCTCACCAGGGGGCAAGTAGTGGTGAAAACCATGGAGGTGTATGCCGGCGACGGCTACGACTTCGAGGACCTTGTAATCGAACTGGGTTCAACCTGTGTGGCATCAGCCAAGGGAAAAGCCCAGTTCTCGGTGCATTTCGTGCCTGTGTCGTGCAATGTGGAAATTGCCGCGCCGCACAATAACTGGGTGATGAACACTTTGTCTCCAATGGACTCGGTGGGCTATTACCTACCCGTCACCATCAACGGATATGATGTAAACTACAAGGGATTCGACCACATAGAGCTACAATACAAACTGTCCACACAGAGTGACGACGGATGGGTGAATATATGCTCCTACTATGCCGACAGCGCCCTCTATCTGGCTGCCAGCGGCAACAAGGACATGATTAAGGGCGGTAGCATTGAGAACATCCGCTTCTATGGCGAACGCGACCCCATCGAGCAACGCTATGACCTGCGCGCCGTCAGTTTCTGCCGTCATGGCAGCGGCTTCATCTCGCGGTCGTCGGAAGTGATGAGCGGCATAAAGGACACCCGCTGTCCGCGCGTCTTCGGCGAGCCTCTGCCGGCCAACAGCATCCTGGGCGTGGGGGACTACTGCCGCCTGCGCTTCAACGAGCCCATTGCGGGCAACTATCTCGACGAGGACAACAACTTCCAGTTGCTGGGGGTCACCAACCGGTCAGGGATTGCCTCCTCGACATCGGTATACTTCGACGGTACACCCAACTGCGAGGCAACCAGCGCCGTCACCCGTGTGCTGGCCGCCAAATCGTTCTCCATCGACATGATGGTCAAGCCGGATGCTTCCGCCGCCAACCGCCAGCAAGAGCTCTTCGGACATACCACCAAGAACGGCGGCATCTCGTTCGGCCTGATGCCTGACGGCAACAGGTATCGGTTGTATGGCACCATCGACGACTATACCGTTCATTCCCTCCCTCTCGAACCGATGACGTCTTTCACCCGCGTGGTGATGACCTACAATAATATTACCAATGAGGTGGAATTCTATGTCGGCACCCAGAACGTGACCGACCCAAACAGCGACATACTGGTGACACCTTCCTACACGGGTTCCGCCCCCCTGACATTCGGACATGGATACAAGGGCAATATGCTGGAGGCACGTCTGTGGCTCAAGGCCATCTCGTCCGACGAAATTGTCCAGACACACCTCAAACGCCTCACTGGCTATGAGCACAAGCTGGCCGCTTACTACCCCATGAACGAGGGACGCGGTGAAATACTCCACGACATAGCCAACGGCTCAGCACTGACAATGCATGGTGCCAACTGGACCACCCCCTCGGGAATCTCCATCCACATGGACGGAACTCAAACCGTCACCCTCGACCAAAACGTGCTCTCGCGCTCCGCCATTCAGGACTACACGCTGATGTTCTGGTTCCGCACCACCGAATACAACGCCGCCCTTTTCTCCGCCGGCTGGACAAGTGCAAGCAAAGGCACCCTTATCGCCCTTGAGAACGGACGGGTGGTGTTCCACAACAACAGGATGACACAGCAAACCTCCGGCAGGTATGCCGACGGCCTGTGGCACCATTATGTGCTGACAGTGAACCGCACCTACAACAACGCCTCTATCTATATCGACGGCGAGATGGTGAACACCTTTGCCACCGACACCTTGAGCGGGTTGAGCGGTGTGATGGTGCTGGGCGGCGACGCCTACGGCCTCACCCGCACCTTTGCCGGCAACATCGACGACTTGGCCATCTTCGAGCAAGCGCTGCCGCGTAGCCTCATCGAGACCTTCGACAACATCTCACCCTTCGGTGACGAGATGGGGCTGGTGGGCATGCTCTCCTTCTCCGAACAGAGAGAGAACACCAGCGGCATTATGGAGGAAATCTTCTCCGTCAACAACCGTCGCATCTTCAAGACCACCGACGGTACCGTCGTCAACAAGATTCAACCTCTGGTCCTTGCCCCCGATTCGACCACCCTGGCCGACATGGCCGACCGCAACATCCATGCACCGGTACGCGAGCGCGACCTGCTGACCAAAATCAACTTCGACTGGTCGTTCAACTACGACGAGCTGCTGATCAACATCAACATGCTCGACCGCGAAATCAACAAGAACAACATCTACCTCACCGTCCGCAATGTCGAGGACATGAACGGCAACCGCACCGTCAGCCCCATCATGTGGCAGGTGTATGTCAACAAGAACACCCTCGTATGGGACTCCGAAAGCATCAACGAAGTGTTCTACGACCGCGCCACTACCGACTACATCATCCCTGTACAGATTAGAAACACCAGCGGCAAGCGCCATCAGTACTATATCGACGGCGAACCCGATTGGCTGAGCGTGAGCCAAGGATACGGCAGCATCGACCCGCAGGAGTCGCTCACCCTTCAGCTCATACTGGACAAGAACATTCCCATCGGCACCTATGCCGAAATCATCTACCTGACGGATGAAAACGGTCTGGCAGAACCGTTGAAGATTTACATCCAGGTGAAAGCCAAATGCCCCTGGCCAACGTTGAACATCAAGGATTTCGACCACCAGATGTCGTTCAGGGGACAGGTGGTGGTAGATGGCGTCTACGACACCAATCCCGAGGATATTGTAGTGGCAATCATCGACGACGAGATTGTGGGACAAAGCCACATCTCCTTCGAAGAGGAGACCAATGCCAGCTACGTCTATATGACTATCTACGGCAACGACGACTCGCAAAATCTACCTGTCTCCTTCCGACTGTGGGAGTCCAGCACAGGTCGCATCTTCAACCTATCGTCGTCGGTGCCTGTCATCTTCCAGAGCGACTCGATGGCAGGTCTGCCTCCTTTCAGACCGGTGATTCTCTCCACCAATGCCAACGAGGTGCAGAACCTCAACCTCTCCACAGGATGGAACTGGATTTCCTTCAACATCATCCCCGACCATGAGGGTGAATTGGACGACCTGTTCTTCACCAACGAACCCTTCTCCATCGGCGACCAGATTAAGTCGGCTTCCGAGATGAAGTTCGCCGAATACGACGGCGCCCATTGGGTGGGCTCGCTTTCAAACGTGAACTACAAACAGACGTACATGATCCAAACCGGCATGGACCACTACAACACCCAAGTGGTAGGACAGCGCATCACAACCGACTCCGAGCGGACCATCCAGATCTCGCATGGATGGAACAGTTTGCCCTACCTCCTCACCTACGAGGACAACATCACCAACGCCATGGCCGACTATGTGGACCACGCCACTGTGGGCGACATCGTCAAGTCCCAGCACAGCTTCGCTGTCTACTCCGAGAACCAGCGATGGGAAGGCTCGCTGAGTGCCCTGTATCCCGGCGAGGGTTACCTGCTCAAACGCATCGGCAATGACCCCGTGTCATTCACCTACCACCACAACAACTATAAGGGCAGCTCAAAGTGCAGCACCAAAGGTGCGACTGCGTCGGGATTCACCAGTTCCCATTCCACCAACATGACGATGATTGCCACCGTCGAGCATCCCGCCCAGTGCACACGAGTGCTGACCTACGTTGGCGCTACGCTCTCGGCGGTTGCCCAGCCCCAGGTGGTGGATGACGACACCCTTTTCTTCATCACCATCGGCTCCGACCATAGCGGTCAGGTGTCGTTCGTGCTTGAGCAGGAGGACGGTCTCACAGGCATCGCCTCCACACGGATTCCCTACCAGCCCAACGCTCATTTCGGCTCGCTCCGCGAACCCGTAATGCTTGCCCTCGAGCCTTCGGACGAAAGCAAACCCGCTGTGATGGCACTGCCTTCCATCTTCACCGACCGTGTCACCTTCGCAGTCACCGACACTCATGCTCCGCTCGACGCACAGATGAGCATCCGCATCTACTCGGTGCAGGGCGTGCAGGTGGCCTCACTCGAAGGCCCGGCGCCACAGCTGATGTGGACCGACTGCGCCGCACTCCCCGATGGCATATACTTTGCATCAATCAATTACAACGGTACTGTTACAACCCTTAAACTGATAAAGAAATGAAAAAGAGCATAATCATCCTAATTGCCCTCATGGGGCTTATCGTCACGGGCTGCCAAAAGGAGAACGTCACCGCCCCCATCACGCCCGACAATCCTGACATACCTACAGGCAATTTCAGTGCACCCAATTGGCTTGTCAGACCCAACTACGACTACAGCAGCAGCATGACCGCCGTCGTCGAGGTGGACCTCTCTCTCACCTATCCTCAGATTGGCGACAACTGGCATGTCGACACCGCCGACATGGTCGGGGCTTTCTGTGACGACGGGTGTGTCGGTGTGGCCAAGCCTACAGGCAACCTCTTCTTTGTCTACATCACCTCCCCCAATCCCAGCCTCAACAGCCATGTCACCTTGCGCTACTATTCCGCCGTGCTGAAGAACATCTTCTACGGCGATGTCGAGTTCCCGTTCTACAACGGTGACCGGCAAGGGACGGTCAACAATCCCCTGCGGCCGCTGTTCCGCGCCGACAAATAACTTGCCTACAAACAGTGAATGTGTTATTACGCCCTTGTGTTATCCTTACACAATAGCGTGATAACACATTCACGTTTTAAACCCAAATCGGTCATTAGGAAACCGAAAACTCCTACGGAGTATCATTGGGAGGGGTATGTCGTTGGCTATTAAGCGAAAACTCCTACGGAGTACCTGCCGAATCGTGCAAAGTATGGGGAAAATCCCTGCCCCGTAGGGGCTTTCGTTTAATAGCATATCACGTTGTTATACAGACATATTCTCCATAGGAGATTTCGAATAGGTATATTATAACAACCGATTTGGGATTATGGCATACCTGACATAACACAATATTATTTGCAAAAAGTTAAGTCGTGGAGAATTGAGAGTTGAGAATTGAGAATTGAGACCTGTCGTGCGATAATTCTCAACTCTCAATTCTAAATTCTCAATTCAGTTGAGCGTTTCATCTTATATCCCGAACGGGACGTACAGACAATCCGCTGTGGCGACTGTATCTATCTGCGGCGTGGAGCTCGTTGCTCTGGAAGTACATGCTGTACGCGTCGCCCCCATTGTAGGGCGTGGACGCCCAATAGTACCCGTCGCTGCCCACATCATAGACAGTCGTGCCGTTGCGGCGGGCAGCGGCAGGCAGGAACACCGCACCGGCATCCTCCATCTGGGTCCATTGGGCATAGGTGTAGCTGTTGCGTGACCAATCCCTATAACTCGATGCAAGACCAGGATTGAACTGAGGACAGCCCGAAGGCAGCGTCCAACTGTCGGGCAGGATAATCAGTCCGCCCACACCGTCAATATTGCCAGTGCCGCGTTTGGAAGCAGCCTCGGCGCGGGTGTTTAGCAGGTAATCCCATTCATCATGGGTGAGCGTGCGCCACCAGTGGGCTGTATTTCCACCGTTTCTGATGGCATTGTACCATGCCCAGTCGGCCCCGGCGTAAGCTCCCGTCAGGCCAATGGAGTTGGAGCCACCCGGATAATAGTCCATCCATGAAGTGCTGGTCGACCAAGGCTCGTAGCAACCCGCCCCGCTGTTCCATCCACTGGTACCCCACCCAAAAAGGTCTATCCAATCATTGTAGGTAGAACTGATTTTACTATTGGCACTGCCCACATAATCGTACTGGTGCTCTGCAAATCGCCAAGTATTGTTGCTGGCCTTGTACTGCAGGTTGCCCTGCGAGAAATGCACCTGCCGCGTGGCGCTCACCGAGAATGAACCGGGCAGCACACCGTCGCCATCCGTGCCGAACTCTTTTTCACAGCTAGCCAGCATCATTAATCCAGCCATCAGGCCGACTATCATTGTTACATGTATTCTCTTCATAATAAATTGATTTATAACTATTTTTATACTTTTATTTACCATCGTTCTATCAATTACAGCTGCAAATATACAACTTTTTTTCAAACCACTACCCTTATGATAATGCATGCGGATACGCGGCCTAATACTCCTTCTCCAGCCAACGCATCAAGAACAAGTCGGCGACAGCATAGTAGGTCTTCTCCTTGGTGGTCTCGGCAAACACCAAGTCTTTGTCTATCAGTGTCTGCAGTTGTCTCCGCGCCACTGCGGTGGCACCCACGTCATATTTCTTTAGAAAAGCCGTGGCGTAGGGTTGTTCCACAATTCCCTCTTTGGCCAGCGCAATCATAAAGTTCCATTGCCCTGCCGTCAGCAGCTGCTTGTATTGCAGGAAATAAGGCTCATTCAGCCGTAGCAAAGTGTTGCAACAGCCGTTCACCTCGTCGATGCCAATATGATTCACAGGGAGGTCGTACACCTCGTGACACAATCGCTGTGTATAATAGGTATGCCGTCGCGACCACTGCATTATCTGCGCCACCGCTTCGGCATCAATCTCTTTCCCACCCGCCGTAAACATCTTTGTGATATAGTTGCCATACGACTCAGCCGCTATGGTCTCAAGTCCGAGGAACTGGGTGCTGGCAAAGAACGGTCGGCTTGGATTGCTGAAAATGTCGGTCATCAGGTGCTTGCGGCTGCCACAAAAGATAAACCGCACATTGTGTAGCCGCTGAATATAGGTTCGCAACAAGGCCTCTACATTCTCATTGTCGTACTCCCTCACCTGCTGGAATTCGTCAATGGCCAACAATACCGGCTGCTGTTGCTGTTCCAGGAAGTCCAACAGCCCCTCCAGCGTATGCTCCTTTTCTGTCTGGTTCTGATAGGTGAACTGCACCTGTGGAGACCCCGACAGCGGATCAACCCCAAACGACGGCCGCAATCCTTTCAATATGCCCAAGAATCTTTTCCCCACGGACGATTCTTCGGGGAAGGCTTTCAGTATGGCGGTGGCCAACGTGCGGTTCAATTCGGCAAGATTGCGTGTGGCAAATATATCCACATAGATAGGCTTAATCTCGCTCCCGACGCTCGCCAACTCATCCATCAGCCGAAATATCAGTCCCGTCTTGCCCATACGCCGTTGTGCGATGAGGGTGACGTTGACATTGTTTTCGGCAAATCTTTGCAGTTCTGCCAACTCTTTCTCGCGGTCGCAGAAATACTCCGCACCCGCGTATCCGTTGAAAACAAAAGGGTTATCCATATTCTTCTTCATTATTTTCTACTGCAAATATACAACAAAATTCTGACTTAACAAAATGTTATTAGCAAAATGTTAAGTCGTGGTATATGCAATGGAATCTGGTAGATAGAAAAGAGTCCCTGCCGAAGTGGCAAGGACTCTCTTTTGTTTATCATGGGAAGCGGAGACCACCCGAAAAATGATTTTGTACCAAAAAAAAACACTTATTGTCGTTCTTTCCCCTTTTTTCAGGACAATTTCGTGCCTTTCTTCTGGGGGGAAACACAAATTGCCGTAGATTATCCATAAATCAATTGATGGTAAATTCGTGATAATTCGTGTTGTAAATGTTTTTTTTTACCCGCCAGCGTTTATGTTATGAATTTTATGTATATTTGCAAGGCAAAACAAAGTGGATTATCACGCAATCCGTTTATCTTATCAAGCAATGGATATGTTAGAAAGACTATATCAAACCTATCTTCAGAGTCGGCAAGTGACTACCGACTCGCGGCAGATTACCCCCGGCTGCCTCTTCTTCGCCTTCAAGGGGGAGACCTTCGACGGCAACGCCTTCGCGCCCCAGGCATTGGAACAGGGCGCCGCACTATGCGTCATCAACGACCCTCAATACAAAGTCGACGACCGCTGCATCGTGGTGCCAGACGTACTCGACACCCTGCAGCAGCTTGCCGCACACCACCGTCGCCAACTCTCAATTCCCTTCATAGGCATCACCGGCACCAACGGCAAGACCACCACCAAGGAGCTTGTCCACGCCGTCTTGGCCAAACGCTACCAAACCCACGCCACAGCCGGCAACTTCAACAACCACCTCGGTGTGCCCCTCACGCTCCTTGCCATCCCCGCCGACGCACAAATTGCCATCATAGAGATGGGGGCCAGCCACCCGGGAGAGATTGCCGACCTCTGTCACATTGCCGACCCCGACTTCGGCCTAATCACCAACGTGGGCCGCGCTCACCTCGAAGGCTTTGGCAGCTTCGAAGGGGTTATCCAGACCAAGACCGAGCTCTACCGCCACCTCTCCGCCAAAGGGGGCACCGCCTTCGTCAATGCAGACAACGAGATCCTCACCGCACAGGCTGCCCAATGCGGTCTGAAAACCGTCACCTACGGCAGCGGCAACGCCGACACTCGCGGCACCCTTGTGGGCAGCGACCCCTATATGCACTTCTACTTCGAAGTGTCCGACAACGTCTACAATGTCCGCACCCACCTACTGGGCAACTACAACTTCGACAACTGCATGGCCGCCGTGGCCGTGGGGTTGCATTTCCGCGTGGAGCCGTGGGACATCAAGGAGGCCATCGAGCAATACGAGCCCTCGAACAAACGCTCGCAATACAAACAGACCGCCCGCAACGCCCTCTTCCTCGACTGCTACAACGCCAACCCCTCGAGCATGAAGGTGGCGCTCGACAACCTCGAAGCACTGCCCATGCCCAACAAGATGGCCATCCTCGGCAGCATGCGCGAACTGGGAGCCGAAAGTGCCAACGAACATAAGGCCATCGCCGACCGCCTTGCCGACTCCCCCATCCAAGCCATCCTCGTAGGCGAAGAATTCGGCTTTGTGGCCGACAACCCCGCATACAGCGGCCTCCAATGGTTCCCCGATGTCGAAGCCGCCAAAGCAAGCCTGCGGCAAACACCGCCCACCGGCTGCACCATCCTCCTCAAAGGCTCCAACAGCACCCGCATGTGGCTCCTCGAAGAGGTCTTATAATGATTGCTTGATTGTCTGATTGTCTGATTGCTTGAGTGTTTGAGTGATTGAGTGATTTGACTGCGCCAACTACTCAAGCATAAACACATTCAAGCAATCACTTATCCACGACCACCCAACGGCCGCCCTTCGCTCCACCCGAGAAAAGAAACTCTTCAGTCTATTTTTTCAGGCAGTATATGCACCTTCACCGAGTCCTCCACCGAGGCACTTACCCTGTCCAACTGGTCAACGGTGACAATGATGGTCTCCAATGGAGTGTCGAGGGCGTGCAGTTCGCGGAAAGCCTTATTGGCGGATATGTCCACCTCGCGGATGCGCGTCTCACGGATGTAGAGTACCTGTAGATGGGGATTATGGCTGATGTCGATAGCCGTGATACCCGGCGAGAAGATGCAGTAAATCTCCTCCAGCAAGGGGTTGTGGCTCACATCCAGCTGCTGCAACTGCGTATAGCTCACCTCCACCAGCTTCAGCTGCGGGCATTGGCTCAGGTCTATCCGTTTTAGCGGAGTCTCTATGGCGCTGAACTGCTTCAGCCTCGGGCAGTGGCTCAAGTCCACGCTGTCCAACGGGTTCTCGCTACATATCAGCACCACCAGGCTGTCGAACATCTCCACCCCTTGCAACGACTGTATGCCCATATTATGCACATTCAGCAACTGTAATGCCCTGCCCATCGCGGTGCGTTCCACCACTTCACTCCGTGGCACCAAAAAGCCAAAGCGGCGCATTGAACGCTTGTAGGGCTTCACATAGCCCTGCTCTATCAGGTAATTCCTGAACACCTTGTCCGGCACCCGTGCCACCTCCACGGCGCTGCCGCCCTCCAACTGCGGCTGCACCGAGGCGCAGCCGCAGCAGAGCAGTGTCAAAGAGATGAAAATGGCAAGCCACCGCATATAGGTTACTGCAACTTGAAATTGATAGGCAGCATATACCTAGACCGCACAGGATTGCCCTTGAATGTGGCGGGCTTCCACTTCGGCATGGCTTTCACCACCTGCAAAGCCATCTCGTCGCACTCGGGGCTCACACCACGAAACACCGTGGCATCGCCCACGCTACCGTCTTTCTCCACAATAAACTGCACAAACACTTTGCCTTCCACCCCGTCGGCTTTAGCCTTTTCGGGATAGACAACCGACTTGGAAATGTAGGCAGACATGGCCTCGAAGCCACCTGGGTACTCGGCGAGCGAGAATGGACCATTGTCCTCCTTGCTAAACCAGTCCAACATCTCCTCCTCATCATTCCATGCCACCTGGTACCATTTAACTGTGCTGTCGTCAAGATTTATCATAGCGGTCACACGGCTCGACTTCGCCACCGTTTCATGTATATTGACATTAAAGCGGACCGCTTCGGCCGAATCGGCAAACTCCTTGTGTTCGCCTACAGAGTCGAGAGGAATAATAACCCCCATAAATTCGCGTTCCACCAGCTGTCCGTCACGGTAGGTTTCGATGAACGGTGAGACCTCATACCTGCCGTCGGGGATAGCCGCCTGTTCCTGCGCAGGCTCTTGGTTCTTGCAATTGGCAAAGAGCAGCAAAGCTGCCACTGGCAAGGCTACCAACGCCTTGACCCACCCTTTGTGGGATTTAGGTTGTTTCATCATGGTAATACGTTTTTTGATTGTTGAAAAATGAAAACTATTGACTATCGGGACATACTTCATCCCAGAAATTTGACAATACAGCAGAGCGAGATAACGCTTGTACGACCCCTCATCAGCTTGCCGCAGCACCGCCTCGTCGGCCAGATACTCATGCACCTCGCACAAATCGCGCTCATACAGCCACACAAACGGGTCAAACCACAGCAGACAGCAGACCAGCTGCACCGCCAGCCTGTCCCAACTGTGACCCTGAGCGGCGTGCAACCTTTCGTGGCACAGCACCTGCTGCAACTCGGCATCGCTCATGCCACCGCGACCCACTACAATATAGCGGAAGAAAGAGAACGAGGGTTCCTCGTCGTCGGTCACCGCCACATGGAAACGCCCCTGACGGACATACGTGTACCTGCGCAGCGTGTGCCACAACACACCATAACGCACTGCCAGCAAAAGCACACTCACCGCTACCCCAGCCCAATAAATCACGCCCAACACCGTCCACACGTCCAAACTACGGGCCACCGCCACATTTTCCCCAACCACTGGCTGCGGCACAACGTCCACCGGAGCATACTGTCCAGGTGCAGGCAACTCCAGCAGATAGCCGCCACCCCACCCAGCAGAAGGCGCAACAACGGCAACCTGAGGATGCACCAACGGCAACACCAAACTCAGCGCCAAAGTCGACAACAGAAAGAAACGGTTCACATTCAGGCAATGCTCACGCCGCAACAGCAAGCGGTACAGCCCCCAGAACAAAGCAGTGCCTACTACGGCAAAAAACAGATAGCGTATCATTTCTCTAACTCTTTGGTTAATGATTCAAGATCCTCGAGTGTCACCGCCTTCTTGTCGACCAAAAACGACACCATGCTGCGGAACGACGACCCGAAATAATTCCTCGCCATGCGACCCAGCATCTGCCCCGAGTACTCCTCGCGGCTGACGATGGGATAATAGCGGTTCGCCTTGTTGAAGGTCTCGTGAGCCACAAAACCCTTCTTCTCCAGTATCCTTACTATTGTAAGGATAGTATTATAGGCGGGTTTGGGCTCCTCGATGGCATCTGAATCATCGTTGCTCCCATTCGGTCGCGACGATATTGCCGCCACAATCTCGTTGGCGAACCCCTGTCCGACGGCCCAAATCGCCTGCATCACCTGCTCTTCGGCCTTTGTCAATTCTTTTGTTTCCATATACTATGTATTATTATGTTTATTCAAAATATCATTCTGCCGGCTTAAGTACCACACTTCCACACTGGGCAAAACGCCCTTTCATCGGATACTCGAAACAAAAAGTATCGAGATAACATTCCAGCACGGCACGGAACTGTCCATCCCATTCCTCCGACGGATTGCCATTCGCTTTGCCGACCCATTGATAGAAAAAATGGTCAACCGTCCCGCCAGGCGCAAAATATGCCCTCCCCCAGAAACGATATGGCTCACTCCACTCCATACCCGATTTGCGCATCTCGCCCACCAGCCCCTGAAAGAAGCCGGTCCAAGCCTGCATATAACCGGCCGGAACACTGTCGCCAAAAAGCGGCAAGCCACTCGGATAAAGCGTCTCCATGGCTTCAAGCGTAATACCCCGCTCCTTCGCCTCCGTGAGCAGCATTGCCTTGCCCGGCAGCTTATCCAGTCGGTGAGAAAGATTTCTCCCACTGTCGCAAGCAGTCAAAGCTAGAACCGAACTAAACAATGCACACAACAAAAATACCTTACTCATGATACAAAATTAATTATATAACTAAATTTTTAGTTCCATAACGACATTTTAATTCTATTATTGTGCGAAGACAAAAAAATATATCATTTTTTTATCCCGAATGGGTCATTGGGTTGAACTAGCGTTAAGTATATTCCGAGTTGTATCATCGTTGTATCAATGAAGCAGCTTCAAAAAACAGTTGTTCGTTCGTTGTCCGTCACCCTGACGGACAACGAGCGGCCAAAGAAGTAAAAACGAACAAATAGGGAAGGACGCTACAGCGTACGGACAAGGGACTACATCCGATTATAGAAGACGGCCTAATGGCCGATTGGGGTTTAAACAACCGAATTGGGATAAAAAAAAGCCCCGCATCACTGCGAGGCTCCGTGATATGAAAACGGAAACGTTTACAGAACAAAGCGGATACCGAATTCGTGGATCTTCGTATTGCCTGATGTATAGGTGGGCAACAGGTTGAAATAGATCTCGGTACCGGGGGAGAAGATGAACCAGCGACTCTGGGTGCCGATGCTGGCATCAACACGGAACTGGTTGAACTTTGCACCTTCGGCAGTCAGTTTCGGAAAATTGAATCCGGGAGCGACACCAATATACCAGCCGTGCTCATTGTCCTTGTTGATGTGGCTGAGCTTGATGGGAACGAAGATGGTGCTGTACTGTCTCGACTGCTCTTTGCCAGCGAAAGAGTTGAGGGTGATACCCTTGTCCACGTCGGCTTGGTTGAAGAGGTGGCTATAAGTGAGGTACGTGAAACGATAGCCGACACCGACGTTGAAGTCCCAACGCTTGGCAATGGGGCGGTGATAGTCGAAGACGACACCCACGTTGGCACCCACACTATTGTAAAGACTGTTTTTGGTGTAGATGCGACGGGCGGAAACGATGCTGACGTAGGGGTCGGCGGTGAAATTAGGATGACGGCCCCAGGCGGCATAATGCTCCTGGCGTTTGCGCTTTTTCTCGGCTTTTTTCTGCTCGGCTTTGGCCTTGTTCTCGGCCTTCACCTGCTCGCGTTTAATACGGTCCTGCTCCTTCTTGGCGGCTTTCTCAGCTTCTTTCTGCTGTTCTTTCTGCAGTTTCTGCTGCTCCTTTATGCGCTCTTCCTGAGCTTTCTGGGCGGCTTTCTGCTGCTCTTTCTGCAGAGCTTCCTGTTCTTTCTGCTGCTGCTTGAGCAATTCCTGCTGTTCTTTCTGCTGCTGTTTCAGCAGTGCTTCCTGTTGTTTGGCACGCTCGATGGAGTCGTTGCTCTGGGCATAAGCTGCACCAGCAGTCAAACACATGGCGATCAATAGGATATAAAATTTCTTCATAGTGATGGATTTTTATGTTTCGTGGATAACGCAACAACAGACAATATATTGTTCAGCAACGAAAAAATATATATACAAAAAAGAAGGAGTCAAAAATATGACTCCTTCCTTTCTCTAAGTCGGGGCGAAAAGACTCGAACTTTCGACCCCTTGCACCCCATGCAAGTGCGCTAGCCAACTGCGCCACGCCCCGAACTTGTTTTGTTCCGATGGTGATTATCTCCTCTCGAAAACGGGTGCAAAGATACAACTATTTTTTATTCTGACAAAATTTTTTTTCGAAATTATTAGGCTCAGCGAACGATAAAGCTCCACAACAACTTATTCTACAGAATGTTATTTCTTTGGAAATAATTCAACGTATACCACGTTTCCCTGCATGCTTTGGGCGTTGACAATATCGTTTTGCTGCCCACTTTTATAGGAAATTTGGCCTCCGGAGGGCAAGCATGATTCGACATATCGCTGTATATTACTGATTCTTCGTGCGATAATCATTTCACGATAGGAAGCATCATCTTCCTGTGGACAGTATAATGTAAACTGTGCCAAAACGTTACTATTATCACGCAGATAATCGACAATGGGCTGGAGAGATTGACGGGCACTGGCAGAAAGTTCAATGTCGCCGTCCTCTAGGAAGAGGTTGTCGAACACCAAGGCCCGCCCAAAGGGCAGACGCGAAAGGGTGATGTCGGCGGTTTGGCTGGCGATAAGCAGATTCTCGTTCGGACGGACAAGGGAGACCGTTTTGTTGCAGTTGTAATAGTCCTGCCGGGTGACAACGAGGCGGTAATTGTTGTCGGGGAGAGCAAAGAGGTGGTAGGCTCCCGTAGAGTCGCTGGTGGCTGAGGCCACAAGGCGCCCTTGGCGGAGAAGACGGATGTCGGCAGCAGGCACAGGCCGCTGATGCTCGTCGACCACATGGCCGGTGAGCATAACCCCGTCGAGGTCGCCGGAAAAGGTGAAGAGCTGCTCCTTGCCGTTGCGGGTGGTGAGCCAATAGCCGCCATCGCCGTCGGAGTCGAAAGCCATCTCCCAGTCGTCGCCGTCGCTGTTGATGGGTTCGGGGAGCGGCTGGACGACATAATTGTCGAAGATAATGTCATCGGGTTTGGCACCCCATTTAATGCGGACGGCATAGAGGTTGAAGCCTTCGGGAGCTCCGGGCATGCCATCGGAGGCGAAGATAAGGTATCCGTCATAGAAAACAGGGCTTATCTCGTTGCCCTGGGTGTTGATGGTGTTGCCGAGGTTGATGGGGGCAGACCACCGGCTACCGTTCCAGTGGGAGTACCACAGGTCGTAGCCGCCCAGTCCCACCTTACCTCTGGAGGAGAAGACCATGGCGTTGCCATCGGGCGAGAAGACGGGATGGCAGATGTCGCGGTACCACGACTTGACCTCGACATGGCGGTTCTTGAACAGCTTGGCGTTGGTGTGGACATTGAGACTGGTGTTCACGGCCTGTTCGCTGCCTGTGGAGAAATAGAGGAGACTGTCGCGGTTGTTGCGCACCACATACACAGCCTCCGGGCACAGCCGTCCGGCAATGGTGTCGGGAAGGAGGGCGGTGATGGCGGGAGCCGTGGTGCGCGCGGAGACCAGCACACCGTTCTGACAGGCATAGAGTGTGCTGTCGATTACCGAGAGATTGCTGAGCCCCCAGGGCAGGGGTATGCTGCCCAAAGGGGTGACGGCAATGGGTGCCTGCGAGCGGGCGGCAGGAGCGAGCAACGCAACAAGGAGCAGGAGTATGGGGAATGGCTTACGCATAGCTGACTACTGTTCAAAGGCGATGGGGAGAGCCTCCTCCATATCCTTGATATAATGGAATGTGAGTCCATGAAGATACTCGGCGGGGATTTCCTCGATGTCGCGACGGTTGTCCTCGCAGAGGATGATGTCGGTGATGTCGGCACGCTTTGCGGCCAGGATTTTCTCTTTGATGCCGCCGACAGGGGTGACGGCACCGCGAAGGGTGATTTCGCCCGTCATGGCAATGGTGGGGATGACCTTGCGATGGGTGAAGGCAGAGACCATAGCAACGAACATGGTGATGCCTGCCGAGGGGCCGTCCTTGGGGGTGGCGCCTTCGGGCACATGGATATGGATGTTGCTGTTTTCGATTGTCTCCACTTCCACACCAAAGCGTGCGGCATTGGCTTTGAGGTATTCGAAGGCAAGGGTGGCGGACTCTTTCATCACGTCGCCGAGATTACCGGTCATGGAGAGGGTGCCTTTACCCTTGCTGATGCTGGCCTCGATAAAGAGGATATCGCCGCCGACCTGGGTCCAGGCCAGACCGGTGACCACGCCGACCTTGGGTTCCTTGCCGCGACGTTCGCTGTTGTGGATGGGGAGCCCCAGAATATCTTTGAGTTCCTCGGCCTTGATGTTCTTGTCTATGACGGCACCGTCGGCTTTTTGCACAGCGCGGCGGCGGATTATCTTGGCGATGGTCTTCTCCAGCTGACGCACACCGCTCTCGCGGGTGTAGTCGTTGATAATGGTGCTGATGACATCGTTGTCGAACTTCAGGTCGCGCTTGGTGAAGCCATGCTCCTTGAGCTGACGGGGGATGAGGTGGCGCTGGGCTATCTCTATTTTCTCTTCTAGGATGTAGCCACTGAGGTCTATCACCTCCAGACGGTCGAGAAGTGCCGGCTGAATGGTGCTGAGGGTGTTGGCGGTGGCAATGAAGAGGACATTGGAGAGGTCGTAGTCCAGTTCAAGGTAATTGTCGTGAAAAGCTTTGTTCTGCTCGGGGTCGAGCACTTCGAGCAGTGCAGAGGTGGGGTCGCCGTTGTGGCTCATGCCTTGCACCTTGTCGATTTCGTCGAGTACGAAGACGGGATTGCTTACCCCGGCCTTCTTGATGCTCTGAATGATGCGGCCGGGCATGGCACCGACATAGGTTTTGCGATGACCGCGGATTTCGGCCTCGTCGTGAAGACCGCCCAAGGCGATACGGACATATTTTCTATGCATGGCTTCGGCAATACTTTTGCCGAGGGAGGTCTTGCCGGTGCCCGGAGGCCCTACAAGGCAGAGAATGGGGCTCTTCATGTCACCTTTGAGCTTGAGGACGGCGATGTATTCGATGATGCGCTCCTTGACCTTCTCCATGCCATAGTGGTCGCGGTCGAGGATTTTGCGGGCATGGTCGGTACGGAGGTCGTCCTTGCCGAAGACATTCCAAGGCATGTCGAGCAGCAGCTCGACATAGTTCAGCTCCACTGTGTAGTCGGGGGTCTGCGGAGGTGTACGACGGAGTTTCTCTATGCTGCGATTGAAAGCGGCATCGACCTCCTTGCTCCACTTTTTCTTCTGAGCCCGCTCGACGAGGTTGTTGATGTCCTGTTCGGAGGAAGATCCACCCAGCTCGTCCTGGATGACACGCATCTGCTGGTTGAGGAAGTATTCGCGTTGCTGGCGGTCCAGCTCGTGGCGGGTCTTGCCTTGTATATCCTCACGCACACGGAAGTACTCGTTTTCCTTCTGCAACTGCTCGAGGAGCATCTCTGCACGCAGCTCGTAGCTGACCACTTCGAGCATCTCTTGTTTGGGTTTGACAGGGATGTCGAGATGGGCAGCGATGAAATTGATAAGAATCTTCTCGCTGGAGATATTGCTCAACGAGTTGAAGACATCCTTGGGATTGATGCCGCGACCGTTATACTTCATCTGCTGCATGTCGGCGTATTCCTTGCGGATGGCAAGGACACGGGAGTGGAAAGTACGGGGGTGCTTCATCCGGCCATTCTCGTCGAGAAGGACAGCGCAACCGCGATAGTAGGGCTCGTCGGTGATGATGCGCAGCAGATGGCATTTCATGGTACCCTGAAGGATGGCCATGTGGTTGTCCTGCGGAAGTTCGATGACACGCAGTACACGGGCGATGACACCCGACTGGTAGAGGTCCTCGTACTCGGGGTCATGCTTGTCGTTGCGCTGGGCTACGACAATAATGCGTTCGTTAGCCTTCTCGGCATCGCGCAGGAGTTTCAGCGAGGATTTACGGCCAACACTGATGGGCATCACAACGCCTGGGAAGAGCACATTGCCATGGAGGGGGAGTAAGGGCATGTCGTCGGGGATGGAATCTTCGTTGAGCAGGAAGGATTCATCGTCCTTGGTCACGAGGGGGATAATCTCGGCGCGGGCAGTGAAACCGTCGGAGTCGTCGGCATCGAATATGTCTATATCATTTAGTATGTCCATCGATATTATTATGGGGTGTCAATATTTATTATCTATTATTAAAGGTGTTGCAGGTATGTTTTTCGCTGTTGGAGGGAAGGGGCCGCTTTGCATCAAACGGCGAACTTCCTTATATACGCAAAAGCCCCAAAAAAGTTTCAGTCCTCTTTGTCTTGGCTGCGTTTTTCCTGGTATATCTCAATGTTCTTTACAATCCAATTGATGAAGAGGATGACAAGGACGGCAATGCCCGACTGGCGCCACATGCCGTAGCCGCACAGGCATCCTACGGCTGCGCTGCACCACACCGTGGCGGCGCTGTTGAGTCCGTGGATGGTGAAGCCATCCTTCATGATGACACCGGCGCCAAGAAAGCCCACACCCGTCACCACCTGCGACAGGACACGGAGGTTGTCGTTGTTGACGGGGCCGCCAGCCTGGACTGCGGATGTGATAACACTCTCTGAAATAAGGATGAACAGGCAGGCGCCCACCGACACCAAAGCGTTGACGGCGAGGCCGGCATTACGTTTGCGCAGCTGTCGCTCGATGCCGATAAGCACACCGCCTATCAATGCACAGAGCAAACGGTTCAGAAAAACGTCGTATGGCATAATATCTCGGTTTATTGTTCTGTTTCGGTATTTTCCTGCTGTGAAGCATCGTCCTCAGCCGACACTATCACCACAATTTCTCCCTTTACCTCTTTGGCCGCAAAATGGTCATATACCTCCTTCACCGTGCCGCGCACGGTCTCGGCATGGAGTTTGCTGATTTCGCGCGACACACTCACCTGCCGTCCCTCACCGAGCACCTGCATCAGCTCTTCCAACAGTTTTACCAAACGGTAGGGAGACTCGTAAATGACCATGGTACGTGTTTCGGATGCCAGCTGCCTGATGGCTGTCTGGCGGCCTTTCTTGTGGGGCAGGAACCCAAGGAAGACAAACCTGTCGCAGGGCAAGCCACTGTCTACAAGTGCAGGCACAAAGGCCGTGGCCCCGGGAAGGGTCTCGACGGGGATACCGTTCTTTACAGCCTCACGCACCAACAAGAAACCCGGGTCGCTGATGCCCGGTGTGCCGGCATCGGTCACCAGGGCGATGACCTGCCCGCTGAGCAGACGATCCACCACCCGATGGAGTGTCTGGTGCTCGTTAAAGATATGGTAAGGCTGCAGGGGTGTGGTTATGCCGTAATGCTGCATCACCACCCGCGAGGTGCGGGTATCCTCCGCCAAGATGAGGTCTGCCCCCTTCAGCACCTCGACGGCACGGAAAGTCATGTCGCCGAGGTTGCCTACCGGAGTGGGGACTAAATATAACTTCATTATTCCTCTTCGAAATCGTCGGGAATCTCCATGTCGTGGAAGACATTGGTAACATCGTCGTCTTCCTCAAGCATATTGATAACCTTCAACACCTTGCGCATCGAATCCTCGTCGATAGTGCGGGTGGTGTTGGGGATACGCTGCAACTCGGCGCTCTCGCACTCGATGTTCAGTTCCTCGAGCATCTTGACCATGTTGCCAAAATCCTCGTAGGCGGTGTAGAGGGTGATGTAGTCGTCGTCAACCTCCATCTCTTCAAGGCCGCCGTCGATGAGGGTCATCTCCAGCTCGTCGATGTTCATATCCGGTTTGCGGGGAATGACAAAGACGCCCTTGCGGGTGAACAGGAAGCTCAAGCTGCCGTTGGTCTCCATCGTGCCGCCGTTCTTGTTCATGATGCTGCGGATATTTGCCACGGTACGCATATTGTTGTCCGACAGACACTCGATAAACAGGGCAATGCCGTGGTTGGCATGGCACTCGAAAGTGATTTCCTGAAGCACGGCGGCATCCTTGTCGCTGGCCTTGTTGATGGCACGCATCAATGTGTCCTTGGGCATATTGCAGCCACGGGCATTCTGAACCAACAGACGGAGGCGGGGATTGCTGTCGGGATCAGGACCGCTCTCGCGGACGGCTACGGCTACCTCTTTCAGAATTTTCGAATACTGTTTGGAGCGCTTGGCATCGGCTGCGCCTTTGGCTCTCTTAATCTTTGACCATTTGTTATGTCCTGACATAATGATAGAATTTATATTATTAATATTATGATATTCCTAATTAATATAGAACTTGAGATAGGTGATGGGCTTCCCTTCGGCCAGGAACATCCGTTCATAGAACGTCTGTGTCATCTGGGCCTCTCGCAGGCACGCTATCTCGGGATGCACGTCGGCAGGAGTGGCATATAAGTCGCTTGTGGCATACTCCACCCGGTACCCTGCCGGAGCAATCACTTCATCAAGCGTGTACTGGTGCAGTTCAAACGAGTCTGTTTTCAGATGGATAGGCGACCCAGGCATGAGGAATTTACGGTAATAGCCCAGAAAACGCTCGCAGGTGAGCCGCTTCATCTCCTTTTTGGGCTGCGGGTCGGGGAAAGTGATCCATATCTCCGACACCTCGCCGGGGGCGAAGAAACGCTCTATCATCTCGATGCGAGTACGGACGAAGGCCACATTGGCCATCTTCTCCTCGCAGCCGGTCTTGGCACCGCGCCACAGACGCGCGCCCTTGATGTCCACCCCGATGTAGTTGCGGTCGGGGTGGATGCGTGCCAGACTGATGGTATAGTCGCCCTTGCCGCACCCCAGTTCCAACGTGATGGGGTTGCCGTTGCCGAAATACTCGCACCACTTACCCTGAAGCTCGAATCCCTTCTCCTTCAGCATCTCATACGACACCTGAAACAGATTGGGAAACGTCAGGTTCTCGGCGAATCGCTCTAACTTGTGATGACCCATAGGTATTCTTGGCTCAGGAAGGCGGTACTATTCGTTGAAATTATATATCTTCACGTCGCTCTTATACCACGACTTGATGTGCTTCTCCATTGCCTCGGCGGCGGTACGTGTGGCTGCAGAGCCCATGCTGACATAGTATCCGCCCGACTTGCTGATGATATAGGCGTCGCTGCCCAAAGCCTTCAGCTGGTTGGCGCACTTGTTGGCCGACTTCTTCGAGGTGAAGAAACCTGCCACAATGTCGAAGCCCTGCTTGCTCTCCTTGAAAGTGGGAGCCTCGGGCACCACCTCTTCGTACGGCTTGTCGCTCACCGGCTTGGCGGCGGCCTTGCGGGCGGCTGCGGCGGCACCGCCGTCGGCACCGTATCCGCGGTATCCGTCGGCATTCAGTCCGTAGGTCACCACCACTTCATTCAGTATCCCGTCAAGCAGGTCGTAGTCCATCAGCTCTCCCTGCACCTTGTAGCGATAGTAGCGGGCAGCAGCCGATTTGTATTCAACATAGTGGCTCTTCAGCCAGAAGTTGTCGTGGGGGAAGAGGCGTTTCGGGCTGTAGCCCTCCACCATCAACTCGTGCAGACGGTCGTTGGCATACTCGTCGATCTGGGCCATCACTGCTGCAAAGGCATTGTTGTAGTGATTGGCGGCAAGGAACTGATGCACATAGTCGGCCATGTAATTGTGCAGATGGCCAACATTATTGATGATGTCCTGTTCCTGGAATTTCAACAACGGATAGTCGTCCACACCGAACGGCTCCGGATATACCAGCTCCACATCCCTGGCGTAGCTCTTGCCCTTGGAGGCAGGGGTACACTTCTTCATAAAGAAATAGCAGGCGACGGCAAGCAGCAGCAGAATCAGGAGTATCCATATCCAGCCGTGCTTCTTCTTTCCCTCTTTCTTCTCGTGCTTTTCCTCCTTCAAAGCCATTCGCTCGGCTCTCTCCTGCTCTTTTGCACGACGTTTCTCAGCCTCCTCGGCTGCCTTGCGCGACAAGTCCTTCTCCTTGGCGGCCTTGGCGGTCAGTCTGTCACGCTCCTTGGCTTTGGCCTTCTCAGCCTCCTCGGCGGCTTTGCGCGCCTCTTTCTCTGCCTTTGCGGCGGCCTTTTGGGCGCGGCGTGCCTCCTTGGCATCCTTGGGCGAAGAAGGTATCTCATCAAGCATGCGTTTCACCTCCGAGAGATGCTCCAACGATGCGGCGGCGGGCTTCGCCGGTTCGGGGGTGGCAGGCTTTGGGGTCTCCACCGGCTTCATCTGGGGCTCTACTCGCTCCACCACAGGGCCAACGACCACGGGGTTGACAGGCTGGGGCTCATCCTTCTTCTCCTCCACGGGGGCAGGAGCCTGAGGCTCAGCCACCTCGGCGACGGGGGCTTTGGGAGCCGACGGCTTGTCGAAGGCGGCAAACGGGTCTGCCACAGCCTTGGGGGTATACGTCGACACATTCTCCAACGGTTGCTCATGCCTTTTGCCTGCATCCAAATCCAATCCTTCCAAAGCGTCAAACCTAACCTTACTACCCACCAAACGCATGTGTCCCAATCCGGGGAACTCATGTCCTTCCGCCGTGCGCTGCAGTTTATCCTTCAATGCAGCGATGTAGTTTGCCCACATCTGCTCGGCAATCTCGTTGGTGACGCATTCCTTTTCAGCGATATGTCTGACGATGGACTTGTTGCCCGACAACGACTCCACCATACTCACTGTGCGGCGGGAAGGGAGAAATGTACCCGTGGCCGCATCGTGATGGGCGCTGACATTGTTGCTCGACAATGTTCCCATGCCCGGAAATTCAACAGTATTACCCTGTTTGATGAACTCTACGATAAGATCAGTTATATTCATAGACTATAATTATTATTCTGAACACTATTCTTTAACAAATAACTCTCGGCGGCGGCAAGGTCGGCAGGCGTGTCGATGCCGATATTGGCCATGTCGGTCTCCACAACCTTGATGCGGTAACCGTTCTCCATCCATCGCAGCTGCTCCAACGACTCGCTCACCTCCAGGGGCGACTGGGGCAGCTTCACCAGTTCCTCCAGCGTCGATGTGCGGAAAGCATAGATACCCACATGCTTGTAGTAGGGATACCGCTCGGCCCAGCAAGCCGTCTCCACCCCGCGCTGATAGGGCAGCGGATAGCGACTGAAATACAGAGCCTGCCCATTCCGGTCACACACCACCTTCACGTTATTGGGCGAAATCAGCTCCTCGTTGTCCCTCAGACGGGTTTTCAATGTGGCGATGCAGGTGTCGCCGTCATTGAAACAGTCGGCCAGGGCTTGCAACTGCGACGGCTGCACAAAAGGCTCGTCGCCCTGCACATTGATGGCCACATCATACGTGGCGCCCTCGGCCTTCAGTCTCCTCACCACCTCTCCGCACCGGTCGGTGCCACTGCGGTGGCTGTCGCTTGTCATCACAGCCCGACCGCCGAAAGCTGCCACAGCCTCGGCTATCCGCTCATCGTCGGTAGCCACCACGGCATCCGTCAGCCCCGGCAAGGCTGTCGTCCGCTCCCACACCCATCTCACCACAGGCTTGCCGCCCAGCAGGGCCAAAGGCTTGCCCGGGAAGCGTGTCGACGCATAGCGCGCTGGTATGATGGTCAGTATCTTCACGAGAATAACGAGTTTATTTCAGCATCAATCATGTTATACACCACGCCCAAGTCCTCATCGCGCGACACAAAGTCCAGCTTTGTGAGGTCCACAATGATAAACTTCCCCTTGTTATATTTCTCCATCCAGTCCTCATACCGCTTGTTCAGCCCCGTGAGGTAGTCCAGCCGGATGCTGTTCTCATACTCACGTCCGCGAGCCTGGATATGGCGTATCAGTGTCGGCACATCGGCCCTCAGATATATCAACAAGTCTGGCGGCTGAAGAAACGACGACACCAACTCGAACGTGTGCTGGTAATTGTCAAAATCGCGCGTGTTCATCAGTCCCATGGCGTGCAGGTTAGGCGTGAAGATATAGGCATCCTCATACAGCGTGCGGTCCTGGATGATGTTCTTGCTCTCCTTTCTGATGTCCAGCAACTGACGCGTGCGGGTATGAAGATAGTAAATCTGGATATTGAAAGACCAGCGCCGCATATCCTCATAAAAACTGTTGATATACGGATTCGTCTCCGTCGTCTCATAGATAGGCCTGTACCCGTAATGACGGGCCAGCAACTTAGTCAGTGCGGTCTTCCCTGAGCCAATATTTCCTGCAATAGCGATATGCATAATACACCAATATTCGCCTATCCGTTTGGAGAACAAAAGGATAGGCCAGTCATATTTCTATTTTGTAATTGGCAAATATACGAAAAAAATCCGAGACTGCAGAAGTTTTTTCACAAAAAAGCACTCAACACATGCCAAACCACCATGCAATAGGGTCACTCCACCATCGGGCGGCAGTCCAAATCATTGTCGAGTCACACCGGCATCCACCGCCCGCAGGGTCGTCGCCGACACGGCTTCCCGTGCATTCCCATTTCATTATCAAACAATCATGCAAACAAAAAAAAGCAATCGAACCCGCCCTGCACATTTTTCGCAGGGGGCAGGCAATAATCCGCCCCCCTGTGCGTTATAGCGTGAAATAGCAAACAGAAAAACAATAATTAATACACGGTAGCAATGAGTTTAATAAAATCCATCTCAGGAATCCGCGGCACGATAGGCGGCCGTCCGGGAGACGGGCTGAGCCCCCTCGATGTGGTGAAATTCACTTCAGCCTTTGGCACTTTTCTTCAACAACGCAATCCCGGCAAACGCCTCAACCTAGTGGTGGGCCGCGACGCCCGCCTGTCGGGGGCCATGGTGGACCGCCTGGTAGTGGGCACCCTGCAGGGGCTGGGCATCGACGTGATAGAGACAGGCCTCTCCACCACACCCACCACCGAGATGACGGTGATTGACAAGCATGCCGACGGCGGCATCATCATCACTGCCTCGCACAACCCCAAGCACTGGAATGCCCTGAAGCTGCTCAATGCCCGCGGCGAGTTTATCGACGCCGCCGAGGGTGCCGAGGTGCTGCGCCTGGCCGAGAGCGAAGAACTGAACTATGCCGATGTGGACAGCCTAGGGCAGGTGACCGAGGACCTCGCCACCATCGACCACCATATCGAGCGTGTGCTGCAACTGAAACTGGTGGATGTCGAAGCCATCCGCAAAGCGGGCTTCAAGGTGGCCGTCGACGCGGTGAACTCCACTGGAGGCCTGGCCATACCCAAGTTACTGCGTGCCTTGGGCGTGAAAGAGGTGGTGGAACTGAACTGCGACCCCACAGGCCATTTTGCCCACAATCCCGAGCCGATACCGGCCAACCTGACCGACATCTCTCGCGTGGTACGCGAGAACGGGTGCGACCTGGGCGTGGTGGTAGACCCCGACGTGGACCGGCTGGCGCTGGTGTGCGAGACGGGCGAGATGTTCGGCGAGGAATACACGCTGGTTTCTGTGGCCGACTATGTGCTGCAGCACACCCCCGGCAACACAGTGTCGAACCTCTCCTCCTCACGCGCCCTGCGCGACGTGACACACCAGTATGCAGGCTGCGAATATAACGCCGCCGCCGTGGGCGAGGTGAACGTCACCACCCTGATGCGCAAGACCGGTGCCGTCATCGGCGGCGAAGGCAACGGCGGTGTCATCTATCCCGAACTGCACTATGGCCGCGACGCCTTGGTGGGCGTGGCCCTGTTCCTCACCCTGCTTGCCAAGAAGGGCATGAAGGTGAGCGAGCTGCGCAAGACCTACCCCGACTATATCATCTCCAAGAACCGCATCGACCTGACCAAAGGCATGGACGTGGACGGCCTGCTGAAACGGCTGGCCGACAAGTACAACGCCACTCCTGGATGCAAGGTAACCACCATCGACGGGGTGAAGATCGACTTTGAGGACGGCTGGGTACACCTGCGCAAGAGCAATACCGAACCCATCATCCGCATCTACAGCGAAGCCCACACCGAGTCCCGCGCCAACGAGCTGGCCGAACAGGTGAAAGCCGAAGTGTAATCCCAACCCGATATAAGAAAAGGAAAAGCCAAAAGGAGTCATCGACCTTTTTGGCTTTTCCCTTTTATTTTGTTTATCAAGTGCTTCACTCCGGGTTTATGCTGCTCGGGCTGCATGAGGTTGAGGGTCTCCTGAAACTCGTGCAGCAGTTCGGGATAGGGGCTGCACATGCTGTAGGCGAGTTTCATGCAGAGAGCCTGCACGCCGGGAGGCTCCTGTGGCAAGCGCATGTGCAGCAGGCAGAAGTCGAGGAAGTCGGTACGTACCTCCTCTGCAGCAATCCCCTGCCTTTCAACAAGGCAGAGAGTCAACCGACGCAGTGATGTGTCCGGCGTGGCAAGGGACAAGTCGATGAAGCCGTCCTGTGGGAGGGTTCGAATCTCTGTGGGGGATTTGTGCGTCAGCACCCAGGCGGCATTCCGCGCCACACGGATGTCTTCCTCCTCCGCAAGACACGGCAGGAGGAGCGAACAGGGCACCTCCCTGGCAAGTGCGCGGACCTCCGCACCCCCCAACGATTCACGTAGCCGCTGCAAAACACTGTCTTTGTCCCACATGCTGAAAATAGACCATTGATTACAGCCTGCAAAGATACACATAATTCCCGAAATACACGCAGAAGCAAGTAATTTTCCATGACCGATGTCTGACAATCCAGTAATTCTACCCATTTCCCGGATTATTGAGAAAAAAACAGTATCTTTGCAATCGGAAAAAGGATAACAGATTTTTTAAAAACATCAATAAACTCTAATAATGGAAACAAAGAAATGGCTGGCTTTTGCCAATAGGAAACGCTGCAACCATGCCCAAGCGCTAAAGGAATTAGGATTCATTAACTGGACAATGAATCATGTAAGATTTAATATCGGAGACATTGTCTATCTGTTCCTATCGGATGAAAGATGTGTCCGCTTTAAAACGATAGTAGTAGACAATGACTGCCGCAGAGAAGACAGCAAGTATTGGATTGAATCTGCTCCAAACGATTCAACATACAAGTTGGAATTAGTTAGCGAATACAGCGGTTCAGAACTTTCAGAAGACGAGCTAAAAAAACATGGTTTTAATGGAGGGAGAAGCATTGAACATCCAATGTATAAGAATCCCCAACTTTTTGATTATATAGATGACATATTCTTGCATCAGAAAGTATCTATTTCCGAAAAGAAATAACGATTCGGCAAAGTAATAGCATAAGATTTTTCTATTATAATCGACAAATCTTATAAGAATTTTCTATTATAATCGAAAATTCTTAGTATCTTTGCAGTCGGAAAAGACTAAAGAATCATGATAGAACGGCTGCTTAAAAACCTGATTGAAAAAAGATTATATCGCAATAAGGCCATTATTGTGATTGGTCCACGGCAGGTTGGGAAAACCACACTGCTGAAAATGCTAGTTTCCGATACCAAAAACAAGGTGCTGGAATGGAACTGCGATGAGCCAGACGTGAGACGTAGGCTGACCGAACCCACCTCTACCGAGTTGAAAGCTGAAATCGGTGATGCCGACTTAATATTGATAGATGAGGCTCAGCGCATAAAGAACATAGGTATTACCCTAAAACTGCTGATTGACAACTTCCCAGAAAAGCAGGTCATCGCAACAGGGTCGTCGGCTATTGAGATGTCAAATTCCATCAACGAGCCTCTAACAGGTCGGAAATATGAGTATGTGATGTATCCTTTCTCTTGCGAAGAACTCTTCAATGAGTTTGGTGAGCAGGAAGAACGACGCATGCTGGAGCGGAGGTTAATCTACGGCTCCTATCCTGAAGTAGTTAATAACTCAGGGGAAGAGCGGGAGACTTTGACGGAACTTGTGGGCAGCTACCTTTACAAAGATATATTCTCTTTTCAGGATGTACGTAAACCCGAAATCATTGAGCAGCTGCTTCAGGCGTTGGCTCTTCAGATTGGCAGCGAAGTATCATATAATGAATTGGGACGCCTGCTGGGGTTGAACACGGCAACCGTCCAACGGTATATCGACCTATTAGAAAAGTCATACGTTGTATTCCACCTACGCTCATTTAGCCGCAATGTGCGTTCCGAGCTAAAGAAAAGCCGGAAGATATACTTCTACGACAACGGTGTGCGCAACGCTCTGATAGGCGACTATAAACCTCTAGCGCTAAGGAACGACACTAGAGCCTTGTGGGAGAATTACATCATCGCCGAGAGACTGAAACATAACGCATACAACTCATTTTATGGCAAAAGCTACTTCTGGCGTACACAACAGCAACAAGAAATAGACTATATTGAAGACATTGACGGGATGCTGCACACCTACGAGTTTAAATGGAACGAAGGCAAACATCCCCGGTTGACTGACACTTTTGCAAAGGCATATCCCGACCACACATTCACTGTAGTCAGTCCCGAGAACTATCAATCCTTTGTAAAAGGCGAAATATAAATAATTAAGAATATCATTCATTATAACTAAACACAGAATACCATGCAAGGAAATTTCACTTATCACAATCCCACGAAGCTGTACTTCGGCGAGGATGCAATGAACCATCTGATTGACGAACTGAAGCACTATGGCCCGACGGTGATGCTCAGCTACGGCGGCGGCTCGATTAAGCGCAACGGCATCTACGACGCGGTGGTTGCCGCCCTGAAAACTGCCGGCAAGACCATTGTGAAGGATGCCGGCGTAATGCCCAACCCCACCTACGAGAAGGTGTTGGAGGGCTGCCGTCTGGTGCGGGAGAACAATGTCGACCTCATCCTGGCGGTGGGCGGCGGCTCGACCATCGACTACGCCAAGGGGGTAAGCGCCTCGGCCTACTGCGAAGAAGATGCCTGGGAGAAATATTGGGTGAAGCAGGGCACACCTTCGTGCAAGACTGTTGCCATCGGTTCCGTGCTCACGATGGTAGGCACGGGCAGCGAGATGAACGGCGGCAGCGTCATCACCAACCGCAAGGCCGGTTTCAAACTGGGCAAAGTGTTCGGCCCAGACCTGTTCCCGAAGTTCACCATCCTCAACCCGCGTTTCACCATGACGGTTCCGCAGTACCAGATGGTGGCAGGATTCTTCGACATTATGAGCCACCTAATGGAGCAGTACTTTGCCGGCACGGCCGACTGCACCACCGACTACATCAACGAGGGCCTTATGCGCTCGCTCATCCATGCCACACGCATCGCCGCCAAGAACCCACAGGACTACGAGGCCCGCGCCAACATCATGTGGACGGCCACCTGGGCACTGAACACCTTGCTTAAATGCGGCAAGGGCGGCGACTGGGAAGTACACCAGATCGGCCACGCCATCGGATTGGTGACCGACGCCACCCACGGCATGACACTGGCCTGCGTCTCCCTCCCCTACTACCGCCATGTGATGCACGACGGACTGCATCAGTTTGTGCGTTTTGCCAAGAATGTGTGGGGTGTGCGTCCCGAAGGCAAGAGCGACGAGCAGATTGCCACCGAAGGCCTTGGCTGCCTGGAAAGCTGGATGAAGGAAATAGGTGTGGTGATGCATTCCAGCGAACTGGGTGTGACAGCGGAGAACCTCCCCGCCATCACCGATGCCGTGTTGATCCTACCCGTAGGCTACCGCACCCTCACCCACGACGAAGTAATTGAGATACTGAAAGAAAGCATGTAAGACACACACTAGATAACCCAAATCGGTCATTAGATGGTAACTACTCGAAAACGCCTATCTATCATCTTGGTAGGCTATTAAACGATAGCTCCTACGGAACAATGTCCTATACAAGTATCACGTTCGCCTACCAACAATTCTGTACTTTAGGAGTTTTCGGTTTCCTAATGACTGGTTTAGGTTGATTGTATATTGGGAGAAGCGTCGTTCAATATCCGTTCCTTCTTGTTTCGTTCTAGGCTCGTTACCCTTTAGTATATGCAGTAAGGATGCTGTAACGATACTATATCGATAGGATATTGAAGGGACCTAGGGCGGTCTGCAGCTGTTGTTTAAACCCCAATCGGTCATTGCAGGAGCTTCGGCTCCCCAATGACCGATTGTGTTCTTTAGCCGAGTACGGCCTGCATCTCGGCATCGTTGCGGTAGGTCATCCGGCGGAAGAGGTTCTCATCGTCTTTCTGGCGGGTGACCTTCACCTGTTCGGCCACAAAGTGCTGTATGTTGCCATAGCGCAGCAGGTATTGCTGCCACTGCCCGGGTGCAAGGGTATGGCTCTGCGAGAGGAGGCAAAGCACCTGGTAGGCATGCCGGCGGCAGAGGTCGGGATATTCTGCCCACCACTGATCGTATCGGTCGTGAACCTGCTGCCAGCTGTCGACCTCGCCGCTTTCAATCTGGGCGATGAGTTTGTCCAACTCGCCTTGCGGTACGAGCTGACCGCCAAGGTTCACCCACTCGCGTTCGCGCTCGCCCTCGGCCAGCGATGCCTCGGGCAGTTCGTTGCGCTTGCCGTCGTCGGTAAGGATGTTCATGGCGTAATAGACGAGCATATCCTCATAGGCCTGATAGCCTTGGGCGGCCTTCAGCACGCGCACGGGACGTTTGCCCTTCTCCATACCGAAAGCCAACACCTCCACGCGTTCCTTGTCCTGACCAAACTTGAGGGAAGCTTGCTCGGTCCAATATTTGAGGAGCATGCGGCCGTTGATGATTTCCTCGGCGGTGTCGGGGGCAAAGGGGGAGAAGACGATATGCTGCGCCTTCTTCATGCGTTTGTCGCGCTTGGCGAACTTGGTGATATTGCGGTTGAGGGCATACATGTTATACATCCACCAGTAGGCGGGCATCACCTCCAGGCAATTCTTGGAAGTATTGTTGTTTACCAATGCAAAGGGGAGGGTGATGCTGAGTTCGGCGGGATAGGAGCCCTTGGCCAGCAGGCAGTAGGAGGCGAAGCTGGAAGAATGCTTGAGGCTGGTGCAAAGGCCGGGCCAGAAGCCGCGTCCAGCCACAATCTCGCCGTCGGCGGTGCGGCCGTTGTGGTTTGAACCCACCGTGCAGCCTGCAGCAAGATTGCTCTGCCCCTGGACAAGCGAGGCGATAAGGAACGAATTGTTGTGGTGCTGCTCGTGGGCGGGGAAGATGATGTTGTTGCCCACCTCGCAGCGTGCGATGGTCGAATTGTCGCCCACCACCGTATCGTTGAGGCGCACACCGAACTCGAGGTGAACATGCTCACCCAGCAGGAACCGCTTGGCGATACAGCCGTATTCACATGTGCAGCCATAGCCTACCACGCCGTCGGACAGCACTATACAGTCATCGATGCGTGTAGGGGTCTCCTCGTCGGAGAGGACGGCCACATTGTGCAGTGTGCGGGTGTTCTTGATGATACAATGGCTGCCCACCTGGCCGTAGCACCCCTGCGGAGTGGCAAGGTGACGGCGGGTCATCTCCTCGAGACGCTGGACCATAGTGCCATGGTCGCGGTACTTGGCCCAGAGGTAGGCGTCGCCGATAGTCATACCAAGGAACGGAAGGATGCGACGACCGCCATTCTCGTTCATTGGCTCCAGCCACGGATAATCGTTCTGGAGAGAGGGCGCTGAGGCGGTCATCTCGTCGACATTGAAAAGCAGGCAGTGGTCGCCCACTGTGTAGCCACTGAGCATGTGTACATTGTGTATGGCGCAATGGTCGCCCACCGTGGCATTGGCCAGCACGCTGCCCGACAGTCCCTCCGGCAGATGCAGGTCGCCGTCGTGGAGATAGCCGGGCTCGACAGCCCCCAGGCAGACCTGGCCAATAAAAACATTGTTGTGGACAAGGTTGGCATCGAAAGCACCGCTCACACGCACCGACTGCCAGTCCTCGGCACGGTTGCCAAGACGCTGCAGCTGGTCGACCTCCTGACTGGTCAATTCACGGAAAGACTTGGTATTCATGACTAAAAACGATTAATGATGATATATTGTTTAATGGATTTTGAAAGTGCAAATATCGGTATTTTTTTCGATATGGAAAGAAAAATCACGGATTGTTCCTTGAACAGGGCAATTACTTCGGTTGAAGTTTGTTTGCGATATGTGGGGAAAAAACACTATCTTTGAATTTTAATACATTAACCCATGAGATATCATAAATTATTCATTGCAACGGCACTATGTGCAGTTCTCGTCGCTTGTGGCGGTAAAAACCTGCAAACAGGAACCGCCAGCGGCACCAATCAGAAACCCACTCCCGGCACTGGCGGCAACCTCTATGTGCCTATGAGCGAGCGCACCGGCGACACCGCCATAGTCTATTTCACCCGCAATCTCACGGCGGACGGTCTTATCAAGGCTTACGAGCAGGTGAACGGCAATATCACCGGCAAGGTGGCCGTGAAATTGCACACCGGCGAGAAAAACGGCCCCAACATCATCCCGAGCGAATGGGTGAAAGCACTGATGGCCAAAGACCTAAAAGGTGCCAACATCATCGAGACCAACACTTACTACAAGGGCGACCGCTACACCACCCAGAAGCACCGCGAGACGCTGAAAGTAAACGGATGGACCTTCGCACCTGTGGACATTATCGACGAGGAAGACACCGTCACGCTGCCCGTGGCCGGCGGCAAGTGGTTCAGCCGGATGAGCATGGGCAGCCACATCAAGAACTACAACAGCCTCGTGGTCCTGACCCACTTCAAGGGGCACACCCAGGGCGGTTTTGGCGGCAGCAACAAGAATATCGGCATCGGCTGCGCCGACGGCCGTGTGGGCAAGGCCTGGATACACACTACTCCCGGCCAACTCAACAAGTGGGACATCCGCGCCGAGGAATTCATGGAGCGCATGACCGAAAGCACCAAGGCCACCATCGACTTTTTCGGCAAACATGTCACCTATGTCAACGTGATGCGCAACATGTCGGTGTCGTGCGACTGCGAAGGCACCTCGGCAGCACCCGTGGTGACCCCCAACGTGGGCATCCTCTCCTCCACCGACCTGCTGGCCATCGACCAGGCCTGTGTGGACATCATTTACGCCATGACCGAAGCCGAACACCACGACATGGTGAAACGCATAGAGAGCCGTCACGGTCTCCGCCAGCTCAGCTACATGAAAGAGCTGGGAATGGGACACGATGTCTATATCCTCATCGATTTGGACAATGGCGGAAAGCGTATCACCCCTGCCGATGCTGTAAAAGGACTCAAACCCTTTAAAAAATAATAATCCATGAAACACATCACCTCAATCCTGTGTGCTGTTGCATTGCTGATAGGAATGACAGCCTGTGCACAAAACAAGAAAGACAACAATTCTCAAAACAACGAAAAGAACATGAAAAAGACACTTGTAGCCTACTTCTCGGCCACTGGCACCACCCGTGCCGCCGCCGAGCGTCTGGCCAAAGAGAAAGACGCCGACCTCTTCGAGATTGCACCGGAGGTGCCTTATACCTCGGCCGACCTCGACTGGACAAACAAGCAATCGCGTTCCACTTTGGAAATGAAAGACAAGACCTCGCGTCCTGCCATCAAATCCACCTGTACCAACATCGCCGACTACGACACGGTGTGGATAGGTTTCCCCGTATGGTGGTACACAGCCCCCACCATAATCAACACCTTCATCGAGGCCCACGACCTGGGCGGCAAGACCCTCTGCGTCTTCGCCACCAGCGGAGGCAGCAATGTCGACGGGTCAGCCGCCGACCTCAAGAAAGCCTACCCCCAGTACACCTGGGGCGAAAGCCGTCTGATGAATTAACTACGAAAGTTCATGTCTCTGAGGGGAGTTGTCGTCTGACGACTCCCCTCTCTTTTTTCTCTCCGCCATTCTGTGTACCTTTTTCTCTCGGCATACAATAATTTCGGGCGGGATACGTTATGGGGGTTATGATGAAACGATATGCCAAAGCCACATTGCTGCTATTGCTGGCCGTCGCGGTGGCCTTCCCCGCCCAGGCCCGAAAGAAAAAACTCGGCTACGAGATTACCCTCACCATCAACTATGGTGCGGACACCACGATGTACCTAGGCAACTACTTCGCCAAGGGTAACCAAGTGGTGGACACCGCCTACCGCGACAAGAAAGGCCGCTTTGTCTTCAGCGGCAAGGACACCCTGCCCGAAGGACTCTACTTCTTCGCCAACCCACGGGGCAATTATGTCGAATTTGTGGTGTATCACGAGAAGCCCTTCTTCACCTTCGAGACCGACCAACGCGACTGGACACAGAATATAAAAGTGAAAGGCAGCCCCCAGAACGATTTCCTCTTCCGCTTCAACCGCCTCGACGCACAGGTGACAGCCGACCTGATGGAGCATGAGTCAAAGATGGATTCGACGGCCTTTGCACGCTACCGCTACAAAAAGCTGATGGAACTGGACAGCGTGAAACTGTCGTTAATCGAGCAGTATCCCGACATGTTTCTCTCCAAAATGATGATGGCGGACAAAGAAGTCATTCCGCCGATAGTGAACAAGCGAGGCGACACCCTGACCATGGACCAGCGTCGGCAGTACTATCTCGAGCATTATTTCGACAACATACCGCTGGATGAGAACGCCATCATCCGTACCCCGAAAGCCATCTTTTACGACAATGTGATGAACTTCTACGACAACGTGCTCAAGTTCACCCCTCCGCAGGTGATTATCCAGTATATGGACCCCATGCTTGAGCGCGCCAAGAAAGCACCGGACGTGTTCCAGTATCTGGTCATGACACTGACGCAGAAATACCTGCAGAGCAACGTGATGATATACGACGAGGTGTACGTGCATCTGGTGAAGAAGTACTATGCCTCCGACGACAACTTCTGGTCGTCGCCCAGTTCTATCGACAAAGAGGTGACGCGTGCCACCAAATGGGAACGGCTGCTCGTCGGCCGCGAGGCCCCGGAGCTGATACTCTTCGACACAATGCACATCCCCCATTCGCTGCATGCCTTCCCCCACAAATGGAAACTGCTCGTCTTCTGGTCGCCCAACTGCGGCCACTGCAAGCACATCATCCCCGCAGTATACAAAGCCTTCGAGAAATACACCATGGAGTACGACATCGGAGCCTTCACCATCATGAGCGACCCCGACGACAAGACCCGCCTGGAGTGGAAGAAATTCATGGCTGAACACGGCATGAACAGTCCCGCCTGGCTGAGCCTTGACGGCGGCGAGGCCAATGTGGACTGGCACGATGTGTACGACATCGTCACCACTCCGCAAATCTACCTGATCGACGAGAACAACATCATCCAGGCCAAGAAACTGGGCGAAGGCACCATCGAGCAAGTCATCAAAGCCATCTGCGGCCAGTCAACCGCAGGTGAAATGAAAGGTGAAAATTGACAAAACGTTACATATCATGAAAAAAACATTATTCATTGCAGGGTTTGCAGCAGCCACCCTGCTGACAACAGGATGCAAAAAAAGTATGGACAATCCCTTCTTCACACAATGGGGAACACCCTATGAAATCCCCGATTTCGGGAAAATCAAGACTGAGCATTACATGCCCGCCTTCGAGGAAGGCATGAAGCAGCAGACTGCCGAAATCGACGCCATCGTCAACAACCCCGAAGCTCCCACCTTCGAGAACACCATCGAGGCCTACGATTACAGTGGCGAACTGCTCAACAAAGTCTCCGGCGTTTTCTTCAATCTCAGCGAGTGCGAGAACAGCGACGAGATGGAGGCCATAGCCGAAGAAGTCACCCCCAAGCTGTCGGCACACGGCGACAACATCGCCCTCAACGCCAAACTCTTCCAGCGCATCAAGTCTGTCTACGACCAGCGCGAGAGCCTCAACCTCAACCCCGAGCAGATGCGACTGCTGGAGGAAACCTACAAAGGCTTCGTGCGTAGTGGTGCCAACGTCCCCGCCGAAAAGCAGGCCCGTTTCCGCCAGCTCAACGAGCAGATAGCCTCCCTCACCCTCCGCTTTGCCCAGAACGTGCTGAAAGCCACCAACGCCTACCAGCTCGTCCTCGACACTGCCCCCGCAGGCATTACTGCCGACCAGATTGCCGCTGCCAAAGAGGCCGCCGATGCCGACCCCGCCACCAAAGGCAAACTCGTCTTCAAGCTCAACATGCCCAGCTGGGAACCCTTCATGCAGAACTGCGCCGACCGCGAACTCCGCCACCAGATGTGGGAAGCCTACGCCACCCGCTGCAACGGAGGTGAATTCGACAACACCAAAATCATCGACACCCTCACCAACCTCCGTCTCGAGCGTGCCAACATCCTTGGCTACAAAACCCATGCCGACTACGTGCTGGAAGACTGCCTCGCCAAGACTCCCCAAGCCGTGAACGCCTGCCTCATGCAAATCTGGACTCCCGCCCTGGCCAAAGCCAAACAGGAATGCGCCGAATACCAGAAAATGTTCAGCAAGGACATGGCCGCCGGACAGGCAAAGACAGAAACCCTCCAACCCTGGGACTGGCGCTACTACAGCGAGAAACTCCGCAAAGAGAAATATGACCTCGACGACGACGTCGTGCGCCCCTATTTCTCCCTCGACAATGTCCGCGAAGGAGCCTTTGCCACCGCTGGCAAACTCTACGGCATCACCTTCCGCGAGAACAACACCCTCCCCACCTACAACAAAGAAGCCCACGCCTACGAGGTCTTGGACGGTGACCAGGTCATCGGCATCCTCTACATGGACTTCCACCCCCGCGCCAGCAAACGCAGCGGTGCTTGGATGACCGAATTCCGCGGACAGAAAGTGGACCGCGACGGCAACAACGTCATCCCCATCATCCAGGTAGTCTGCAACTTCACCAAACCCACCGCCGACAAGCCCTCCCTCCTCACCTTCGACGAGAGCGAGACACTCTTCCACGAGTTTGGCCACGCCCTCCACGGGCTCCTCAGCAAGTGCCACTATCCCTCGCTGGCCGGCACTAACGTCCCGCGCGACTTCGTCGAGCTCCCCTCGCAGATTATGGAAAACTGGTGCCGCCACCCGCAGGTCATGAAAACCTACGCCAAGCACTACAAGACCGGTGAACCCATCCCCGACGAACTCATCACCAAGATAGCCGCCGCCCAGACTTACGGCCAAGGCTTCATCAACACCGAACTCCTCGCCGCCTCGCTGCTCGACATGGCCTACCACAGCATCACCACCCCGCAGCACATCGACCCCAACGCCTTCGAGGCCAACTATCTCAACAGCATCGGTCTTATCCCGCAAATCATCAGCCGCTACAAGAGCCCCTACTTCCAGCACATCTTCACCACCGGCTACGATGCAGGATACTATAGCTACACCTGGACCGCCATCCTCGACCATGATGCCTTCGCAGCCTTCGTCGAGAGCGGCGACCTCTACAACCCCGAACTCGCCAAAAAGTTCCGCCACATCCTCGAGAGCGGCAACACTGTCGAACCCATGCAGATGTACATCGCTTTCCGCGGCAAGGAACCCAGTGTCACCCCGCTTCTCAAAGACCGCGGTCTGATCTAGCAGATTGAAAGGCGAAGAAAAGAATGTGTTAATGGATGTTGATATGTTGATATGTTTTGTGCAGATATGAAGTAATCCGTATAAACATATCAACATATCAACAATTTTAACGAATTAACGAATTCAAGAATGGACAACAACATAAAGAGACTCACCCGCAGTACCTCCGACCGCCGACTGGCGGGAGTATGCGGCGGTATCGCCCAGTACCTCAACGTCGACCCCACCGTCATCCGCATCCTCTTCCTCATCGCTATGCTCTGCGGCGGCCTCGGCTTCTGGGCATACCTCATCGTATGGCTCGCCGCCCCCGAGGACAACCAAGGCACCCTGCAGAACCAATAATTTTTTCATCTCCATGCAGTCCTTTATAGACAAAGTGTCTCTTAGGAGACATGATGGACATGGAAAAACTGGTTGAGCAAGCCAAATCAGGCGACCGCCAGGCACAGAACACACTGTATCACCGCTACCGGCAGCGGTCCTATGCCGTATGCCGCCGCATCACTCGCGACAAAGAACTCTCCGAAGAACTTGTCGACGACGCTTTTCTCATTGCCCTCAACAAACTCGACTGCCTCCACGACCCCGACAAATTCGGCGCGTGGCTTTCCGCCATTTCCGCACGCCTGGCACTGCGCCAACTGAAACGCCAGCCCGACAGCAAGCCCATCCCGATCTCACACATCGAAGGCTTCGACATACCCTGCGACAATCACGATTCTCCCTTCACCCACGAAGAACTGCAATCCGCCATCGACCGTCTGCCCACAGGCTATCGGCAGGTCTTCACCTTGGCGGTGATAGAGGGGCGTCAACACAAAGAGATTGCCTCCATCCTGAACATCGAGCCCCATTCCTCCTCTTCGCAACTCTGCCATGCCCGCGCAATGCTTCGTCGCATGCTGGGGCCATTGATGTGCCTCCTGCTCTTATCCGTGCCTTTCTTCTTGTTGCAGGATTCGGACACGACACCAGCCTCCACAACCGCCCGTGTCCCTGAAAAGCCACGTGCCTGTGACCCCGGTTCAACCCCTGTTCCCATCCCCGCTGATGGAAATCCCAATGTCGGGATAATCCCAATCCTGGCAAACAATACGAACAACCCCTGCAGTGCTGATAGCGTATATGACATACACATCCCCGTCCAAGTCGTTGACGAGACTCCATCGCTCATTCACCCATTAATATCTTCCATCCCATCCATTCACGACAGCACCGCTACGACCTGCCGACCAAGGCTATACGAATTCCACAACTCGGGCAAATGGGCTGTAACGGTGGCCTTGGCACCCTCACTCGCTGACAAAGCGACCGCCCAACGTCCCCATTCCTTGACGCTGCCATCCGCAGTTCCAACCAGTCCCTCCGGACAAGGAGTAGCAGTATCCAACTGGCACGAGTGCAAAGTGTATGTACTGCAAAACAGCATGCTCTTCCCACCCGAAGTGGCCCAGGCACTCATACGCATCGCCCAAAGCAACGAGTTGGACAACAATGGCCAAATAATACGTACTGAATACCACGAGCCTCCCTCCACTATGGCACTGTCACTCCATTACGCAATCGACTCCACCCTCTCGCTCTACTCCGGGATAAGCCACGGTGTATATCGTTCCTATTTCCAGACGGGTGTCGGGTTGGATCGTATTGACGAACACCAAAGCGTCAACTTCCTGGGCTTACCGATGGGTATCACCTACTGCCCGCATCCCGAAACACTTTTCGGATGCCATTTCTCTGCCGACATCACGTTGTTGATTCCTCTGTCGTTCCACAGCAGCACCTGCTTCGTTGTCGGTGGCCAAATCGACAGCCAGCCATCTGCCTACACGGAACAGATACCCCTCTTCAACCACACTACACCTCTCCCCTCCCTTAATTTAAAGGCCGGTCTGAAAGCAGGTTTACACTACCGCCTCACACCACGCGTCAGTCTCTATGCCGAAGGAGGCGTCAGCTACACCCTACCCTGTTGGCAATCAGTAGCCACCTATTCCTCTCTTCACCCATTAGCCTTTACCACACAAACAGGTCTGCGCCTCACATTTTGAATGGGTGTGTTGTATCTTCGTTGTACCAATCTGGTAAGACCATGCATCGTGGTGTTATAATAAATGGAGGCATGCAGTCGTTTGCTTCATTTTAGGCTCTATTGAGATACCGTCCCGGGTCACGGGAGTATCTTAATAAGCAAAAAAAATGTACAAAGTAACCGATTACCTCTCCAGCGGGCTGCTCTACGCCAACAACACCCTGCGTCCGAGCCACAAGCAATTGAGCCAGCTGATGATTTACGCCACCACGACATGCCAGTCTCACTGTCGGCACTGTTCCATCTGGAAAAAGCCCCATGAGCATCTTTCCCTCGACGACATTGTGCGTGTGATGCAGAGCCGATGCGTCAACCCCCGCACCACCGTGGGGCTTGAAGGCGGCGAGTTTATCCTGCACCCCCAAGCATGCCAAATACTCGATTGGTTTATGCACCACCACCCCAACTTCACCCTCCTCTCCAACGGTCTCGACCCCGAACGGCTTGCCGCCCTTACGATGCAATACCGTCCCAAACACCTCTACCTCTCCCTCGACGGCGGACGTGAGACCTACCTTCGCATGCGGGGCTGCGACGGATATGACCGCGTGATACGAGCAATCGAGGCATTGAAAGACACGTTGCCGTTGTCGCTCATGTTCTGTCTTTCGCCTTGGAACGGTTTCGACGACATGGAGTATGTCATCCAGCTGGCCTTGCAATACCATATCGACGTGCGGATAGGCATCTACGGCACTATGGCATTCTTCGATACCACCAGCGACCTCCTTGCCGCCACCGACTTCTCCGCCCGCATCCCGAGAGCCATCCATCGCACCAGCGAGAACTACGACTATGTAGCACTCTACGACCAATGGCGCAACGGGCACCTCCGTCTCCCCTGCCTCAGTATCGGCAGCCAGGTCGTCGTCCATGCCAACGGCAATGTGCCGCTGTGCCAAAATCTTGACTGCATCCTTGGCAACATCCACCATCAATCACTCGACGAGATATACAACAGCCCGTCCTCTATCAGCCTTCAGCACCACTACTGCCAGCATTGCAATGGGTGTTGGATTAACTTTCACCGAAAGTACGACATCATCCTGCTCCACACACTCGAGAGATTCCTGCCCAAACCCATTATCGAGAAGGTGTACGGACCCTATTGGTGGTGCGACAACCACCATGCCACTTACCGCCAATACTTCAAAACCCTACAGTCATGATACCCTTGCTCTTCCAACAAATCCGCCGAAAGCGGAGCGAAGCCCGGCTGGCACATCCCTGCATGCAACAATATGCCTTCGTGGGTATGGGGAGCCACAGCATGGCCAACCTCTACCCTGTACTCGGTCTGCTGCATGTGCCGCTAAAATATATCTGCGTCACCTCACCGCGCAAAGCCGAGCTCATCCGCCGCCACGCCATGAGTGGCTTGTGTGCCCAATCACCCATCGTCACCACTTCGCTGGCGGCAGTCCTCGACGACCCTGATGTTGCCGCCGCCTTTGTCTCGGCTACGCCTGCAGCCCACTACCACATCGCCACTGCTGTATTGCGAAAGGGCAAAGCCCTGTTTATCGAGAAACCTCCCTGCCGCACCCTCGACCAACTTGAGTCGCTTGTTGCCCTGCAGAGACAAACCGGCACGCCTGCCATGGTTGGTATGCAGAAACGTTTTGCCCCCGCTGTCATACGGCTGAGTTCCTGCCTTAGGGGCAACCCGGTTTACAACTATTCGCTCCGCTATTGTGTAGGCCGCTACCCCGAAGGCGACCCATTCACCGAGCTTTTCATCCACCCCCTCGACTTGGTCACACATCTCTTCGGTCCCGCCGAGATTATTACGCTGCGATATACGGGATGCCGCACCACCATCCTGATGCTTGCACATGGCGACACTGTTGGCACCGTAGAACTGTCAACAGGCTACTCATGGGCGGCACCTGTCGAGGAGCTTATTGTCCACACCCGCTCAGGTGTATACGCCATGCCTTCCATCGACACACTCAGTTTCCTGCCATCAGGCTCCTCGTTTGCAGGCATACCATGGGAGAAGATCATGCATCCCCGCGTAGCTGTGGAATATCTGTGTCGCCACGACAGTTTCTCGCCCACGCTGGCTAACTCGTCCTGGATGGAACACGGCTTCTACCACGAGCTGAAAGCCTTTGTAGACGAGGTGGAACAGCGACCCACCAACCCTGTTCAGTCCCTAAGCCATACGTTCCCTAGCCGACCTACACTCGAGAGCCTGCTACCTGTATACCAACTACTGACCCAGATGACAATACAAAAGGAGTAGGTGAAGATGTGACCTCCGATAATTGAGAAAAAAATGCTATCTTTGCAAAAGGACAATAATGAAGGATAGGAATACAATCTGCTAATTATGACTATTGTAGAAGCAATACTGCTCTCACTATCGCTATGTGTGGACTCGCTGGTGGTGTCCACCACGACGGCTTTCCACAGCAAAATAAGCTTTCGGCGCGGGGCGCTGATGGCGGCGGTGTTCGGTCTGTGCCAGGCTGCATTTCCGCTGGCAGGGGCTTTGATCGGCGATGTTGCACGGGCTTTTATTGAGGCCGTGGACCACTGGGTTGCCTTCGGGTTGCTCCTCATGGTGGGCGGCAAGATGATACTGGACGCTATCCGCAACAGGGAGGAGCCGGAGAACAGGAAACGTCCCGTAGTCAATGTGGGGACGATGTTCCTGCTGGGCGTGGCCACGAGCATCGATGCCTTTGCCGTGGGCATAGGCATGGGACTCGAACATACGATGGGCGACGTGCTGTGGACGGTGGCGATGATAGGCGGCGTGACCTTTGCGGTTTCGCTGCTGGGTGTCCATCTGGGCCGCCACAATATCCCCGTGCCAGAACGCACAGCCACCATCCTTGCCGGTGTAGTGTTGATAGGCTTGGGCACGAGAATACTGCTGGAGCATCTCGGCGCAGGTATACCGCCAGTGGGGTGATTCCGTTAAAAACATTTAAACGCTGTAAGATTTCTGAACCATACTCGTCTAATCGTTGAAGGCTTACGGCAATGTTGAAGCCCTGACAAAATGTGTAACAAAAAAGTACAGCATCATGAAACACCTTGCAATTTACCCCATCCTTGTGGCTTTGTGCCACCTATGTTTAATATCCTGCAGCAAGCAGGAAAGCGTCACTCCCCTCGACCCAATGATTGAGAAAGTGAACCACTGCGGCTGCGACGACGCCCTGCAGCAGCTTGAGTGGCTACGCAACACAGTGATATTCATGGAGACCCACCGTGGCGACATCCGTGCCGAGATAAGCACATGCAAGTATGACGGAGGCAAGGACGGTTTTCTGACCAACTATTGTGTTTCTTGCCCCGACGGTTTTGTGAACCTGCACGATTGCCAGGGCAATGTGCTTGTATCGATGGGCGGTATAGCAGGCGACGGCTACGATGTATACGAAATAGACCCTGCAAGCATACACTGCATTTATCGGAACTACCACATCCCGAAGATTACCGACCACCGGTGGTATCTGGCACGCTTTGTGGACCGGGCCACCAACACCAGCGAGGCACCGATGTGGAACGGACGTCTGCGATACTATGTGATTGAGTTTAACCCTGACGGCACGATGTCGGGCAGCGGAGTGAACAGTCTGCATGGCACTTATCATCTGGACCACGGCAATATCAGTATCCACATTCAGCCGGTTACCGAGATATATGACGCGACGGGATGGGAGGACAGGATGATTGATGCGCTGAACGCCGCCATCAAATGCGACATCAGTGAGGATCATATCCGGATATTTTACAACTACACGAACACATACATGGAGTTCCGTGCGCTTGACGAATCGTTGGAAGATTGACATAATTGGGGTTTACCCGACCCGAATCTGACAATCATTTCCGGAGAAATACAAGATAAGTAAAGTCCTTGATCCTTCGGTACATCTTTTTATCCCAAATCGGTCATTAGGAAACCGAAAACTCCTACTATCTAACTGCCGAATCGTGCAATGCACGGGGATAAACTCTGCCCCGTACCTTGTTCTGCCTACCCGTCCTGCGCCATGGAGCGGCAACGTTTTCCCCTCACTACGGAGAGGGGCCGTTCAATCCTGCATCGTAATAGTATCGTTATAGCATCGTTACTCGACATGATAACGGAAAACAAGCCGGGAAGCAGGCAACATCGAGCCGGGATTGAACGACCCAAGTGGGTTGTGCATGCCGTCCGCTGAGTGCGGTTATCCCGATTGATAAGTCGGCTAACGACCGATTTGGGTTAAAACCTATTGCCCGACTTGGGATAACCATACCTCCCATAACAGAAACAGAAGCCTCTGCGAAGCCTTTGTTTCTGTTATGCCTAAAGTGTGATTATCGGATGGGAAGGTGTATCACTTTCTTTGTCTGGAAGTACTCTTCGGTGAAGAAATCGGAGATGTCCCATGTGCGGACTTTCTTCTTGAAGGGAGCAAGCTCGGCGTCAAGGTCGCCGCCTTTGAGGTAGAGGATACCGTTGCGGAGATGATGGTACTGAATGTCGGACACTTTACCCCTCACCCACTGGCTGAACTGGCTGAGGTCGGTGACGGCACGCGAGACGATAAAGTCGAAATCGCCCTGCACTTGCTCGGCACGGATTTGTTCGGCACGGACATTTTGCAGCTGCAACTGCTGGGCCACGTCCTGCACCACCTTGATTTTCTTTCCTATCGAGTCGACAAGGTAGAACTTAGCATCGGGGAACATGATGGCCAAGGGGATACCGGGGAACCCGCCACCGGTACCCACGTCGAGTACCTCAGCCATGGTTTTGAACGGCTGCACCTTGGCGATGGCAAGACTGTGGAGGACATGGTGCTCGTAGAAGTTGTCCATGTCTTTGCGCGAGATGACATTGATTTTGGTGTTCCAGTCCTGATACAACGGCAGTAGGGCGGCAAACTGTTCCTTTTGCCGCTCGGTGAGTTGTGGGAAGTATTTGTATATCAGCTCTACGCCTGCCATGGATTATAGGTATGCCTGCAGATGTTTGCTCTTGCTGCTGACGCGAAGACGCTTGATGCCTTTTTCCTTGATTTGGCGGACACGCTCGCGGGTGAGGCCGAATTTCATGGCTATCTCGTCGAGGCTGAGTGCGTGCGGGAGACCGATGCCGAAGTACATCTTGATGACCTCACGTTCGTATTCGGTGAGGGTTGAGAGTGCACGCTCGATTTCCTGCGAGAGGGATTCCTGCATGAGGGCGCTGTCGGTGGGCGGAGTGTCCTCGTTGGGGAGCACATCGACGAAGTTGACATCCTCGTCGGCGACGAGGGGAGCGTCGATGGAGATATGGCGGCCGGAGATGCCGAGGATGCTCTTGATTTTCTCCTCGGGGATGTCGAGCATGTCAGCCAATTCCTCTTCCGACGGGGGGCGTTCCAGCTCTTGTTCGAGGCGGCTGATTTCTTTCTTCAGTTTGTTGAGAGCTCCCAGCTGGTTGGAGGGCAGACGGACAATGCGCGAGTTCTCAGCAATGGCCTGCAGAATGGACTGACGAATCCACCACACGGCATAGGAGATGAACTTGAAGCCGCGGGTTTCGTCGAAACGCTTGGCGGCTTTGATAAGGCCTACATTGCCCTCGTTGATGAGGTCGGGAAGGCTGAGTCCCTGGTTTTGGTACTGCTTGGCCACGGAGACCACGAAACGCAGGTTGGCCTTGGTGAGGCGGTCGAGAGCCTCCTGGTCGCCGGCCTTGATACGCTGAGCCAGACGCACCTCCTCCTCGGGGGTGAGGAGCTCCTCGCTGCAGATGTCCTGCAAGTACTTATCCAGCGACTTGATATCGCGGTTGGTGATAGAATGAGTAATTTTCAGTTGTCTCATAGGTCCACTATTTTGTCCTTTTATTCGTCTGTAACGTGGAATTGGAAAAAATGTTTCATTTATATGAAAAAAAATTTCATGGGTACTTTCAGAACGGATGAACACATTAAGACAAAGCACCTACCGTGGCCGATGGGTGTGGTTTTTGTTTAGTGCGGAACACTTTTCCCGCCGACACAGCGGAGGCATGAAGACCATCAGGACTGGGAGGAAAGAGTTTTTTTCGGGAGGGAGTGAATATGTTGAGATTTTTTTGTATATTTGCATTCCAATAGTTATACCCCGACAGGATATGTTTGAAAGCATTAGTAGTAAGATTGAGAAAGCGTTACACACGCTGCGTGGAAAAGGCAGCATTACCGATATTAATGTTGCGGAGACCGTCAAGGAGGTGCGCAAGGCCCTGCTGGACGCCGATGTGAGCTACCCGGTGGCAAAAGAATTTACCGACAAGGTGAAGGCGGAGGCCATGGGTCGTAACGTTATCCAGAGCATTGAACCCGGCCAGTTGATGGTGAAAATCGTCCATGAGAAGCTGACAGAGCTGATGGGCAATGCCGCCGTGGATATTAACATAAAGGGCACTCCCGCCATCATCCTTATAGCAGGTCTGCAGGGTTCGGGTAAGACCACTTTCTCGGCAAAGCTGGCCCACTACCTCAAAACCAAGCGGAACAAGAGTGTGATGCTGGTGGCCGGCGATGTGTACCGTCCTGCCGCCATCAGCCAGTTGAAGACGCTGGGCGAACAGATACAGGTGCCCGTTTTCACCGAAGAGGGCAACATGAACCCTATCGACATCGCAACCAAAGCTGTGAGGGACGCCAGGCTGAAGGGTACGAATGTGGTCATCGTGGATACGGCAGGCCGTCTGGCTGTGGACGAGGAGATGATGAACGAGATTTCCGGTTTGAAGCAGTCGCTCAATCCGCAGGAGACACTCTTTGTGGTGGACTCGATGACCGGCCAAGACGCCGTGAACACGGCCAAAGCCTTCAACGACCGACTGGACTTCGACGGTGTGGTGCTGACCAAACTCGACGGCGACACACGCGGCGGTGCTGCTCTCACAATCCGCTACTCGGTGCAGAAGCCCATCAAATTTGTCGGTATCGGCGAGAAGATGGACGCCCTCGACGTTTTCCACCCCGACCGTATGGCCAGCCGTATCCTCGGCATGGGCGATGTCGTGTCGCTGGTGGAACGTGCCCAAGAGCAATACGACGAGGAGGAAGCCCGCAAGATACAGAAGAAGCTCATCCACAACGAATACAACTTCGAGGATTTCCTCTCACAGATAGGCCAGGTGAAAAAGATGGGCAGCATGAAAGACCTTATCGGCATGATTCCCGGAATGGACAAACTGACCAAGAACGTGGAGATTACCGACGATGCTTTCAAGCCTATTGAGTCCATGATTGGCAGCATGACGCCCTACGAGCGACGAAACCCCAGCTGCCTGAACGGCAGCCGCAAGCAGCGTATCGCAGCAGGCAGCGGGCACACCATTCAGGATGTGAACCGTTTCGTAAAACAGTTTGAGGAGACCCGCAAGATGATGAAGGCCGTAAGCTCGAAGGGCAAACCTCCACGCATGCCCATGCGCCACAGATAGCCTACAACCCAATGAATATAACAATCCACTCATATACAAAAGTCCACTGCTATGTTTCAATTATTAGACGGTAAAACCCTATCCATCCAGATTAAAGAAGAAATCGCTAACGAAGTGCGACATCTTATGGCCGAAGGTCACCGCACACCGCATCTGGCCGCCGTCATCGTCGGTAATGACGGAGCCAGCCAGACCTATGTGGCCAACAAGGAGAAATCAAGCCACGAGGTGGGCTTCACCTCGTCGGTGTACCGCTATTCCGAAAAGACTACCGAGAAAGAGCTCCTTGAGTCCATCGACTTTCTTAACAACGACCCCGAAATCGACGGCTTCATCGTGCAGCTGCCCCTGCCCGAACATATCAACGAACAGAATATCATTGACGCTATATCGCCCGACAAGGATGTCGACGGTTTCACCGCCATCAACGTTGGCCGCATGGTGTTGGGCGAAGACGCCTTCATCCCTGCCACCCCCATGGGCATCTGCACCCTGCTGAAACGCTACGGCATTGAGACTTCCGGCAAGAACTGTGTGGTGATAGGCCGCAGCAACATCGTGGGCACACCCGTAGCCAATCTACTTTCGCGTAAAGGATTCGACTGCACGGTAACCCTGTGCCACAGCCGCACCCAAAACCTGAAGGAAATCGCCCGCAACGCCGATATTCTTATCGTGGCCATAGGCAAACCCGAATTTGTGACCGCCGACATGGTGAAACCTGGAGCAGTGGTCATCGATGTGGGTATCCACCGCATTCCCGACGAGAGCCGCAAAAGCGGCTACCGCATCATCGGTGATGTGAAACATAGCGAGGTGGACCCCCTCTGCAGCTGGGTAACCCCCGTCCCTGGCGGCGTTGGACCCCTCACCATCATCTCTCTGCTCGAAAACACAATGAAGGCTTACAAGAAGAATCTCAACCTTAAGTAGGTCTTAGCGGTTCCAATCATAAAACCCCGCACCGGACAAGGGTCTGGTGCGGGGTTTTCTTTTTGCGTCGGAGAACGACTACTGGCGCATCTCGGACATGAGGTTGTCATTCACTTCAAGAGGGGAATAGCGGGCATTCTCCTTGCACTTTGCATTCGCTGCCTTACTGCATACACAACCGGCAGACTGGCCGGTATAGGGGTCCATGCCGCTGCAATGGCGCTTGAACTCGCCACGCTTGCGAACAAGCATCTTGATGCCGAGTCCCAGCATCATCAAGGCTACGACAGCCACAGCGAACAACAATGTTATTAGTAGTGTTTTGCTCATAATCTTCTTTGTTCTTGGTCGTGCACCAACCTTTTGCTTCGGGGCACAAGACTTTGTCCAACAAAAAAGCCGCATCACTGCGGCTTATGTTTGCTCCCCAAGCAGGACTTGAACCTGCGACCCCCTGATTAACAGTCAGGTGCTCTAACCAACTGAGCTATTGAGGAAGGTTGCCTTATCTCTTTCAAAGCGGTTGCAAAGATACACACTTTTTTCGGACTAGCAAAATTTTTTTTGAAAAAAAATTACTGCGCACCCACAATGTTCATGACTATCAAATTGTTGAGAATGGTAAAAAATCCACTATATCACTAGCGACAATGCTGCATTGTGACTGTTTTTGAGAGGCCAAATCGGCAGATTTGCCATGTATCCACACACCCAGTGCAGCACACATCGCTGCATCTAACTGACAATCTTTATTTTGAGCCAAAACAGCAAGAATAATACCTGTCAGCACATCCCCACTTCCGGCGGTGGCCATACCCGGATTCCCTGTTGTATTGACATACATTATTCCCTTGTTGTCAGTAGTTTGTGTGCGATGACCCTTGTAAACTATGGCGCATGAGGTATTGCCACTCAAGGAACGCTGAAGGACTTCGCGTTCTCCTCCGCTTTCGGTATGGCCAAAGAGGCGCTCAAACTCTCGGGCATGGGGAGTAAGCACTGTGGGAGCGGCCGCACCCAACGCTTGCAAGAGCTCCATGCGGTCGTCCATCAGCGAGAGCATATTCAGTCCGTCGGCATCCAGAACCATAGGTTTGCCTACGGCACCCTGCATCAGAGCATGCATCGGTGCCATACTGCCGGTACCCAATCCGGGCCCCACCCCTATCGCGTCATAGCGCGACAATTCGTCTGCTGTGAAGTGATGCGTCCAATGCTGCTCATCCTCATCGATAGAGACCATGGCTTCGGGCACAGCGATCTGCATAATGTCCACTCCTTTCCGGGGGACATGCACGGTGAGCAGGCCGACGCCTGAGCGCAAACAAGCCCGTGCAGCGAGCACTGCAGCCCCCATCTTGCCGTAGCTGCCTGCCACCAGCAAAGCGTGTCCATAGTTGCCTTTATGGCTGTCGGAAGGACGGTCGTTGAGGAAGTCGGGCCAGACGGGGCAGTCCACCTCCCACGTCGTATGGTCAATCTGTATCATGTCATAATCATATAAACGTCATACAAACAAAAAGGCGGAAGCCTGGATGAGGCCGCCGCCTTTTATGGCAAATCACTCTAATGCCCAAGGGCGATTAGAAATGGTAGGAAACACCCATTCCGAAGGTCCAGGTGCGGTTGAAGGTCTTGCTGGGTTTCTTGGCAGTGCTGATGAGGCCGTGATAATAATCGCCCTCGAAATGCAGCTGCCAGTTGGGAGCGACATTCATGCTCAGACCGATTCCGGCTGCCAAACCAGCGTCGAAACGGTAGTCGTAATTATCGATATATTTGTAGCTCCAACCAGTGTAGGGCTGGGGATCGTTGGCTCTGTAGATATAGCCGTCGCGATACTGAGAGATCCAATATCCACAATAGCCGCCAGCCATGAGGTGGATGCGGACAGTCTCACCGCCAATGGAGAAGTCGGCCATCAGGGGGAGCTGCAGATACTGATTCTGGTGATAGGTCTGGTACTTGTTGCTGACACCGGCATAGTCGACAGTCAGCTTGGTGGCATAGTTCTTGGAGACAAGCGCCACACCGCTGCGAATGCCGAACCATTCGTTGAACTGATAACCCACACGAGCCTCAACATTGAGACTGCGGGCGGAATACCACAGTCCGTTGAAGATGGTCTTCTTCACATCGAGGGTGTTGCTTGAACCGCCCACCATCAAACCGACATACCAGCCTTTGGCTTCATCGTTACGGATGTCGTCTTCGGGAATCATGTGACGGCGCACAGCTTCGCGGCCTTCAGACTCTTCGTCTTTCACCGATGACTTACGGTCATGCTTGCGGTAAGGAGTTTCCACATAGGCGCCATTGTTGCCGATCTGGCTATTACGCATGAACACACGGGTAGAGGGCTGCACTCTTTCCACCATATAGGTGTTGAGGAAAGCCTGATACTGCTCGGCGGGGATAAGGGCGGTGGCCATTCTGCCCTCGCGGGTCTGGATAACCACGCCATACATGTTCAATGAATCCTGAGGCACATTGCTTCCCTCTCTAAAGGTAATCAATGCCGACACATACTCGGTAACGCCCTCGTTCTGGGCAAATGCTCCGCCCATCAGGGCCAGGAACAATACGATAAATAGTGATTTCTTCATGATAGTATTACTGTTTTTTAATCATTCGTTTTGAAGTGCAAATATACAAGTTTTTTTTATATTGTTGCGAAAACAAACTGTTAAAACAAGCATACAAGCTCTATATCAGCAGTTTATTTTTTCCAACAATATACCATGCAACAAGGGGAGTGCCTTATTTCTCCCCTTATTTTCAGAGATTGGCATAAGCAGGCGAGAAGGTGTCGCCGCCTTTCACGCTACCTGTCGACAAGCCCTTTTTGAGCCATCTGGAGCGCTGTGCCGAGGTACCGTGGTTGAACGAATCCGGCACCGAGTAACCGCGGGCTTTCTTCTGCAGATAGTCGTCACCGATTTTCGAAGCCACATTGAGTCCCTCTTCGATGTCGCCATCTTCGAGCGACCCGAACATCTCGTTGTCATGATATGCCCACACACCGGCATAGTAGTCGGCCTGTAGCTCCAGTCTGACGCTTATCTGGTTGGACTCCTTTTCGCTCACACGGCTCATCTGCTGGTGTGCCTCGCCCAAGGTGCCAAGCAGGTTTTGCACATGGTGGCCCACCTCGTGGGCAATGACATAGGCATAGGCAAAGTCGCCGTCGGCACCCAGCTGCTGCTTCATACTGGAGAAGAACTCAAGGTCGAGATACACACTCTGGTCGGCGGAGCAATAGAAAGGACCCGTCGATGAAGTGGCGCCGCCACAGCCGCTCTGCACCGAACCCTTGAAGAGTACCAGCTTGGGGGGCTTGTAGGTGCGGCCCATTTTCTTGAACTCGGCAGTCCACACATCCTCGGTGCCTGCCAGGATCTGGCTTGCAAACTTGGCCAACTCTTGTTCCTCAGCTGTAGGAACATACTCGGTATTCTCCGTGGTCTGCATATTGCTGCTGGCCATCTGCTGCAACACGCTCGAAGGGTCACCGCCCATAAACAGGGCGATAATGCCTGCAATGATTAAACCCCCAATGCCGATACCGGCAGTTTTGGCTGTCCGACCTCTGCGGTCGTCGACATTCTTGCTTTCGCGTCTTCCTTCTAATCTCATAATATTGTTATTTTTAGTTACTAATTTACCCTTCCCTTTGCATTTCGACTCTACTCCTATTGTATTCCACTCTATCACCAGTTTCGGCCTATTGGTATGGAGACACTGTTTTTGGCAATGGACTCCCTCCGTCCGCACAGACCACTTGCGTAGAAAGTGCAATGTACAAAATGCAACAATCTATCTTCCATACTAATAGACAAATTCAAACTTTGTCACTCATCACTTTTTCATATTGCAAATATACATATTTTTTAAAATCTGACAAAAAAAATCTCACGCTATCCGATGCCGCTCTCACCGACTCCGATTCTTTATACTCAAAACAGCTCTGAATACTGCGAAGCAAAAATAGATGAATGGACAAAAGAAGTGCCTATCAAGAAAAAAACGTATCTTTGCAAACAATGTTCCTCCTCATTGGAAACTGATAATCATCCTGTAATCAACGCAATAACTAACGACATGAACCACGGTAAAGACATCTGCAACGAGTTAAAGGCGGTGCGACAAAGCATCGCCAATGAGAACGGCATCCCTTTCGAGACCGAGGAATGCACCTATCAGGGCGAGTGCAACGGCACCTGCCCGCGATGCGAGGCCGAGTTACGCCAGCTAGAGTCAGCTTTGGCCGGGCGACTGAGCATGGGCAAGGTGGCCACTGTTGCGGGGCTGATGCTGAGCCTTGCCGCCGGGGCCCAGGCGCAGGAGGTGAAAGCCACTACTCCGCAACAATCCATAGCGAAGGAAATGACCGATTCCGTGACCCTAAAAAGATTGCACGGCTCAGTGTTGACGGATGATGAAACCAAAGAACCCATTCTTTTTGCCAACGTCACCATCCACCAAGACGGCAAATTGGTGACAGGAACCCTTACTAACATTGATGGGGAGTTCACGCTGAAGCCCTTCACCATCAGACCGGGCAATACCAAATATGTGTCTCCTGCGTCGGATACAGCACTGTTACACTCGACATGTACACTTCAAAACCGCAGGAAACAGTGACCATTAGCATGAAAACGAATGCACTTCCGTTGCAAGGGGTGGTTGTAACCGGGATGCCAGACCCCGATGCCACGCAGAAAATGGAGATTCAGGGCGTGAAAGTCATTGTGAAATAGCTTCACTGATGGAAGGAGTAGCGTTCATCGGCATATCCCGCCACCGCATAGGGGTTGACGGTCAAGGGGTCACCACTCTGGCTGCCTTTCACGGCTGTGGGCTGCACTGCCGCTATTGTCTCAATCCTCGCTGTCTCGAGTCTGCTGAAGGGTTGCCCCACTACACACCGCAGCAACTCTACAATCTGGTGGGAGTGGACAATCTTTACTTCATTGCCACAGGCGGCGGAGTGTGTTTCGGCGGCGGCGAACCGTTGTTGCGGATAGCGTTTATCGAGGAGTTCAAGAGCCTGTGCGGAAAGAGCTGGCGACTGACGGCAGAGACGTCGCTACAGGTGCCGCAGCAAGCGGTAACCGTAGCCACAAGGGTGGTGGACTACTTTATTGTGGACATCAAAGAGAGCAACCCCGACATTTATCACTCCTACACAGGAGGCGACAGCCAAAGGGCATGGGACAATTTGGAACACCTACTTGCCTTGACGGGACCGGAGCGGGTGATGGTGCGGGTGCCGCTGATACCGGAGTACAACAGCGAGGACGACTGCGCGAAGACGGTAACTCGCCTGCACGAAATAGGCGTGAAGCAGATAGACCGCTTCACCTACCAAAGGCTTTAGTCCCCACAGTTCTGCAAATGCTTATCGGTTCAGCACCTGGTTGAGGCACTTGAGGGTGACCTTGACCCGCGACAGGTCGGCCTTGGGGTCGGCAGGGATGAAGCGCAGCGTGGCACTGGAGCCTGAGGGGAGGTCGAAATAGTTATTGTCGAAATGTCCGTCAACATGGGGCTCGGTCTGGAGCATCACGTCGCGGAGATTGGTCTCCGCCTTGACCGTGGTGGTGAGTTGACCCTTCTTGTTCAGCGATTGGTCCAACTGATACTTGGCCTTGCGAAGGTGGAGGTTCTTGGGATAAGTCTTATAGTATTTCTCCCAGCGCGAGAGGTCGACGGTATCGGCAAAGAGGTCGCGGGCACGATAGTGCAACGCCTTCCAGTTGCCATAGCAGTCGATGCTGCTCCACGAAGCCACGGGCCAGCAGTCGTTAAGCTGCCAGTATAGGGTGCCCATACAATGGGGCTGCGCCTGCAGGTGACACAGGATGCCGTAGCCCGTGCCCCAAGCCTGAAGGAGCTGGCTCACATAGCAGTAGTCCTCAAGACTGAGCGAGCGGCTGTCCACTCCATAGTATTGATGCATGGCCTTGTCAATAATCTCACGGCCGCGACCGTGTTTCTGGTGGCTCTTCATTGTGGGGGAGTCAATGTTGCGCTGCTCCTCGGGACAGAAACGGCACACGGTGCTGTAGTCCGGGTAGCTCTGGAAACCGAACTCGGACATAAAGCGGCCTGTCTTTTCCTTGTACATCTCAAAAGGCTGCTCACCCCACCATACGCCCCAATAATGGCTGTCGCCATGGGTCACACATTCGGGATGGCCCCAGCCAAAGAGCGGCGAGCTGGTGATGTAAGGACGCTGCAAAGGGTCGTATTGCTCGACGGCGCGGGCCAGAATGCCTTTCTCACCGAAGAGGGTATCAATGCCATGCTTCAATATTTCGCACTGGGCGGGAGTCCACTTGTACTGCTCCTGCCAACCCCAGTCTTCCCAGCCGTTCTTCACCTCGTTGTTGCCACACCACAACACCACACATGGGTGCTGCGCAATGCGGCTCACCTGCTGCTCGGCTTCGAGCCGGACATTGTCGAGGAAGGCGCTGTCGGAGGGGTAAAGGGCACAGCTGAAATTGAAATCGACCCACACCATGAGACCCAGCGAGTCGCAAAGGTCGAAGAAGAAGTCGGGCTCGTAGATTCCTCCGCCCCACACACGGAGCATATTGAAGTTGGCCTCCTTGGCGGAGGTGAGCAGGTGGCGGTAGCGGGCACGGTTGGCGCTGTCGAGCACAGGGAACGAATGAACGGGAATCCAGTTAGCACCCTTCACAAAAAGGGGCTTGCCGTTACGATAGAAGGTGAAGCTCTGGCCGATGGAGTCCTGATCCTGCTTCAGCGTCACACCCCACGACTTGGGTTTTGTCACCGGTTTCTCGGGAAGGTCGTCATTGTAGCACTCCAGTCTTGCACTGCCGAGAACGCCCACGGTGCTGAGCTTTGGGCCCCAATCCCAACCCAGCATGTAGGGAGCCATACGGCTCATGGCGCGGTGGTCGGGCAGGTCGTAGTCCATATCGGGCCAGGGGTGGCCGTCCTCTTCACTTACTTCGGTGGCAAAATGGTTCTCGTTGTTTTGCTCGATGGGGTAGAACGTTATCTCCAGCACAGCCTCGTCGCCGAGGTCGGGCAATTCCTTATTGTCGAGCAAGACATCAAAAAGGCACACCCTGTATTCACGGAACATATTATCGATGGTCATCACACGTGTTTGAAATTTGGTGCCGAACGACTCACCACTGAGCCACACATCGCAGTAGGTGGCCCCGTTGAGCACGAGGTCGCAGTGTTCAAAGCCCTCCCACATGTCGCGGGTGATGATGGTGCGGTATTTCCACCCTCGCTTGCCAACCCATTGCACAGAGTCCTCGTTGGTGGCATAGAACGGGTCGGGAATGAGGCCGTGGGACATGAGGTCGGTATGGATGCAGCCAGGCACCTTGGCGGAGTACCATTGGTCGTTGTATTCAAACTCCCAATCGGTAAGTTCAGTAACGTCCATATCAGTCTTGCAGGAGACTGCAAGAATCAGCATCAATAATAATGGGATATATTTTTTCATATTTCGATTGAATATCACTCAGTTTTCATAAAGGCGAAGAAGACGGCAAGGATGATGAGGCCAAAGGCAACGAGGTGGTTCCAGCGGATGGGCTCGCCTTTGAAGACGGTGGCCACGATGACGGTGAACACCACCAGCGAGACGCACTCTTGTATGACCTTGAGCTGCATAAGGGAGAAAGGACCGCCGGTGATTTGGGAACCGATGCGGTTGGCCGGTATCATAAAAGTATATTCGAAGAAGGCCATGCCCCACGAGAGGACAATAATGCCTATCAAAGGCCAATCCTTGATAAGGTTCATCTGCTGCAGCTTGAGATTGCCGTACCAGGCAAACGTCATGAAGACGTTGGAGCAGACGAGCATGAGTATGGTGATTAATCCTTTTGGCATAACAGGCGTATTAACATGGCATAGGCTTGGTTGACGGTGCGGTCGATGGTCTGCTGACGGCGGTCGCCATGGTGCATGAGCTGGGTGACGATCGCTGTGCGGGAGCAGACGGCCACCCACACGGTGCCGACAGGTTTGTCGGGAGTGCCGCCTGTGGGGCCGGCGATACCGGTGGTGGCTATAGCATAATCGCTGTCGAGACGGGAACGGACTCCCTCGACCATCTCGCGGACGGTCTCCTCACTGACAGCACCATGCGTAGCAAGGGTTTCGTGTCGAACGCCAAGGGCACACTCTTTCACCTCGTTGCTATAAGCCACGATACCGCCCTTGTAGTAGGCCGAAGCACCCGCCAGGGCTGTAAGGCGGCTGGCGATAGTACCTCCGGTACAGCTCTCAGCGGTGGCAAGGGTACACCCCATAGTGGTTAGCTTGTGGGCGACAAGTTCAGGAAGGGTCTCACAATCCTCGCCTACGATGTATTTCCCCGCAGAGGGATACAACTCGGCAACGGCCTTTGAGACGGATGCCTGCAGTTCGGCAACATCATTGCCTCGAGCTGTGAGTCTCAGTTTGACCATGCCGGCAATGGGGAGGTAGGCCAGGCGGATGAAGGAGGGCAGAGCCAGTTCCCACGGTTCGATGAGGTCGGAGAGAAACGACTCGCCGATACCTTGAACGAGGATGTTCTTGTTGAGGATGGCACCCATGCTGAAATGCTGTTGCAGGCGGGGAAGCACACGGTTGTGCATCAGCCATTCCATCTCGAAAGGCACCCCAGCCATGGAGACAAGCACATGGCCGTCGCGCTCAAACCACATGCAGGGAGCGGTGCCAAGGTCGTTGTTGAGCACTTGGCAGCAACGGGGAACCCATGCCTGACGACGGTTTACCTCGGTGAGTTCATATCCACGGGCGGTGAAGATACGCTTCACGTTGTCGAGAGCCTCAGCGTTCTCATACAATTCGCTGCCGAAATACTCGCAGAGAAGGTGCTTGGTGATGTCGTCCTTGGTGGGTCCCAGACCTCCAGTAACCAAAACGGCATCGGAACAATGCATGGCCCGGTCAACGGCATCCCAGATGTCCTGCCGGTTATCGCCCACCACAACGGTTCGCACCACTTCGAGTCCAGCAGCAGTCAAGAGTCGGGCCATTGTGGAGGCGTTGGTGTTGACTACCTGCCCGATAAGCAGCTCGTCACCTATGTTGATTATCGTTGCATTCATGGTGCAAAAGTACGAAAAAAACAGAAATCAGTAAGAATATTTTTGATAATTAAAAGAATATTCGTATTTTTGCAAATTCATTTAAAAAGGTGTTTGACATGATGACTACTATCCCGAATTTAGACGAATTGATTCGTATGGCACTGCTCGAAGATGTGGGCGACGGCGACCACAGCACTTTGGCATGTATCCCTCCAACCGCCACTAATACAGCCAAAATGGTTGCCAAGGCGGAAGGTATCGTTTGCGGCATGGAAGTAGGCGAACGGGTGTTCAATTTCGTAAACGACTCGTTCTACCACAGCCGGATTCCCCTCACTGTCGCCCTGCACAAACAGGATGGCGACACTGTAAAAAAAGGTGATATCCTGATGACGATAGAGGGCGCTTCGGGAGTGATTCTCACAGCCGAACGCACAGCCCTGAATTTTATGCAACGTCTCAGCGGCATCGCCACACAGACGAACAAAATGGTCCGTATGCTCGACGGACTGCACACGCAGCTTCTCGACACCCGCAAGACCACGCCCAACATGCGTCTGCTGGAGAAATACGCCGTGAAGTGCGGCGGCGGCACCAACCACCGTATCGGTCTCTACGATATGGTCATGCTCAAGGACAACCATATCGACTTTGCCGGAGGCATCGAGGCCGCCATCGACCGCACCCATGCCTACCTGAAGGAAAAAGGCAAAGACCTGAAAATAGAAATCGAAGTACGCAATCTCGACGAACTGGAGCAGGTAATGCGCCATGGCGGCGTGGACCGTATCATGCTCGACAACTTCGACACCGACACCCTGCGCGAGGCCGTGCGCCGTATTGACGGAAAATACGAGACCGAAGCCAGCGGAGGCATCACCGAAGAGACCCTGCGCAGCTATGCCGAGACCGGGGTGGACTTCATCTCCGTGGGTGCCCTCACCCACCATATCAAAAGCATGGACATCTCGCTTGTGAAGAAATAACCGTCCGCCAAAGTGAACGCCCGCATCAATAAACTGTCCGACCGTTTCCACAGGATGGGAGAGCGCGTAAAGCACAGCCGCACTGTGCGGAAATCGCGCGTCATGGTCCACCGCATCTCCATGCCCCGTGGTCAGGGCGTACCCCTCTACGACATCGCAGTTTATCTGTGGCGCGGCATCTTCAACGGCAACCTTTGGCGGGCTTCCAAAGGACTGGCATTCTCCTTCCTCACCGCACTGCCACCACTGCTCATCTTCATCTTTACCCTTATCGCATTCCTGCCTTTCGACGGCCTGCAGGACGAATTGCTGTATGAGCTTCAGCTTATCGTTCCCGAAAAGATATATGGTCCCATAGCCAACACCATCAACGACGTGATGGGACACAAACACACCAGTCTCCTCTCCATCGGCTCGGCATTGTCGGTCATCTTCGCCGCCAACGGCCTCTACAGCATGATGGCCTACTTCACCGACCGCCATACCGAGCAACGCTCTGTGGTGCTCTCATACCTCATCTGCATCGCACTGGTCTTCCTGCTGTACATCCTGCTGGTGCTTGTACTGGTGCTGATTATTGGATACAAAACCATCCTTATTTGGCTGTTCCGCTATGGCATCCTGACACCCGGCTCCTTCACCCACATCATCATCGGTATCGGCCGCTGGGTGATCCTTGTGGGCATGGCGTTACTCACCCTAAGTCTCATCTACTACGTCATACCCATGAAGAAACAGCGTGTGGGCTTCTTCTCGGCAGGAGCCATGTTTGCCACCGTCATGTTCATCCTCCTCTCGTGGGGATTCAAGATATACCTGGCCAACTTCAACCGCTACAATCTACTCTACGGCTCCATCGGCACCCTCCTGCTCGTCATGCTCTGGCTCCTGCTCAACTGCTTCGTCATCATGTTGGGCTATGAACTCAACATCGCCATCGCCAATGGCCGGAAACGCAACGCTAAAACCAATCCAGAAACCCTTCAATCCTAAACCTATTAATTCAAAATCTTTTAACCACTTACAACTCCCACACCCATGATTATCCAGAAACAAAACGGCAAAGCCGTACCCATGCAGAACTCCTTCAAAGAGAAATTCAAAATGGTGGCAAAGACCATGATGGGACTCGAAGAGGTCCTTGCCGACGAACTCCGCGCCATCGGAGCACAGAACATCGAGTGCATCAACCGCGCCGTCCTCTTCGAAGGCGACATGCGCCTCCTCTACCGCGCCAACTACACCTGCCGCACTGCCCTGGCCATCCTCAAGCCCTTTGCACAGTTTGAGGCCAACAACGACCAAGAGCTCTACGACCAAGTCTACCGCATCAAATGGGAGAAAATACTCGATGTCGACTGCACCTTCATGATTGACAGCACCACCAGCGGCGAAATCTTCACCCACTCCTACTTCGCCGCCCTCAAGACCAAGGATGCCATCGTCGACCGTTTCCGCCGCAACTTCGGCCAGCGTCCCTCCATCGACACCGAAAACGCCGACTATAAGTTCAACCTCCACATCCGCGACAACCAGGTCACCCTGCTCATCAACTCCTCTGGCGACTCGCTCCACAAGCGCGGCTACCGACAGGCCGTCGGTCTCGCCCCCATCAACGAGGTCCTTGCCGCAGGCATGATCAAGCTCACGGGTTGGCAATGCAACACCAACTTCTACGACCCCATGTGCGGTTCCGGCACACTCCTCATCGAGGCTGCCATGATGGCCATGAACATCCCCGCACAGTACTACCGCGGCGACCGCTTTGCCTTCAAGCGCTGGAAAGAGTTCAACCTCGGCGAATGGAAAAGCGTCAAACAGGAAGAGGACCGCAAAATCGGCTCCACCGACTTCGATTACGAGATTTGGGGCAACGACATCGACCTCAACGTCCTTTCCCAGGCCGAGAAGAACCTGCAGTTCACCAAGCTGCACAAAGACGTCATGCTCTTCAACGGCTCGTTCGAAGACCAAGACCCGCCCGAAGGCCGCACCCTCATCGTCACCAACCCGCCCTATGGCGAGCGCATCAAGATTGAAGACCTCAACGCCATGTACCAGCAGTTAGGCGACACCTTCAAGCGCCGTTACGGCAAAGACTGCGAAGTGTGGCTCATCACCTCCGACTTCGAAGCCATGAAACACATCGGGCTCAAACCCTCCAAAAAGATACCTTTGCTCAACGGCCAGCTCGACTGCCGATTCCTCCAGTTCGAACTCTTCGAAGGGAGCCTGAAAGAGAACCGTGCCGCCCGGAGCACGGGCGCATCGCCCGTAGAAGAGGGGGATACGGGCGCTCAAGGGGATACGGGCGTCTCGCCCGTAAAAAGGGGGAGTACGGGCGCCTCGCCCGTCAACGACAACGGGGATACGGGCACACTGCCCGTCAACAGGAACACGGGCGCCTCGCCCGTCAACAGGAATACGGGTGTCTCGCCCGTCAACAGGAACACGGGCATCCTGCCCGTAAACAGGGATACGGGCGCCTCGCCCGTCAACAAGAGCACGGGCACCCTGCCCGTCAACAGGAGTACAGGCGCCAAGCCCGTCAACAACAACGAATAGACCGTGGACGCCCCCACTCTCTCTTCCTCTTTTGTGAAAGAGGCCGCCGTTGCCGTAGGTTTCGATGCCTGCGGCATTGCTGTCGCCTCACCATTGACAGAAGAGGAATGGGGCTATGAAGAATGGCTCCGCCTCGGCTACCATGCCGACATGGCTTATATGGAGCAACACCGCGACATGCGCAGTGACCCCACGCTTCTTGTCCCCGGGGCGAGAAGTGTTATCGTACTCCTCTCAGGCTACAAGCCCTCCCAAATCATGCATGGCACTGCCCGCATAGCACAATATGCTTACGGAGAAGACTACCACGAGCGCATCAAACGGATGCTTTTCCAGCTCATTACTGCCATCCGTCAGCGGTACCCCGACTTTGACGCCAAGCCCTGTGTCGACACCGTCCCCATCAGCGACAAGCAATGGGCCCGCCGTGCCGGTCTCGGCTGGATAGGGCGTAACACCCTCCTCGTCAACCCCACCCTCGGCTCCTACTGCAACATCGGCGAACTCGTCACCCCCTCTCCCGCCGACCAATACGACACCCCTATGGAGAACGGCTGTGGCGACTGCCGCGCCTGTGTCGCCGCCTGCCCAAACCATGCACTAAGCGAGAGCAGAGCAAACCCGTTTGCTATGCCGAGCCAAAGCATGGTCACGACCGAAGGGAGTAATAAAGCACTAACGCATTCAAGCATTAACGAATTAATACATTCACACATTAACGAATTAACACATTCAAGCATTAACGAATTAACACATTCAATCATTCCCTTGCTCGACGCCAATCGTTGTGCCTCGTACCACACCGTCGAGAACCGCGCCGAAACCCTTCCGCCTGACATACGGCTCTCCGGCTATGCCTTCGGCTGCGACATCTGCCAACTAGTCTGTCCCTACAACCAGACAGCCGAAGTGCGCTATACCCTCACCGACGAGCGCAAAGCGCAGTTAGAAGCCCTTGCCGACGCCGACCCCACCGCCTTCAAGCGTCTCACCAAGCACACCGCCCTCAGCCGCATCCGCCACTCCCAGTGGCAGAGGAATCAAAAGAAATAATCCTTAAATTTCAGTGAATGCTGCCGCGTTCTAGCCGCCCATCAGGGAGCACGATAGTGCCAGAGGTGGCACGAAGCATATGTTTGTGGTAACTACGCACAAGCCCTCACAGTCCACCCCCCCGCCCCTCCCTAGGATGGGATAAGGAGACAAGGCACCCCGATTGGAATGCCTTGCCTTTGGGAGCACGGGCATCCTGCCCGTTTTGGAATCTGGAGAACGGGCACCTTGCCCGTTAAGGTGATTATTGCTTCACCACTCGGCGGACTTCTATGCGCTCGGGGAGGGTGACGCGGAGGGTGTAGATTCCTGTGGCCAGACGACTGAGGTCGATGGTGGTCTTATTCTCGAAGGTAGCCACGCAACGGCCGGTGTAGTCATACACTTCCACTCGTACCACTTCCTCGTCGGCCTCGACAGTCAACATGCCAGTGGTGGGATTGGGATAGACTGCAAGCTCGTAGTGTTCATCAATGCCATAGTATTCATCTGACATCTCTCCCTTGGCATTTGCCATGCTGAGGGTAAGGTCGTCGATATAATTGCAACTGTAGTCACCTGTTTGTCCAGAGGCGAGGATGTTGCGGAAAGCGATGTAGTGACCGTTGCCTGTGTACGAGGCGAAGTTCACAGTCCGCAATACCGAAGTCGTGGTCGACGTGTTGTTAAAGGTGGCGACAGGTACAAAGGTGGAGGCGTTGGAAAGGTCAGTCAAGACACCCACCTGAAGCTGGTACTTGGTCTGCGTCTGACGCACATAGAAACTTAACTGCAAATCCCTTACATCTCCAGCATACGCGGGCATGGCATAGATGCCGCGCTTGTTGAGCATCAAGCTATAGCTGGCACTGTGGGCACAGGAGGCATTATAGTAAATCATAGGCTTATACTCATCAGTCATGACGACATCCTGATGGGCAAGAGTCCAACAGTCGGGAGCCACTCCTGTCTTGGCGGTAGTTGATGCAGTGTAGCTGTCGAAATTGTCGGTATAAGGCAGGTCTGCCATAGTAATGCCACAGCCGCCAGAACGGAGTTCGAGGGTGAGGTCATCAATGAAATTGCAGCTGAAGTTGCTGATGGCAGTATTGGTGTTGCGGAAGGCAATATAGTGGCCATCGCCTGTGTATGAGGAGAAGTCCACAACAACATACTCATGGTTGGCAGTGGATGGGTTGTTGTACGACGCCACAGGCACAAAGGTGCCAGGGTCGCCGAGGTCGCTCATCACGCCTACCGTCAAACCATAGTTGGTGCTGGTCTGTTTCAGATAGAAACTCAACTGCAAAGCGGAGACATTGCCATCGTATGCGGGCATGGCATAGAGACAGCGTTTGTTGAGGATAAGGCTGTAGCTACCGCTGTGGGCATTCGATGAATTATAGTAAATCATAGGCTTGTACTCATCCGTCATCGCCACTTCCTGATAAGCCAAAGTCCAGCAGTCGGGTGCCACACCCGTCTTGGCAGTCGTGGAGGTGGTATAGGTGTCAAAGTTGTCGGTGTAGGGCAGGTCGTCCACGGTGATGCCGCAGTTGCTGGGTCGGAGGTCGAGGGTGAGGTCATCGATATAGTTGCAGCTGAAGTTGCTGATGGCAGTATTGGTGTTGCGGAAGGCAATATAATGGCCGTTGCCAGTGTATGAGGAGAAGTCTACAACAACATACTCATGGTTGTCCGTGGAGGGGTTGCTAAATGATGCCACAGGCACAAAGGTGCCGGGGTCGCTGAGATTGCTCATCACACCTACCGTCAAACCATAGCTGGCATTGGTCTGTTTCAGATAGAAACTCAGCTGCAAGGTGGATACATCGCCATCGTATTCCGGCATAGCGTAGAGGCAGCGTTTGTTGAGGATAAGACTGTAGCTGCCACTATGTGCATTCGTGGAACTGTAGTAAATCATAGGCTTGTATTCATCCGTCATTGCCACTTCCTGATAAGCCAAAGTCCAGCACTCTGGTGTCACACCCGTCTTGGCTGTCGTGGAGGTGGTATAGCTGTCAAAGTTGTCGGTGTAGGGCAGGTCGTCCACGGTGATGCCTGTGCATGTATTGACGGGACGAAGGTCAAGGACAAGGTCATCAATATAGTTGCAGCTGAAATCCCCACTGTTGCCTGCTGCCAGGATATTGCGGAAGGCAATGTATTGGCCTACGCCAGTATACGAGGCAAAACTGACTGTGACATGTTCAATACCAGTGCTGCTATTGTTGAGGGTGGCAACGGGTACGAAGGTGCCGGGATTGGACAAATCACTCATCACACCAACCTGCAAACGGTACTTGGTGGCACTCTGCTTTAGATACATACTCAATTGCAATGTACTCACGTCTCCATCGTATGCGGGCATCGCGTAGATACCGCGCTTATTGAGGATAAGGCTGTAGCCTCCGCTATGGGCACAAGAGGAATTGTAGTAAATCATGGGCTTGTACTCGTCAGTCATGTTCACATCCTGTTTGGCAAGCGTCCAGCAGTCAGGTGCCACACCCGTCTTAGCCATCGTGGAGGAGGTGTAAGTGTCGAAGTTATCGGTATAGGGCAGGTCGTCCACGGTGATGCCTGTGCATGTATTGACGGGACGGAGGTCGAGGACAAGGTCATCTATATAATTGCAGCTGAAGTCCCCGCTGTTGCCTGCAGCCAGTATATTGCGGAAGGCGATGTAGCGGCCAGTTCCTGTATACGGGGCAAAACTGACTGTGACGTGTTCAACTCCCGTACTGCTGTTGTTGAGGGTGGCAACGGGTACAAAGGTGCTGGCATCATTAAGTTCACTCATCACGCCCACCTGCAACTGGTACTTGGCCATGCCCTGTTTCAGATACATACTCAATTGCAATGTACTCACGTCTCCATCGTATGCGGGCATGGCGTAGATGCCACGTTTGTTGATGATAAGGCTGTATTTGCCGCTGTGAGCGCTGGCGGCGTTGTAGTAAATCATGGGTTTGTATTCGTCGGTCATTGTCACATATTGGTGTGCCAGCGTCCAACAGTCGGGCTGCACACCCGTCTTGGCTGTTGTGGAGGTGGTGTAGTGGTCGAAATTGTCGGTATAAGGCAGGTCGTCCACGGTGATGCCACAGGTGGCGGCAGGTACAAAGTGGGCAGTCAAGGTGCGGTCGGCAATGACGGAGAAAGTGTACGTGGCATCGGTGGAGACCACAGAGTCATCTTCTGTCCAGTTGATGAAGGCGTAGCCGGCATTGGGGGTTGCGGAAACGGTGGCAGTGGATGAGCTGCATGTGGGATGGGTAACAATCGTTGCACTCCCCATGATGGAATCAGCCGAGGACACGCTGATGGAGAAGGGCACTTCGATAAAATTGGAGAAATATCCCCAAGTCGAGCTATATGAGGCATAGCTCCCGCAGGGAATGTATACGGGGATAGTGTTTGGAACGTCGGAAAAAACATAATAACTAGCCAAACTTGGCGCAACAGCACATTTGGATGTGATGGAGGTCAGACCGCTGCAACCATAGAATGCCCCATACCATATCGAGTTAACGGAGTTGCCAATTGTCAACGAGGTCAACCCGCTGCAAAAAGAGAATGCCGAACCCCCTATCGAGGTGACGGAGTTCGAGATGGTCAACGAGGTCAGTCCGCGGCAACCTTCGAATGCGTTATCCCCTATCGAGGTGACAGAGTTCGGGATGGTCGTATTTTGACATCCTGCAATAAGTGTGTTGGTTGCAGTTACAATAATAGCATTGCAGTTGTTGCGGCTGTCGTATACAGTATTACCACTTGAAACAGTTATTGAGGTCAGACCAGTGCAATAACTGAATGCCCAGTTTTCTATCGAGGTGACGGAGTTCGGGATGGTTACAGAGGTCAGACTGCTGCAACCAGAGAATGCATACTCCCCTATCGATGTGACGGAGTTGCCGATGGTCAACGACGTCAGTCCGCTGCAACCAGAGAATGCATCATCCCCTATCGTGGTGACGGAGTTGCCGATGGTCAAAGAGGTCAGTCCGCTGCAATCATAAAATGCATCATTCCCTATCGTGGTGACGGAGTTCGGGATGGTCAACGAGGTCAGTCCGCTGCAACCATAGAATGCATAATCCCCTATCGAGGTGACGGAGTTCGGGATGGTTGTATTTTGAAATCCTGCAAAAAGTGTGTTGGTTGCAGTTTCAATAATAGCATTGCAGTTGTTGCGGCTGTCATATACAGTATTTCCACTTGAAACAGTTATTGAGGTCAGTCCGCTGCAACCAGTGAATGCAAAATCCCCTATAGAGGTAACGGAGTTCGGGATGGTCAACGAAGCCAAACCACTGCAACTAGAGAATGCGCCCCCGCAAATGGTAGTTATTCCGGTGGGAATAGAATAATTACCACTATACGTTATTGGCAGAAACGCGAAAAAGGAACTATTATAAACTGCTGTTGTCAGGCCGCTGCAATTAGAGAATGCAAAATTCCCTATAGAGGTAACGGAGTTCGGGATGGTCAATGAGGTCAGGCCGCTGCAACCCTCAAATGCAGCCCCCCCTATCGAGGTGACAGAGTTCGGGATGGTCAACGAGGTCAGTCCGCTGCAACCAGAGAATGCACCACTTCCTATAGAGGTGACGGAGTTCGGGATGGTCACCGAGGTCAGTCCGCAGCAACCCGCGAATGCAGAACTCCCTATCGAGGTGACGAAGTTCGGGATGGTCACCGAGGTCAGTCCGCTGCAACCAAAGAATGCAGAATTCCCTATCGAGGTGACGGAATAAGTTGTGCTACCATTAGTGACAGTTGAGGGAATAGTCAGATTGCCTGTTGGCTTGGTATAACCATACCATGAATTATACGAATACAAACTTGAATTTGGACATGTAACGCTTACCTGAGGCGAACTACCACTAGAAACGATGGTGTAATACAATGTCTGCCCTGATGGCGCCACCTTACTGAAACTGTAGGCGTGGGCAGCTGAGATGCCTACGCTGAGCAGAAGGATAAAGGATAATAGTTTCTGTTTCATAATATAGACTGTTTGTTATTTTTGTTTTGAAAAAATTGTCCGTTGGGCTTTTAGGTGATTAAATGGTAATTATTTACATTACTATCTACTCCCGAAAAAGAGACTACAAAGATAAACTTTTTTTTGAATAGGAACAACCTATTTCGAGATTTTGCCACAACATATTATTCTTCAGCCCACTATAGAGACACCCTCTATCCAACCTTCTTGTACGAAACCATTCACGCCTACCCCCAGTACTATACGGGTACAGTAAAAGAGACTAAAATATTATATGACTTAAGTTTGACAAGTAGCTAAAAGGCCGATGACGCTATTTTTCGTCTTTTTAAGGTGTTTTAACCCAAATCGGTCATTAGGCCGACATTTCAATCTATTTCTCTTTTTAGGTCTATTTATGGCCTATTGGGGTTCAAAAAGTCCGAAGGACTGGAAGATCATAGGCGGGGGCAATAGCCCCCGTTCTTGTCGAAGATAATACAAAGCCCTGAAGGGGCGGCAGATAGTCGGCTACATGATATGTGTCACCCCTTCAGGGTTCTGTTTTTTTTACTACCATTCTTACAGGGGTTTACACCCCAGTCTGTGGTCTGTCGTTCCCGTTGGGGACTTTTGATACAGCCTTGTCTACACCATCTTCAATATCTAACTAGACAGAAAAGATGTTGTCAATTATTCAAATAACCTCTAACCTCAGGAATAGAAGACTTTCTTCACAGTCAACACTAGGCTGAGGATGCCTGCTAGGGCGCCGAGGGCGAAGCTGGGGCCGGGGCCGTGGGGATGCTGCGCCACGTAGCGTTGCCAGCCCACATAGGGGTCGAGCACGTCCATCCTGTACGCCTTTATCCTCTGTCGCTCGTCGCTGGCTTCGGCCTTGGCCTGCTGCAGCCTGTCGTAGTCCCTTTGCCTTATCCACACGCGCACGCTGTCCTCGTCCCACAAATGCGGCATCTGGAAATCAGTGTAGACTTCAACAGGCGGCATACCGCTAACGACCTTAATCTCCATACAGCTGTAGCCCATGCCAAGCATCCACCCCGACAGGGGAAAGACCTCCCGTTTGCCTGTCCACTCACAGCGGTCGCCCGGCTCCTGAAGAGCCACCAAATCCTGCGGCTGGGGCGGGAAATAGAACAGCGACAGACTCACCACAGATAAGACCGCCAGCAACACCACCGGCCACCAGCCGAAAAACCATGTGTTTGTTGTTTCTTTTTTCATAGGAGGAGGGGGGTCTTAGGGGATTCTATGATGGCCTAGGATAGCTTAGGATTTCTTCGGTTTTTTGAATCTTATGCCGGGGAACCAGCTTTTGACCGGCTGGTCAAGACCCAAGCCGTTCATATAGTTGTAGGTGGCCACGCGCAGGCCGCGACCCACCTCCTCAATGTCGTAATCGAACTGCTCACCCCCGTGCAACGGCTCCCAGTCCACCTCGTTATTACAAAAGGGGTTGGGTGCAACGGAACACCGTCTTGCACCGTACCGCTCGGGATGCTGTCCCGAAGGGCTGTGGCAGGTCATGGCGTAGCGGTGCCAGAAAGCACTCTGCACAATGCCCTCGTCGAACATACGCCGCACGGTGTCCAACGCGCCGAGGGTCTCCTGCAGGGTCTCGGTGGGGAAGCCGTACATGAGATAGGTATGCACCATGATGCCCGCGTCGCGGAAATGGCGGCAGGCCTGCATGGTCTGTTCGATGCTCACCCCCTTGTCCATCAGCTGCAGCAGCCTGTCCGAAGCCACCTCCAGCCCGCCGCTCACGGCCACACAGCCCGCCTGCGACAGCAAGTCGCACATCTCGGCGGTATAGGCCTTCTCGAAGCGGATATTACCCCAAAAAGTCACCATCAACCCGCGATTGACAATCTCCTCGCACACCTCCCTCAACAACTTGGGCGGCAAGGCCTCATCCACAAAATGAAAGCCGCTCACCCCCGTCTGCGCCATCACCCGCTCCATCATGTCCACCACCTTCGCGGCCTTGGGGGGCGCGAACCGCCCGATATAATCCAGCGTCGTGTCGCAGAAGGCGCAGCGGTGCCAATAGCAGCCATGGGCCATCATCACCTTGTTCCACCTCCCGTCGCTCCACATTCGGTGCATGGCGTTGGTCATGTCCGCCGTGGAGAGATACTTGTCCAACGGCAGCCCGCCGAAGTCCGGTTCACCGTTCTCGACCACAGCCTCCTCGTTCAGCAGCTGCCACACCACGGTGCCATCATCCCGACGCCACATCGTCCGCACCAACTCGCCCTCCGTGCAGCGGTCCTGCAGCCATTCGGCAATGCGCTGCAGCGGCAGCTCGCCGTCGTCCAGGGTAATGAAATGGCAATAATCGAACAGCCGCTCGTCGTGCAGCTGGCGCCATTCGGTATTCACAAACCCGCCGCCGATGCAGACCTTCACCCCCGGCCACTCGCGCCGCAGCCACTGACCGCAACGCAACGCGCCGTATAGGCATCCCGGGAAAGGCACCGAGAGACTGACCACCTCGGGCCGTTCCCGCTCCATATAGCCCTGCAGCAACTCAAGCATCAGCGCATCCACCTCGGAGGGCTGCCGTTGCAAAGCCGCCGCCAGCTCGTCAAACGTAGGGGCATAGGTCGCCAGATGCTCGGCATAATTCACCAGACCGAAATGGCCGTCCACCTCCTCGCGGATGCTGTCGGCCACATCCTCCAGAAACAGCGTGGCCAGATACCTTGCCCTGTCGGCAACGCCCGCCGTGCCGAAAGCCCATTCCATGTCCTCGATGTTGTCGAACCGCGGACCCTCGGGCAGCAGCGACCCGTTCACGATACGCCAGGCCACGGTGGCATCCTCACCCCGCAGGAAACGCATCACGGGTTCCACCACCTCGGCCGCCGCCAGCAAATATTCCCTGTGCCGCCCGCGGGCAGCAGCACGCAGCCACGCAGCAGTGAACAGCCGGTCCACCGTCTCAATGCCCAGATCGGCCTGCACGGCTTCATATCCCTGCGTCTGGAGCCAGCCTTTCAGCACCGCCGTGGCAGGGTACGGGGTGTTGAGCTGCGTGAGCGGAGGCGTTATCAAAAGAAACTTCATACTCGTCATCATTATCTGCGGCGGGAGCCTGTCCCGCGACCATTAATTCCTAAATAGCGGAAGAATGATACCTTAAAACGTCGAAAACTGAAAAATATTGTGTATCTTTGCAGCGTCAAAACCCAATGAACCCCCAGGCCCGTGCCTGCCCAAAAAACACCTGTTGCAATGAAACGAAACACCATCCTCGCCCTGCTGCTGGCCCTCGTGGCCACCGCCACCGCCCAATCCTGGTCCGACGCCTTCTACGACGCCCTCAACGCCGACGACTACGCCCGCCAACGCACCATCCTGGCGCAGTGGCAACGCGAAACGCCCGACGACATCGACCTGCACATCGCCCGCTTCAACCACTATATCAACAGCACTATGCTGGCCGAAGGTGCCGCCGCCGCCCGGCTGGCGGACAGCGCCATCACCGTCATCGACACCGCCATCAGCCACTATCCCGACCGCCTCGACCTGCGGTTTGGCAAAATCTACTTCCTCGGCCAAATCATGCGCTGGCAGTCCTTTGGCGACGAGATACTGCTCACCCTCGACCGCTCGGAGCGCACAGGCCACCGCTGGCAGTTCCCCAACTTCGACCAAGGCGGACGCATCCTTATCGTCGAAGGGGTGCAGGACTACCTCTACACCCTCTTCAACTCCGGCCAGCCCGCCGACGACGGCACCGGCCAGGCCGCCACAGCCGCCACGACGGCTCCCGCCCCCGACGCGATGCCACAGATACGCCGCATCGCCCACCGCGCCGCTCAGCTCTTCCCCTCCGAACCCGCGTTCCTCTCGGCCCTGGCCTACACCTACATTGCCGAAGCCGACTACAAGACCGCCCTCCACCATCTGCAACGGGCAGAGCAGCTGGCGCCCAACGACCCCGCCATACTGCAGCAGCTGGTGGACGTATACACCCGCATGAAGGACAAGAAATCCGCTGCCCAATACCGCGAACGCCTGCAGAACCTCTGAGGCACTGACGCCCTTCAATCCTGCATCGTTACAGCATCGTTATAGCATCGTTATCCGTCGCCATGACCTGTAACGATGCTGTGACGTTGCTGTAAGAATCCAAGATTGAAGGGAGTTTCATCCGACATTGGGGCTACCACTCGCGGGTGATGCCGCGACGGACGATGGCGGCGGGGTTGCCGGCGAGGACGGTATGCTCCTCGGTGTAGGTGCCGTGGGGGCAGCTCATCGCCCCGACGGTGGTGTGGGGCGGGAGGACGGTGCCCTTGGCCACGACGACATGACAGCCGAGCCACACATGATGGCCGAAGCTGACGGGGCGGTCGGGGTTGCACCACTGGCCTTGGCTGTCGAAAAGGCGGTGCTGGTCGGTGTCCATAACGGTGCAGCACCAGGAGGTCTGCACATGGTCGCCGAAGGTGATTTGGTGGTTGCAGACAATCAGCGACGAGGGACCGAGGTTGAAGCAGTCGCCAAGGGTGAGGGTGCCGCTTTCGGAGACTTCGACGCTCGAGCCTGCGCCGATGGCACACTCGCCCATGATGTGGAGGGTGCCGCGGAGGTTGAGGAGGGTGCGATGGTGGCGGAAGTCGGTCATCTGGCAGGTGTTGAACCCAATCTTGACGAGGCCGACACGAAGGCTGTCGGCATGGAGGATGATTTGTCCCGAGAGGTTGTGGAGCTTGGTGCGGTGGGAGACGAGCAGGGGCAGACGGCGTGCCTGGCGGAAGGGCAGCAGGCGGAAATTGAGCCACACGCTGCGCGGAAAAGCGAGCGCGTAGCGCAGGAAGTTGAGCCGTTTGACGCGATGCCGTTCGTTCATACCCTGAGGTGCTATTGTTTGCCAGCGTCCTTCACCTTTTCGAGATTGAGGGTGACGGCGGTCTTGATGTTGCGGCCCTCGCCGTTCTCATCCTCGTCGTAGACTTCCTGCGAGAAGGTGAAGGTGAGGTTCTTGCTGTCGAGATGATTGATTTGGGCCATGATGGCTTCCTCACTCCCCCGGATAACGATGCCCAGCTTGTCGCCATCGATGGTGTAGTACCCGTAGCTTGTCTCGGTGGGGTGCGCGACAGCAAAGTATTTCTCGGCCGTGAAGAGGTACTTGGCGGAGGTGTATAAGGCGACGACCCTCTCCGCTTCGGTGAAATCGTCGGGGTTGAGGGTGGCGGAAGTGCACCGCCAAGTGCCCACGATAAGGTCTTCGTTGGTCTTCTTGCATGAGGCGAGGGCGAAGATGGCAGCAACGATGCTTACAAGTATCAGAAAATTGTATATATTCTTCATGATGAGGGACAATGAGGTTAAGCCTTTTGTTTAAAAAAAGCCCTGCACAGGGGCAGGGCTTTAGTTGTTACATCTTTGTCGTGATTAGCCTTCAACGATTGCACCGGTGGGGCAAGCGTCAGCGCAGGTACCGCAGCTAACGCAGGTGTCAGCGTCAATCTTGTAGATGTCGCCTTCGGAGATAGCTCCGACGGGGCACTGGTCGATGCAAGTGCCGCAAGCAACGCAGATGTCAGTGATTTTGTAAGCCATTTTATTCTTTTTTTAGGGTTAATAACGTGGTGCAAAAGTACAACTTTTTTCGGACATAAAGAGTTTTTTTTATCAGCAAGGACGGGAAAGCGTGTTTAGTGCCTGATAGTCTGACAGGTGTAGGGTAATAAAAAACAATGTCCGACAACGGCGTGCACAGCACTAAAGCAAGGGTTGTTGTCGTCTTTTGGCCGTTTTCCTGCTGATGAAGTAGGCAATGGAAAGTGGTATGGCTATCAGCACAGCCGTGCCTAAAGTCAACATGACGGCACCATAGATAGTGGCGCGTACAGGATTCTCCACTTCATTTTGGCGTACCGCTACCACCAATACCAAGACAATGAGATAGAATGCAAGAATGGACCACACAAAGAAACAGACGGCAAGGCGCCATGTTGTAGCCCAAAACTTGTAGCCGAACAACTGCCGATAGCAGATGTAATAATAGAGCGGGATAAGGAATATGGTAATCCCGTTGCTGACACGGATGGTGAAGGCGACAACAAGCATCAATGTGCTCATGAAAATCTGGATAAAGATGTTTTCGGGAAAGGTGAGGCGCGGATGCCGCGGGGCAAAACGGAACACAATGAAAGTGGGCAATATCATTATCATGGTCAATAGCATCATGGCCCATCCCGGATGAGTCACCAACCATTGATAGCAGGTACTGATTATCTTGAAGTATCCAGTCCGGTCGTAGTCTTCAATTTCGGCGGGGTTAAAGTTGACATCCTGGCCGATTATCTGCATGAGGATGACATAGGCCAGCGCCACAATGAAGAGCATGTTGACGGGTTTGTAGCATATCTGCCGGTGGCCTCCGATATAGTCGCCTATCAGGTGGCCGGGGCGCCACAGAAGCTGCAGCAGCGTGCGGGGAAGGGAGCGGCTGTCCATTCCCCATACGTCGAGGATGCTTTTGCCCACCCACTTCCATGTGATGTGTCCGTCGCCGACCTCCTGACGGCATACAGGGCAGTAGTTGCCCTTGAACACATGACCGCAGTTGGCACAACGGCACTCCTCCAGCTCCTCGTCGGAATATAGAGCGAGTTTGTTCTGCCGAGCGGGGAAACGCCTGAGTGATTCTTTGAGTTTCATGTCTTGGATTGTGCGTTTTTTTTGCTGACGAAATAGCCAAAAGCGAGGATGCCTGCAAGAGCGACAAGGTAAAGCAAAAGGCCTATTGCGACTCGCGGAAGTTTTTCGGGGTGGGTTGTGACGATATTTAACAAGTTAATAAAGATGACAAAGAAGATGCCCCAGACCACGAAGCACAAAAGAATACGCCAGATAGTGCCCCAAGGCCGGTAGCCAAAAAGCTGGCGGTAAGCGATGTAGTAGTAAACTGGTATCAGAAGCGAGAGCAATATAAAGAAATCGGAAAGGAAAACAATGACGAGGATGAGGATGTTCATGAAGAGCTGGATGAAGATGCCTTCGGGGAGTGTGTGGCGTGTATGGCGTGGGGCGAAACGGAAGAATAGCCATGTAGGGATAATCATTGCCACAGAGATAAGCATGGCGTTCCATGCAGGGTGTTCTGAAACCCATTCAAAGACCATTTGAACAACTTTGCCTCCCTTGTCTTCAGGAGTGGCCGCATAGTCCCAACCAAGAAGTTGCTGCACCACGACGTAAAAAATGGCAAGAATGAAGAGCATATTGAAAGGCTTGTAGCATATCTGATGTTGGCCGTCGAGATATGCACCGATAATGCGTCCGGGACGTATGAAAAGCTGGAGGAGGGTGTTCGGCAGAGAACGGGAATCCAAGCCCCACACGTCGAGGATGCTTTTACCCACCCACTTCCACGTGATGCGGCCGTCCTTGGCATCCTGGCGGCATACAGGGCAGTAGTTTCCCCTGAACACGTTACCGCAGTTGGCACAACGGTGCTCTTCCTGTTCCTCGTCGGAATTGTGATAGGGTTTGTTCTGCCAAGTGCGGAAACGTCCGAGTGTTTCTTTCAGGTTCATGCCTCAGAAAATAAGACTGAACAGAACCCAGAGCCAGTGGGCGGCGATGCCGGCGCAGAGGCCTCCGATGGTGTGGGCTCCGATGGCTTTGCCGATGAGGTTGCGGTAGCCAAGGCTGTCGAGCATGGCGGTGTGGGTGGAGAGGTAGCCGCTCCAGCACATGCCCATGGCGGTGAAGACGGCTATGGCATTGTTGTCGATAATGCCTTCAGAGATGAAACGGGGGACAAGACCGAGGGCAGCACCCACGGCACCGAGGGCGGTGATGGGGAAAGAGATGAGGGCACCGAACTTGAAGCCGAAGAGCCAGTCGAAGACCACGTTGATTTTGTCGGCCAGCATGGTGATGACGGGGACACCCTCGTAGGCGGCACCTGTATATTCGCCATGTTCGCCCGAAGGACCAAATGTGAGCATCATGACCACCGTGGAGATACAGAGCACGCCGGGGATGATGGCGAGGCCGATGTTAACACCCTCCTTGCCACCGTCGAGCACACCGTTGAGGAAACGCTGCAGCACACTGCCTTCGCTCTTGTAGGAAATATTCTGCTCGTTGCCTTCGGTGGCACCTTCCACCACGGGGGCATCCATCTCGGGGTAGCTCTTGAGGGTGAAACGCTGCATGAGACGGGTGGAGACGATGCTGCCGATAAAGGCACCAAGGATACCCACAGCGGCACCGCTACCGAAGCCCTTGCCAATCATGAAGGCAAGCACCACGAGGCCCATGCCAAAGGCAGTGCCGAAATTGGTGAGGGAGACCAGCTGGTACTTCTTGAAATACTGGGAGAAGTTCTTGTCGTGAGCCAGGGAGATGATGGCGGGATTGTCGGAGAGGAAGGTCATGACTGCGCCCAAAGCAGCCACACCGGGCAGATTGTAAAGGGGTTTCATGAGGGGACGCAGGATATTCTCCATGAGTCGCACAACACCGAACTCGATAAGCAGTTTGCTGATGCCGCCCATCAGGACGCAGATGGCCATGATGTAGAAGACGGTCTCGAGCAGAAGCTGGTAGGCTGTCTGCATAAAGGTGTTGAGCATGTGGGGCAGCGTCATGCGGTAGGCGAGTATCCAGAAGAAGCCTACAAACAGTATCAAGAACAGGATAGCCTCGATGGAGCGTTTGCTGGTGAACTTGAGGGGATTCTTGATGTTGAAACGACGCTGAATGCCGCCAAAGAATTTCTCGGCCCAGTTGGCATACTGGGTGGTTTTGTTTTTACGATGGTCGTGGAGTGCCATGGTGCTTTTGGGGTTTAGGGTTATAGGGGACATCAGCCGACGGCAGAAGGTCTGCCACCGGCTGACATACTACTTTGTTAATCTCTTTCGATTTTGGCCATACGCTCTTTGAGCATGCGGTAGACCTCCATACTCCAGGTGATGCCGATATTGGCGCGGAGGGAGTTGCTGACCACGGGTGTGGCCATGCTGTAATCGGTAGTACGGCGGTTGGCCAAAAAGGCATGGAGACGGAAGTCGGGACAGGACTTGGGGTGATATTCCATACCGAGGCCATAGGTGAGATGGCTGTGGGCGGTCTCGCAGAAGATGTCGTAGAAGCCCGTGCTGATATTGCCGAAGCCGGGCAGGGCTGATTCGGAGCGGTTCTGCTCGTAGGCTCCTTTGACAAAGATGTTGAATTCCTTGTTGAAATAGACATTGGCGCAGCTTACAACGGCGAAATTGTTGCCCCAGTCCTTAATGCCGTTGGCGTGGTGGATGAGGTCGAGGTAGATGTCCCAGTGCTCATACTCCAGTTCGTGGCCGATGGCGATATAGTTCATAAACTTGCGGTCGGGACGCTGGAACATGTTGACGGAGTGGAGCAGTTTAAGATGTCCCACCTTGCCGCTATAGAAGAGGTTGTAGGACATGAGGCCGGATTTCCATTCCTGTCCGGGGGCAAAGCCGAGCCCTGCACCATAGTGGACGTAAGGCGAGTTGCCCACCTGGAAAAGGAGCATCTGACTGGCGTCGTCGCTCCTGTAGGCGGCTGCCACAGAAGGCTGGAAGCAATAGAAATTGTCCCAATAATTGGTGCTGAAGAGGACGTTGATGGGAGGAGCGTCGTACTCGAAACCACCAACGGCAAGAGCGTCCTTACCGAAACGGAACATCCAGTTGGCCGAAGGGGCGTAGTTGATGTAGAGGAAGTCGGTGTTGTCGAAGAGGCTGACATCGCCCGGAGAGGCGATGATGCGCTGGCGGAAGAAATAGCTGAACTTCTCACCAATGGGGCCGCCAATGACGAAGTTGAAATAACGGCCGTGGAAGCCATAGGGGTTCTCCTGAAGGGTATCGCCCTTGACAGTGTTGTGGTAATAATCGAAATCGGCGCGAGCCTCAAGTTTAATCTGTGTAAAGATGGGGGTGAAGTCGACCTGTGCTGTCGCCACTTGGGATATTGCAACAAGCGAAAGCAGCGAGAATACTCTTAATGTTTTTTGTTTCAGTGTCATATAAAATTGAGTTTTATGTCGTGATATTTGCAAATATACAAAATAATATTGAAAAAAGCGTTTTTGAGAATGTTTTTGTTGCCAGAGAAAAATATTTTGTAGCAATGCCTGCCGGGGGCAATAATTACGCAAAGCGTGCGTTAATGGGTGATAAAAACAAGAAAGAAGAAGGTATGTCGTCGCTACCCCCTATATTTGTCGATTTGGCCGTTATCCTGATAACGGCAGGAGTGATTACAGTGGTGTTCAAATGGCTGAAGCAGCCACTGGTGCTGGGATATATTGTGGCAGGGTTCTTTATCGGGCCTTACTTCCCATGGTTTCCGGCCATCACCGACGAGGGGAGCGTGCATGTGTGGAGCGACATCGGCATCGTGTTCCTGATGTTTGCCTTGGGACTGGAATTCAGCATCAAGAAGTTGAAGCGGGTGGGCTCGACAGGAGCCATCACGGCGTTGACGGAGCTTGCCATCATGTTCGTGGCGGGCAACACCGTGGGACACCTGCTGGGCATGGCGACGATGGATTGTATCTTCCTGGGCTGTATGCTCTCCATCTCGTCCACTACCATCATCATCAAATCCTTTGACGACCTGAAGCTGAAACAGCAACGCTTCACGGGGACGGTGACCGCCGTGCTAGTGGTGGAGGACTTGGTGGCGGTGCTGCTGCTGGTGGTGCTGAGCACGCTGAGCGTGGGTAAGAGTTTCAACGGCGGCGAGCTGGCATTGAGCATGGTGAAACTAGTGTTTTTCCTGATAGTGTGGTTCACTTTCGGCATTTTCTTGGTGCCCACCTTCCTGCGGTGGATGCGCCGGTTTATGACGGAGGAGACGCTTTGCATTGTGGCAGTGGGACTGTGTTTCGGCATGGTGGTCATGGCCGACTTTGCGGGATTCTCCACTGCATTGGGAGCCTTTGTGATGGGAGCCATCCTGAGCGAGACCATCGAGGCGGATGTCATACACCGCATCATCACCCCGCTGAAGAACCTGTTCGGCGCGGTGTTTTTTGTGTCGGTGGGTATGCTGGTCAACCCCGAGGTGCTGGTGAAACACTGGGTTCCCATTCTGGTGATAGCCGCCGTGGTGATCATCATCAAGTCGAGCGCCGCCACACTGGGTATCCTGTTGAGCGGCCGTCCGCTGCGCAGTGCCATGCAGGGAGGCTTCTGCTTCTGCCAGATAGGTGAGTTCAGCTTTATCATTGCCGGGCTTGGTCTCAGCTTCAAGGTCATCCACCCGTCGCTTTACCCCATCATTGTTTCGGTCTCCATCCTCACGACATTCGTCACCCCCTATATGATCAAGGCGGGACAGCCGGCCTACGAGTGGCTGTGGCCCCGACTGCCGAACAAACTGAAACAGGCCTTGGACCGGTACAGCACCAGCGGCCGCGTGACGACCCACGAGAAGAAATTGGGCACCTTCGTCCGCAAGCAGCTGACCTCCATCCTGTTCTACAGTGCCATACTTGCCGCATTGGGATTGCTTAGCTTCCTGGTGCTGCGGCCGTTGCTCGACGGTCTCTTTGCCGGATGGGGCATCCCCCAAGTGTGGGGACGCATTGTGGGCATGATTGTCACGCTGGTGTGCATGGCCCCGTTCCTGTGGGCGCTGGCCGTAAAGAATGTCAGCCGCGAGCGTATCCGCAAGATGCTCCACACCTACAACCACAGCCAGGTGGCAGTGATTCCCCTGCTGGCCCTGCGCTATTTTGTGGCACTCTTCATGGTGGGATGGGTCATCTCGCGCTACGTCCATCTGGCGGTGGGTCTTGTCGTGGTGGTGGCCATCGTGGTGGTGGCTGTGGTACTGTTGTCGCGCCGTGCCACCGATTTCTACAACCGTATCGAGGGACACTTTGTGACGAACTTCTATCAACGCCAAGCGCAGAACTCGTTCAAGATACCCGAATCGCTGGAGAAGAACTTCATCATGGAGCGCATGACTGTCACCCCCTATTCGCCCCTTTCCGGACTAAAGCTGATGGACTCGAACTTGAGAAAAGACTACGGGGTGAATGTCGTGACGATTGAACGTGCCGGGAAGGTGTACGACCTGCCCGACAAAGAGATGCTCATCATGCCCGGCGACCGGCTCACCTTCCTCGGCAGCGAGGAGCAACTGTCGCGCGTGAGGAGCGCCGTAGAGGTGGAACCCGACATGCTGATCCACGACCATTCCGACAACGAGATAAACACCTACCGCCTGGAGGTGGGCACCGACAGCAAGCTGACGGGCCTGTCCATCCTGAACTCACACCTCATGGACAACTACCAGTCGATGGTCATCGCCATCGAGCGCGGCAAAGACTATATGATCAACCCACCCGCCGACACGGTGTTCCACTTGGGCGACGTGGTGTGGATGGTGTCGCCCCTCGAGCTGAAGATTAACGACCTCCGCGTCGAGAGTATTCCCTCGTGACACCTCACCGACAATCACACGAATAAAATACAACACAGATACATGAAGAAAAGACTGTCACTGCTACTGTTCATCGGTCTGGCCTTTGGTGCCACGGCCCAGAACGACAAAGGGTTCGAGATTTCGAAGAATCTGGAGATTTTTGCCAATGTATACAAGAACCTGCACACCAACTACGTCGACGATGTGGATCCGGGCAAGACCATGAAGGTGGCCATCGATGCCATGCTTGCCTCCATGGACCCCTACACCAACTACTATGCCGAGAGCGACATGGAGGACGTGAAGATGCAGGTGCTGGGGCAGTATGGCGGCATCGGGTCGCTCATCCATCAGGAGGGCACCAACATCTATGTCGCCGAACCCTATGAGGGACTGCCCGCCGACAAGGCAGGACTGAAGATAGGCGACCGCATCCTTGCCGTCAACGGCGAGAGCACCGAAGGCAAGAACAACGCTGAAGTGAGTTCCGCCATGCGTGGACAGGCAGGCACCAAGGTCGTCCTCCGTCTCGAGCGCGAGGGGAAAACCTTTGACGTCACCATCACCCGTGCCGAAATCCGCCTGCCCAACGTCTCCTACAGCGGGGTGGTCAACGGCAACATCGGATACATCCGCCTGGACGAGTTCACCCAAAATGCCGCCAAGAACGTGCGTGAGGCCTTCAAACGGCTGAAACGCGACAACCCCGGTCTCAAAGGGGTCATCCTCGACCTCCGCGGCAACGGCGGCGGACTGATGGGCGAGGCCGTGGACATTGTCAACATCTGGGTGCCACAGAACGAGCTGGTTGTGGAGACCAAAGGGAAAGTGGCCGCCAAGAACATCAAGTCGCGCACACGCATGCCCGCCGAGGATGTCGACATCCCTGTGGCTGTGCTCATCAATGGTCAGAGCGCTTCGGCCAGCGAGATTGTCAGCGGAAGCCTGCAAGACCTCGACCGCGCCGTGGTCATCGGCGAGCGTTCATACGGCAAAGGCCTTGTGCAGAACATTCTCCCCATGCCCTACAACAGCCAGATGAAAGTCACCGTCTCCAAATACTTCATCCCCTCGGGCCGCTGCATCCAGGCCATTGACTACAAGCATCGCGACGAGAACGGACGCGCCATCAAGGTGCCCGACTCCCTCAAAACAGCCTTCTCCACCCGCCATGGACGCACCGTGTACGACGGTTTCGGCATTGAACCCGACATCGAAGTGGAGCACCCCACCTCTTCGCTCCTCTCCGTGGCACTGTACAACCGATTCCACTTCTTCAACTACGCACTCAAGTTCCACCGCGAACACGACACCATCCCCTCGCCCAAAGACTTCGTTATTACCGAAGAGATCTATCAGGACTTTGTCAATTACCTGTCCGACAAGACCTACGACTACACCACCTACACTGAGAACATTATCTCCGACCTCCGCAAAGTGGCCGAAGAGGAAGACTACATGGACAACCTGAAGCAACAGATAGAGCAACTGGAGAAGACCTACAAGGAGGCCAAAAAGGATGACCTGATGCGCCACCGCGACGAGATAAGCCAGCTGCTCAAAGACGCTATTCTGGTTCACTACTATTACCGTAAAGGCTGTATCGAGGGCGCACTGAGCGACGACCCCGACGTGAAGAAAGCCGTTGAGATTCTCTCCTCTACAGCCGAATACGACCGCATCCTGAACAAATAATCTAACAAAAGTCCCCCGCTATCCGCGCTACAGTTCATAGAACGCTCTACATCACCCTGCTCATTGGGTTGGTAGTCAGCATGACCACCTCGGTCTTTGCCACCAATCTCCTGTGGGTGTTGCTGCTGGCCAACTGGGTCGTAGAATGGAACTGGAAAGAGAAATTCAGCCAATTCCGCCACAACCACCTGCTGCAAGCTTTCCTCATCATGGCAGCTGTCCACATCGTGTGGCTTCTCGGTACCCACAACCTCTCCTACGGACTCTTCGACCTGCAGAAGAAGCTCCCCCTGCTATTCATACCCTTGGTGGTGCTCACCACCAAACCCCTGCAACGCAAAGAGCTGCTCCCTGTGGCTGCGGCCTACTGCCTTACGGTGATTACGGTCTCCTTTGTCGCACTGGGACGCTACCTCACTATTCCAGACCTGCCCTACCGCAACCTTGTGCCGCACATCTCCCACATCCGATTCAGCCTTAACGTCTGTCTGGTCGTATTCATCATCCTCTACGCCATGTTCCGGCACCGCCGCCCGTGGCTCTATGCTGTCGGCATTGCAGTCATCCTGTGGTTCCTATTCTTCCTCATGCTCATCCATTCCTACACCGCCTACATCATCTTGGTCGTCACATCCGTGGTGCTCCTCATCGCCTACGGACGGCGGATGCCGCGCCGTCTGCGCCGCACCGCCACTGCCGCCCTGGCCGCCATTCTCCTGTCGGCAGGAGCCCTCTCCGCCTACTACCTTCACGACTACTACCGTCTCCGTCCCCTCTCCACCGGTCCGCTGCCTGCAGCCACCGTCAACGGGAACCCCTACCTCCACCGTCACGACGGCCTTATCGAGAACGGCAATTACGTCCACCTGTACGTCTGCGAAAAAGAGATGCGCCAACAGTGGAGCAAGGTCAGCACCTATCCCTTCGACTCTGTCACCCCCACAGGCTACACCGTCTACCCTGCCCTACTGCGCTACCTCGGCGCCATGGGGTATACCAAGGACAGCCTGGGCATGACCCACCTGCAGCCTGCCGACATTCAAGCCATCGAGAAAGGCATCGCCAACCCCGTCTACCTCCATCCCGGCCCCCGGAAACTCTTATACGTCCTCTTCTACGAGTTCGAGAACTTCCGCTGCTACCGCAGTGTGAGCAATTTCTCCGTCCTCCAGCGGCTGGAGCTGTGGCGCAATGCCTGGCAGGTCTTCCTGCGCCATCCCCTCTTCGGAGTGGGCACCGGCGATGTGGCCGACCAATGCCGCCTGCAGATGGAAGCCACCCACTCCCCATTGGCCGACAGCGGCATGCACACCCACTGCCAGTACCTCAACTTCCTCCTAGCCTTCGGCCTCGTGGGCTTCCTCCTCATCCTGCTGCCCTTCGTCCGCGCCATCCGTCTGGAACGACTCTTCCGCAGTGCCCTCTTCACCGCACTGCTCTGCATAGTCCTCATCTCCTTCATCTCCGAGGACACCCTCGAGACCCTTGCCGGCATCACCTTCTGCGCCCTCGGTCTCACCATCCTTAAACCCTGCAACAATCCATGTACCAATACCATACCTTAGACAACGGCATCCGCATCGTCTTCCGCCAAACCGACTCCATCGTCACCCACGCCGGTGTATACATCGGTGTCGGCTCGCGCCATGAGCTGGGCTCGGAGGAAGGCATTGCCCACTTCATCGAACACTCCATCTTCAAAGGCACCGAACGCCGCCGCTCCTGGCATATCCGCAACCGCATCGACGGCGTAGGGGGAGAACTCGACGCCTTCACCACCAAGGAGGAGACCTGCGTCTACGCCTCCGCCCTCTCCCAGCACCTAGACCGCAGCCTCGAGCTCTTTGCCGACATCCTCTTCCATTCCACCTTCCCTGCCCGCGAGATTGAGAAAGAGAAAGACGTCGTCGTCGAAGAAATCAACCTCTACCGCGACAGTCCCGCCGAACTCATCTTCGACGACTTCGAAGAGCGCTACTTCGGCTCCCATCCCCTTGCCCACAACATCCTAGGCAGCAAACGGAATGTCCGCCACTTCACCCCCGAGCAACTCAAAGCCTTCATGGCCTCCCACTACACGCCCGACCGCATGGTCGTCAGCGTTGTGGGCAATGTCGAGTTCAAAAAACTGATACACCTCTGCCAAAAACACTTCGAAAGCCAAGGAAATGCCGAACAGGTGAATGTCGAATCTCAACCCTCAACTCTCAATTCTCAACTCTCAAGTCTCAATTCTCAATTCAACCACACCATCCACAAGCACACCCACCAGGTACACATGCTCGTCGGTGGTGCCGCCCCCACACTCTACGACGGCGACAAAACCGCCTTCACCCTCCTCAACAACATCATCGGAGGTCCCGCCATGAACTCACGCCTCAACGTCGCCGTACGCGAACGCGAAGGCTTCTGCTACTCCATCGAGTCGCAATACGTCCCCTTCACCGATGCCGGACTCTTCTACATCTATGCCGGTGTCGACAGCAATGCCGCCGACCGCAGCACCGAGCTTATCCTAGACGAGCTGCGCCGCCTGCGCGACATCCCTCTCACCTCCCGGCAACTACGTGCCGCACAGGAGCAACTCATCGGACAGATGGCCATCAACAACGACTCCGGCCTCAACGAGATGCAGAGCATCGGCAAGGCCTGTCTCAACTTTGAACATGTCGACACCCTCGACGAAATGAACCGCGACATCCTCGCCCTCACTCCCGCCGACCTCCAAGAGGCCGCCCGGCACTACCTCCATCCCGACAACCTCAGCTTCCTTTATTACGTGTAACTGTTTGATTTCGTTATTTCGTTAAAGTATATTATTTCTCCACGTATCACGCGTATCACAAGTATAGCTATTTTTAAGTGTAATACGCGAGATCCGTGGAGATTGTAATTCGACTAACGCATTAACACGTTAACACGTTAACACATTCCTAAAAGATCTCCACCACGATGGCGTGGCTCTGTGGTGTGGAGGTGGTAATGTCGATGCGGGTGCCGCCGTCGGTGGGTGTACACTTCACCTTGCACCCTTTGACGGGGGCCATAAGGCGGGCTTTCTTTACCTTGAAGGGCACCGTGAAACTGGACTGGGATGCAGGCTCGTCAATCAAAGTGATGGCGTAGCGGTGCTTGCCGTCCTTGCTTTGGGTGAAGCGGACTTTGCCGAAGCAATAGGGATAGAGCGGACGGGTGGCGTAGATAGCCTTGCCGTTGGCGTTCATCCAGGCGCCTATCTGCTCCATACGTTCGAGAGCCTCGGGGGGCAGGTTGCCCTGGGCGTCGGGACCCACGTTCAGAAGGAGGTTGCCGCCTTTGGCCACGATGTCGGCCAGCATGTGGATGAGCTGGGTGGTGCTCTTGTAGTGGTCACCGGGGACGTACGACCAGCTGTCGCCCATGGTCATGCAGGTCTCCCACGGGTAGGGCAGCAGGGTGTCCGGCACCTGCTTCTCGGGGGTGCGGTAATTCTCGTAGCGGCCGCCCACGGAGCGGTCGACAATAATGAGGTCGGGGTTGCCGTCGCGGGCGATGGCGGCGAGGGCATCCATGTCGATGTCCTGCACACGGCGGTAGCAGCCCAGCCAGGGCTCCGTCTCCTCGTTGATGCTCCACTCCGGACGCACCCAACCGCCGTCGAGCCACAGGATGTCGATGTCGCCGTAGTTGTGCGTAAGCTCGCGCACCTGGTTGTGGGTAAACCGCTTGAAGTTCTCCCAGCGGTCGCGGTGAGCGTCGATGTCGTAGTTCACATTACGGTCAGGCGTGGCCCATTCGGGGGCCCAGTAGTCCTTGTGGTGCCAGTCCGGCTTAGAGAAGTAGAGACCGGTCCACATCCCCTGTGCGCGGAAAGCGTTGACTATGTCCAGCGTGATGTCCGGCTGCGGATTGCGGCTGTAGGGGCAGTCCACCCCTGCAACGCTGTAGTTGGTCTCCGCGCTGCGGAACATGCAGAAACCGTCGTGATGCTTCGTGGTGAAGACTACATACCTCATTCCTGCGTTCTTCGCGGCCTCGGCCATAGCGGCGGGGTTGAACCGAGAGGGGTTAAACGTCTTGTTCAGCTCCTGGTAACGCTGTTTGTACTCGATGTAAGGCATGCCCTTGCGGTCAATCCACGGCTCGTTGCAGATGCTCCACGACTCCACCACGCCCCATTGGGCGTAGATGCCCCAGTGCATCATAAAGCCGAATTTAAGGTCCTGCCATTGGTCAATGCGGTCGAGGATGACGGGATCCGTCTCAGGGTCGCGGGCGGTCTGGGCTGCAGCAACACCGCAGAGCAAGCAAAAGGATGCTACAATCAGAAAATATCTCTTCATAATATTAATGTTTAATAATCGCGTGAATGTGTTAACGTGTAAATCGATTAACGAATTAACACGTTTACGAATTAACGTATTCAAAAACTCTCCGGCTGCAAAGGTACGATTTTTTTTCGACACGACGGGAAAATACCTAATTTTAGGTATTCCCCCGATGGCGGAAAAGCAATACCTTTGCTGGAGAAAAAACAACGGCAAACAATGAACAAAACCATTTGTAAAGCATTCTGCACTGCGTTGTTGCTGGCAGCAATCCCTGTTGCCGGAGCTGCGCAGGACGACAGCACATCAAACGCTTCGCGGCTCACCATCGGTGGGTATGGCGAGGCTGTCTACAATTACAATTTCTATAGCGACAACGTTTTTCGCTACTCGCACAGCGACCGCTATACCCAAAGTAAGGGACACGGACGCGTGGACCTGCCCCACGCCGTCATCATGCTCGGCTACGACTTCGGCCACGGATGGAGTATCGGCACCGAGGTCGAGTTTGAACACGGCGGCACCGAAGTCGCCGTGGAGAAGGAGACCGAGGAAACTGGCGAGTTCGAACAAGAGATAGAACGCGGCGGCGAGGTGGCATTGGAGCAGTTCTGGGTGCAGAAGCGCTTCTCGAATTTTCTGAACCTGCGCATGGGACACATCGTTGTGCCCGTAGGCATGACGAACAACAACCACACACCCGACCACTTTTTCACAGTCTACCGTCCCGAAGGCGAGAACACCATCATGCCCTGCACATGGCACGAAACAGGCATCAGCCTGTGGGGACGCTCGGGCAGCTGGCGTTATGAAGTGCAACTGCTGCCGGGGTTGAACAGCAACCTGTTCGACGAGTCTGGCTGGATACACAATGGCTCGGCATCGCCCTACGAGTTCCGGCCGGCCAATAGCGTGGCAGGTGCCGCACGTGTGGACTTCACCGGGGTGGAAAACCTGCGGCTGAGCCTCAGCGGCTATGTGGGCAACAGCTTTAACAACGACATCACCCGTGCCGTCTACAGCGAAGACTCGCGCTACTACGGGGCTACAGGCACGGTGGCAATCGGGGCTTTCGACTTTGCCTACCGCGACCGCTTTGTAATCGTAAGGGGGAATGCGGACTACGGCTACCTGAGTGACGCAGGACTGATTTCGACACGCAACAAGAACCAGACTACCATGACGGGCAACCCTTATCCCCACACGGCTGTGGGACGGAACGCCTGGGACGCATCGGTGGAAGCAGGTGTGAACCTTCTGGCCTGGAGCAAGTCCCGCAAAGGAGACCCAAGACTCTACCTGTTTGGACGCTATGACCGCTACGACAGCTTTGTACCGGCAGCAGGCTTCAGCGACACCCCGTGGGCAGAGCGGCAGGTGGTGACCGCAGGCGTGAACTACTATCCCCTGCAACAGATTGCTCTGAAAGCCGAAGCCGGAATGAGAATACTGAAAGCGCAATACAACAAGGAGCCTTACGTGGCCGTGGGCATCACCTGGTGCGGCTTTTTCAAAAGATAAGGCACCGATACACCTATAAGGACAACAATAACTAAAAAACTAACATACAATGAAAAGAACAACCATCAAGATGAGCATCACAGCTCTGCTGGCCGTAGCCACCATCGGATTTACTGCCTGCAAAAAAGAAACTAACATTGCCGTCGAGGACACCGCAGCCCAGGCTGTAAACGAACAATTTGTGAACCACACCGTCGTGCCTACCTACACCCTGCTGGCCACCAAGGCCGAACAGTTGGCCAACCAACTGGCCGCCCTGAAACAGTCACCCTCCGACGAAGGTGTCCGTCAGGCCTGCGCCACCTTCCTCGAAGCCCGCGAACAGTGGGAGATGAGCGAAGCCTTCCTTTTTGGTGCCGCAGGCGACTTCGGTATTGACCCGCACATTGATAGCTGGCCCCTGGACGAGAACGCCTTCAACACACTGATGAACAGCCCCGCCATGATTGAATCACTTGACAGCGAGGATGGCGATGTGATTGCCGGCGAACGTCTGGGCAACGCCTTGTTGGGATTCCACGCCATAGAATATATCCTTTTTGCCAACGGACAACCCAAAACAGCCTCCGCCATCAGTGCCAACGAATGGATTTACGCCGCCAGCGTTGCAGGCGACCTGCGCAACCGCTGCTACCAGCTGGAAGTGGGCTGGATGGGAGAAAAGGCTCCCAAAAGCCACATCGAAAAACTGGACAACCTTGAACTTGCATACACCGTTGCCGGTAGCGGCCAGAGCTATGGCGACAACATGAAGAACGCCGGCAAGGCTGGCAGCACTTACTCCAGCCCGCTAGCCGCACTGATGGCCATCGTGCAAGGCTGCATCGACATAGCCGACGAGGTGGGTTCCTCCAAAATCGCCTCTGCATTCAGCCAGTCCGACATCACCTACATCGAATCGCCCTACAGCCACATGTCCATCACCGACTTCCACAACAACGTCATCAGCATCCGCAACGTCTACATGGGCGGTGTCGAAGGCCAACGCAACGAGAGCAACTCCCTGCACACCTTTGTCAAGGAACGCAATGCCGCACTGGATGCCGAAGTGCTCGACGCTATACAGAACGCGCTGAATAAGATAGATGCCATGCCTGCACCGTTTGTGCTGCACTACAGCGAGCCTGCCAACGGGGTTGCCGCCGAAGCCTGCTCAGAACTTAGTGGAAAGCTGGACAAGGTGACCGACTTGATTAAGAGATATGAATAATAACTAACAAAACAATCACATACTATGACAAAGAAACAGATTATCCCCTGTCTTTTGGCTGCTGCAATGCTGAGCTTTGCAAGTTGTCAAAGCGACCCCGAAACTCCACCAACGCCCGAAGGCGTTGACGAGGAGACGTATGCCGGTGGACAGCTGGGCACCACGTTCAACCAGTCCGCCTCGGCATTCGAAGACCCCACCCCCGCTGTAGAGTATGCCGGCATGACCAACGCCTTCAAATACGGCGAGTTCTTCTTCGAGCACACCATCACGCAGAACAACCCACCCTTCAACGGTCTGGGACCACTCTACGTCCGCTCTTCGTGCGAAGCATGCCATCCCGGCTACGGCCACGGCCGTCGCATGGAACGCTACCGTGCCGACGACTGGGCCAACGGCTACCTGCTGGTAGTGTACAACAAGACTACCGACGCCTACGAGCCCTCTGTGGCCGGCATGCCGCAGACCAAGGCAGTGCCCCCCTTCAAGCCCTCCATCGACGAGGAGAAAATCGACATCGCATGGCTCAGCTACACCGACGAATGGGGCAACCGTTTCCCCGACGGCGAGACCTACAGCCTCATCTATCCCGAGGTGACCATCCCCGAGGATGCCTTCTATGCCCCCCTTTCGGCACCCTACAGCCAGATGGCTTTCCGACTGGAAAGCACCATCGGCATTTACGGTACCGGACTGCTCGACGCCATCCCCGACGACTCGCTGAAAGCCCAGTACCAGAAAGAATTTGATGCCGGTGCAGAGCTCAATCCCGCCATCTGGGATGGACATGACTGGGCCTCTCTATACGGAAAGACCAACCACCCTAAGCGCTTCACCTACGCCCTGAGCCGCGGTCCCCTGCAGGATGCCGCCGGAGCCAATGCCATCTGGAACATCCCCAATGTCACCCGAAGCGACCGACGCAGCCACTACCTCAGCCTGAACAAGAGCATCTACGCCAACACTGCTGCCGACGACCCAGAGGTGCAGGCGCAGTTCTATCACTACTTCCCAGAATGGAATAAAACCGGCGACCCCCGCACCGATATCTACAACTACCTTATGTGCGACACCCTGCCCATCGAGATGACCGACAAGGACTACATCAACTTCATGGTATGGCACCGCGGACTGGCTGTCCCCGCAGCACGCAATCTGAAAGATTCCACTATCCAGCGCGGCCGCAAGTTGTTCCGCGACATGGGTTGCGCTACCTGCCACCGCCCCAGCTGGACTACCGGACCTGACGACTTCACCGACCCCAACAGATTCTTCACCGATGCCGACAATCGTCTGCCGCGCTACCCCTTCCAAAAGATTTGGCCTTATACCGACATGGTTCAACACCGTCTGCACATGGTTAACGACATCCGCACAGGTTGGTGCCGTACCACTCCGTTGTGGGGTCGTGGTCTGTCACCCATCTGCAGTGGCCACAGTGACCGTCTGCACGACTGCCGGGCACGTAACGTTGTTGAGGCCATCATGTGGCATGGCAGCAAAAACAGCGATGCCCGTTGGACAGTGGAGAACTTCCGCAAACTCTCCAAGAGCGACCGCGACGCTGTGGTGAAATTCATCAATGCCATCTGATTCGATCATACACCCTTTATTACATCTCTTTTATGAAAAATACATCTGTCATTCTCATGGTGCCGGTAGTGATTATCCTCGCTGCCGGCACCATAATTGAAAAATACCACGGCAACGCTTTTGCCGTGGACCACGTCTACAATTCCTGGTGGTTTATCCTACTGCTTGCCGCCGTCGGCCTGGCTTGTATCGTTACTATTGTGCGGAACAAACTATGGCACATCCCCCACCAACTGCTGCTCTTCAGTTCGGTGGTAGTCATTCTTCTAGGAGGAGGTCTCACCACTTGGACAGGTCAGCACGGCAATCTGGTACTGGCCGAGGCGACTCCCAACCACCTCTGTACCACAGACGACGGTGGCTCTTTCAACCTCCCCTTCGACGTGACACTCCAACGCTTCGAACTGATGACCTACCCCGGTTCCAAAGCCCCGATGGACTTCATCAGTCACGTGACGGTGGAGGGAGACGACGCCGTCATCTCCATGAACAACATCTACCGCCACAAAGGCTACCGCTTCTACCAGGCCGACTACGACATGCAGGGTGGCTCTACCCTGAGCGTGGCACACGACCCCATAGGCATTCCCGTAACCTATCTGGGTTATATACTCGCCATTGCAGGAATGGTGTGGATGTTTTTCACCCCCAAGTCGCATTTCCGTCGATTGCTACGTGCCCTGCCGCTTGTGCTACTGATGATGGCTAACACTGCCCAGGCCACCCCTACCACCCTGCCTCGCCAAAGTGCGGACAAGATGGGACAGATGTATGTACTCTACAAAGGACGTATTTGCCCCTTGCAAACCCTTGCCAAAGATTTTACCACCAAACTCTGTGGCAATGCCACATACCAAGGACTCACGTCCGAACAGGTGCTCAGTGGATGGCTCTTCTCCTCGACCGAATGGTTTGATGAGCCCATGATTAAGATCAAGGGCAGCGAACTGCGTCACCAGCTGGGCATGGAGGGTCGCTACACCTCTTTCGCCAACCTCCTTGCGCATCAGGACCTCTTCGGTGAGCACATGCTTTCCAAAGACCTGCGCGCCGCCGATGAGAAATACAACCTCATCAAGATGGTGACAGGCAGCGAACTGCTGAAACTCTACCCCCTCACCGACTCAACGGGCAAACTCAGTTGGTACTCCCAAAACGACCCACTGCCCCTCGACGTAAACGACGACGAATACATCTTCATCCGCAAACAACTCGGCTACTGCCAGGAACTGGTTGTGACGGGTGACTTTACCACACTTGACCAAGTATTTGAAAAGACAGCGGAATATCAACGGAAACAGGCTGCCGCAGTGTTGCCTTCGCCTACACGCATCCGTGCCGAGCGCATCTACAATGCACTCACCACTGGGCGCTGGCTTGCCCTGCTCAGTATCACGCTGGGACTTCTTAGCTTTGCAGTTGTCCTATATGCTTCTCCCCGAAAAGGCACGGCTGGCACCTCTCAACTGTCTGTCGTGAGTGGCAAGGTGTCAACCTTCATTGTGGCTCTACTCACTTCCTTCCTGTTTGTGATTATTCTGTTGCGATGGATTGCCGGAGGCCATGCCCCCATGGCTGGGGGATTCGACAGCATGCACCTCATGGCCATTGCTATTGGCGTCGTGGCTCTCTGCACCGCCCGACGCTATCATATAGCACCTTCCATTGCCCTTATGGCTATGGGATTCTGCCTGATGGTTGCCATGATGAGTGGCTCGAATCCACCCATCACCCACCTTATGCCCGTCCTCAGCTCGCCGCTGCTGACCCTCCACGTCATGGTCATCATGATTGCCTACGCCCTGTTCATCTTTGCCATGCTGGGCAGTGTGGCGGCGTTGCTACGCCCTTCTTTGCGTCCCTCTATGGAACGCACCAATCTCCTCCTGCTCTATCCCGCAGTGGCGTTGCTGACTGTGGGCATCATCATCGGAGCCGTCTGGGCCAACATCTCTTGGGGCAACTATTGGTCGTGGGACCCGAAGGAGGTATGGGCGCTCATCACCCTGCTCGTCTATCTCTATCCGCTCCACATTTCCCAGCGCGAGGGGCACTCCATGGTGCATTTCCACCTGTGGTGTGTGTTTGCTTTCCTCAGCGTTGTCATCACCTATTTTGGTGTCAACTTGCTGCTGGGTGGTATGCACGCGTACAATTAACGCGCTGTGGCCATCACGATAGTGTTGATGTACCAGCCGGACTAACGAATTAATGGTGCTGTGAATCAGCTCACCGCCCAGCCTCACTGTCAGTAGGGTGTGGGTGGCGAAGTAGCGCTGCCACCAGAAGAACTGCCTCAGCTTGCGAGCAATGATGAACCGTAAACACCCGTCTATGCAGGGGTAGAACACAAAGATATCAATTGGGCTGACAGCGGTGCCGCCAGTCCTTTATCGCCCCTGCCTTCGGCCGCTTTGCCACGGCGGGGGTGGGGGCTAGTCTTCCTCGACGCAGTTCTTGGAGAGGATGTCGCCAGTGCTGTCGGAGGCCATCCACTCTTTGTCCAGTTCGGAGCAGTTCTTGTGGCTGCCCAGGGCTTCGAGGCTGACGGCGGGGAGTTGCCCAGCCCGACGAGTGGTGCATCTGCAGCGTTTCTCTTTGCAACCGGCGAGCATACACAGTGCCATTGCCGCCAAACAAACAAAAACAAATTTCTTCTTCATTATCTTCAGTTTTGCCCGTTGTCCGGGCTGTCATTTAGGTGGGTTAATATTATCGTGTGAATGTGTTAATGTGTAAATCGATTTTGAATGTGTTAACGTGTTAATGTGTTATTGTGTTAGTCGATTTACGAAATAACGAATTAACGAATTAACGAATTCAATTTTCAACATCTTGCTTATCGCTTCATGAAGGTGTAACCTTTCATCAATCCGGTGTTGGCGCTGCCGATGAAGCTGAGCACTTGCTTGCCTTCGTCGGTCTGGCCGTAGTGTTCTTTTATCAGCTCGACGGCATGGCTGATGGCGTAGCCTTTGAGGAAGATGTAGCGGTAGATATCAGTGATGTTGTTGATGGCCTCGCGGCTGAAGCCTCGGCGCTGGAGTCCCAGCGAGTTGACTCCGGCGTAGGAGATGGGATAGCGTGCGGCCTTGACGAAGGGGGGGATGTCCTTGTCCACCAGCGACCCGCCCGATGTGATGGCGTGCGACCCGATGTGGATGAACTGCAGGCAGGCGGTCTTGCCGCCCAGTATCACATAGTCGCCGACAACGATATGTCCGGCGAGGGTGGCGTTGTTGGCAAAGACGCAGTTGTTGCCGACCACGCAGTCGTGGGCCACGTGCACGTAGGCCATGAGCAGGTTGCCGTTGCCCACGACGGTACGTCCCGAGGCCGATGTGCCGCGGTTGATGGTGCAGCATTCGCGTATCACGTTTTTGTCGCCTATCTCGCAGGTGGTATACTCGCCGGTGAACTTCAAGTCCTGCGGCACGGCCGAGATGACCGCGCCGGGGAAGATTTTGCATTCCCGCCCGATGCGGGCTCCGGGGTATATGGTCACATTGGGGCCGATGATACAGTTGTCCCCAATCTCCACATCGTCGCTTATGGTGGTGAAGTTTCCTATCTGCACATTGCTCCCAATCTTGGCATTGGGATGGATGTCATTCATTTGCATATCTCTCTTATATTCGTTTTCGTATAATTGTCAATCATTCAATGCCGCATCTGTGTCACTCCACTGTCAGGTGTTGCGACAGGAAGGCGGCAAAGGCCACATTGGCCTTGTGTCCGGGTTTATAGATGGCAAAATGGCCTTGGAGCGCGCACCCCGCCAGCCGCACATCGCCAATGAAGTCGAGCAGTTTGTGCCTTGCTGGCTCGTTGGGGTAGTAGGGGTCGGTTGTATTCAGCACGCCGTCGTGCACCCTGAACTGCGAAGCATCTTTGTGGAATGTCCGTTCCAGCCTTCTCAGTTGCCTGGGACCCAGTTCTTTGTTGACGTACACCAGCGCATTGTCGAGACTGCCGCCCTTGATTAGATTGAGGTGCAGGAGCGGTTCAATCTCGTGCAGGAAGACAAACGTGCGGCAAGGGGCAATCCCCGCGGCATACTCGCTCAGGTTCTCGATCCTGGCGCTTTGCCGTCCGATTACGCTTCCGGGGAAGTCAATCACACAGTCCACCGAGAAGGTGTCGGCGGGTTCCACTTCGTAGACACTCCCTGTGGAGGGGTGTTCGAAGCGCAACTTCTCAGTCACCCTGCCCACGCGGCGTTCCACGGGCTGTTCGACGGTGCCCACACGCGTCAGCTGCATCATCCACGGGCGTGCCGAGCCGTCGAGGATGGGCACCTCGCCCCCGTCCAGTTCCACCAGCACGTTGTCCACCTCGCTGCCATGCAGGGCGGACATCAGGTGTTCGATGGTGGCCACGCTGTGCCTCCCCGACCCGAGGGTGGTGCCGCGCTTTGTTTCGCTCACATTTTCGGCCAAGGCCTTTTGGGTCACTATATTGAAACGGTCCGTCCTGCGGAAGGCGATACCCGAATCGGGCGGTGCGGGACGCACTGTCACCGTCACCGTGCGGCCTGTGTGGAGGCCCATGCCCGTCACGCGGAATTCCTTGCCTATCGTTCTCTGCTTCATTTCACAACCATGAATTGATAGTCCGACATGCGGTGCAGCAGAGCCTCACCGTTCTCAAAGCCCCAATCCTGTCTGGCACGGCCAAAACGCATGGGGTACATCACCCCTGCCGGCTGCGGGATGACAGGCGATTCGAAGAATGCCGTGCCCCGCTGCTGGAGTCCACACACAAAATATATTATTATGTCGTTGGCCATACCCGCATAAGCGTTGGTAGGCTCGGTCTTATACTCTTCGCGGAAGCGGTCCACAAATGCCCGCTGCCGTTCGTCCGACAACAGCCAGTCGGCATAGAATGTATGGTAGTTCAGATTCTGCAACTGGCCGAAATCGACATCGGCATAGAGTGTTGTCCAGTCCTCGAAAGTGTAGAGGTAAGGGGTATCCTTCTTTATCGACGACAGCTTGTTGAGCAGCTGCGACACATAGATACGGTTCTTGGCCTTGTCCTGGTCGTAGACGCTCACCACCGCAACGCGTCCGTGCTCCTTCAGCATCGTGGTGAGGCGCTGGGCTTTTGCCCAATCCACAAGGGTGTAGTGCATGTTGCCTTCCGCCTCCATGGCCGAGGTCAAAGCCTGTATGGCGTTCTTCTCGCCCTTGGCGCCGGAATGCAGGATGAACACCTCGGAACCGGGCAGGGTGGAGCGGATCGAGCCGACAATCTCCCTGGCGCGTGCCTCGACCGAAGGCAGGCACTTGAAGATGTATGGGTTGCCACGCACTATCTCCTGACGGTCCGACACAGGGTTCACCACAAACAGATGGGCTTCGCGGGCCAGCTCGCTCACCCGTTCGAAAGGCTGGCGTGTCAGCAGGGCAATCAGCAAATCGCTCTCGGCCACCTTGTGGCTGTAGAAAGCGCGGTCCACGGCTTCATTGCTCGTCTCTTCCACGTCCACGACGTTCAGCACCACGTTGTAACCCATCTTTTCCAGCTGTTCCAGTCCCAACAGCAAACCTTCGTAGAACTGGATAAACTCCAAACTTTTATAAGCGGTCTTCCCGCGCTGCTCGACGTCGAACTTCGTGGTCGAGATTTTATCCATCTGGCTAAGATTGAAGGGCATCATCAACGACACCACCACGCTCTGCGGATTCACACGCTGGCGTACCATGGCCGTCGGTCCCAGCGGAGTTTCAGGCTCGGAGGGCTCACGCCGCTCAGCCTGCTGCTGCCGCACATCGGTGTTGACCGCCGTATGATTTTGCGAATCCGACTGTTGCCCGTACCTCGCGCTGCCGTCGGAGGCGGGTTTCTCGCTGCCTGTGGCCGGAGGGGCCACTGTGCCGTCGGGTAGTTTCTGTCCCTTGCAGGGCAGCCACACCGTGTCGCCAATCTGCAGGAAATGAATATCTTTCTTGGTGATGGCCTCCACCTCTTTCAGCCCATAGGCCCGCGAGATAGCGTAGACCGTCTGTCCCTGTTCCACGACATGGACGAAGTAGCGTTTGCCGTTGACCATCTGCGTCTTGTTCGACACTTTCACGGCCACACCGCCTTTCATCTGCGCCCATGCCGAATTGAAGATTGAGAATTGAAAATTGAAAAGCAGACTCACAACAAGGAGTTCCTTCAATATCTGTGCCAGTCGACGGGACTGATGTTTCTGTTTCATGTTTTTCAATCTTTAATCTTTTTTCAATGTCGTTTTATTCCCACTCGATGGTTGCCGGCGGCTTGGAGCTGATGTCGTAAACCACACGGTTCACACCCTTGACGCGGTTGATGATGTCGTTCGACACCTTGGCCAGGAAGTCGTAAGGCAGATGGCACCAGTCGGCAGTCATGCCGTCGACCGACTCCACAGCCCTCAATGCCACGACGCTCTCATAAGTTCGCTCGTCACCCATCACGCCGACCGACTGCACGGGCAGCAGCATACATCCGGCCTGCCATACCTGGTCGTACAGACCGTTGTCGCGCAGACCCTGGATGAAGATGTCGTCCACCTCCTGCAGAATATGCACCTTCTCGGGTGTCACATCGCTCAATATGCGGATGGCCAACCCGGGACCGGGGAAAGGATGACGGCCAATCAACTCGTTCTTAATGCCCAACTGACGGCCCACGCGGCGCACCTCGTCCTTGAAGAGGCTCCGCAGCGGCTCGACAAGCTGCAACTTCATATAATCGGGCAAGCCGCCCACATTGTGGTGCGACTTGATTGTCTGCGAAGGTCCTTTCACCGAACTCGACTCAATCACATCGGGATAGATGGTGCCCTGACCCAGCCATTTGGCATCGGTAATCATCTTGGCTTCAGCGTCGAACACATCGATAAAGGTCTTGCCGATAGCCTTGCGCTTCTTCTCGGGGTCGGTCACTCCGGCCAGCACGCTGTAGAAACGGTCCTTGGCGTCCACGCCTTTCACATTCAGACCCATGTCGCGATAGGACTCCAGCACTCCCTCAAACTCGTTCTTGCGCAGCAGGCCGTTGTCGACAAAGATACAATGCAGCTGATGGCCGATGGCGCGGTTGAGCAGCACAGCTGCCACCGTTGAATCGACACCGCCGCTGAGTCCCAGCACCACCTTGTCGCCGCCCACCTTGGCACGCAGCTCGGCCACCGTGGTCTCGATAAACGACTCCGGCGTCCACGACTGGGCGCAGCCGCAGATTCCCACCACGAAATTCTTCAGTATGGTCAACCCATCCACCGAGTGGTGAACCTCGGGGTGGAACTGGATAGCGTAAGTCTCTTCGCCCTCGATTTGGTAACCGGCATACTTCACGCTGTCGGTGGAACAGATAACACGGTAATTGTCAGGCAGACGCTCGATAGTGTCGCCGTGGCTCATCCACACCTGGCTACCCGCAGGCACATCCTTCATCAACGGGTTGCCATTGTCGATAAACTGAAGGTTGGCGCGGCCGTACTCCCTCACCTTCGACTGCTGCACACTGCCGCCGCCGTATTTAGCCAGATACTGAGCCCCGTAGCACACTGCCAACAGGGGCAGCTTGCCTTTGATGCCGCTCATTTCCGGCACAGGAGCATCGGGGGCGTTGCAACTATACGGGCTACCCGAAAAAACAACACCTTTCACATCCGACGTCAATGCAGGAATCTTGTTGTATGGATGTATTTCACAATAAATATTCAGTTCGCGTATCTTACGGGCAATAAGCTGAGTGTACTGAGAACCAAAATCTAAGACAATAATTGTATCCATGTTTCAATTCACTTTAATAAAAGCAAAGATACAAATAAAAATTGGAATAATAAACATAAACCGCATTCGGAAGCCTATTTTTAAGACTTTTTCCCCTCTGGCACGCCCCAAAAAGCACTCTCCGGCTCCATTGTATCTCCACCCTAACTCCACCCAAACTCCATCCCGGCGCTTACTCGTTTGCACCATCTGGAAGCCTCTTCCTCCCTTCAATCTGGCATACTTACCGCATCGTTACAGGTTCGTTATCCGTTATAGGAACCTGTAACGATGCAACAACAATGCTCGAAGGATAGAAGATTGAAGGGAGCTTCGACGGAGAAAACGGTCCGGAACGAGCGTGGCCGGGAGGGTGAAGCGGGCATTGCCGACGGAGAGGGCAGGCAGCGCGAACGGGGAGCGGCGGAGCTGACGATAAGATTAATTTCTATTAAATAGCCGATGAATGCAAAAAAAAGCGTATCTTTGCAAGTTATGAAAACTGCATTGAAAATAGCGATTATCGCCGCAACAGCTTTGATACTAACCTCTTGCGGCAACGTTGAAAAGTTGCTGAAAGGTAACGATTTCGAGGCACAGTATACCGCGGCTGTAGATTATTATAACCAAAAGAACTACACCAAGGCTATCCAGCTCTTCGAGAATCTGATTATGCACTATCACGACAAAGCCCACGCCGAGGACATCTCGTGGTACTACGGCATGTGCCTGATGGGCGAGAAGGACTACTACTCCGCCGGCTACCAGTTCAAGAACTTTTTCAAGCGTTTCCCCTACAGCGAACGTGCCGAGGAGGCACTGTATCAGGCCGCCACATGCAAGTATAACGAGTCGCCCGAATACTTCCTCGACCAAAGGCTGACGAAAGAGGCCATACAGGAGTACGAGTCGTATGTGGACCGCTACCCCACCAGCGTCCATATCCCCGAGATAAACACCCGCCTCGACGAGCTGAGGGGCAAGCTGATGCAGAAGGACTACGAGATAGCCTACGGCTATTATCTGACGGAGAACTACAGCGCGGCGTATGTATCGCTGCAGGCCTTCCTGAACAATTACCCCGAATCCGTCCACCGCGAGGACGCCATGTTCTACATGCTGGCCAGCGGCTACGAATACGGCATCAACAGCCGTGAGGAGCGCATGCGCGAAAGGCTGCAGCAGGTGGTGAACGACTTCGACCGTTTCTCGGCGCTGTTCTCCAACTCGCAATACCTGGCCAAGGCACAGCAGTACTACACCAAAGCCCGTGCAGCCATTGCCGCTTTGGAGACAGCCCAGCAGCAGGCGGCAAAATAAGCGCTGGCCGCAGGCCCTGCGTCTACAGCCCCTCCTGGCAGTGACGCAGCCCCACACCCGCAAGAGCAAAATAGTTTGACAACAATACATGTATTAACAAAATATCACTATGGAAGAGAATAAAAAGAAGATGCCCAACACGACGATTACCCGCAATACGGCCGAGTTCAGCCAGATGACGGGCAACATCTACGAGACCGTTGCCGTACTGACCAAGCGCGCCAACCAGATTGCCGCCGAGGAGAAAAGAGAGCTGCACCGCAAGATTGAGGAGTTCTCGAACAGCAACGACGGCATCGACGAGTATTACGAGAACCGCGAGCAGATAGAAGTGGTGCGCCGTTTCGAGCAGATGCCCAAACCCGCACTGGTGGCCACAGAGGAGTATCTTGACCATGAGCTGTACTACCGCAACCCCGCCAAGGAGGACCTCGAGCAGCAGCGCATGGAAGAGATGGAAGAAGCCGTGATTGCCAATCAGGAAGTCGCCGCCGAATAAACACCGGCCGAGGCGCGTGGGAGACGGTTTCACGTCGGGTGCGCGGAAGTGTGCGGACACTCCCCCACCTACACGTTAGCACTGCCCGACACCCTGCATACGGTGCGGCAGCACGCTCTCCCCGCCACACATCGACCCATCGAACATCAAACATTAGCGGAAATGAATGTAATAGTAGGCATAACGGGCGGAATAGCGGCATACAAGTCGCCGATGCTGGTACGCCTGCTGGTGAAGGCCGGACACACCGTGCGGTGTGTGGCGACCGAGCATGCGCTGGAGTTCGTCACCCGGGTGACGCTGGAGACGGTGTCGGGCAACAGCCTGTACAGCGACCTCTTTGCACCGGCCAATGCCCATTCGACAGAGCATATCTCGCTGAAGGACTGGGGCGACGCCATGGTTGTGGCCCCCGCCACGGCCAACATTATAGGCAAGATGGCCTCGGGCATAGGCGACGACGCGCTGAGCACACTGCTCCTGTCGTTCAGCCGCAAACCGCTGCTGATGGCTCCGGCCATGAACACACAGATGTGGGAATGTCCCGCCGTGCAACGGAATGTGGCGACCTTGAAGGCTGACGGCGTCCGTTTTGTGGAGCCCGCATCCGGCGAGCTGGCCTGCGGCAGCACGGGTACAGGCCGCATGGCCGAGCCCGAAGAGATAGCCCAAGCATTGGAGACCATGCTGGCCGAGGCGCACGGCCAATGGCTGGCAGGGTGCCGCGTGCTGGTGACGGCAGGCCCTACCTACGAACGCATCGACTCGGTGCGGTTTATCGGCAACTATTCGTCGGGCAAGATGGGTTTTGCGCTGGCCGAGGCTTTGGCATCGCATGGTGCCGAAGTGGAGCTGGTGACAGGTCCCACAGCGTTGAAGACCAACGCCCGTGGAGTGCATCGCACAGATGTCGAGAGTGCCCGCGAGATGTATGCCGCCGCCACCGAGCGGTTCCCTTCGTGCAAGGCAGCCATTCTCTCCGCCGCTGTGGCCGACTACCGACCGGAACATACCGCCGACCACAAACTGAAGAAACAAGGCGACGAGGGCATGACCCTGACGCTGGTGCAGAACCCCGACATACTGGCGACACTCGGCCAGATGAAACAGGAGGGACAGACGCTGGTGGGGTTTGCCCTGGAGACGGACGACGAGGCTGCCAACGCCCGTCGGAAACTGGAACGCAAGAATTTGGACTATATAGTGCTGAACTCGCTACGCGATGCGGGAGCGGGATTCGGCGTCGATACGAACCGTGTGACGATAATGAGCCGCCAGGGCGACAGCTACTCCACTCCGCTGCTGAGCAAGCGCGAGGTGGCAGAGGAGATTGTACGCCACTGCGTCGCCCATTGTTGTAGTTAGCTTCCGGCCATGCACGATTGTGGGGATGGGTGAGTGGCTGCACACTGCAGCACTTTCGCATCAACGCTATAGCGGGCGACACAATCGAAAGCATCCTTCCCAGTACCCGCCACGCAACTACCGCCACACTACCATATAACGATACTGACAGATGAAAAGAAGCAACAGGTTTTTGATATTGTGCATGATACTTGCAGCAGGAGCCCTGACTGCAGGGGTGCTGATATGCAGTTCGCAGAAAGAGGATGCCGAAGAGATGTACCGCAAGGCGGTGGCAAGGGATTACCGGGTGTATTCGCCCGTGATACCCGACACACTGACCTTTGCCGGCGAGGCCGTTCCGCTGAACACATTCTATGTTCGCGAAGGCTTGGACAACGAGTTGATTGTAAACATGTACCGCCAGTCGAGCACGGTGCTGTACTTCAAGCGGGCCAACCGCTACTTCCCGGTAATAGAGCCGATACTGAAACGCAACGGGATACCGATGGATTTCAAATACCTGTGTGTGATAGAGAGCGGATTGACCAACGCCACATCGCCCGCCAAGGCGCAAGGGTTCTGGCAGTTCATCCCGTCGACAGGCAGCAAGTACGGCCTCGAGATAAACGACGAGGTGGACATGCGCGACGACCTGGTGTCGTCGACCGAGGCGGCATGCAAATATCTGCGTTCCCTCTACACCCGAACCGGCAGCTGGACGGCAGCAGCAGCAGCCTATAACTGCGGCGAGAACGGGTTGGGCCGCCGCATGGACAAGCAGCAGTCGAAGAATTATTACGACCTGTGGCTCAACAGCGAGACATCGCGCTACGTGTACCGAATACTGGCCGTGAAGTTAATCATGCAGAATCCCCGCCAATATGGATATATGATGCGGCGTTGCGACCTGTATCCGCCGGTGCCGACACGCGCGGTGGTGCTGAGCGGACAGAATGTAGACATCTACCAGTTTGCCCGCAACCACGGGACAACCTATAAGGTATTAAGGCTGTTGAACCCCTGGCTGAAAACCGACCAGCTGAAGAACAAGAATAACCGGAGCTACATGGTACAACTGCCCTCCGAGGGTATACAGTATTCTAAAATAGCCAAGGGGAAGCGGAACACCGAAATGATATCCCATATCTAACTAACGCCACGAACCTTTGTAACCATGGATGAGATTGAAATATTAGGAGCCCGTGAACACAATCTGCAGAATGTCGACGTTGATATTCCGCGCAACGCTTTTGTGGTATTCACCGGACTGAGCGGAAGCGGTAAATCAAGCCTGGCCTTCGACACAATCCATGCCGAGGGACAGCGCCGCTACATGGAGACGTTTTCGGCTTATGCCCGGCACTTTGTGGGCAATATCGAACGGCCCGACGTGGACAGCATCAACGGTTTGAGCCCTGTAATCTCGATTGAGCAGAAGACCACCAACAAGAATCCCCGCTCCACCGTGGGTACGGTGACGGAGATATACGACTTTGTACGTCTGCTGTATGCCCGAGTGGGGATTGCCTACTCGCACGTGAGCGGCGAGCGGATGGTGAAATACTCGGAGGAACGCATCCTCCAGCTGATTGAAGAGCAGTATCAGGGCAAGGACATCTACATCCTCGCTCCGCTGGTGAAAGCCCGTAAAGGCCACTACCGCGAGCTGTTCACCCAACTGGGCAAGAAAGGATTCCTGCGCGTGAGAGTGGACGGTGAGGTGAAGGAGCTGACATACAACATGCAGGTGGACCGCTACAAGACCCACGACATCGAGCTGGTGGTGGACCGCCTGCGAGTGGGTCGCAGCACCGACCGACTAAAGGAGGCTGTGCGGACGGCGTTCAAGCAAGGCAAAGGAGTGCTGATGGTATTGGAATACGAGCCCCCATCGCCCATTCCAAAGGCCGGCCCCAAACCGGCATACTACAGCCGACTGCTGATGGACCCCGCCACGGGTCTCTCCTACCCCGAGCCCGAGCCCAATACCTTCTCGTTCAACTCGCCCTATGGCGCCTGTCCGAAATGCAACGGATTGGGACGCGTGGCCCAGATTGATTTCTCGAAACTGATTCCCGACCCGAAGAAGAGCATCCGCGAAGGAGCCTTCGAGGTGCTGGGCAAATACAGCCCCACCAACTATTTCTACCGCAAGCTGGAGAATCTGGGGCGCTACTACCACTTTACGGTCGACGACCCCGTGGAGACCTTCTCGGAAGACGCGATGAACACCATCCTCTATGGTACGAGCGACTTCACCGGGATGGAAGACGCCTACGAAATGAACCACGGGAACAGTTTCCAAGGCATAGTGAACTACATCATGCAGATGGCTGGCGACGACAGCTCGACGGCTTTGCAGAAATGGGCTGCATCGTTTATGAACACCGTCACCTGCCCCGAGTGCCACGGTCACCGCTTGAAGCCTGAGAGCCTCGCATTCAGAGTGGACGGCTTGCATATAGGCGAGATGGCGGCGATGGATCTCACCGAGCTGTACGAGCGGCTGGAACATCTTGAGGAGCGACTGGAACCGCAGCAGCGACCTGTGGCCCACGAGATACTGCACGAGATACTCACCCGCATCAAATTCATCATCGACGTGGGGGTGGGTTACCTCTCACTGAACCGCAACAGCAGCAGCCTTTCGGGCGGTGAGTCGCAACGCATCCGCCTCGCCACGCAGATAGGGTCGAGGCTGGTGAACGTACTGTATATCCTCGACGAGCCGAGCATTGGGCTACACCAGCGCGACAACCGTCGCCTCATCAACTCGCTGAAAGAGTTGCGCGACATGGGCAACAGCGTCATCGTGGTGGAACACGACCGCGACATGATACTGAGTGCCGACCATGTGGTGGACATCGGACCCGGCGCAGGGGTGCATGGCGGCAAGGTCATCTTCAGCGGCACAGGGCGCCAACTGCTCTCGTCAAAGAAGAAGACCCTCACGCTGCAATACCTCCGCCGCGAACGGGACATCCTGCTACCTCAACGCCGCTCGATAGAGGGGTGCGACCACATCGTGCTCACCGGTGCCACGGGCAACAACCTCAAAGGGGTGACCCTCGACCTGCCCTTACGCCGCTTTGTCTGCATCACCGGTGTCAGCGGCAGCGGCAAGTCCACCCTTGTCAACGACACGCTCCACCCAATCCTCAACAGCCATTTCTACCATTCCACACGGCAGCCCCTCCCCTACCAAAGCATTACGGGCATAGAGCACATCGACAAAGTCATCGAGATTGACCAGGCGCCCATCGGACGCACACCGCGCAGCAATCCTGCCACCTATGTCGGGGTGTTTGACGAGATTCGTACCCTCTTCACGCAGTTGCCGGCCGCCCGCATACGTGGATACAAGCCCGGCCGTTTCTCGTTCAATGTCAGCGGGGGCAGATGCGAGCATTGCAAGGGGGCAGGTGTGAGGACCATCGAGATGAACTTCCTGCCCGATGTATACGTCAACTGCGAAGTGTGCAACGGCAAGCGATACAACCGCGAGACCCTGGAGATACGATACAAAGGGAAGAGCATAGCCGATGTGCTGGATATGACCATCAACGAGGCAGTCACGTTCTTTGAGTCGTACCCAAAGATCTACCGCAAGCTGAAGACCATCCAGGACGTGGGACTCGGCTACATCACCCTCGGCCAGCAGTCCACCACCCTAAGCGGTGGCGAAGCCCAGCGCATCAAGCTGGCCACCGAACTGGCACGTCCCGAGACGGGCAACACGCTCTATATATTCGACGAGCCCACCACGGGTCTTCATTTCGAGGACATCCGTGTGTTGCTCGAAGTGCTGCAGAAGTTGGTGGACCGAGGCAACAGCATCCTTGTCATTGAACACAATATGGATGTCATCAAAGTGGCCGACTGGGTGATTGACATGGGGCCAGACGGTGGACGGAAGGGAGGTAACATCACCTTTGCCGGAACACCGGAACAACTGGCCGCACAGCCCGACAATATCACTGGGCAATACCTCAGGGAGGAACTTGAGGAGACACGGAAACATTCAACCGAGACACCACCCTCAGAGTCGTAACACCATCAATACCGCAAGCAAGTGATTCCTTATCTGATATACCTCTTTGCGACTCCCGCGCTGGTGATGCTTCTGGCACGCCGCTGGACATGGATTGACAAAGTCAGCCCCATGGCGGTATTGTATATCATCGGACTGCTGGTGGCCAACCTTACGCCCTGGATTCGTCAGCCGGGTCTGCTGGACACCAACAACCTTATCGGCAGTGTATGCATCCCCCTTTCCATCCCGCTCATGCTGATGTCGTGCAGCCTCTCGAGGGTGTCGTTCGACAACACCTTCAAGGCATTCCTCTGCGGGTTTGGGGCCATTCTGGTGGTCACTGTTGCAGGTTTTTTCCTTTTCCTCCACCACAACGACCCGACGCAGTTTGCCAAAATCAGTGCCGTTGCCGTAGGCATCTATACCGGCGGCATCCCCAACATGGGCGCCATAGCCCAGGGGGTGGGCATGGACAACACCACATACCTTTACATCACTTCATACGACCTTATCGTCACCGGGCTTTATCTTGTCTTTGTCATCTGCTTTGGCAAACAAGTGTTCCGCCGTCTGCTCCCCTCCCACCTCGAAAAGCAGAACCCCGCTGCACCTTCGTCGGACGCCAACCCTCCCGTCACCCCACGTGGCCACATCATAGCCTCACTACTACTGGCATTGGCCATCGCTGTGGGTTCCTGGCTGCTCTCCACCCTGTTCCCTGAAAGGCTCTCCACACCCATGCTCATCCTGCTGTTGACCACATTCTCCATTGGTGCCAGTTTCCTACCCTTTGTGCGCCGAGTCAACCGCGAAGCCGAATCGCGACAGGGGCAGCCTGTTGCTTTCCAGGTCGGGCTATACTTTGTTTACCTTTTCTGCTTCTCTATCGCCAACGCTTGCGACATCCGTATGCTCGACCTCAGCGGCAGCCTCAACATTCTTTGGTACATCCTGTTCATCATCTTCGGCTCACTATTGATACAAATCCTCCTTGCCCGACTTTTCCATATCGACGGCGACACAACCCTCGTTGCCTCGGTGGCACTCATCAACTCACCCCCGTTTGTCCCCCTTGTGGCGGCACTTCTCAACAATAAAAACCTAATTGTCTCCGGCATCGCCATCGGACTTATTGGGTACATGGTCGGCAACTACATCGGGATGGGAATCTATTTCCTCCTCACATTGTAACGCCCTCACACTAGCCATTTTTCCATACCCTCACCGCCTCCTACCAAGGAAAAATTACATTTTTTACAAAATAATCCAATAAAAAGTTGTATCTTTGCTTTTTGAAAAAGAAATTCATTATTAATAAATAACACTGAAGAACAACATGAAAACCAAAATCTTAACCGTCATCCTCATGGTTGGCGTATTCTTCATTGGCAGTGCAAAAGCCGAGAACATCGACATATTGACTGCTAAACAGATTGGTGCCTACTACTTCACAGTGGCTACAGGAGCGAAAGCCCCCGTTGCAGCCGACGATCTTAAACTTGCCATCCAGTACGATAATCCTACCTTGTGCATTCCCGCCATGTATGCATTCAACGTGGCTGGCAATGGTTTTGTCATCGTCTCTGCCTCCAACTGCACCGAGCCCGTACTTGCCTACTCCCCTGTAGGCAACCTCGACCCTGAGAACATCAACCCGGCATGCCAGTACATGCTCGACAGCTACACCCGCGTCATTGTAGACAAACAGAACAGCAACGCCACTCCCTCCGCCGCCATGCTGAGAAGCTGGAAAGAACTCACCGACCAGACCTTCACTTGCGACCCCGATAGCAAAGCTGTGCTCGTCCAGGCAAAATGGGACCAGATTGAGCCTTACAACTATTGGGTCCCCACGAAGAACGGTGTGCGCTGTCCTGCAGGCTGCGTCGCTACTGCCATGGGTATGATTATCCACTACTGGAAATACCCCGAAGTGGGCGGCAACGACAACAACAGCATAGCCACCTGCTCCTGGAATGGACAAAACATCAAATACAAATTCAAGGTCGACTCCAACAAATTTGAATTCGACAAAATGCCCAACCAGCTTTCCCGCTCCAGCTCGTACGATAAAATACGTGCCATTGGCAAACTGCTCTTTGCCTGCGGTGTCACCGTCAATATGCACTGGGACCCCGAAGGCAGCGGTGCCCATAGCGAGGATGTCCCTGCTGCTTTCTCCAACTGGTTCCGCTACTCCACCGACGCCACATACCTCAACCGCGAGGAAATCGTCTGGAACCAACACACTCGTCAGTACGAATTCAGACTGCTTGTCCCCGACGATCAATGGCTCGCAATCCTCCACAGCGAGATTGACGACCATGCCCGTCCCGTCTACTATAGCGGCACCGACCTCGGCGGCACCGGACGCGACGCTGGCGGCCACGCCTTTGTCATTGCAGGCTCCTCTCCCTCCAACTATAAGAAGTTTTATATCCGCTGGGGCTGGGGCGGCAGCGCAGATGGTTTCTACATCCTTGCCCCCACTGACTCCACTGGTCGCAGCGGTTCCTATACCTTCAACCATGGTCACGGAATGGTTTACAACATCCATCCCGATTACCTCAGCATCGACGAGAACACTGTCTATAGCACTGCCCTCTGCTATCCCAACCCTGCCACCGACTACCTGATGATTCCCTCCGACCTGCCCCTCAACGCAATGCTCACCGTCTATTCCGTCGACGGCAAGATGATTGACAAACGCATCATCCCTGGAGGCACCAAGGAATATCGTCTTGACCTGCAAAGCTACGCCCCCGGCGCATACGTCTACAGGCTTAATGGCGAAGTTGTTAAATTCACTGTTAAATAATCACTAATAGTACAATACCCAAAGTCCCCCGACGCATAACATGCCGGGGGACTTTCCTTTCAACAAAACAGAACATGAAAAGAGCCATCACACTCCTGATTCTCACCATTGCACTCAGCTCTCTGGCTTCTGCCCAGAACATTACCGCTGCCGACAGCACCGTGCTCAACCACATACTCACCGCCAACAAACAGTTCCACAGCATTCAGAACACTTTCCGCCACGACCTCATCAAACCCAAAAAGAACACTTCTCAGCAACGCTTCGGCACCCTCTACTACGAACAGTTAAAGCCTGCCAAACACGGCGATACCGAGGCAAAGATTTCCATGCGCTACAGTAAACCCGAAGGGGAGTACTACATCATCACCGCCACCCACTTATACAATGGTATCGACGGCCACAAACTTAAATTCAACTACCGTTTCGTCCCCCTCATGAAACTGCTGGGCAACGCCCTAGCCTGGGCCATGAACGGCGACATCTACAGCATCTGCTCCGACCTCAACACCAACTTCCAGATGGCTACCACCGCCACACACTACGTCATCACCCTCACCGTTACAAAAGGCCACAACAAAGGCATCACCAAGATGGTGCTTAAATACGACAAGAAGACCTGCCTCATCGACTATATGGAGATAGAGGAAAAGCTTGGCCTGATACACAAATACACTATGGGACTGGACGAAAAGGGTAAGAAACACCCCCCTCTGCTCAACAACCCCATCGACCAGAGTGTATACAAATTGTAGACACAAGCCATACTCTCTCCTTTGCCCTAATAACCAATGGTAATAGGGGCAAGCAAGTTTTACCCAGAATTAAAAGAAGAGGCTTTCTCTACTACGGAAAGCCTCTTCTTTTTGATTGTAAATATCGGTCTAAAGGTTGGAAGCATTAGGGATAGGGTTTGAGGAAAGTGAAGGATGGTGAGGGGAAGGGATAGTTGAAGAAGATGGTGAGTATTATAGGTGCATCGATGATTTTTTAGGAGCTATAGAGTGTATCTTTGCAAACGGAACAGGTACACAAACGTAATGCGTAGACAGTTCTGTTTTGGGTACTAAAAAGAAGGCCAAGCAGTCTTCTTTTTTATGCTTGGAACAGTCATTTCCAAAGGCAAGGTTGACGGCTTTCGCAGTCGCCTTAGACTCAAGCCTGTTTTAGTGGATCAAGAGAATTATCAAAATGAGCAGTTGTCCATTTTCAACTCGGACGGGAAGGAATGTTCCCTCCTGTCCATTTTTATAGCCGTACTTGGGACCTGCTCTGAAATGAAACGTGAGAACAACAAGTATTGACTCAACTCCGGGAAGGAGAAGTACATCGCCGAGGGTGGAAAGAACGGTCGAAAGAAAGGATACCAGAAACCCGATGAGAAATTGCAAGAAGAATATGCAGGGGTCATAAAGCAGTTGAGAAAGGTCTATCTCATTCAATTGATTGCAAAGCCTGAGGGGGTCGGTGTCAGCACTGTTCAGAGAATGAAGAAAAAGTTTGTGGATAATGTAGCATAATAGAAAGGAGGGACTTATGGGACGGACTAAATTGAAATCTGATTATTTGATAGAGTACAAGAACGAGATTGGACTGCTTTCGGAAGGTTTATCACTTCGTAGAGATCGGAGTAAAACTGGGAGAGCAATCAACACACTTAGGAAGTTGAGAGCAATATTCAATATTTGAAAGTATATAGGTTTGGAAAGAGGAGCCTCTAATTAGTAAGCACCTCAGAGCTCTTTTTCTTTCAAGATTCAATCCAATAAGACCCCAGCAAATCACTTATTGGGGTTCTTACATTATGGCTCTTCAACTATCTCATTTTCTCAATTATTGTATCCAGTACCTCATTGCAAAGTTCTGCAAATATGGTGATTACACGGTAGCATCGCATTGGAAAAACCTGAAAATGAAAAAATATTCATATAATTTGCATTATTTTCATTATCTTTGCAAATTATTTAATAGAGATGAATCATGGCAAAAATCAATAGACTTAAGGTTGTTTTAGTGGAAAAGAACAAAACGAGTAAATGGCTCGCAGAAACGTTGGGCAAAGACCCTGCAACAGTTTCCAAATGGTGTACCAACACATCACAGCCCAGTATAGAGACCTTCTTGGAAATTGCTAGGTTGTTGGAAGTAGACATTAAAGATTTGCTTGTTGAATCAAGTGTAAACAGACAGTATAATCATTGATTCCGCTATGAATAATATAGCACACAATCCATTTCGAGTTCTAGGTGTATTTGCAAATGACCCATTAAAGGTTCGTACGGCAAACATCTCAAGGATACGGGCTTTTAATAAAGTTGGAAAAGACTGTGAATTTGATAGTGATTTCAAAGATATTTTTGGACCTGTCGACCGAAATGAGCAGTCTATTGAGCAGGCTCTTTCCCAATTATCTTCGGATGCTGATGCTGAGTTTTATTCGTGTTTGTGGATTCATAAAACACCACAATTGGATTTTAATTCCAAAGCACCCATTGACATTATTCAATCAGGAATTGGTAGTAAACATAAGGGTGACATCGCAAATGTGCTTGTCGGCTCTCTGATGGCAGATAATTTGAAGCTTGCTGCCGAATATTTAATACGCTTGTTTGAATGTAATGATGCACCTAATGACGAAATTAAAGAAAAAATACTTATAAGTCTAGAGGATGCTTATACTGAAGAACACGATTGGAGTCTTTTCGTTTGGTGGGGACTATTAAAGAATTATTGTATAAGAGGATATGACGAGAACGGCATTTCGGAGAAGATTGAGCGAGCAAAAAGGAAGCTACAGAATGCACAAAGTGCATATGATGATGCACCAATTGGTGCAATTGAAGATAGAGCTGAGAAAGAATTAAAAATAGCCCAACAGGAGTACGACACGATAATTTCGGAATTCCAATCAATGGATGGTTATAGCGAACACAAGGAAACAATATCATTCATCGCCAAAGTGTTCAATAAGGAGTCTATCATTTATCTTCGTCGTATTACCGAAACAGTGGGGAAATCGGACGGTTTTATTGGATTATGGGCTCTCCACACATTGGCCAAATCAGTCATAAACGTAATAAAGGAAACATGCAATCTACAAACAAAAGAGCACGATGCTGAAGCTCAAATCGTTCTTTCCGAATATGCAACTGCAGTTTTAGCTGTCTGTAAGAAATACTATAAAGAAACTCGATTCTGGGATTCAAAACCCGTAGAAAGTTTGCTTGAAATATTACGGGAAATTTATAGGGTATCCTATTCGAGCAAGACGAAAGAAGAATGCACTGAGTTTGGGAGAAAAGTTAAGCATGAAATGCAATTTCTAGCGCCACCTGAAGCAAAAGCCTATTCGTCATCAATACGAAAAGAAATTGAATCATTCTGTTCAAAGCCCAACGAAACACGCTGGGCACAACAGTTATTGAGGAATTGTGTCGCTCCACTGCTTGAAATAAAGACTATGCTGGGTGTTGGCAATCCGTATTATAGACGCATCTCGACTCAAATTGCTGATGATGCCATCTTTGCTTGCATATCCGAAATTGATTCTGCTGTACGGAAGTACAACAATCCAGAGAATGACAAAGGTGCTGCCAAGGACAATTTGAAAAAAGTCCTATTACAAGCGGAGCAGCTGCTCGTTGACATAAAAGAAATGGATTTGGAGAGGGAGTTTTTTGAAAATAGATTGAACAGATTCAACGAAAAAATCAATAATTGTTCAAAGCAATATGGTATATCAGTAGAGAGCATAACTCCAACCATATCACTTATAACAGAGGATGACACATACAAACAGTGCAACGATTACTTTTCCCTGGTAGAATATGTGCAATCCCATCCAAGTAGCCCCCATATTCAAGAGGCTATTCAACGTATCTGGAAAATAGAAGATGCAGGATTCCCACTAATGGGGACTTCACTTCCTGCGTATCGGAAAGCGTTGCTCGCTTACAAAGAAAAATATCCCAACAGTCATAATGAGCAGAAACTTCTAAAAGAAATTGAAGAGGCACTTCTCGGCAGAACTGCCTTGGGTACCGTATCTGACTATCAGACAATGCTTCGTTTATGGCCAAACCATCCGAAAAAGGCTATAATCCAAGGGCGATTGGAATTAGCTACGTTCAAGTTATGTCATGATGTAGTGAGTTGGGAAGATTATCTGAAGGAATACCCTAATGGACAATATCGTGAAGAAGCTCTACGTCTTATCAAGAAAGCCAAAGAGGATGTTGAAAGCGATGCATTCAACAGATGTGTGAGTATAGCAAGCCTCAATAGGTTCATCTTCAAATACCCTAAAAGTCCTCTTGCCGACAAAGCTATCAGCAAGATTGAGGATATGGTATACTCACAAGCAGTGAAGACGGGCAATTATGATACCTACTTCAAGCAGTACCCGGTTGGGCGGTATACAGACAAAATAAATCAGATGATAGACGACCAATGCTTCAAACAGTGTACAACCAAAAAGGACTTTAAAAGATACCTCAGGCAATATCCGAATGGACAACACAAGAAGCAGGCAAGGGCTTTCGTACAGAAAGGAAACAGGAGTAAATACATAGTGTTATCCATTATTGTTGTCCTTATTGTAATTGCAATCGATATTTCCGTCATAATTAACAAATCACAAACATTCACCTCGACTCACAAGAATTCTTATGTTGAGAATAAGAATGTCTCTTCTGAGAACATGGCTGATTATTCCACTGATGATATTGCTACATCTACGACTGACTACTCTGGCAATTACAATGACGATAGAGCTCCTTCCACAAGAACGTCTACAAAGTATGACCCAGATGCAGAGTATCGTAATAATTCTTTAGAAACAGGTGACAAACCTTATAGGGATTATTTTGGTAGGGAACGTACTGGCCAAAACTACTTTTACTTTAAGACATCAGGGAGGAGCGACTATGTAGTCATTGTCAAGAGACACTATGATGACGCATACATCAACCATATCTATATTCAAGGAGGTGACAATGCCTACTTGTATGTTCCTGATGGTACTTTCGATGTGTATTTTTACTCAGGAGAGGGATGGAACCCTTACAAAGAAGTCGGGCAATTCACAGGAGGATTTGTAACGGGGACAATGCAAAAAGATGGTCCGGTTGAACTAGAATCGGCATATATGGAGTACACATTATATCCGGTAGCACATGGAAACCTTCGATTAGAGAACGAGAATGTTAATAATGTACTGAGATGACAAAAGTAGATTTAGAAATATTACAATCTGATGCACTTGCTGGAGATTCAGATGCACAGTTAGAGTTGGGCAAGTATCATTCGTCATATGGTCGTTACAAAGAGTCTTTTGTATGGATTGAGAAATCCGCACTTCAAGGAAATGATGATGGTCAGTTTAATCTAGCACTGTGTTATGAAAATGGTCGAGGAGTAGCAAAGGATGTGGAAAAAGCCATTGGTTGGTATGTAAAGTCAGCGTCTCAAGGTAATGGGCTCGCTGCATGGAATCTCGGACGACTTTCTGAATCTGGATATAAAGACAAATATCTTAATAAAGTACAAGCGAACCCAGATAATGCTTTTTATTGGTATAGAATTGGATATGAAATGCCAAAGTATAGGCACTTTACAGGCAATGACTTAGCCAGATGTTACGAGCTAGGGATAGGAACTCCTAAATGTCCATACCGTGCATATGAATTATATAAAAAGCACAAGGCCAATGAAAAAATAAGTCACCTCTTGAAATCATATAATCCGCTTTTGGATTCCAGGTTGTCAGGATTAGATGTCCTCGGGAACAACCCATTTAGAATACTTGGGGTATATAGTAATGCCTCAGAAAGAGAAATACGAGCCAACAAGAGCAAACTTGACTCCATGGTAAAAGTTGGGCAATCGCCTAATTTCAAAACAGACCATCTTCTCCCATGTAATATTACGGACTATACCGGTGTGTGCCAAGAAAGAATCAATTACGCCAACACTCTATTGTCAACAAAAGGAAGTTCACAAAACACTAGTCAAGCTAATGAATTGTTGGATAGAGCAATCAAAGAACTTTCGGAATGGGCATCACTAAAAGAAAACAATCCAGAATGGCAAGTGCCAGTTTCTAGAACCACAGAAACTGTATCAGATTCTTTTCAAAAGATTGCATCCGACACTCAACGAATCAAATATGGCTTGTTTTGGTTTAACGATTATACAGATGATGATAAGAAAGCCTTAAGATTATTGTCGGAACACAAATGGGATGAAGCAAGATGTATTTGGGATAATTGCTCGAATTTTTCCGCTCACATTAACAGGTCGGTACTGTCATGGTTTGAGAGAGATGACTATTCGGCAATTCTTGAAATATTATCCTTATTCTATTCTGATGAAGAACGAACTGAATTCATTTCAGCCATTACATCAGGAAGAGCAATGGTATCGAGAGAAGACTTGTCTTTATTATTTTGGAACACATTGTTTAGCTTTCCTCAAAACGAAATGTCATGGTATGATTTCCGAAGCATTATTACACAAACGAAGGAATCCCCCATTGGGTTGTTTCTCAATCAACATGAGGAGGAAAGGGAACGAATAAAAAAGTTGCTATTTGACGAAATCAAATCACCTCTGGAAAATATGTTAAGCGTAGCAGAAGCACAGGACCCTAATAATTGGGGGGAATGTGTAAAAGAATATGGCAAAGTATACAACTCCACATATAAAGTTCTTGCTACCATTGAACGTTTTGTTGGCAAGGACTACTATCAGTACGTTCTTTTCAGCAATAAGTTATCCGAAAAAATCCTTCATTTTTCTATTCACTATAACAATGACAATAAAGAAGCATGGGATGCACCAGATATTGCTTTGATGTATGCCAGACAGGCTCTCAATATTGCTAAAGACGAGACGCTACGTGAAAGATGCAATAAAAACATCGAGATATTTAAGAAGAATAGTTGTATTGCACAAACAAAAAAATCATGTGAGTATATAGATGAGCAATTTGGTAAGTTAAAAGGTGACAATATTACTATAGCCCAAGTAGAGAGCATCTATAGTTCAATCGAAGTTGCTCTGTCGTGTATCGAATCTAACGCAGGGAAAAATTCAGTTGTTTATAAAAATGAATCCAACAGAATTGTAAACAAACTACTAAATATTGTTATTAGTGTCTATAACAATAACAAAAATGCCGGAACAGCCTCTTCTGCCGAAAAAATACTTTGCAAGATGCAAAATATGACTGTGACACAAGAAACAAAGATTAGACTTGACAAAAACATTGAAATCCTCAAAAACAATTTCAATGCCGCATTGAAAAGTGGTGATTTTGACTATCTGATTAGCGGCTTTGAATCTTCGAATACTCTCAAAGATAATAATCCACCCAAAGCAAGCAAACCAAAAAACCGCCCTAATCATTTAAAAAAATCTCATTCAACATGCTCCGTAAAAGAAAATAAAAAACGCATTATACTTAAAGGAATAGTAACTATAATATCAATACTAATGACAACATTTACTTACTGGTGTATTTCTAATGGGAATCCAGAACGGTGGTTCGTCATTACGTGTATTGTCATAATGTCCATTCTTGTTCTTTTCCTAATTGTAATGTGGTTATTGGAATTACGGAAAGACCCTCTTGATTCCGATATGGAATGGTTTTTTAATGTGTACGAAAAGATAGAAGATTTTGCTAATCAAATAGAGGCCGTTGGAGTACAAGGGAGAAAAACATATTCTTGGCCCTTTGCACTACCATTTCATCTATTGGCTATGGGAATTACGCTAATTGGATTTATCGTAAATGGATTAGCAAGAATAGCAGTATTGATAAAATAATATCATCATTATGGATAATACAATAGAGGCAAATCGCTATATGATACTCGATATCATTAACGACCTAGTGCGAATGCGACAAAATCTTGACTTTATGGATGATTCTGTGAGAGGTGTGTCTCAATTAAAAAACCGCATCAGGTCAATTTTTGGTACTTTGAATAGCAATCAATATGAAGTACCAGACATAATCGGCAGGTCCTACCACGAAGGGGATAATATGATTGTGACTTTCGAGAACAATCCAGACCTTCCAGCTTCTACCAATCGTATTAAGCGAGTCATAAAACCGATGGTTTCTTATCAAGGAAAGATGATACAGGCTGCCGAAGTAATTGTAGAATACAACTAAAATGTAATAATATGGACAATAGGAAGATTATCTATGGCATTGATTTGGGTACCACCAACTCTGCTATTGCAAGATTTGAGAATGGGCAGGCTGTCGTCAAGAAAAGTCCAACGCAGGGTGATACGACACCATCCTGTGTGACAGTCAATCCCAAAGGCCGTTTGGTAGTTGGTCAAAAGGCATATTCCCAACTGGGAAAAGATTGGTCAATGAGTTTTATCAAAGAAGGGTATCAACGCAACACTTTTGTGGAATTTAAACGTATTATGGGTACTGACGAGACCTTTTACAGCTACAATCTGGAGAAAAGCGGCCAATCACCTTACCTCACACCTGAGCAACTTTCTGCAGAAGTGTTGAAAACCCTACGCAGTTATATCCTTGATGACGAGGTGAAAGAAGCTGTCATCACTGTTCCTGCTCTCTTTAACAACAATCAGAAAGATGCAACCAAGCGTGCAGCAGAGATGGCAGGTTTCGACCATTTTGAACTAATACAAGAGCCTGTGGCTGCATCTGTGGCTTATGGATTGGCATCAAAAATCAAGAATGCATATTGGCTTGTGGTCGACATGGGGGGTGGTACGACTGATGTTGCTTTGATGCATATCGAAGAGGGCATAATGAAGGCCGTTGATACAGCAGGGAATAACCATCTAGGCGGCAAAGATATCGACGCTGCCATTGTGGAACAAATAATTCTCCCCTATCTTGCTCATGAATACGAAATAGCAGAATGTTCAAAGAATGAAGCCTTCCGAACAATGTGGAAACCGAAAGCCGAGGAAGCAAAAATAGCTCTCTCTTTCCAAGATTCAGTTTCCATACAGACAGAATTGGGCGACGAATATGGATACGACGATAATGGGTCTGAATTTGAACTTGACATCACCATCACACAAGATGACCTCCAACCTATTGTTGCTCCAATCTTCCAAAAAGCAATCGACATCACTAACAACCTCCTTGAACGAAATAACCTCAAGGGAAAAGATTTAGGTGCCTTGATTCTTGTTGGAGGGCCAACACATTCTCCAATAATGAGAAGGATGCTACGTGAACAAGTGACTCCTAATGTGGACACGAGCATTGACCCGATGACAGCTGTTGCTTGCGGTGCTGCACTCTATGGTAGTACAATAGACATCCCAGAACAATTGATAGAACAGCGTAGAGATAGTTCAAAGATTCAGCTGGAAGTTACATCAAAAAGCACATCGGTAGAAGAGTTTGAATTCACTGCTATTAGATTTCTAAAAGAAAAGAGTACGGGCTATTCAGAGAATATCGTATATGTGGATTTTGTTCGGTCAGATGGAGAGTTCAACACAGGACGTGTAAAAATAGACTCAACCACATTAGGGGACACTTTGGAGCTTCGTCTAAAACCCAATTCTACAAATATTTTTGAGATTCGATGCTACGATTCTAAGGGAAACAAATTGGAATGTGAGCCACAAAATATTACCATCATCCAAGGAATTGATGGCATTGGTGATGCAGTTCTACCTCAACATCTGGGATTGGCTACTATGGATGATGACGATGATGTGGTGTTCACTCCTCTTGAAGGTTTGATGAAAAACCACCCCTTGCCGGCAACCGGAAAAAACGGCAAGGTTAAGATGGTAGTTGATCGTGAGATACGCCCAGGTATATCATCAGACAAAGTCATTTTTCCCATTCTTCAAACAGACCAAGATGTAGATACCTTGAAGAAAGAGCATAAGAAACTTAAAAAAATCTATTGCACACATCTCTATGATTGTATCTTTACGGGAGATGACATTCCTTCTGTACTACCAGCAGGGAGTGCTATCAATGTTGAACTCCATGCAGACAAATCTGGTACCATAGACAAGTTTACCGTCTATATTCCCTATCTAAATTTCGACATTGATATTACTGACCGTATTACAAAAGTGACCTCCAAAGTTGCAGATACATCCATATATATGTCCGAAATTGAGGAGGCTCGAAAGAAACTTTGTTCTTTAGACAATGCAGACTTAAACAAAACACTCAATGAAGTCTCTAATAATTTTGAATCGGCTATAAAAGGAACTGACCGAGACAGGAAAGAACAAGCCCTTGATGCACTCAAAGAGGTGCTATCAAAGATTGATGCAGAATATTCATTGGGTGACTGGGAGAGAATGGAGAACAAATTGTTGCGGATGTACAATGAATTGGTTGAGGATAACAAGAGATATGGTAATGACAAAACGACTGCCACCATCCAGAACTTGAAAAAAGACTTTGACCGTGTGATTGCTGCCAAAGATATAGATGCCGCTGAACAACTGTATCACCAAATGTGGCAGTTGGATTACAAGATGGCCGAGGTGGAATATTATGTTGTTTGGATTCAACGTTGGAACAGGAACTTTGACCAACTTCAATGGTCAAATCCTACTCGTGCAAGGAATATACTAAACAATGGTCTCGAAATTTCAAGAAAAGAAAGCGTTTCTGCCGATGATTTGAGACCTATTGTATTTGAGCTTCAAAATATGCTTCCATGTGGTGAGAAGAATCAGAATATGGGATTGTTACGCCAACGAAATTAACCTTTGAAAGAATAAGAAGTACTTTTATGGCTCAGATAACTGATATCGAGAAATACCATGTGACTTTTCTACTACGGGAAGGCGCCTATTTTGAGGTCTTCAAAGTTGAAGATTCTCAGAGAAACAGGTATCTAATGAAACTAATCAATTTGGCTAAACTGAAAACCGTACAATATTATGACACTGAAAAGTACCGTATCTCTGAGATAGAGATAATGCAGAGCGTATCTCATGCTAATATACTGAAGTTGGTTGATGCTGGAGAAACGATTGTTAATGGACAACGTTATGCATATTGGGTTTCCGATTTTGTGCCAGGAGAATTGTTGGCCGACAACCGGGCCAGAAAGGGGATATATACTGAATATGATATGAAAGTTATAATCACTGGCATATTAAATGCTTTGAAGTATCTGCACTCTCAATCAGAACCCATTATCTATAACGGTATTTCGCCTTATGGTATCATTCTCAACTTGAGTTCTGGGGCACCAGTTCCAGTGTTATCAGATTTTGGACACGCTCAGATTCTAAACAAGGAGCATCGGAAGTGCTTTACCGATGGTTTGTCGCCATTCTATTTGGCCCCCGAAATGTTCAAGGGACTTTATTCCACAAGGACGGACTTGTATTCGGTGGGGGCTCTAATGTACCATTTAGTATATGGGATACAGCCTTGGCAGATTGATTTAAACGAGGTTCCCTTAAAGGAAAGAGAAATGGCGATTCTATCGGCTAGAAAGGTTCCACTTCCTGTACCCAATATCAGAGTTTTTGAAGTGAATGAAGACCTATTGAGCATTATGGCAAAAGCGTTGTCTCAGGATGTGGACGAACGATTCCAAAGTGCAGAAGAGTTTTTAAAAGCTCTTTTTGGTGAGGTCTCAATTGACTGTTTGAATTATGAGAAGATTGATATGGATACTGATAAAAAGGACACTTCTGAAAAAGCAAAGTTAGAAAAAAGGGGTAATGGATTTGATGATGTGGCAGGTATGGAGGCGTTGAAGAAACGTCTACAAGAAGAAGTAATCGACCTACTCCGGAATCCAGAAAGATACAAGAAGTTGAGAGTTCAAATACCTAATGGCATACTTTTATATGGCCCTCCGGGTTGTGGGAAAACCTTCATCGGGGAGAAATTTGCTGAAGAACTTGGCTGCAACTATATGTACATACATTGTTCCGATGTTGCATCACCCTACATCCACGGAGGACAGGAAAAGATTGCTGCCATATTTCAACAAGCTCGTGAGAATGCTCCAACTGTCCTTTTCTTGGACGAACTGGATGCTATGCTTGCTGATCGTTCGAGACACCACAATGTATCTGAATCGGGGGAAGTAAATGAGTTTTTGACACAGTTGAACAATTGTGGTGAAAATGGAGTAATAGTTATTGGTGCAACTAACAATCCTACTGCTCTTGATTCGGCGGCTTTAAGGTCTGGCCGTTTCGATATTAAGGTTTACGTACCAGCCCCATCGGAGGAGGAAAGAGAACAAATTTTCCATCTTGTTTTGGATGGAATTGCTGCAGTTGATGTTGATTATAAACAACTGGCAAAGATGACCGAAGGATATGTGACAAAGGATGTCTGCATCTTGGTCAATAGAGCTGCAAGAATCACTGGACGACAGGACGAAGAGAAAATAAAGATGGCAACACTATTGAATGAGATTGAAAAGAGTAAAGGAGAACTGCCATCGGTTCCTGAAGCGGAATTAAGAAAGCACGAAATGATACGAGACCAATTTGAGTCAAGGAAAGATTCACACAGAATCGGGTTTAAAACATCAAAAGAAAAATAATATGGGACTGTTTGATTTTATTAAAAAAGGAAAGAAAGTAACAAAAAATAATCAGTCCGAAGAGGCTGAGATGGATTATGAAATCTTGAAAGCAATGCAAGATAAACATCCATGGTTAGTTAGAACTGCTGTGGATGATGCGCTCTTCGCAAAATTTATGCCCAGCTTAGATATTGCATTAATCAAAGACGATGAAAAATTCAGCATAACAAATGTTGAAGAGGCATATGCTATTATAGGAAAAGGTTTAAAAATACACGTTTTGCCAGATGGACCTTTAGAAGACAGTACATGCATGTGGACTTTTGTTTGGCTACGATACGTTTGCTTGACAAATAATCTTCTATACAAATACATCATCTCTAATTGTTTTAATAACGATACATTACTTAAAACAAAGGAAGATAGACTGCGTTTCATCCAAGGGCGATTATTAGGAATGCAGTTAATGGAATATCAGATTGATGACATCTACTACATCTTAAAGGGATACATGGATACAATGAATCAAGTCGGTTCTAAGGTGGCGGATAATATGAGAAATACATTATTAGATAAGAAGAAAAAGAAGGTATTTGTAGATGATGTAAATGAAAAATATGGAGATACTGAAAACGTAAAGAGAGTGTGGAATATTAGTGAAATTGCAGATTTGGCAACTCGTGATTTTATAATTAAGAAGAAAGTAAATAAAGAGAAAGACATAATAGAAACATTGTCATAGAAAAAGCACAAATAGGTATAATTCATCAAAAGTTGAAAAATATGGGATTGTTTAATATTGCCAAACGTAAACCTCAACTATCGAAAAGTGAGGATGCGCTCATGGACAAAATGGCCGACCTCCTTTTTGGTGGATTGGATGAGATGCGTGAACAAATCGACGAAGCATATAAGCTGTTCGGTCATCGTTACAAACTGGAACAAGTTGCTAATGCATTAACTTGGATGACCATGAGATTTAATCGTATGGATGACAAGTCTGCTGTTGCAATGGTGGATGAAGGTCAGATGTGTCGGCCAGATAATCCGTTCAGCAAAGAGGATGCCACAAGGCTTTATCGATATGTGGTTAAAAAAACTTTTTTGAAAAATAATCCCAATGCCACAGACCAGGTTGTTGAGTCATTCTACAAAAGCTTGGGAAACAATACAGACGGGGATACAACAGATGTTATCCCTAATGCCTATGGGGAATATGGATTCGATGTTACCAATCCGATTCCGACAAGAGGAGTGCCGGCAAATGAAGTCTACCTAAAAAAACTATCTTTATTATCTAATGAGCCATTCCATTGGGAAAGAATAGGTTCATTTAGCTCACCAAACATTAAAAAACCAATTGATGGCTATGAAATAATAACGGATGATGGGGAACGTCTTTGCACCCTATATATTTCACCTTACCAGAGTGTAATAAGCAATACTCCCCCGAAAGGTTTTTATATCTCAAAAAAACATGATGGTTAATCAATGTCAGAACCACAAAGACCATATTGAAGCCTCTTGCCAACTTCTGTCTTTAATGAAAGAAAAAAAATGAATATGCCATATGAACAGTATTGAACTTAATACCTTGAAGGATACCCTCAACAAACAAGGGTATGTCATTTTCAACTTGGAAAACTCTGAACAAAATTTGTTGGATATTGCCTCACTGTTCGGGAAAATCGTTCCAGGAGATAATGGAGCCCTTGTTCAGCAATTGTTGGCACAAGAGAAAGGGAATGGTAGTTATGGGGCTTTTTCGTATAGTGTCGGTTTCAATCAATTCCCATGGCATACAGATACAGCATATTGGGATATTCCCATTCGTTATCTTATGTTGGCTTCAGAAAAACCGAGTCCATGTGCAACATTAGCCAGAACGTTTGATTCACTATCATCGTCAATAGAAGATTTTTTGTATCTTTCAGAGCGTGCAGTATACCAATTAGACATTCCTGGGAAAAGAAGAGTATTGACTCCGATTATTCGGCAAAAAGGAATGATTGGATTTAAGTTCGATTTCCATATTTATAAACCGGTGAATAATGAGGCAAAGAAATTAAATGAGTTAATGCTTGAACAACTTAAACTAGATTCTCATCGTATAGTTTGGTTAGGAAATAATGTTGCTATTATTGATAATTGGCGAGTAATCCATGCTCGTGAAGATGCCCATAATGATAAAAAAAGAATATTAAAAAGAGTATATATTAATGAACTGGTCTAAAGACGCCTTGTTTTCAAAGGCAAAGATTTATTTTGAGAAGGCCGAAACAGAAGATAAAGATTCTGTATTCTTCGGCATATATTGTGCATTAGGAATGGAATTAGTGGCGCGAGCTGCGTTGGCATATATTAGCCCTACATTGCTTGCCGAACCTGACAACGACCATAAGAATCTTTTGTATGCACTGGAATTAAAAGATGCTAACGGTAAACCTAAGTCAATAATGACTAATAAGGTCATAGCATTGTGTGGGGAACTTATCCCTCATTTTGATGTTGACTTGCAAAAGGTCGCTACCAGTATGACTATTCGCCGAAATGAAGATTTACATACTGGTGGTGGTGGATTTGCTGAATATAATATTGATAATTGGCAAGCCGATTTTTATAAAAGTTGTCAAGTATTATCAGAGTCAATGGGAGAATCACTTGACACCTTGTTTGGTAAAGAAATCGCCCAAATGGCTACAGAGATTATCCAGCAGGATTCAGAGAAGGTAAAGAAAGCAGTGCTTGATAATATTAGTGCAAGAAAGAAAACTTATAATGAGGATTTGCGGAATTCGCCAGATGAGGTGGCTAAAACAATAGAACAATCGATGAAGACTATTGCTGAAAAAACACATCGTGGGTATCATCGTGTCAAATGTCCTTGTTGTGGGAATGATGCATTAATTTATGGGAAAGAACCTATGTATGGACGTGAAGCTATCGAGAATGAAGATGTTGTGATACGTAAAGATATAACTGCAAGCCATTTTCATTGTGATGTATGTAAACTGCATCTTTCATCATATGCGGAATTAAAAAGTGCAGAGTTACCTCTTCACTATACAAATACATACTATATTAGTCCTACAGAATATTTTGATATAGACATTGATGCTTTAATGGAGGCATATCCCTATGAAGAATATTCAAATGATTGATGCACAATAAAACATACCACTACACTGTTAATGTATTTATTGTTAGATACAAAAAACAATTGTAAATAACTCTGTAATCTGGAAATAATTGAGTACTAAATCAAACATAATTAGGCTATGGACTTCAGCAATAAAATAGTAAGAGATACACTACTGAATGGAGATTGTGTAACTTTGGAATGCAAACGGGCAAAAACCGAAGTCCCGAAATCGGTATGGGAAACATACTCTGCATTTGCCAACACTATTGGTGGTGTGATTCTACTGGGCATTGAAAACATTAAAATTTGCTGATTTATGAAGAAATATACCAAGATAAGTGTCCAATGGTTCTACAGTCTTCTGGAAAGAGGAGAGTGTGACATTGTGGATTTCAAAGAGCAACTGGAAGACAAGAAAGTGTTTGGTAAGTCGTTGAGGAACTTTGCACCTAGATACGACGAGATGGCTCGTGATGTGGTGGCATTTGCCAACCTGAAAGGTGGGTTTCTGTTTGTGGGTATTGTTGATGAGACGAAGGAGGTGAATGAGTCCTTTGTGTATGACGACAAGAAGGTATTCGAGTTGATAAAGCAAGTGCAAGACAGAACCACTCCCACCATTATTCTCATCCCTCATCGGATACGTGTCAATGGGACTGAACTTCTGGTGTTGGAGATACCGTTTTCACCACAGATGCACAGAACCTCTAAAGGAGAATACCTCATCAGATGTAATGATGGCAATCGGGCTATTGAGCCTCACGAAATAGCCACTATTCAGGCGGAGAAAGGTCTTATCGTATATGACCAAAAGACTTGGAATATATCGGGAGAATGGCTGGATGAAGACCGTTTGCAGACGTTACGTGGTCTGATTGAGACAAAGAACAGTGAGAGTCCATATTTAGACAAGACTAATGCCGACTTTCTCGATTCACTTGGAATGGTCAAAGAAGAGGACGGAAGAATAAAACCTACTACTACGGGCATTCTCTTTGTGGGTAATAACAAAGCACTCAGGGAACTGCCTTACTACGAGGTGAAGTACATCCATTACTATGCCGATGGAACCTATAAACCTTACGAATATAGGGGGAACATCATAGATGTTGCAAGGGATTGTTTTGCTCAGTTGAAAGCAGAAATCCGGCAACGAGAATATATTTTCGGCCTATTCCGTGAATATGTGGAGGACTATTCAGAGATTGTGATTCGAGAGCTACTCATCAATGCATTGGCACATCGGGATATAAGCCGTCAGCAAATTATTGAGATTCGGAAATATGATGATGGTGGCTATCTGGAATTCGAAAGTCCAGGCAGGTTCCCTGAAGGTGTGACGGTTGAGAACTATCTACGAAAGACAAATCCTCGTAATCCCAATGTGATGGATATATTACGTGAGATAGGTTTGGCTGAAAAAGCCGGCAGTGGCTTCGACAAGATATTCACAGACCTATTAAAGAAAGGAAAGCCACTTCCAGAGCCAGAGGAGACCGAGACATCGGTTATCTTTCGTATAAAAGCAGAAGTTTCGTCTGAAAAGCTGATTGAGTTGTCTCTTCTTTATGAGAATCAAACAGGGAAGTCTCTAAAACTCGACCAACTGTTTGTATTGTCGGAAATTGTGAGAAGAGGAAAGGTGAAGTTGTCCGAGTTGGCAGAATCGCCCAACATCAGTCCATATCGTTTGCACACCATTTTGGAGAAACTGCAAGACTTGGATTTCATCGAGCCGACGGGGAAGACGTCTGGATTGGCATATATTCTCCATATTTCAAAACGGAAAAGCACGGATGACAAAATAGACTATGTTAAGGCAAAGAAACAAGACAAAGCCCGACAAAAAGAGGCAATACTTCGGTATCTTGACTCAATAGAAACAATCAATAATAGGGAAGCAAGAGCTCTCCTTAAACTGCAGGAGAAAGACAGGTATGCTGTTACTCGCCTGTTTGCAGAGTTGGTTGCTGCAAACGAAATTGTGCAAACAGAGGATAGTGTTCCTAATAATGTAAAATACAGGAGACTAAAGTAATCTTTGTGTGCGGTTTTGTGTGCAACTTGTGTGCAGTTTGTGTGCAATGTCGTTCCTTAAAATCAAGCAAGGAGAAGCCGATGTGTTCGCCAATGCTATCAAACACGATTTCATGAGCAAGAACCACACGACATGATGGAGTGCTATTATTAGATTGAAATAAGGGCAGGCTGGGATACTCCAGTGCTAAACAACAGGTTTGAATTGGATATGGTTGAATTGGTCTTGCCATTATCTGCCGTCTCTGAGAAATCACCAAGCAGTACGGTTGAAATGACAACTTCTGCCAAAATTGACGATGGGGAGAAAAGTAGGGAGAAAAGTAGGGAGAAAATCATAAACATTATCCGGGATAATCCAACAGTGACCCAATTGGAGTTGTCAAATATGCTGAAAATATCCCCCAAGGCCATAGAAAAACATATTAAAAACCTACGAGAAGATGGCATTATACGTCGTGTGGGGCCAGACAATGGCGGTCACCGGGAAGTATTAGTGTCCGACATACGTGCAGAAAGCAAGTAATCTTAATAACCCCACACGAAGCGAAGTGCCGTGTGGGGTAGGGACAGACACTCTTATTCAGCGTGCCGGAGGTACGCTACCTTGTTGATTGATAAGATGTGGCGTATCTTCGACACGCATAGGGATGTTCACTGTTCCCCCACACTGCACACCTACGGTGTTTAGTGTGGGGTTAATAAGATAGTGTGCCTCCGGCACACCCAAGCTCTCGTCATGCAAAGACATAACATATCTTTGCATTGCTTACTAATGTGTTGATTCCTTTTCATCGAACACCATTGATTGGGAAGTTACTAATGACAAGAAAAGACAGGATAAATGATTGGATAATGGCTGCATAATGAGGATTGTGTTTGATTCTCTTTCCTTGGCCTCCTTTTGGCCACCTGTTTGATGTTTTACCAGAATTTTAATACACAAACAATCTCAAGAAGTTGACAGCGGGGTTCCCTCTTCAGAAAAGTGAACGGGAAGGGAGATGATAACGGAGGTAGAGGCCAAAGGCAAAATCCATCGCCTGCTCACGCAAGTCGTAATAGTACTCGGTGTCGAGACCGAGGGAGAATCGGCTGTTATACCTATTCTCAAAGGCTAGTTTGGCTGTCACCATTCTCCTTTCCGGCTCGGCAAAGTCTGGGCGGTGCCAGCTGACACTTTGGAACAAATAGCTGCCACGCGGGGCAATATACTGGTGGCCGTGCCAGTAGCCCGCCTGCACCAACAGTCGCCAGCTGCCGCGCCAGAAGGGCTGCGGCTCGTCGGGAGGACGAGGGACATCATGTGCAAACTGCCAGTCGAAGGAGAGTTGCGGCCACACTGCCCAGCCATTGCTGTAAGGCAGGCACTTGGTAGGCGACACGTCCTGAAAGAAGAAGAACGGCACATCGAGGGCAACGGCCGAGAACATCCCCGTGGCGAGGTTGACCCGGAGTCCTGCGCTCTCGGTAAAGAGGGACTGGATGCAGGTGTCGAGTGTGGAGAACTGTCCTCCACGATGGCTGCCGAGGAAACTGAGGGGAAGGCTGACTGTCATACGCCCGTGACACAAAGGATCGCCGAAGGTGATGAGCTGGGAAGTGCCGAGAGAGAAGCGTTCCTGCTTAGGCTGCCAGAGTTCGAGCAGGTCTTCCCAATGCAGCCAGGTGTCCATGCTCCAGCCCAAATGGGAGCCTATAGAATAGTCGGCGAGGATTTGCACGCCCTCCTCCTGATGGTCGTAGATGTATCGCTCGCGGTCGAGCATCGGCTCATAGAGGCCGTGGGAGAGTGTTCCATAGAGGGAACCCATGACCATGCGGAAGTTGTTGAACGGTTCATATTCGAGCCGCACAAGGGGTTGCCATGCCCTTAGGCCGTCATAGCCCGCCGCACCCGAAAGGAGAAGACCGAAGGTCATCTGGGCGTCCTGCCCGATGAGGTGCTTGGCATAGGGTTTCACAAAGAAACCGGTGGCGGTGTAGCCGCGCGTGTAGGGCAGAGAGAAGGCTGCATCGCGCAGGAATGTGGTGGCATCGACACCGATGCGCCAGGTATATTGCCGCCCATGGTCGCGGCGCCAGGCATCGGACTGAATCTCGTCGCTGTGCAGTTCGGTTCTCCACTCGTCCGGCACGTCAACCAACAGGCGTAACTCGCGCTGTACCTGATAATGGTCGTAGCGGTAATCGATAAGCAGACCTGCGGTATCGGGCGGAAGCGCAGTGGATAAACGAAGTTCCTGCGGACGCGCAGCAACGGAGAAAGAGCTAATTAACAGTAAAATACAAAAGCGTTTCATGCTGCAAAGATACAACTTTTTTGATGTTTATAAACAAAAATGTCGAGGATTAATCCCGTCGACATAAGTGAGGGCTCAGTCTGTCGCTCTTCTGCCTCATCTCCGGCCAAGCTCCACGGCACTGAAGGCACCCTCTATATGCTCAATCCGATAACTGTTTGCAGTCATCACCACCGAGATAATATCAAAACGCACTTCCTCCTCACGCTGATGCTTTATCACATAAGCATTGGCCATGCGGACATAGGCACGTTGCTTTTCGTGGTCCACAAACTCTTCGGGATTGCCAAAGCCAAGATTACTGCGGGTCTTCACCTCGGCGAAGACTATCAATCCCTCTTTGTAGGCGATAATATCCACTTCATACTTCCCGCGCCGCCAATTAGTCTCCACGATGGCGAAGCCCTGCTCCTCCAAATGACGGCGTGCCAGTTCCTCGCCTCTTTTGCCTGTGTCGTTGTGTTCAGCCATATCGGCTGCAAAGATACGAAAAAAAAGCCATGCCCCAAAAACTATTTTCATCCATCCCCCCACTTACCTCAGCCTTTATGCATACCATACCCCGGCCCATACCACTCGGGGACAAAGTCCAACGACTGCGTTGGGGTCAGCCAGTCTTTTTGCACATCGAGCATCATGTTTTTTGTCCATGTCGGAAAAAAAGTGTATCTTTGCAATCCAAAAAACACCTACAACTATGGAAGAAAACACCACCATCAATCCAGGCGCAATGCCCTCCAACAGAGAGATTCGCAACGCTGCTTTCCAGTTACTCAAAGGCAACTGGTTTTATCCCGTACTCTGTACGTTACTCTTTTTCGCAGTGTCCTCCATCACAGGCACAATCCCCTTGGGTGGACTTCTGGCTTACTGTCCCCTCGTATTTGGATACAGCATTACTTTCCTGTTATTTGTACGGGGCGAGACATCTGACGACGACCTTGTCACCAAACCTTTCATGGTCTTTAAAAGCTACGGCCGATACCTCGGAGCCTCCATTTTGGTATTCATATTTACCCTCCTCTGGTTGCTATTGTTCATTGTTCCCGGCATAGTGAAGGGCTATTCCTACGCCCTCACGCCCTACATCACCCACGACCAGCCTGCCCTGCCCGTCCGCGAATGCCTGCGCCGCAGCCAGCAGATGATGAAGGGCTACAAGATGAAACTATTCCTGCTTGACCTCAGTTTTATCGGCTGGATACTGCTGTGCGTTGTTACCCTCGGCATCGGGCTTCTGTGGATAAGACCCTATTTCGAGACAGCACGTGCCAAGTTTTACGAAGAGTTAAAGTCACGTCAGAATTCCTAATCCCGATTCGACTCACAAGCATACCGAAACACCCGTTTCACGCTATAAAGAGACTGGGAGACGGCCATCGCCCGCCCCCTGTCTCTTTCTCATTGCCAACAATTACACACCGCTCAACAAACTACCATGTACGACAACAGAGACAATATTGATTTCGGAAAAACAAGCATCGGACGCTTGTTTGCCAGCATCTTCTTCCCCACCCTGCTGGGCATGCTTTTCAACATGGCATTCCTGCTTACCGACGGCATCTTTGTCGGTCACGGCATTGGCAGCTACGGACTGGCGTCCATCAATCTCATCGCCCCAATCATGATGCTCATCAACGGGCTGGGCATGATGCTGGGCGTGGGTGTCAGCGTGGTGGCCGCCATCCACCTCTCCAAAGGCAACAACAAGGCGGCACGCATCAATGTCACACAGGCATTCGGTGCCGGCATATTCATCTCAGTGGTTCTAGGTGCCGTATGTTACCTTTTCCCCGGCACTGTGCTGAACCTGCTGGGGGTGGACGGCAGCCTTTATGCCCCAACCCGCGAGTATTACCTGTGGTTTCTGCCCACCTGCCTGCTGTTGATGATTGAAACCCTGGGGCTTTTTGTCATCCGTCTCGACGGCTCGCCCCGCTTCGCCATGTACTCCAACATCATCCCCGCCATCATCAACGGAGTGCTAGACTATGTATTCATCTTCCCGTGCCATCTGGGACTGAAAGGAGCCGCCCTCGCCACAGACTGCGGTGGGCTTGTCGGCGCCTTGATGGTGGCCTACTACATGATTTTCCGCACACGGTCGCTGCATCTCTACCGCTTGAAGACCACATGGACCAGCCTGCGACTCACGCTGCGCAACATCGGCTACATGACGAGGGTAGGATTCCCCGGACTGATTGGCGAGGCGGCAGTGGCGGTGATGATGCTCAGTGGCAATCTGGCCTTTTCGCACCATATCGGCGACGACGGTGTGGCGGCATGGAGCATCGCCTGCTACCTCTTCCCCTTGGTATACATGATTTGTAACGCCGTGGCACAATCCGCCCAACCCATCATCAGTTTCAACCACGGTGCAGGCAAAGGCCATCGCGTGCGCGGCACCGTGCGTTTTAGCGTACTGGTAAGCGTTGCCATCGGCCTGCTGGTGAGCCTGCTGTTTCTGTTCTTCTCGCCCACCATGGTGCTCGGATTCCTCAACCCCGATGTGCCGACCTACGGTATTGCCGCCTCGGGTCTGCCCTACTATGGTACCGGATTCCTCTTCATGGCGATCAACATCTGTGCGGTAGGCTACCTACAGAGTGTGGAGAAAGCGGGAGCCGCCAGCCTATTCACCATCTTGCGAGGTATCGTGTTCCTTGTTGCCGCCTTTGCGGTGCTGCCCAACCTGTGGGGCACTGTCGGTCTGTGGCTTTCCGTCCCCTGCGCCGAATTGCTTACCACACTGGCCATTGTAATCTACACCCTAGCCGTCACCCGCCAGCCAGTCGGCAGGGAGAAAAAAAATGCACCCCATGAGCAATAAATCGCCTCTAAAGGAGACAAAATAACATATTCAGCCTTTCGGAGGCCTATTATTGATATAAAAATAATACATTATATGATTCACTCCAAATCAAGAACCCCCAACCACACGCTATTATCAGTAATAGCATTGATTTTCCTTCTTTCTGTCGCCACCTTTGCCACCGCCCAGCCCGGCGGCGATCCCGGCGGCCGTCGACCCATGGGTCCTCCTCCCGGCAGCGGCAACTACCGTCCCACCATGAGCGAACGAGAGCAGTTTCGACGCCAGCGCCAACAGGAACAGGCCGCCGAAAAAGCCCAGCAGGTGCGGCAGAAAAAGAGCGTACGCGAGGGCGACGTCTTCAAAGTAGTCGGCACACTGCAGGACAGTGTCAGCGGCGAAGCCATCCCCTATGTCAACCTTGCCGTGCTCTCTGCTGAAGACTCCACAATGGTGAAAGGCGGCATCACCGATATTAACGGCTACTTCGAGCTTACAAATATCCCTCAGGGCAACATGCTGCTGCGCGTCTCGGCCATCGGGTATAAGAACATTCTTTTCCCGTTCACCGTCAACAACAACACCGCCCTCGGCACCATCAAGCTGGCTCCCGGAGCCACCACCCTCAAGGAAGTAAAAGTAACCTCTGCCCGTCCGCTCTACGCCATGGACGGCGAGAAACTCATCTACAATGTGGCCGACGACCCCACCATCCAGACCGGCACCACCAGCGACGCCCTGCAGAACGCCCCGGGCGTGGAGGTGGACATTGAGGGCAACATCACCCTGCGCGGTGTCTCCAGCGTCGAAATCTGGGTGAACGACAAACCCTCCCGCCTGACTGAGGAGAACCTCAAGACCTACCTCGAAACCCTTCCGGCCAACGCCCTCGACCGCATCGAGACCATCACCAACCCCTCTGCCAAATACGCTACCAGTGCCGAGGCCGTCATCAACATCATCACCTCTGCCTACATCAAGAGCAACCATTTCATCAGCTTCGGTATCAATGGGGCCTCCCAACCCTCCGTCTCGCCGTGGCTCTCCTACACCTGGGCTAACGAACGACTCTCCGTAAACCTCTATGCCAGTGGCCGCTACAACTTCTCCAACAACGAAGGCTGGAGCAAGACTACCTACCGCAAAGACCACAACGCCGTACCCGACAGCACCTACGACACCGTTGCCACCGAAGAGTACAACAGCCAGAGCAACAGCCGCCGTCTGAGCGGCAACCTCTTTGCCCACATCAGCTACGAGATTGACACCATGACCAACATCGAATTTATGGGCAGCTACAATCTGAGCCACTCGAGCAGTAAAAGCCTCTACGACCGCCAGCGCAACGACTGGCTTACTACCAATATGTTCCAATATTTCGACACCAACAGCAGCTCCGCACTCAACGGCTTTGGCATGGCAGGCATCGACTACACCCACAAGTTCGACAAAAACGGCCACAACATCCGCGCCAGCCTGCACACCAATTTCAGCAATGGCGACAGCCAGAACGACTTTATCCGCCAGTATACAGCCGGCACCACCTACACCATCGGCGAGAACTACGACAAGTGCTACCTCGACAAATACGCCAACCGCAACCTTGACGCCAATGTGCGCTATAACCGCCCATACAGCGAGAACGGCGAACTTTCATTCGGCCTTGGCTACGGCCTCAAAAACACCACCCGCAAATATAACGTCATCGACAGCAACTCCACCTCGCCGGTGACCGACCTGCTGCGCAGCTACAACTTCGACGACACTGAGCACTCAGTCGAAGGTGACTTGGAGTGGACCCGCCGTTTCGGCAATTTCACCATGGAACTGGGTATGGGTGCCAACTATGAGCATATCGACTTCCGCTACCTCGGCAGCCCCAAATACCCCTTCACCATCGACAGCATGGCCAAAGGATTCCTCACCTACAACCCCTCCGTCCACCTCTCCTACCGTACCGAGGATATGCACAACTTCAAACTCAACTACTCCATGCGTATGCGCCGCCCGAGCGAAGAGAACATCACCACCTACAAGCGCTACTCGGTCGACAGCTACTCCACCGGCAACCGCAGCGTCACCTACTCCTATACCCACAACGCCGAGATAGGCTGGAACAAGTATTTCATGACCTTCGGCAGCGTCGGTCTTGAAGGATACGCCCGTTTCAGCACCAACGAGATCAGCAGTCTTACCACCTCCACTGACGAGGTCGACCCCATCCTCGACCGCATCGTCCAGTTCACCGTCCCCTACAACATGGGCTCCTCCTACCGCGTGGGCGGCACGGCATTCGTCACTTTCCGCCCCACGGGCTTCATCAACGTGCGCCTTTACACCAACCTGTACGACTACGGCTACAGCTTCGACCAAGGCGAAAAGGGCATCTTGGCTAATCATAGGGTATCCTGGAGCGTGAGACTGAACACCTGGGTGAAACTCTTCAACCAGTACCAAGTCTTCGCCTCGGCCAACTACTCCTCGCCCACCATCAGCCTCGCCGCCGAACGCAAGGCACGCTACTTCCTCAACTTCGGCGTCCGTGCCGACTTCTTCAAACGCAAACTCTCTGCCTTTATCAACGTGCAGGACATCTTCAACTGGGGCAAGACCATCGGCTCCGGCTCATACAACACCAACCCCTACCTGCTCAGCGAAAGCAGCAACTACACCCTTAACAGCCGCTACATCTCCGCAGGCATCACCCTCCGCTTCGGTAAGATGGAACTCGAGAACCGCTCGAAAGAGGGTTCAGAAGATGGCAGCACCAGCACAACAACAGAATAACCCACCTTATGAGACGAATCCTTTTTATCACCCTGCTGGTCGTTCTGCCCATCACTTCGCACAGCCAGATACAGACACCCGAGGAGCAGCATATTCCCGGACACTACGAGTACACCCACTCGTGGGACTATGCTGCTCCCGACGGCAACGGAATCATCCACTGCGACGAGACCGGCACCTTGGACTTCTATCCCGACGGCACTTATGCCGACACCGCCCTGCAACACCACACACTCTCTACCAAAATCAGAGAGTCGGAAGGTTGGCGTGCCGAGACCACAGAATCGGAGACCTACCTATTCAATTTCATGTATTACTGCCAAGGGCAATGGCGCGTAGAGAAAGGCAAGTTCCTCTTCTGCGAACATGCCAAAGGATTCGACATGGTACCACAGAACGAATCTCCCGACCAGTGGACCGCCTATTATGCCGACCTGATAGAGAAGAAAACTCTGCCCAACTCCAGCCGCTGGTTTACATTCGACATTGAAAGGCTGGACAATGAATGGTTCATCTGGACATACACCTACCCCAACGGCCGCAAGGACTCGTGGGAGATGAAACGGGTACAGAAATAATGCCTGACAAAGAAAAAAGCCCTGCAGAACACGCTGCGGGGCATTTTTTTGTTGTCCATCCAGGACTCGAACCTAGACTGGCTGATCCAGAGTCAGATGTGCTACCATTACACCAATGGACAAGCTCTTTGTTGCTTGTTTGAGACCTTGTCTTTCGCCTCAAAAGCGGGTGCAAAAGTACTACTTTTTTTTCAAACAGCAAAGAAATATTTTTCTAACACCGTTCTATAATCTGTATTTCAGCGAAATAAATTTTATCCAACCTGCCATTTCATGGGGCAAAAACACACTTTTTACAGGCTGGAAAACACAATTTCGGCCCTTCTTAAACCGGGTTTGTTACGACACAATAAAAAGGCGGATGCAGCGTTAATGAAGAATGACAAAAAAGGTATTTGTAAGCGGCTGCTACGACCTGCTGCACAGCGGGCATGTGGAATTCTTCCGACAGGCGGCGGAATACGGCGACCTGTATGTGGGTATCGGTTCGGACGAGACCATCCTGCATTACAAAGGCCACAAGACGCTGTATCCCGAGCAGGAGCGCCTGTTTATGGTCAAGGCCATCCGCTATGTGAAAGAGGCCTATATCAACCAAGGGAGCGGCATACTTGATTTTGTGCCGACACTTGACATCGTAAAACCCGATATGCTGGTGGTGAACACCGACGGGGCTTCGGAAGCCAAAGAGCAACTCTGCCGCGAACGCGGGATGGATTATGTGGTGCTGGAGCGGACCCCCCACGAGGGGATGGAGGCTCGCAGTTCGACCAGTCTCAAAGCCTCCCTCGGCCACAACGAGGAACCCGCCACCGGCCTGCCGACACGCCTGGACCTGGCGGGCACATGGATTGACCAGCCCTACGTGAGCTGCTATGCTCCTGGGTGGGCTATCACCATCTCGCTGCTACCCACGTTCGAAGTACGGGAGCGCTGTGGACTGTCCACGTCAACAAGAAATCAGATTAAACGCATATGGCCGTTCCAACTGCCCAAGATGGACCCCGAAATGCTGGCGCGGCTGGTGTTCTGCTTCGAGAACAGTCCCGAACGCGAGGACGGCATCATCAGCGGTGCACAGGATGCCATCGGAATCTGCATCCCCGGACTGTGCCGCCATTACTACGACAACCACTTTTGGCCAGAGAAGATCGAGACCTGCAACGATGAACGAATACTGGCATGGCTGGAAAGCCACCTGTGCATGATACCCATGGAGCCACGCAAACCCGACTGCAATGTGACGACAGGCATGGACATCAACAAAGCCAAAGTGCAGGCGTTGGCACAAGCGGCCGACGACTGCTGGCGCGCCATCATGGCCATGGACTTCGATGCATTTGCCCGCGCATATAAAGCGTCGTTCGAGGCCCAGACCAGTCTCTTCCCCGCCATGATACAGGGATGTGTGCAGCCGTTTATCGACCGCTATGCGCAATACCCGGGCGTACATGCCTGGAAGATGCCTGGTGCCGGTGGCGGTGGGTATCTGGCCTTGGTGGTGGATGACACTGCCCAGTTCTGCAGCAACCACCCCGAAGCAATCGATATCCATATCAGAAGACAATAAGCCACAAGCCTATGAAAGCCGTAGAAAAACAATACTTGAAACCCTTCGTGCTGGTGACCACGCTGTTCCTGCTGTGGGGACTGGCCAACAACATGACCGACACGCTTTTGTCGGCGTTCAAGAAAATCATGTCGATGAGCGACACCCAGACGTCGCTTATCCAGTTTGCCTTCTATGGGGCCTATTTCTGCCTGGCGCTGCCCGCAGCTCTCTTTATCCGTAAACACACTTACAAGAGCGGAGTAGTGCTGGGGCTGAGCCTGTATGCCCTGGGGGCAGTCCTCTTTATGCCCGCAGCCAAGGCTGCCAGCTACGGCTTCTATCTGATAGCCATCTACATCATGGCCGGAGGATGTTCGGTGTTGGAGACCACCGCCAACCCATATATCCTGTCGATGGGCGACCCAAGTACGGCTACACGACGACTGAATATCGCCCAGGCATTCAACCCTATCGGTTCCATCCTCGGCATTTTGATGAGCAAATTCTTTATCCTCAGCGATATATCGCTGTATTCCATATCCGGCACCTACCTCACCTTGGGACTGGTACTGATAGGCATACTGGTAGTGATGCTGGTAATAAAGATGCCTTCGGGCAAACACAGCGAGGAGTCGACCACAGGGCTGAAGGCTGTCTTTGGCCGGTTGTGGGCCAACAAACGTTACCGCGGTGGTGTGCTGGCTCAGTTTTTCTACGTCGGAGCTCAGATAGGCGTGTGGAGTTTCACTATCCGCATTGTGATGCAGGAGCTGTCGCTGACCGAAGCATCGGCGTCGACGGTTTATCTTGTCTCCATCATCGGGTTCTGCCTGTCGAGGTTCGTCTACACTTGGTTGATGAAGTATTTCGCGCCCCAGCGCCTGCTGGTATTTGGAGCAACGATGTCGCTCCTCTGCACGGCAGGGGTGATAGGTCTGGCCGGCAGTGGTTGGGTGTTGGTGGGTTTTCTGGTACTCATCAGCATATTCATGAGCCTGATGTTCCCCACAATTTACGGTCTGGCGCTGGAGAATGTAGAGACATCTGAATGCGGAGGCAGGCAGGGGGATGCCAAAATCGGTGCTTCGGGCTTGATCATGGCCATTCTCGGCGGAGCACTGCTCACCCCGCTACAGGGTTTCCTGAGCGACACTTTCTCCATCTATATCTCATTCACCGTCCCGATGGTGTGCTTCGCCGTAGTGCTGGGATACGCTATCTATATCAATAAAAGCCAAAAAAGAGACAACGCATGAAACGATATTGCCAGATGCTGGAGCTCGTGGACGACGACGAGCTGATAAAGAAATATGTCAAGGTACACGCCCATGTGTGGCCGGAGATTATGGTCGGACAAAGAGAGGTGGGCATCTTGGATATGCAGATATACCGTTATGAGAACAAAGTGTTTATGATCTGCGACACCGTCGACGAATTCGATTGGGAGCACGACATGGCACGGCTTGCCACACTGCCCCGCCAAGCCGAATGGGAGGCGTATGTGGCGCGTTATCAAGGATGCGACCCTTCGGCTCCGTCGGCAGCCAAATGGCATTTAATGGACAAGATTTTCCAACTGAAATAATACTCGATAAATATGTCGCAATCAATGAAAAACACAATAGCAGCCCTCGCCATGACAACCCTCTTCGCCATAACAGGATGCCAAAGTCTCCAAAAGGTCGATTTGATTGTTTATAACGCCACGGTCTACACTGTCGACAACGATTTCAGCCAGGCGGAAGCCTTTGCTGTGAAAGATGGCCGGTTTGTGGCCGTGAGCTCGTCGGAAGAGATTCTGAAACGTTATCGCGCCGACGACACTCGCGACCTACACGGAGCACCTGTTTACCCTGGATTCATGGATGGACACTGCCATTTCAAGGGTCTGGGGGAATTGAAGGTACGGTATGCCGACCTTGTTGGGTGCAAATCGTTTGAGGAGGTGGTTGAACGGCTGCAGGAGCATGCCCGAAAGTACCCGTCGGAATGGCTGCTGGGACGGGGATGGGACCAGAATCTTTGGGATGGTAAGCAGTTCCCGAACAACAAACGGCTAAACGAGTTGTTCCCCGACAAATATGTGGCACTCACCCGCATCGACGGACACATGGGTCTGGTGAACGACCGTCTGCTGCGATATATGCATTACGACAGCCCCGACGGATTGCTGCTCGACGCCCCATACGACAGCGTGAAGGCGGCCATCCCGAAACTTTCGCCCGATGAACACCGGCGTGCTCTGAAAACAGCTCAAGAGGTCTGCTTTGCCGAAGGACTGACAGGAGTGACAGACGCCGGCCTTTCGCTTGACGACATCCTTTTGATAGACAGTATGCAACAGCAGGGTGAACTGCTGATAAAGATGAATGTCATGATGAATCCTGACGAGGCAACCCTCCGGTACTTCCTTCCAAACGGTCCTTTGCACAAAGAGAGGCTGGCGGTATGTTCCATCAAACTGTATGCCGATGGAGCGCTGGGGTCGCGTGGGGCTTATCTGATTGACCCCTATAGCGATGACCCAGGGAACAGGGGCATCCAGATGTATCCGACGGAATATTACGATTCCATCTGCCAGTTGGCATACAATGCTGGATTCCAAGTCTGCACACATGCTATCGGCGACGGTGGTGTACGCATGATGCTACGTGCATACGAGACCGTTTTGAAGGGCAAGAATGACCGACGCTGGCGCATAGAGCACAGCCAGATGGTTCATCCGGATGACTTCGTATTGTACCAAAGAAATAGCATCATCCCCTCAATCCAGAGCACCCATGCCACCTCGGACATGGGCTGGGCGGGGGAACGCCTGGGCGAGCGGGTACATAATGCCTACGCCTATCGCAGGCTGCTGGAACAAAATGGATGGCTGGTAAACGGAACCGATTTCCCGATAGAACATGTCAGTCCTCTCTACACCTTCTATGCCGCCTTGGCACGACAAGACCTGAATGGCAACCCAATAGGCGGGTGGCAGATGGAGGATGCCTTTAACCGCGAGGAGGCGCTGAAATCCATCACCTGCTGGGTGGCGAAAGGCTATTTCGAGGAGGGGAACAAAGGCAGCATCGAGCAAGGGAAAGAGGCCGACTTTGTCATTCTGGACCGAGACATCATGGTCGTACCCTTCAGCGAAATACCTGTCACTAACGTTATGAACCTGTTTGTATCTGGACAGGAGATACAGATAAAGAAATAGGTCCACCCATCCTTGGACGAGTGGACCTATTCTTGGTCAATATTGAAAAATCAGTTTTTTATCTTTTCGTGTTTGCTGGCCACCTTGTCGCGAGCGGCTTTCTCTCGTTCAATCCATTCCATCTCGGAGATTTTAAGAGCAGACTCCATAATCTCGGTGTTGGTAGGCCGAGGATGCTGATGCCAACAATGTGACTCGTACTCAGCCACGGCCATTGGGTAACGGGCGTTCAGATCGCGATAATTCTGGATTAAATCGTTTTCGTAATGGCGCGACTTGTCATAAAGCTCGTTCATCATGCCGCGCCATAAGTTGCCGAAATGGACTTTGACACAGATGGCACGGATAGACAGAACAACCCACAACACAGCAATGGCCATATACGACCCACGCAGCAACCATGTACGCTTCTGGAAACGGTAGCCCCACGAGAAAAGCAGCCCTCCGAAGAATGCAATGATGGCAAACAGAACGAGCAAAGATATTATCTTGGAGGTATTAGTTTTAAAAATACGATTGAAATTCATTTTAGTATTCGCTTATACACTGATGAGTATCAAGTACAATGATTAAGCTATAGCATCATGGATGACGTCACAAATATAACGAACATCATCATCCGAAACATAAGGACCGGCGGGAAGACACATACCAACCTTGAAAAGAGATTCGCTTACACCGTTGACATAGGCGGGGGCATCTTTATAGACCGGCTGTTTGTGCATCGGTTTCCATAACGGACGGGCCTCGATTTGAGCTGCATCCATGAACATGCGCAAAGCTTCTACATTGTCATTGGGCTGGCAATCGGTCGTGGCAGAGTCGACAGCATGAATCACCCCTGCTGCACCTCCGACAGCACCTGTAATGACCTTCTTGTAGGCATTCTCCTGACCTTTGATACGGACCTGCGGGTCGAGACACATGGTGCAGAGCCAGTAATTAGCATCATACACCGGACTCGGCGAAGTATGCATTGTAACTCCTTGAATATCGGCAAGCAACTCCTCGTACATTTTCTGCACATGCTTATGATGTTTGAGATGGTCGTCGATTACGGTCATCTGTCCGCGGCCGATACCGGCACAAATATTACTCATGCGGTAGTTATAGCCGATAGCCTCGTGCTGGTAATAGGGATAAGCCTCACGGGCCTGAGTAGCATACCACATGATTTTATCAGCAGCCTCTTTGTCGGGGCAGACCAAAGCACCACCGCCACTGGTGGTAATCATCTTGTTGCCATTGAACGAGAGGATACCGTATTGACCAAAGGTACCTAACACCTGGCCATCGAATCGAGAGCCAAATCCCTCGGCTGCATCTTCGATGACAGGAATACCATACTTCTCCCCTATTTCCATGATACGCTTGATGTCGTAGGGCATACCATACAGCGCCACAGGGACGATGGCTTTGGGCAGGCGACCAGTCTTGGCCTTTCGGTCAAGGATTGCCTCCTCCAATAAATCGGGGTCGATATTCCACGATTCCTTTTCAGAATCGACAAAAACAGGAATAGCTCCCAAGTAAGTAATGGGATGGGAAGATGCACAGAACGTGAAACTCTGCACCAGAACCTCATCCCCTGCCTTCACTCCACATGCAATAAGCGAAAGATGGACGGCAGCAGTGCCAGATGACAATGCAACTACTTTCTTATCTTGACCTACAAACTTCTCGAGGTCGGCTTCAAAACCATTCACATTCGGACCCAGCGGGACAACCCAATTGGTGTCGAATGCCTCTTTAACATACTTCTGCTCCATGCCATTCTCGGACATGTGAGCAAGACAAAGATAAATACGTTTTCTTTCTGACATTATATCAAATATTATCAAAATATACCAATAACTAACTGACTAACAGGGGACGACTGACAGCCGTCCTATGATTGCTTGTCAATCTTTGCATCCTTCAACAAAGAAAGTCATCAACAATCAGGATGCAGGATATCTTCGTCCGCCAACGGGCTCCATGGCCCATCCTTAGATTCGAACAAGACTGTCCCCGACTCAAGGCATACCAGATTATGCCACTGACCTGCAGGGATATTAAAACCAATGCAGTCCGTATTCGGAGCACACACCCACTCGCCAATGACATTGCCATGGTCGTCATAAAAATATTCTTTCAACGAGCCCTTGACAACAATCATGGTCTCGGAACTATTCCGGTGCCTGTGTATGGGCATAACCGTCCCCGGCTCCAACGCATTCAACATCCGTTGGCTATGGTCACTCTCACTGTTACGCAAGTCAAAACTCTGACGCAACCGAGGGTTTTCTTTTGCTTTTTCGGATATAGAATCCAACAGCTCAGTATTGACAATCATAGGGATAAGCTGTATTTCGTGCCTTGGTAGGCTATAACTTAGGTGCTCGGTCGAACAAGTGTCCAAAGATATATGTCAGCACCATTCGGAATGCGGTAGTGTCGGAAAAATATTTGTATTTCCAACCATTCGCCAAAATCATTTTGAGGATATTCAGATGTGCAGCGGTTTTACTCTGACTTTCTTCATGTTGCTTATGGTCAAGAATGTCTTGCAGCATCATCTTCCCTAGGTCGCTGATTACTCCACCATGATAAACATAGTCGGCCAGTTCATCTATGGTTCTTGCGAATTTAAATAATCCAAATAATTCGCATTCACGCCAGAAGGCATTCAACTCGTCATCTGACTTTACATGTTTCTTCAGAACTATCCAATCGGTGACATGTTTGAGAGTAATGCCTTCTTCGATAAGGAAATGTGTTTGGGCATGACACATGGAGAACAAGGCATTGAACATCCATACGGGTCTCAGCACATTGCTCTTTCCGAGAGGGGTGGCTTCCTCGTTCAGTAGTTGCCTCAACCTGCGCTCAATCATCTTGTTCCGCTTATTTCCCTTGACGCCGATGCAGAACTGATGATTCTCCACATGGATATTGTTGATGGTGAAATGCGAATGCTTCGTCTCCGAGACATCCACCTTGACTCCCATCTGCTCCACTAATGAATTTCCCTTATCGAAATCCTCCAACAAGCAGATGTCCACGTCCGTTGACGGACGATGGAAAGGCTTAGGGTAGTATGACGCAAAGGAGATGCCTTTCAAAAGATAGGTTTTTATCCCATGTTGGGCATAAAGACTGGCCAACTGACATGCCAGTTTCCACTGGGATGTATCTTTCTGCTCAATGACCATGGACTGCCCCAGCCATTTGTAGCGTAAATCCTCAACTATGTCACATTGTACCAATGCAAACAAGCCATCGCAGGCAATCGCACCCACACGCTGTTGCATGGACAAGTCGTAAACCTCCTGCCAATCTACCCTGCTGGTGAAACGGGATGAATCCCCATTTCCCAATGCGATCCTAAGAAGATGGAATAAAGCCTCAACGGATGGGTCATCCCATTTCAGCGAAGTAGTATTTGCTGACATCTTACGCAATAGGCAAGGCGGTATTTAGGTACGCTAATACAGGGACAAAGGCTTCTACTTCTACCCTTCTAATTGTGAATCAGAATTTGCGCCAGACCATCTTGTTGACGATGCCCGTATAGCTCTGGATAAGTTTCACCACCTTGGTCGAGACATTCTCATCCACATAGTCGGGAACGGGTTTGCCATGGTCACCGTTATTATTCATATCAACGGCACACTCGACGGCTTGAAGCAGAGAATGCTCATCAATGCCTGCGATGAAGAAACAAGCCTTGTCCATTGCCTCTGGACGCTCGGTAGAGGTGCGGATACAGATAGCCGGGAAAGGATGTCCAACACTAGTAAAGAAACTGGACTCCTCGGGCAGTGTTCCGCTGTCAGAAACAACAGCATAGGCGTTCATTTGAAGGCAGTTGTAATCGTGGAAACCCAGAGGTTCGTGCTGTATAACACGGCGATCCAATTGGAATCCACTGGCTTCAAGACGTTTCTTGGAACGGGGATGGCAGCTGTAGAGAATCGGCATGTCGTATTTCTCAGCCATCCTGTTGATGGCGTTGAATAACGACAGGAAATTCTTCTCAGTATCGATATTCTCCTCCCTATGTGCGGAAAGAAGAATGTAACGGCCTTTTTCCAGACCAAGTCGCTGGTGGATGTCCGACGCTTCAATCTCGGCAAGGTTCTGGTGTAACACTTCGGCCATCGGGCTGCCAGTGACATACGTCCGTTCCTTGGGCAAGCCACAGTCAGCCAGATAACGACGAGCATGCTCGCTATAGGCCATGTTCACATCGCTGATGATATCAACAATGCGGCGGTTGGTCTCTTCGGGAAGGCACTCATCCTTACAGCGGTTACCAGCCTCCATGTGGAAGATGGGGATGTGGAGGCGTTTTGCGCCGATAACACTCAGGCAACTGTTCGTATCTCCAAGAACCAAGACGGCATCGGGCTGGATTTCCACCATCAGTTGATAGCTCTTGGCGATGATGTTACCCATCGTCTCTCCCAAGTCTTTCCCCACGGCATCCATATACACATCAGGGTCCTTAAGCTTAAGGTCTTTGAAGAATACTCCATTGAGGTTATAGTCATAATTCTGACCAGTATGGGCCAGAATACAGTCAAAATATTGACGGCATTTATTAATGACAGCCGCAAGGCGAATAATCTCCGGCCGCGTGCCCACAATGATAAGTAGTTTTAATTTACCGTTGTTCTGAAAAGTAGCCATATTTTTTGTTTTTTGTCTCCACGTATTACACGTATTTTCACGTATCATAATGAATGGAGTAATCTGTTCTCTCTTATTTGATAACTTTATAGCCTTGTTTAAAGTCATTGACATCGAAATTGACCAACAAACCAACTGATTTGTTAAGCAACTTCAGATATGTTCTTATCTGCTTGAAATGTACAGGTAGCAATGACTCCACCGATTTCAACTCAATAATAAGTCTATCTTCCAGTAATATATCCAAACGCATATCGGCTCCCACCACAACACCTTTATAATCGATTTCAACAGGAATCTGAGATTTCACATCCAACCACGCAACTTGAACTCTTGAACCAAGGCCTTTTCATAAACGCTCTCAAGGAGTCCTGGCCCTAGCGTATTATAAACCTCAAAACAAGCACCAATTGCTTCATAAATCAGTTTATCTGTAGTCATATCCAATAAGAGATTCCCAATATTCCTTTAATATGAGAAACGGGCGATACGCGGAGTATTAATTCGAGTGACACCAAATAATTCGTGGAAGAACATGCTGTCATAAATAATATACGTGTGATACGAGTGATTCGTGGAAATCATATACAAGTGACACCAATAATTTGTGGAAGAATATGCTGTCAACAATATACGAGGGATACGAGAGATTCGTGGATATCATGTACGAGTGATACGCGAGAAACGTGGAGCTAGACCATCTCAAAGTATGTGTCCGGCTTATCTGGATTAAATATCTCGTTGCAATACATCACCGTCACCAGATTCTCAGTATCACTCAGATTGATAATGTTATGAGTATAACCTGGGAGCATGTGGACACACTGAATATTGTCTCCACTTACTTCGAACTCGATCACTTCATCCGAGTCAATCTTTCGTTCCTGTATCAATCCATGACCAGCCACAACAATAAAGAACTCCCACTTGGTATGGTGCCAATGCTGACCTTTGGTAATACCCGGCTTGCTGATATTGATAGACACCTGTCCGCAATTGAGGGTATGAACCAACTCGGTAAAGGAGCCACGCTGGTCGACATTCATCTTTAGCGGGAAAGCAACCTTCTCCTTGGGCAGATATGAGAGATATGTGCTATAGAGTTTCTTTGCAAAGGACCCTTCGGGAATCTCAGGAATAGTAAGAGTTTGGGGCTGTGTAGCAAACTCATGCAACAAATCAACGATTTCGCCTAATGTTATCTTATGTGTAGTGGGAACATAACAATATCTTCCATCCTCCTGTGGCAAAACATCCAGACCCTCGAATTCGCAATGATGTTCATCCCCTTTCAGACAGGACATCATCTCAGCTACCAAATCATCAATATATAATAACTCCAGTTCTACTGAGGGGTCATTAACTGTGATTGGCAAATCGTTAGCGATATTATTACAGAACGTTGCAACTGCACTGTTGTAGTTAGGACGACACCATTTGCCAAAGAGGTTAGGGAAACGGTACACCATCACTTTAGCACCAGTCTCTTCACTATAGGCAAAGAACAGTTCTTCGCCAGCTTTCTTGCTACGGCCATACTCACTGTTGCCGAAACGGCCGGTTAAAGAAGCCTGCTGCGATGAACTGAGCATCACCGGACATGTATTCTTATGCTTCTTCAACGTGTCGAGCAAAGTGGAAGCAAACCCGAAGTTGCCCTCCATGAATTCTGAAGTCTCCTTCGGACGGTTCACACCAGCCAGATTAAAAACAAAGTCACACTTGCTGCACCACTCATCTAATTCCTGCAGAGAGTTGCCCAAGTCGTACTCGAAGACCTCATCAACCACCAGTTCCGGCCCCCAGCACTTGGATTTGCCTTCCTTCACATTCTTCAACTCAGCACAGAGATTCTTTCCGACAAAGCCCTTTGCTCCTGTTACTAATATCTTCATAGACATAAAACCATTATTATCCGTGCGAAACACGTGATACGTGGAGACTATTTTGCGATGTTCACTACTCCCTGCAACTCATTCTGAATATACTCGAGCGAGGCGATTTTGGCCTTAGTCTCCTCGAGATTCAATCGTTTCGTGTTATTCGAGTTAAACTCGTCGATGGTGACCCGCTGAGTATCGCCCTCCTTGAAGAACTTATCATAATTCAAGTCGCGGTTGTCCGCAGGAACACGGTAGAAATCGCCCATATCCACAGCCTTTGCACACTCTTCCTTGGTGAGGAGAGTCTCATACATCTTCTCGCCATGACGGATGCCGATCACGCGGATTTCTTCTTTCTTTCCTCCAAACAGCTCACACACAGCTTCCGCCTGTGTCTGGATGGTACATGCTGGAGCTTTCTGGACGAGGATGTCGCCATTCTCCCCATGCTCGAAAGCAAACAGGACCAAATCTACAGCTTCATCTAGGGACATGATAAAACGTGTCATGGCAGGCTCTGTCAGTGTGATGGGATTCCCGTTCCGAATCTGGTCAATCCAGAGAGGGATGACGGAGCCACGGGAGCACATGACGTTTCCGTAACGGGTGCAGCAAATTTTTGTCTTTCCGCTGTAGCGGCTCTTGGCAACAGCCACTTTCTCCTCAATAGCCTTGGTGATGCCCATGGCATTAATCGGATAAGCGGCCTTGTCGGTTGAAAGACAGATAACCGACTTAACCCCACTCTCGATGGCAGCGGTCAGCACATTGTCAGTACCGATAACGTTGGTCCTCACGGCCTCCATCGGGAAGAACTCACAGGAAGGGACCTGTTTCAACGCTGCAGCATGGAAAATATAATCCGTCCCAGGCATCGCCGAGCGGCAACTCTCCAAAGAGCGCACATCACCGATATAGAACTTAATTTTATGAGCCACATCAGGGTATTTGGCCTGATACTCATGACGCATATCATCTTGTTTTTTCTCGTCACGTGAGAAAATACGAATCTCTCCAATATCGGTACGGAGAAAACGTTTTAAAACAGCATTACCGAAGGAACCCGTCCCTCCGGTAATCATCAAGGTTTTATCTTTAAAAATCGACATTGTTTAATATTGCTTAATTACTTTTGCGGGAACACCAACAGCCGTGCAATGAGCAGGTATATCGTTAACCACCGCCGCTCCTGCACCTATAGTTGAATACTCCCCTATCTGAACCTGATTGATTATTTTGACACCAGTACCACAATAAACTCCTTCTTCTATAATAACCTCTCCTGAAATATTACAGGAAGGCATGAATGCCGCATAATCTTTGATTATTACATCATGTCCAACCGTACAACCAAAATTGAGTGCCACAAAATTTCCAATAATTATGTTGGTATTAATGATAGTACCTGCACATATTATACATCCATCTCCAATTGTCACATAATCAGGTGCACCAATGATTACTGATGGGTGTATTAATGTTGGATAATAAACTTTTGAATTAGTGATACTATCGACAACTCGTTTCTTTACAATCGGATTGCCTATAGAAACGACTATTGCCAATTCCGTTTCCCAGAGGTTTAAATCTTCAGTTTTTCCAAGAACTGGATACCCATTAATTATCTCCCCTTTTTCATGACCATCATCAAAAAAACCTCTGATATTATATTTTGCCTCTTCCTTATTGATGTTTTCTATAAGAGCCAACACCCCACGGCCAAAACCACCGACGCCGAAAACTGCTATATCTTTACGCTGCATGTCACTCCTTTCAGTCAATAACCAATTCAACAATATAATTGTTATCCCCATCATTTGGGGAGCATTTTCAATTCTTATAAAGCTTTACAATACCCTTTTCAATGGTCCATTTAGTGTGTCGATGAATCAATTAGTTCCGTCAAATGGATACATAGTAGCCACTGTGTCATTATTGATGTCCTTCCGCATCAACACATTTTTTATGGTGATGAATATAATCTTTATGTCTGTCCATAAAGTACAATGATCAACATACCATACATCCAACTTAAATTTCTCCGTCCACGAAATGTTATTTCTTCCGTTGACCTGTGCCCAACCAGTAATTCCTGGTCTTACATCATGTCTTCGATGTTGTTCTTTGCTATACAAAGGGAGGTAGTAAACCCTCAATGGCCTAGGACCAATTAATGACATATCGCCTTTCAATACATTAATAAGTTGTGGCAACTCATCAATAGATAACGAACGGACTATCTTTCCAATTTTTGTCAATCGTTGTGCATCGGGTAACAATTTGCCTTCAGCATCACATTCATCGGTCATTGTCTTGAATTTGATGATTTTAAAAATCTTCTCGTCCTTGCCAGGACGCTCTTGATAGAAAAACGCACCCGCTCCTTTATTGGCAAAATGCAGGAAGATTGCCACCAAAATAATCATCCACCCTATGAGCAACAATCCAATAGAGGATATTAAAACATCAAATAACCTTTTGAAAAAGTGTTTATACATAAAATACTAGTACCATTTAAAAAATCTATAATAGCCTATCTGTCTCAATAAAAAGTGGTTATTATCCCATTCACATCTCAACCAAACATCAAAGCATTATCGGAAACCGCCTGTCCCAGTTCTATCTTGACTGACGTGTCAAGCCGTTTGTAATAAAAGGAAATGGATTGTGAATGATAAAAAGAGTTTGTATTAGGAATGAATTGTTTATTATCCATACAACTTATAACATTCACGTTAAACTCCTTACAGATCCTATTCATCATTTCTGATATAGAATCTTTGCTCATACGGAAGGCATTTGAAGAAGACATTAATACTATATGTGCGACTTTCGCACGTTTACCTCTCTGACCTATTACAAATGCACAAAAAGTATCTCCATCTTCAATAATTGCCAAACCACTATTCGGCCTCACGGATGCAACCCATTTATAATAAGCCATCTCAAGATTCCGATTGCCCATACTCCTATCTTCTGTTGTGACATCTTTCCCTCCTGTCTCATAAACCTTAAACTGGTCTATTGATTGTCTCACTTCTTCATTTGGGACAAAAGGCTTAGTACAATCAAGTAGTTTGAACAGGGACTTCCACCCATCAACAGAATGCATCCTATACCTTACTTTTGCAGTCACATATTCCCAACCCATGTTTTTAACGTATGGGAAGATCTCAGGCGTATCATGAGTAACAACTACTCTTAAACCCTGCCCTTTAGCCTCAGATTCTGCCATTGATAACATTTCTTGTACAACACCTAGCTCTTTATAATTTTGAAGAGCATAAACATAATGGATAAAACCACCATCAAATGACAAGTCAGCGTTAACAATAGGGAATCTATCTACAACCAGAAATGCAACTAATCGATCTTTGTCTTTAGCATATATTATTATTGCTTTGCCAATTGGGTTCTTTTCAATGCGACAAGAGAACCATTCTGTTGATTGCTTTATATGACAACTATCTATATGAAAAACAGCATCAACAATCTCTCTTACATATCTGTCATCTTTGCCGTATTCAAATACACGATATTCTAACATAATGCATTAATGGCTAATAATAGCTTTATAAGTATGTTCCACAGTGTAATGGTTTAAGTAATATTGATATCCAAGTTCCCCCATTTTAACAAGATCTGAACTTAACATCTTGTCTACACTTTTGGTAAAAGCACTCACATCGTTGCTAGGACACCAATAACCATATCCATTTGCTTCGGCAATGCTTCCAACATCACTAGTTGTATCTGTTGCCGCTATAACAGGTTTCTTCTCCATCAAATAAGGTAACAGTCGGGATGGATAGTTTGGTATAGTGAAGCGGTAGTCTAAAAATATTAATCCCACATCGCAACTACGCACTAATTTATCATAGTCTTCTTTGGGCAATCGTTGAAACAATGATACACTCATAGGCTTCATTTTTTTAAACCATTGTTCAAGTTTGCTGTATTCTGTACCGTCACCGACTACTACAAAATGACAATCGACACGATTGCCATTATTTTCAAGGCACTTTATCAAGAAATCGATGCCCTGAGGTTTGCCAAGATTCCCCCCATAAATAAAAATGGGGGCATCAACTGGTAGATTGTATTTCAACCGAATAGCATCTCGTTCTTCCTTAGCTAATTCTCTGTATTCTACAACCTCATATGAATTAGGGGCTTCTTCCACTTTATCTGGATTCACTTCTTTATTATGTTCAATAACATATCTTATATTTGCCGGGCTCATGCACCCGATATAATCGGACAATGCATATAGCTTTTTCTCTTTCTTACGGAAGAAATAGTATAGCAAACCCTTGATACCGGTCTTAGACATCATTCCAAGATCCACTGCATTCTGAGGGAAAATATCTTTTAACAACAAATATGTCTTGGTCTTTGGTTCTAAGGATTTCAGATATTTTATTACTTTAGGGAATGTAATAGGAGGAGTAGAATAGACTATCAAATCAAACTTAACATCTTTCAAATACTTATTAATTGCTCGTTTAAACTGAGTCTCGACAAGGACTTGGCCAATACCCTTCTCTACAACATTGGTTTTCTGAAGGTTGAGCGTACGGACACCTAATAATCGAACACCATCCACTTCTTTCAGACTCGTGAATTCTCCCAGTCGTCGTTCTCGGGGTGCAACGACAGTGACTTGGTGACCTTCTTTGAGGAATTTCCGCATAAGATCAGTATAGATGCCTGCGCCTGCGACCCCCTGAAGGTTGGACATTGTGAGAAAGATTAGGTGCATAACTATAATTAATTACTATAATTAATTACTATTAATATCCTCTAAACCAGAATTCTGGATTTAGAATAAATACAATTGTTTCTTTACAGGGTTTTATTCTTTGTTTGTCTCCTATTCTGTTGAAACATATTATATGCTAAGCACAGTTCCTCCCCAGCTCAATCCAACCCCGAACCCACAAATCATTATTCTCATTCCAGATTGGATAATACCTTTATCGACACATTCTTTCAATCCAATCAACACGGTAGAAGAAACAGTATTCCCAACATTTTCTAAATCAATATAAAACTTGTCTTTGGAAATACCACAAACCTTTCTGATTGTTGTGAGCATAAATTTATTTGCCTGATGGAAAACATAATAGTCTATATTGTTTTTTTCCAATTGATTCTTAATCAGTAGTTGTTTCATCATAGCAGGTACGGCATCCAATGTGAAATTAAAAATGGCACTTCCATTCATGTAAAGATAATCGTCTCTATGCGTGTGTCCTTCTGAATCAATATCTTGACCGCCAGAGAAAGCCTTATGCCGTGAAGCACCGGTTTTGACTATCAAATATTCAGCACCGGACCCATCTGTCCCAAGTACGAATTCACCTATCTCAGCAAAGCCATCCGTGCTAATCAGACATGCAGCAGCACCATCACCAAAAATAGAACGATTGCTTTTGTCATCAGGATGCAGGTATTTATTGTAAGTCTCTGCTGTTAACAACAATACATTTTTAGCAATGCCGGCAGAAACTAGGCCTTTGGCTATGGCCATTCCGTATATACATCCTGAACATCCCAAATTATAGTCAAAAGCACCCGCAGAAGTAGGAATATTCAACCTGTTTTGTAGTACACATGCTGTTGGAGGCAGAAAATAGTCTGGACTCTGTGTACAAAACAATACAAAATCAATATCGGAAGATTTTATACTATATTCCGCAAATAAAGCCATAGCCGCTTTTTCGGCCATGTCTCCTGCCGTCTCATTTTCAGCTGCTATATGTCGTGAATAAACGCCCACCTTGTCGGCAACTTTTTCAACACTCCATTCGGGAAATTCTTTTATTAGTTCCTCATTTGTCAATACTCGTTCTGGCAGATAGTACGATATACCTTTTATGTATGCTTTGTTAATCATAATTCGTTTGTTCCTCCTGTTATGTCAATACAACTATTCGTCATCCATTGTGATGCATCCGACAATAAATATATTGCCAAGTTGGCCACATCATCTGGTTGTCCATATCGCTTTAAAGGATATTTCAACTGTGCTTGTTCTAATTCTTCTTTGCCTACACCTTCTTGCATGATCAAGTCGGTCCAAACCATCGCTGGGCATATACAATTCACACGAATATTACGGGGGGCCAATTCGAGAGCGAGGCATTTGGCATAACCAATAATAGCAGCTTTTGACGCTGTATAGGCTGCATTGCCCAAGGCTGGCATATGAGGGGCTGCTGATGCCACAAACACTACAGAAGAAGCCTTGTTTACCTTTTTCGCATTTATCAACTGGGTTTGCAAAGAAACTGCCGAAATAAAGTTACTATTCATGACCTTTTCAACCTCAGTCATTGTTAATAGCTTGGCAGGCATACGATGGCCAATACCGGCACAATGTACTATTCCATCAAGTTTGGGAATTTGATAAACCAAATTTTTCACATCCTCATCTATTGTCAAGTCAGCAGCTATAATCTGATTTGAATCTCCCTCCAAAGTGATCAAAGTGGCTTCAAGTTTCTGTGGATTACGTCCAGTGGCAACAACAGTAGCACCCATTTTGGAACAAGCTGTTGCTGTGGCACGACCTATCCCTGATGAAGCGCCTGTCACCAGTATTGTTTTCCCCTCAAGGGAAAAAGGATTGTAACCACCCATTACTTTGCCATAATAAGGTTATACAACTGCTCAACGCTCTTACATGCTTTCAGATCATCGCCCGTTACAGTTTTACCCATATCCATCTTTACAAATGCAATAACCATCATTCCCACTAAACTACTCCACTCTTCCAATTCACGATAATTGGTTGTTGCTGTTATTTCCGAAGAATCAGTATCTTCAAACTGCTCAGCAAATTTTTCGACAAATTCATTTAATTCCATAACAATGCTATTTAGATTTTTGTGAAACTTTTTATTTCAGATACTCTATCAACAAGGTATTTCTTGTAATTTTTCTCTAATAAATCTATCGGTAATCTTTCTTCAGGTGCATATAACGCTAGCTCATGCTCAATTACCTGTTCTGGTATAAAATTAAACCCAACTACTTTTGCAGGATTTCCGATAACAACGGCATAAGGAGGAACACTTTTAATACAAACAGAACCTGCACCAACAGTTGCACCACGACCAATCGTAACTCCCGACAATAATGTTACATTTGCACCCAACCAAACATCCTCTTCCACAACAACATCTTTTTCAATGTCATCAATATGATTCCCAGATAATTCCTTAAACCCTTTTCCCATAACTCGTTGATGGTTCCCTGTGATTACCGTCAATCCTGCGGCTGCACCAGAGTTCTTTTTCATTATAAACTTTCCTGTAACACTAATGAAACGAAAACCATGATAGATATTAGTGTTGTCATACATGTAAACATGGGACAACATTCCTGGATTCCTATACAAACGTAAATCCACATTCTTTCCACAATATCCAAGACAACTCTTATACAACGGTCTATTAATATACTTTATCCAAAAGCGGCCGAATATACTTAATAGTTTAGCAATTATTCTTAATATTTGATTCATGGTTGACTAATGATTTTAATTCTTCAATATATCTTTTTGACACATTCACATCCGAATAGTAAGCTGCTGTCTGCTTGGCTTTCAAAGACATTTTCCTAAGCGCTTCGGGACTCATTTGGCGAATTTTTAATATGATGGCAGCCAACTCATCCACATTTCCAGCTTCACAAAGAAATCCATTAACCCCTTCCTCAATAATCCCATCAATTCCCTCGTGACGAGCCGCTATGGTGATGCAACCTAATGCCATTGCTTCCAAATAGACCAATCCGAATAATTCACCTTTTGATATCATCACAAACACATCCGACTGCTTTAAATAATTTATTACTTCTTCACGTGGTATTCGTCCAGTAAAAGTCAATTTGCCACAACACCCTAACGCATCAAACTTCTGCTTCACATTTTTTTTGCCCCCCCCCTCTCCTATATATGTAATCTCAAATGGTTCTTTTTGAAACGAACGATCCAATGATTCAACAATAATATCCGGATACTTACGATGAATTAATGCCCCAACATAAACGAAGCGCTTTATCTGTCCTATTTCTTTAACAAACGATAGCCCTGCTTCTATAAAAGGTTTTGATACACCAGAAGCTGCAATAAAAGAATGGGATAGTTTACCAAATTGTTTTTCATACGCCATACGAGCCGTTATATTACGGAAACCAACTAAATCTACATCTTTAACCAACTCATTAGTCTCTTGTCCATAACATCTAAATAACTGAAGGAAACCGTTACTATGATATACCAAACATGTGGGTCGATGAAATCTCCTCTTCAATGCATGAAGTAATTCCAATTGTGGATTGTCCCAATGTCCGACAAAGCAATCCGGAACGCTTTCTTTATCAATATAAGAAGATATTATTTCAAAGGCTCTATCAACCTGTTTTGTTGAGAATCTGCCATGAGGTTTTGATTTCTTTAACAAGAGATGAGTAACTTCAACACCATCTTTAATCTCATCATACTCATTTGGAACTTGCGTTGGAACCAAATGACCTAGTTTTGAATCAAGCAAATTCTTAAACAACTTACCAATCAAATAATAAGCCTTTGGGAAAACCGATTCCGTATGAAATATATGCACTTGATGTCCTTGCAAAACCCATTCCTTGGCAAAATAATGAACAACAGGTGTTGTACCCTTGGTCGAGTAATTAGATGGATAGACGGATGTAAGCAAGTAGATATACATTATCAATAATTCTTTAACTATTGGTATTAACCAAACTTGATGTTTTTTCAATCGAAGATAAATCAACCATATTGCCAAAACGCAATTGAGTTTCAGGCAGTCTGTTTACGTCAAAACCTCCACAGGGTGTGAATGTAAGTTCTCCAAAAATGACATTTCCTTTCTCCAAATAAAAATCTGCTCTAACAAAAGGAAATGGTTTTGAGATTTTAGACGCATAATCAAACACCTTCTCAATACCCTCAGGTTTAGGCAGGGTGAAATCAACGGGTGCTTCTTTGCCTCGCTTGTTATATCGTTTCAGTTTCCAATCCTTATCAAAGAAATAATATTCTGCACCACTATCCATCTGTCCACGTTTTCCACAAACCAACACACAATCCGGCACTCCATTGAAACAATATAACTTATAATCTACAGGGACATCCCCAGATTCTGTTTCTATCAATTTCTCACATATCAACTTTGGAACAATCCCCTTATATTGCATCTCTGAATACGTAAGATAAAAGGTATCATGCAACTTATACCAGTTATTTAGCTTTCTTTTTGCATCCTCAATATCAAGTTTCGACTTATCAAAAACGATCAAGTTTTGCCCACACCCAAAATTCCACTTAATTACAAATTGATTAGGAAGAGTATCCCATGATATTTCTTCCACAGAATCATAAACTCCATACAATTCATTCAGAATCTCTGCACAACCACATTTCTCCACATACTGACGAACTGCATACTTATCCGCACACTGTGTCACAAGAGGATTCTCATAATACGTATTAAATTTAAGCCATTGTATTTTCTCATCCAACGTTTTTGGATTCTTCAAATTAATAGGCCTCTTGAATTTTAATATATACACTACAAACGTGTTCAACCTAGGAGAAATCCTAGTAAGACATTGTTTAAACCATGTACTTAATACGGCACCTGTTATTGGCATAATCTTGTCGCTTTAATAATAACCTAACATATAATAATAACCGATTTCCTAAAAAATCATTCAAACCTTGTATCTTTTAACAATCGTATCCGCCTAAATATCTCCTCAGTCATATCACCAAAAGCAGGGCCATGGGCTGTTTGGCTTAAGTCAGGACACCTATTCCACTCTATCATCACAGGTTCTCCTTCTCTATTAATACCAAAATCCCAACCTACTATATTAAAATATGGAAGACGCAAGTGTAATTCTTTTACTTCAGCAATCACTTTTTTAAATCCAGGCAGATGAAATCCATTTAACACTGTGCCAACATCAGTTACAAAGATTTTCTTTTCACTCGGGGTTCCGTATGCACAATCAATAATCCTACCCGTTGCCAAATCAACATCTGCATTGATGCCCCCAGCCGTTTCATTATCCACAGACTTCCCTTTTCTCCCTATACGAATCACTGCATAGAGAATATAAATTTCGTTATCTTGACGATATGAAAGGACTCGAAGAGTATTCAGCGATGTAGGATTCAACAACCCCAAAGACTCATGTTGCTGTATTTTTTCTTGTATTATAAAATTCTTACCGTAACTATCCATCAAAGACTCAATAGTGATTCCATCATCTACTATTCCATCATGGGATGAGAATACCTTCACTCCGCTTCCCCACATTCCCTCGTGAGTCGGTTTAGAGACTGCCCCATCAAGATTCTTACACCTTTCAATCGCTTCTTGACGACTTATTGGTTTTGAATCATCATAATAATAGCCATTGACGTTTTTAACATAAGTTATAGGACGTAAGGTGTCGGGGAAAAATACATCATACATACCTTTATCTACATATGCATGCCTCAAATCAAAACTATTTAACTTATAGATAATATCTGAGTGATAAAAACAAGTAGGAACGTATTTTACCGAAAAATTGCCATTTCTGGAAAAAAAGTATTTATGCCAATACACAGGCACTTCCTTCCTAAGTAAATTGGAATAATATTTGGCTATGTCATTTTTTTGCCCTTTTGACAAAGGGACCATTTCGCATTGCGACATTTTTTGACGGATATTAGCTATATCTTTCCTCCAAGTTTGTCTAATTGCATATTTGGTATATAAATCTAGAAACATAATACTCGGATTAAATTACAAGAAAAAATATAATAACATATCAACCTTGACAATCGATAGGCAGTTTGAACAATTCACCCATTTGAATATTGAAAGACTGAGGCTCATAATAAGAATACCCACTTCCTGTATAGAACGTCATCTCTGCAACATATAACTTATTATCAGTATCAAAGAAATCCACCCTGACATGAGGAAAGCCTTTCGATAAAACTTTGGCAATTTCCAACATCTCATTTAAATGATGCGGATAAGGCACATCATAATTTGGATGATGCCCCGAGGTAACATCTAACTTATTCCAATTCAGGTCATAGAATGTAAATGATGGTCCAGTGCTCCCAAAACGTTCCATGGCAGCTTCAATACAAAAGGGCTGCCCGTCAAAACACATTACCTTGTAGTCATATAACTGATCTTTAACATTTTCAACATACTGTTCAGCAAGTATTTTGGGTGTACATTGGTAATATGCTGAAGCAAAACTATTAATTAATGTCCACTTAGGGCGTAACCATTTTGACCATTCGTATTTATTCTTTTTAAAACTAACTTCTGACCTCTTGTGGATTATTTCCACCCATCTACCTGCATCTTTTACATTTGATTTCAAGCAGAATTCTTCTGGCAAATGATTCCAGTCTTTTTCAAATTCAGTAATATCCGTCCAAACTCCAATAAGTGGAATTGTATAGCCTTCGCCAAGCTTTTCACTCACGTATTGTTTAAACAAATGTTTATCCACAATTCTATCCAAATGACCATCCCCAGTATAAAACGCCTTGTACCATTGTATCTTTTCCGTATAAGTTTTCGGATTCATAATATCGAAACGATATCCAAATTTCTTCTCATAACGATTCATCATTAACTCAACACGTTTCTCTACTGGTAAATCACGGTAATCTAACATCCGACTGTATGTAATCCAATCGATTAAAAATTGTTTTATTCCAACATTTTTTATTATTTGCAAGAAATCCATTGTATTATTATTTAATTCAGATTAATAAATAATGTAAACCTGACATATATTAATTAAGATTTGTAAACAAACTCATCATTTACCTCACGATACGGGAGATACTCATCATAGAATTTTCTCATAGGGCCAAACATCACTTGAAAATCAGTTCCACAAGACTCATTACCTTCAATTAATATAGGTCCCTCTTCAGTAATGGCAATATCCCAACCAATTAAGTGTATTTCCTTTAATTTTGCATGAAACTCCTTACACAATTGGACTGACTCATTATAAAAAGGTATCAAATACCCTCCAAATACAATACCCGTATCAGGATGGGTAGTTGTTTTTGTTCCATGCTTTTTATCATAAAAACCATATTCTGTTAAAGTGCCGTCATTATTCACTCCTATTTTAATTCCACCCGCTGAAACATTGTCAGTATGATTACCACCACACCCGACTCGCAATTCCGATCCTACAAGAATCACATCTTCTGAATGAATCGAATGTAGATGATTTATTGTAACCACACGTAATGTATTGACAGACTTCTCATGTAAAGCCATTATTTGGGGATGCTGTATCACCTTTCTTTGAAAAAGCAAACTGTGAGTTTCAGAAACCTTACTAATAATGGACATGAATTCCGACATAGAGGAATTCCTTCCATTTATATATAATTTATCTTCAATAAAATCTACTCCATACACATCCTCACCTTTTTGTCCATCTATCGGTTTAATAAACACGTGAGGATTTGCTTTCAACAAATCCTCCGTCGAAGTGTATTCCGATTCTGTTATTCTACTGTTCACGATTTTTGCCAAATCTCTGACGACAGGGAACTTCCAATAGTTTGCATATATTGAGAATAACGACTTATCTCTAAGTATACAGGAATAATTAGCCGGTTCTGCATTATCTTGACGATCTCTTCTTATCATATTCAGCCTATCTCTGCGTACCATAAACTGATGATACGAGATATAGTCCCGGTAATTTGTTCCTTTTACATCTAATCCAAGAACAAAATAAGTATGATCTATATCTCCATCCTTTAGAATATACGAAATAAATTCCTTGAAAATCTGGAATTTCGATTTATGCTCCTTCTCAGGATAAAAACTCTTTTCTCCAATATACATTTTATAATGAAGAAGGAAATAAATCAAACGTGTAGTACGAGGACAAATTCTTGCTAAAAAATCGTAGATTTGCTTATTATTCTCCATAACACAAACAAAAAACAAGGTATGAGCTATTTGATTTGTTAGACATGGTATGATACAGTATTTTTCCTGCCCCAAACCTCACTGAAGATCCGTTCTGTCAATTCACCATAGCCAGTACCGCATGCAGTCTGACTGGGGCCAGGCCTTCCGTTCCATTCTATCAAAACAGGTTCTCCTTCTTCATCTATTGATATATCCCAACCCACCAAATCAAACAATGGAAGAGAATAATGTAGTCGCTTTACCGTTTCCACTGCTTTTTCATAAGATGGAACCGCATATCCCTCCAAAACAATTCCCGTGTCAGTTTTCTCTATCATATCGTCACCCGCCGAACCGAATGCATATTTCCCTAAAGTACCGTCTGAGCGAATCGCAACACTGATACCTCCTGCACTTTGGTTATCAATCACCTGACCCTTTCTACCTATCCTGACAACAGCATACACCAACAACACTTCCATACCCGAACGATAGGTTGCCATTCGCAACGTATTAACCGATGTGGGATTTAAGGCACTCATCCTTTCGTGTTGCTGCACCGCTTCCTGAATCAAAAAATCTTTCTTGTATTCGTTAAAAACCTCATTTAATGATTTCCCATCCCAATCTGTTTTACCATCCTCAATAATATGTAACTTTCGAACACCTGTCCCCATATACGACAATGACGGTTTTATTATTACCTCTCCCAAATTCTCGCATCGCTCTAATGCATCTTCTTTACTCACAGCACGACCTTCAAAATAATAATAACCGTTTATATTCTTCAGGTAGAAATGAGGGTGTTTAACACTCGGCAGTAGCACGTCATCTAAATTCTTATCAGAGTATGCATCATAGAGATCCATTCTATTCAATCTGCCAATCAACTCCGATTGGAAGAAAGCCATTGGAATATAGTCCTTAGTATAAATGCCGGTTCTGGAATAAAAATATTCATGATCAAGCGTGGATATTTTCATCCCTGTCATACGCTTATAATATTCTACTATCTCATTTCCCTGAGCATTAGTAAGATGTCTTCTGGTGTTCAATTTCGACAATCGTTCCTTCAGCTCTTTACGCTTGTCTTTCTTATAGCGATTATAAGCGTATCTACGTTGTATATGATTCATCCAGCGAAAGAATCTAACAATAACCTTATCCATTTTTACATTAATTTAAGGATGTATCGCCAAACCATTAAACCCCAAAAAGAGTTTCCCCCTTCTATCAATCAAATCTCATCCATATTATGACATAAAAAAACTTTACAGCTTTTTCGTTATCAATTTGAACAATGTCTCAACATTCACTGGCTCCAGCATTCTATATGTTGGATCTCCCGAACGAGAATTAGGTCTTCTCATTGCCTCCCTCACAATCTCTTCTGTGTACTCTCCAAACGCTGGACCTACTGCCGATTGACTTAGTTCTGGAGTAGTATTCCATTCCAACATTTCAGGTTCACCATCTTCATCTATACATATATCCCATCCAACCAAATCTTGAAATGGTAGATTCAAATGATTTTCCTTTACCATTTCCAATGCTTTTTCGAATGAAGGTACCTTATAACCTTCCAATTTAACACCAGAATCCGTAATTTCTATTTTATCCTGTCCTGGGGCTCCATATGCATATTTGCACAGCGAACCATCATTATTGACTTTTGTACTTATACCTCCTGCCGACTCATTATCTATAGTCTGACCTTCTCTTCCAATCCTAATTGCGGCATAAAGAACAACCACTTCCATTCCTCTCCGGTAAGTCACAATCCTTAACGTATTAATTGAATCTGGATTCAAGGCACTCATATCAGGATGTTGTCTCACTATATCTTGAATCAAATAATTCTTCTTATACTTCAACAACAAATCCTTTAGTTTTGTACCTTCTTGATCTACTATACCGTTTTTGACCAGCATTTTCTTTACACCTCTTCCATGTGAAGAGAGTGTCGGTTTGATTATTACCTCACCCATATTGGCACCTAAACGAGTCGCTTCCTCTATACTAACAGGCTTATTTTCATAATAAAAATAGCCATTCCTATTTTTAAGATAAGTATGAGGCTGCTTCATGTTTGGCAACACTATATCATTCAAATTTTTATCAGAGAATGGAACACACCAAGGCAACTGATTCAGGCGACCCGTCAATTCCAACCGGTACAAACTTGTTGGAATATACTTCACTGAAAATAATCCTGTTCGTGCGTAAAAATATCAATGCCAATCCGTCGGAACCTTATTACCCACCAATGGCACATAAAAGTCCTGGATCTCCTGTTCCTGGACCTTCGTCAATTCTACTTTATGTTCTAACTTTTGATAACTATCATTGACTTGCTTCAAGTATTTCGCAACGAATAGGCTGCTTTGTATTTTTGTTTTAAGTCCCATTTTGATATTTGTTTTAATACTATATTTTTCCAAGCAAAAATCTCAACATCTGAGCTCTTCTCAAATCATTCCTGAATAGGTACAACAAGTCTTTATTGTTCGACACGGCACCTGCGTTTTTATTTTTCCCAAATATACATTTTTTTAAAGCCTTTAATGCTTACTTTACAGATTTGGGTTGGAACATTGCGCTCATTTGGCTCAAATAAGAATCTACCTGCTTGTGGATAATTGGGGTTATATATTCATTATACGCCTGCTCATTAGTCAACAAACCACAAACATATTCATTATGTCGAACAGACTCTTGACTATGGTCTATCTCAAGAGCGATATTGTCAACATTGCGTGTATTGATTACTTCCCATGATAATTTGTGGTTCTCAATGCTCAAAACCACACACCGCCACTCATACCAATGTGGCCGGTTTGTTTCCCGATACAATGTGTCCTTTTTTACTATTGAAAAAGAAATTCCCTAAACTGTAAAATATTGGTCTCCCTTTATATTCTTCCCATCCCTGTGGACAATGAAGATGAGCACCAAAAATACCGTCAGCTCCATAGTCAATGAAATCCCTATATCTAGCAATGGTTTCCGGCATAGGTGCATCAACATACTCAATACCGTCATGGGGTAACACAAACAAATAATCCAATTACTTTTTGGCATCAATAATGATATGATTCACCTAAAGATCATTGAGATAGGCTCAGCTCAATCCCTCACGCTTTTCTGTATCTTGCAACGGCCATGTATATACAGCAAAAGAGAAGGCCAAAAAACCGATTTTCATTCCATTGATCTCAATTTCTTTTACTTGATAAGCTTCTTCATATGTTCCCGCTCCATAAGAAGATTCACCCAAAGCCGCTTTTGTCTTCTTAAACCCAGCCTCACCCCAATCGAAAGCATGGTTGTTTGCTATTGAAAACAAATCGAAACCAAGATTGCGAAGGAACTGAGGCGTATCATCATTTTGAAAGAATCTTTCTTCCTTCCTTTTTGGCAACTCTATCTCATGTTTTAAAGGAACCTCAAAATTAACAATACGACAATCGCACGATGCCAACAACGTCTTTAACTCTTCTGAGATGGCAATTAACGAAGTTGGCGGTTTAGAGCAATAATTTCCTGGAAAAAAACTTAATTGAATTCATGAAATCACATTGATTACTTCATGAAGTGTAACCTCTTCTTTCTGTAACAAATATTGTATACTACGCGACTGGCTCTTGAAGTCTTCTCCAAGCAAAGCACCACCTAATGTCATGATTGATTCTGCAATTGAGGTATCCACGCCTGCCACTTTTCCCAAAGAGACAAAGAGTCCCAGCCCCATAGGCACATCCTCTAACAGGTAACGATGACGAAGGAACATGGGTCCTTTATTGGAGGAGTCTGCAAAGGAACGGAAAGAGGTCATGGCATCAACGGTCAAATCCTCTTCATTACGCCATTTGGCAGCCTCAAAGTAATCCAAAGGCTCACATCCGTACGCCTTCAGCACTTCGTTTTTCTGCTTGTCAAATGCATTGATTACTCTGACAATCGAGTCAGTAAATGCCTCTCTATACATCCAGAACTCTCCTTTACTATATTCGATACGCGAAGCAGAGAAAGTCATGCCTATAGTATGGACTATCATATTGGGGTTATGCAATGCCGACTCAAGAATGTTCTGACGAAGATAGTGTGTATTGTCAAACAATTTTGAAAATTTGTCCAACACATACTGACTTTTTGCCGTAGGCAGGACAGAGATAGCATTACGGGGATTGTAGAAAGTAATCTTTACGTAGTCGTTATTCATCACACGGCCATTGTACGCAGTAGTTTCCCACTCGCTATAGATTACATCAGCTTTCACATATTTCTTGAAGATTAGGCTGCCCATATAACCAGGACACATGGCTATAATCTGTCCATCATGCGCAAACGGTGCGATCAACTTGGCAACTGACTCATGCTGTAGTGTGGTAGTCATCACTAATACTATTTCAGCGAAGTCCATTGCCGCTTTGGCATCACGAGTGATAAGTTCCGGTTTGACAAAGAAGTCTTTTCCACGATTGGTCAAATCGTGTACCCTGTATCCCCCTTCAGCAACAATTTTGTCGAAGTATTCGCTATTCGTTTGAGAAGTCTTCAAAATACAGATTTGGTTACCTTCTTTCTCGTATATTTTGGCTGCATGTATTAAACCTGCATTGCCACAACCAACAATTGTAATTTTCATGATATTATTTATTTGTTCTTTTTTTCCCAGAAACGGAATTTCGTTGGAATAATACTAAGCGTATATGTGTAAGCCTCTGGTTTGAATATTAAAGACCAACCCATATAAATAACTAAATATATTATCAGCACGATTGCACCTTTAAGATACATCCCAAATCCCAAAAAATGACCAATTATAAAACTAACGATTGCTGCTAACGTTGATGCAATGGCCACAGGCATCAAATCCCTCAATTGACTAAACCACTTATAACCAATATACTTTGACACCAATCCTACATGTACAAAATATGCAAACCAACTATTAATTATCACACCAACTAAAAGTCCCTTCATTCCAAACAGCAATAAACCAATAACCACTGAACCGAGACCCACTACTCTTTTTATAATTGTCCATTTAAACATTATCCCACTTTTCCCAATGGCTGCTATAGGTTGAAGATTGACAGAATGCAGACAACTGGGCAACCCTGCTATACATAATGCCTGAAAATAGGGAATACTATTAACCCATCTGTCAGAATATAGCAATATAAAAATTGGTTCGGCAAGCAAAATCAAAATAAACATCATGGGGAAAGAAATATATGACAGAGTCATTATCAAACGACGAATGATATTAATCATTGCCTGCTTATTATCCTGCACTGATGCATATAAAGGAAATGTCACTTGGGTCATTATTGAAGAAATGCTATGAGATGCCATGGACTCTGTTCCATGAGCCTTAGCATAATATCCCATAGTGGATGGATTATAAATCTTACCTATTAACAAACCCTGTATCTGATTTGAAAAAGAATTAATCAAATGGGTCAAAAACATATAAAAGCCAAAGCCAAATAACTCCTTAAATGACCTCCAAGAAAACGCCAAAATAGGACGCCATCTAACATAAAACCAAAAAAACAATGCGGGTACAGCAGCCAACAAGAGATTCTGCGTAACCAAAGCCCACACACCAAAACCCTTATATGCCAAAAATAATGTAATAATCAAAGATACTATAGATGTAGTAATTGAAATGATAGAAAGGATTTTGAAATTCAGATTCTTCTTCAATTGATTCCTTTGAACAAGGTTAAAAGCATAAATGAACAATAATAAACCTTGTACTCGTAAAACATCAGACAGTATCGGGATATCATAAAATCTTGCAATGGCTGGAGCACAGAAAAAAAGAACACAATAAAGAAATCCTGCCATCCCTAGATTCCAAAAGAATATAGTTGAATAATCCTCTTGAGTGGGATTTTTTTTCTGTATCAACGCAGAACCAAACCCACCATCAATAAAGGCCTCTGCCAACACCATAAAGATACCCAACATTCCAATGCAACCATAATCAAACGGTGTAAGCAATCTGGCAAGAACTATACCCGAAACAAAGTTCACTGCCATTTTTGAATACTTCTGAATGGCAGTCCACACCATACTGGACGCAGCTTTCTGCTTCAAATTATTTTTAGCCATTATTTATTTACCTTCAACAGAATTATTCATTATAGAAAAAACGGATTCTTCCGACCAACTAATACCATCTTCACAAGCGAAAGCATTGAAAAGAACCGTTTTTTAGAACAACTACATTTTTTTTATTATCTTCTTAACCTCAAAACGCATTTGCTTAAGAACTGAATTATCAAAATATTTGTGTACCAATCCAGAATATCCATCACCTTGATATTTTTTCCAAAAAGCATCTTTGCTTAACTTTGTTGATGTAGATTTAATTTGGATATTCTTTTTAATTTTATCAACTTCTACCTCGTATATTTCTGCCAATTGAGCACTATCTTCAATCAATCTTTGCCCTTTGTCGCTATGCACTATCACCAATGATACTCCTTTGTTTTTTTTCTTCTTGGCAATTTTATTATATCCCCAAAAGTCACCAATTGTAATATCGCTATAACGATGATAACTACGATAGACACAGTTAAAACATGAAGGCCTTAATGAAACACTGTTCACAAAGAAACTATAATAAGCCTGATTTATCCATTTGGCTTTCTCTCTATTATTGGACAACCTTACAGCATTTGTATACGAATCCCACCCGAATTTTTTTTCACGGAAACTATACCCAACTATTTTCTTACCATAGTATTTCTCTAAATAAGAAATGTGTTCTTTGAAAAGATTATTATTGGGGACACCATGGCATAATAGATCCACCACAATAAGATTATCGTATTCTTGTCCAAGAAATGACCTTAGTGCAGCACATTGGCATGGAGTGCCAGAAAACAATACTTTTTCACCTTTCACTAATAAATCTTTAATGGGATGGAATATCTCATGTATATCACTTTGGACATATTTAGATCCCCTCATTCTATCCCTATAACCTGGATCATTTGTTATAACATGGTGAACAGTAAAATCATCCTCCATTACCGAACCAACAACAAATCCAGACTCTCTCAATACCACATCCGACAAAGCGGAAAAAGCCCCTCCTGAGGTACTTTTCCCCAACACCTTCTTATCACCAAATATCAGTGCATACGCCTTCTTATTATTCGACGGTTCTTTATGTTCCTTTTTGAAATCACAGGTTCTTAAACACAACCCACAATTGATACATTTTGAATCATCAATAGTCGGAACTATAAATCCCCTCTCGTTTACTGTTTTCGAGATGGCGTTATTGGGGCAAACAGCCATACAGGCCAAACATCCACAACAGTTAACTTCATCAGTAGTATCTATTCTATTAATAGTATTGGTAACCATTTCTCTTATATTTATTCCAATCGGACAACAAGAGGCCAAAGCAAACTGAACTACTTGTAATCCAAGTACAATCTATGGCATAGAAAGAGTATAGTGACATCCCTATCGCAATTGCCACAGTACAATAATATTCTCTAGTATATAAATAACCATGCTTGCGCATAGAGACCCCTTCTTTAATCATAGCGACATAAAACACTATATACAATATCAATGCCACAATACCATAGTCAAATAAGAATTCCACAAAATCATTATGTGCATGACCTCCTCCTGTTAGATCCATTACTGCACCTGAACCATAGCCAAAAATCAATCGAATAATGGAATTAGACCCAAATAACTTCGAGACTAAATATACCCATCTATCCCATCTTCCACTTCCACCATCCTCCTCAATTTGCTCCATTCGACTCAACATATTAAAATCATATATTGAAGTCATCCATATCATGAAAAGATATGCAACAGCCAAGACTATTGACACGAGAACAAATCGACCCACTAAATTATTGGCCTTCTTGTTTGGGTCTGATGGCATAATGTAATATATAACCATCATTGCACCCAAAATAAAGAAAGCTCCTCGTTTATTTGACATTAGGATACAGGCGAAAGCAATAAGAAAAGGTACTATTTTGTATTTTTTGACTGTATTAATCAATATAATTGGAAGTAATCCAACAATATAATAAACGTCAGATGTGGATCCAGATCTTATTGCATCAGACCGGAATGACTGCATTCCTCTAAAAAATAAAATGGAGATTATTACAAAGCAAAACCAAAGTATCCAAGAATATTGTTTTAAATCAGCCTTCCCGCCAACAGAAAAAAAGGCCAATACCACCAGTACTCCGTATGGAATTGTCAAAAAATGGAACCACTCATTTAAACCTATTTTATAGGATGTAATAAATGGAATAAATGCTAAAATCCATATATATATGAAAAAAGACAAATAATAGCGAATTCCTTTTATCGAACGATATGATTTGTTTTTTGAAAAAAGTACATATAATCCTATTCCTATGAATAGAATCTGTATTAAATTCCATACACCACCTTGTTCACTAGTGGTCGAAGTACCTCTTATTATTTTTAAGACTAAAAAGACTACTAATGACAATAGTAGAAACAAATACGAGTAATTATGTTTCCTCACACCAGACATTATCCTAACATTTTGCGTAAATAATCCAACGAAAGGCTTATATTATGTTCTTTTATTCTAATAGTATTATCTATTTCTCCATTTCCATAAAGAGCAACCTGTCCCTTATTATCCTGATGCTCAACAAACTTATCTAATTCAAATAAATGCATTAAATCTTTTATCCTATTTGAACGAGCATTCTTAATCAAAGCATATACTGGCTTCTCAAAAACAATTCCTAAAGCCACTCCATGGAACGATGCACTGACAACATACGAAGCACTTTGATAAAAACCAATAAACTCCTCAATAGGAACATCATAAAATGTATAATCTGACCGCATCCATTTAATAGGAGTATTGCATATTGAGACAATAGGGAAGCCCGTCTTTTTCTTGATCTGATACGCAACATCAGCCATTCGCTTATTTCTCTGCACCTGATAACAGAGAATAAAAGGACCTTTTATTCTTGGTTCTTTAGAGAATTCATGCCACCTTTCTTTAGATAACAAGAAAACAGGATCCAACACTCTCAAACAATGATATGGTGTAAAACTTTCAATGTAATCTTTAGCCGACTGCTCTCTAACAGAAATTCCTTTATAATTTGACAAAGCATCTCTTAGTTTTGCCTTCTGTTCATCGGAATAACATAATTCTTCCATACTTGCTGCATAACTGAACCGAATAGCACTCTCCTTTCCAAATTTCAACAATCTTGCATCTAAGAATCGAGGTGTAGTAGAAAACTTCCACACTTGATCACTACCAGTAATTAAACAATCTGCTTCGGGGCAATCAGATTTTAAATCTGACATATTCGTATAAGGCCTTGTCAACAACAATTTCTTCTCATGAAAGATTGCAAAATAATCTTTGAGTCGATCATTTTCTTTACGTCTTAACCATGACAAAAAATCCAGATAAAGACTCCTGATATTAAAACTTTTTCCCTTCTTCTTTTTAACGACATCCTTCGTTTCTAATATTACATTTTCATGTCCCAAAGAAATCAATGTCTGCTGCAATGCATAGGCCTGCAAGACAGCTCCATAATTTGTCGTGTGATGATATGTAACAGTTAATGTATTCATATACAATATGTGAGATTATTATTCATTACACTGCTGATGAACTTGGCAGGATAGTCAAATCTGATAGTTTTTGATAGAACTCATCTGTAAAATACCCAAATCCTGTTGAAAATGTCAATTCTCCAAAAACAGGTCGATTATTAATATTATATAAATCAACCCTTACCTGTGGGATACCCTCTGAAAGTATTTCTGAAATTCTAAACATTTCTTCAAGACAAGCCGGCTTGGATATCGACTCTCCTGATTTTGCTATTACATGTCCAAAACTTTTTATATACTGAGGCATCGGATTCCATTCTAAATCATATAAGGCAATATTCACTGTACTTTTTGTTCTCCCGAACGTAACCAGAATGCAATATGGTTTTCCTGAAAAACACCATATTTTATAATCAATTAATGATACCTCACCCTCTTGTCTTGGCAATAACTTTTCTGCTATTATACAAGGTTTTATCTTTAAATAATGTAACTGCCCTCCAGACACTCCAAACGGATGTTTATACCACCACCTTAATTGTTTCAAAACACCTTTAAAATCTACCTCATCTTTATTCTTTACAACAATCAACTGATTACATCCATTGTTGCTTTTTAGAATAAACTCTTTCGGTAGTGATGACAAATCCACATCTTCAGGTCTCTCCCATACTGCATAAAGAGTATTTAGGTACTTTCCCAAACCCTTTTGTGTAACATATTCTCGCACCCTATACTTGTCTGTACACAATGACCATAACTCAGTATCAGTATTTAACTGTAACCAGTAAATCTTTTCAATAAATGATTTGGGTCTCTTGAAATCAGGAAATTCACCAAATACTTTATGGTAGCATCTCGCCATTTCTATCCTTGGGTCTATTGTTAGGAAAAAACAATGAACTCTATAGACAAATCCCCTATATAATCGTTCTATTCTGAACATCCTTTGCTTATCTAAACGCAAAAAGTCCACTCACATTGGACATATCATAAACCAAAATCATATTATTCTATTCAAAATATCACCTCAACTGCTTTTTTCAAAAAACGATTACGCATACTTGGGATATACTTTAAAACTGAATAATACGACTTAAAATTGGATATATAATAGTGTACTCTATACCCAAAAGGCCTCTCAGGTACAGGTACAAAACAGTCATCTAAACTCATCAACAACTTGAACATGACCTGAATATCATCAGCCGATACCTGTTCGAATTTATAATAAGAAAAATCTTTCCTTAAGATTACTTCTGCACACCCAACCACCAATGTAAAAAAATCGACTATTTTAAGGCGTATCAACACCTCTTTTAAATCATTTGCATTAACTTCATCGCGATAATATATTAACGTCATACCTACATCTACTATTAACCTCATAGATGCAGGGTTGGTTACATCTATAACATGAGCTATTAAATGCATCACTTGATAAACAATACATGTTATAGGGCTCATGACGTAATAGCCTTCTGCTGTTTTAAAAACATCATTTAATGATTCTTCTAAATAGGAAAGAGCGTTTACTTGTAACTCGGTATATGCATTGAGAAATATTCGATGATTTTCTATATGAACTCCTTTATAGTCAAATCCTGTCCGCTTATTTGTCTTGGAAACATTCTTCTTGGCAAATAAAAAATTACCCTTCTCATAATCATTGAACAAAAAGAAATCAATGTCACCAGAAGGACGTGATTCAGGTTTGGGGTAAAACTTTGATAATGCTATACCCTTAAATAGAAGGAGTTTGATATTATTTTGAAGACAAATATCTATAATTTCCCTTAATACCTGCTCGTGAACATGATATTCGTCCCATATTTCTTGGGCAGACAACCCCCAGTTGATAGACTTGATGCGTGGTGGCTGATTTTCTTTAGGAAGCTTACAAATTCCATCCCATACCCATGCTAATAATCCTTGTGCGGCAGCAAAATCCATCATTTTATCCCAATCCACATCTGCAGATTGCAACAAACGGTCAGGTTGTACATCCAGGATTCCGTATCTCAAAAGACCAATCATGTAGGTCTCTATTTCATTAAAACAACTAGTTTCTGGCTTCATATAAAAACATCCAACAATATATATAATCAAAATACTGGAAGAAAAGCCAAGGACTTAATCGCGTTTAAATATATCTCGAGTATATACTTTATCAACTACATCATCTAAACAATTATCATACCTATTCGCAATAATTGCTCTGCTTAGGGACTTGAAGTAATCTAAATTGTTTACAACATCACTCCCGAAAAAGGTACTTCCATTTTCCAATGTGGGTTCATAGATAATCACTTTTGCACCCTTGGCTTTTACTCGTTTCATCACCCCCTGAATACTGCTTTGCCGGAAATTGTCGGAATTGCTTTTCATCGTTAAACGATACACACCGATAACGCACTCTTTCCGCTCCTCCCCAGCCTTAAAATCTCCTCGATTATACTCATCGTAGTACCCAGCCATTCGCAAGACCTGATCTGCTATGAAGTCTTTTCTAGTGCTATTGCTATCTACAATGGCCCGAATTAAGTCCTGCGGCACATCGGCATAATTAGCCAACAATTGCTTTGTATCTTTTGGTAAGCAATAACCGCCATAACCAAAAGAAGGATTGTTATAATGGTTCCCTATGCGTGGGTCTAAGCAAACCCCATCAATGATTTGCTGAGTATCAAGCCCCTTTAGTTCGGCATAAGTATCTAATTCGTTAAAATAACTAACCCTAAGTGCCAAATAGGTATTGGCAAACAATTTTACAGCCTCCGCTTCTGTTGATCCCATATAAAGAATAGGGACATCCTGCTTTACAGCTCCGCCCTTTATGAGGGTAGCAAAGATTTGGGCAGCACTTCTCAAACAAGTGTCCCTTTGGTCAAACCCAACGATTATGCGGGATGGGTATAGATTATCATATAACGCTTTTGACTCTCGAAGAAACTCGGGGGCAAAAATAATTTTTGAAGTATTGTATTTCTTTCTTACAGATTCTGTGTATCCAACTGGAATAGTACTCTTTATCACCATAATGGCGGTTGGATTCACCTTCTGCACTTTTTGAATCACATCTTCAACTGCTGAAGTATCGAAAAAGTTTTTTGCTGTATCATAGTTAGTTGGAGCTGCAATGACAACAAAATCGGCATCCTTATAGCCGTTCTCCCAATCGGTAGTCGCCGTTAACTGAAGTGGATTTTCTAGAATATAATCTTTCTCGCTGATTCCTTGCTGTAGTTTTGTATCTTCTGCAAAGAAACGCTCGATATAATCATCCTGAATAGGAGATTGTCTATTGTTGACCTTATTGACTCTCTCTTGAACTATATCTACAGAAACCACATCATTATGTTGAGCTAACAATGTAGCAATACTAAGACCTACATAACCAGTACCTGCAACAGCAATTTTTTTCATAATTCAGTTTAAATTATCTTCATTAATAGCGACTACTTGTTATCAATTTGCTTATCGACAACGATAAATCAATATAATATCGACTGATTCAGATTCAAAAAAGTATGTTACTACAGTAATATCACTAATGGAAAAGACCCCGTCTATCTATCACGTATCTTCTATATATACGCCACACGAAATGTGCCAATGAAACACCTATACTTGCGTATGGCCCAACTGATTCTTGATATGTCCGCCTGGAATCTGCTTGCCTACGCCTTTTCATAGTCGGTTGGACGTAGACAATATCGTTCTGTTGGAGATAATATACTTCGGAGTCGAACATGGTTTTCTTGGTGAGGTCTATCTCTATAGGTGTTACCATTCCGTTCTTCTCCCGCATCACAACCACATTATCTCGCAAACCGTACTGGGTGATATCACCACACATAGCCAAAGCTTCGAAAATGGTTAGTCGTTCTCCTGTGATATGCAACTCACGCGGTCTGCGCACTTCCCCAACCACAGAAACCCTGAAATTCATCGGACTGACGGTGACAACTGGATCCAGAACATATTCTCCATTTATGAGAAGCACTTGTATCTTATTCTGCAAACTATCGTATGTAATCCCATCTACTTTCAATTTCCCTATCACAGGAAAGTTGATATACCCTTCTTGGTCCACCAGATAGCCTTCCACCTGCCGCCCTTCTTTGCGTTTATACGTTTCTGACATTCTATATGCCTGATTAGAATTCCCTACCCTGTTCAAGCGACTCTGCTCAACTGCGACAACATGTGTCTCTTGATTGAATGGGACAGCACTTACCGGTGTCTGGCTGTATACATAGATATACAACTGATCGCCTGCATGGATGGAGTTGGAATAGGTAGACAAAATCTGCTGGGCACTATCGCGCTCGGCATCACTCACATACGCCATTTCTCGCGGTGCGCCGCAGGAGCAGAAGCATGCTACAATAAGTATGAAAAGAGGATATATGATACGATTCATTGTAAAATTATATCTTTTAAGGTTCAGACGGATAACTAAAATTTGAGGGAAGTAAGAACAACTATCACATCAAAACTATGGGTAGGACTCTTGATTGACTATGGAGTATTTTAACTTCAATATTTCAACATGGCACAACACGTCATCCCGAAGAATTACCTATAATAACACGTATTCCCAATACATTGCACGAGCCAATATATCAGGTACTTACACACAAACCATCGGGGAAAACAATCCCCTATTTCATTATACAAAGATACGCTTTTTTTTATACTTCCTAAAAAAAAATTATGAAAAATTTTCGACGTAGGTGGGTTCTATAAATTCTGTATATGTCGCGTCCCTTCGGGACGCAGTTCTCTGATGTCTAAGCGTCACGGCACTGCGCCCTCGGCTTGTACCGTGCTATTAATAGTCTCACCTCTCCGCGGTAATAGAAGTCCCATTTATACAGAGTAACGTCGCTAGTGAAAGCCTTTCTTTACCTTCTTCACCAATCTTTTCGCCTTATTCATCATCTCCTGAATTGCATACAATTGAACGAAACAGCCGCTCCTTAATGCCACCGACGCCAAATTCAATTGACCCTGATAAGCATATCTACCTTCACACAACTCTAAATGGTTATCCTTTGTAAGATGAGTCATCTTTCCTTTTGCACTTGCGCCATGCTCATCCAGCCAACACTCTACCAAGCAGCCATAGCGGGCTTTCGTCCTCCATTTTTTGAAAGTGACCTCATCAACATAGGGATACCTATCCGTCACTGGCAACGACGAGTAATCCAATGGCACGGCGGAATAGTAGGTGGAGCGCGGAGGAGCTATCAATCTGTCTGGGAACAGGAAATTCCCCATACCGAAAGCCACAGCCTTACCTTTTGAACAAAAGATAGGCTGAACGCAATGGGCGTGACTTCCCAAAATCAAATCTGCGCCAGCCGCCATCATACACTTTGCCAACCGATACTGGTGGTCGGTAGGCATCGTCTGGCCTTCTTTTCCCCAATGTGGCAACACCACCACATAATCATACAGACCCTTGAAACGCTTAATCTCTTCACACACATATTCCTCTCTCAGCGGGTTGACTCCTGGCGTTTTTTCCGTTGCTATGGGGCACCAGCCTATCCTTTCCTCCTCACATTCGCAAAAAGCAATGAAAGCGACACTTCTCCCACCCACACTTATTACAGCCGGCCGGGATGCCTCTTCCAAATTACGGCCGGCTCCGACATGCTTGATTCCCATTTCGTCAAGCAAACGGACAGTATGTTCAGCTCCCTCTGCTCCGAAATCGAAGTAATGGTTGTTGGCCAAACTGACCACATCCATCCCTAACTGCTTCAACTTTATCAAGTCAGCATCAAGGGCATAAATCACATCCCCTTTGCGCGACATCTTCTCTTGGTTGAACGTAGGACTGTTTCCTATCGCAGTCTCCAGCGTCCCCACACGGATGTCACCCTTTCGCAACACCTCCAGCACTTCCTGCGACACATACCCTTCATTTACCCCGGCCAGCACACCACCAGGCATGATATCGCCCACTCCGATAATCTTAATAAAAGTCTTTGAAACCATCAAATGAATCGGGTATTGGGTCTATCCCATATCTCTTTTATTATCCGCTCTGTATAATCTCCAAAAGCGGGACCGTTGGCCGACTGGCTCAATTCGGGCCATACATTCCACTCAATGAGAACAGGGTCACCCTGCTCGTCGATGCAGATGTCCCAGCCTATCAAATCGAAATGTGGCAGTTGAAGGTGCAACCTCTTGACTGCTTCCACTGCACATGCATAGGAGGGCACCCGATAAGCCAACAATCGGACACCCGTATCGGTGGTTTCTATCATGTCGTTCCCAGGCGACCCAAAAGCATACTTGGCCAATGTCCCATCACGTTCGATTCTTGCACTGATTCCCCCTGCGGTCTCGTTGTCAATATCCCATCCTTTCCTTCCTATCCTTATCACTGTATAAGGCACTACGACCTCCCCTCCAGAATGATAAGTAAGGATACGAATCGTATTGACTGAAGAGGGATTGAGTGCTCCCATTTCTTGATGTTGATGCACTACCTGCTGAATAATGAAATTCGAGCCATACTCTTTAAACAAGTCTTCTACCAACAACCCATCAATAGAGGTTTGCCCAGCCACACTCGAGAACTTTCTCACACCGTCACCGTGCTTCTGCATGGAGGGTTTGATTATCACATCGCTTATATCCCTGCAACGCTCGACAGCAGCCTCCTTGTCAACCAACTGGCCATCCATATAGTAGTAACCGTTCATGTTCTTCAACACGGTTTCGGGCTGCTTTATGCCAGTGAGCAGCGCCTCGGTAAGGTTCTTGTCCGAATAGGCCCTTTCGAACTGCATCTGGTTTACCCTGCCAATAATATCATTATAGTACAAGGTAGTGGGAATGTATTTGATAGAATAAACACCAGTTCTTCTATAAAAATAGCGGTGCCATTCCAATGGTATATCCAAACCAGTCAAGTCGCGGTAATATTGTTTGATTTCCTTCTCTTGGGCAGCTGTCAAAGCCCTGTCCGTCGACAATCTGGCATCATTCCTGCGAACGCTCTTCAGCAATCGGTGTGCGCTCTTATATCTTCTAAACGCTGTTAACAAGTCCATGATTTCCTTTGCTTATTTTGACGAAGCCAACTTCACATCGAATGAATCGGGCCGTGTTTGGGCGAAGCGGACGATTTCTTCGGTCATCTCACCAAAGGCGGGGCCATGAGCTGTCTGGCTCAAGTCGGGAGCACGGTTCCACTCTATCATTATAGGATTACCGTCCTTGTCAATTCCGAAATCCCATCCCACCAAATTGAAATAAGGCAGCCTGCGGTGTAGTTCTTTCACAGTAGCAAGCACTTCTGGCACCGAAGGCAGCTGAAAACCATCCAACACAGTACCCACATCGGTCGTAAGAATCTGCTTTTCGGCCGGTGTACCATAAGCGCACTTGCGTATCTTACCTGTTGCGATGTCAATATCGGCATTGATCCCGCCTGCAGATTCATTGTCCACAGTCTTCCCCTTTCGCCCTATTCGCACCACAGCATAAAGGACAACCACCTCGTCGCCTTGGCGGTAGGATAAAACACGTATCGTATTCAGCGAAGTGGGGTTTAATCTCGAAAGTGCTTCGTGTTGCTCAACTTTTTGTTGAATGATATAGTTTTTGTCGTACCCTTCGAGGAGTTGTGAAACCGGCTCACCATCGCTCACAATACCATTCTCCACTGAGAATAGTTTCACGCCCCTGCCCCATTTGCCTATCAACGATGGCTTCACAACAACGTCTTTCAATTCCTGGCACCTTTCTAAGGCTTCCGCCTTAGTGATGGACTTCTTGTCGTCATAGAAATATCCATTGATATTCCGAATTACAGTCTGGGGCCGGAGCACATCGGGAAAATACCAATCAAAGAGGCACTTGTCGATATACGCCATCGTGAAAGGTCTGAAATTTAGATGATACAATATCTTATAATGGTATAAGCATGTTGGGACATACTGCAAAGAGAACTGTCCGTTGCGGGAATAGAAATATTCATGCCAGTAGGTTGGCACATCCATACCCGTCAGCGTATGCCAGTAGGCTACCACGTCCTTCTTTTGAGCCGCGGACAATGGCACCATTTCACATTGCGTCATCTTCTTTTTTATATCATCTATGTCCTCTTTGTACCACGCTTTCTGCCGGTATTGGGTCATCATTGAGGCCAATTTTCCTATCATAGTCTCGTTGTCATTAATTCTTCACTTACTATTTGCACGGTAATCAAGTGCCCTAAGCAATAGTTTATTACGTGTACTATTCCTCAAAAATGTCATTAAGACATAATCATCGACAAAGTCCTGTTTCCTTAGACGCTTTATCCATGCCCTCATTATTTTTTTGGTACAATAGAGCAGGGTCTCAGGATGAAGAGTCCGGTCAATTTGGGGCATCATTCGGCCCAAGGCCAACTCGTCATAAAGCTGAACAAGATAGTCTTTGTATCGTTTATCATTCTTCAGTAATTCACACAATGACTTATTGTGCTTCTCTCTGTTTTCAGAATGGTCGAGTCTTATCCCCACATTCCCCTCATTACACGTATTCACAACCTGATAATGGCATCCATCCTCGTTTATTTCCATCACAACACAAATCCCCTCATACCAATGCGGACGATTCCATGCACGATAAGAGGGGTCTTCCATGCTGTTAAAAAAGAAATTACCGAGACTATAGAATATCGGTTTTCCTTTATATTCTTCCCAACCCTGGGGACAATGAGGATGACTGCCGAACACCCCATCGGCACCATAATCAATGAAGTCGCGGTAACGGGCCATGATATCGGGCAATGGAATATCGATATACTCTATCCCGTCATGTGGCAATATGAAAAGGTAATCTAGCTCCCGTTTTGCCTCCATAATTACGTGATTGACCACCAAATCATTAATGTAGGCACAACCCAGTCCTTCATGCTTGGACACATCTTCGAACACACCTGTATACGCAGCATAGCATAATGCCAAGAAGCCTACTTTCACCCCACCCGCCTCACACACTTTCACTCGATAGGCTTCATTATAGTCTCCAGCGCCAAAAGCGCCATCTCCCAATGCATTGCGTGTTTTAAAGAATCCCTCCTCCCCCCAGTCGAATGTGTGATTGGTCGCTATAGGAAAGAGATTGAATCCAATGTCTTTCAAAAAGGCTGGGGTATCATCATGTTGAAAAAAGCGCTCATCATGCTGTGGCGGTAGTGAGACACTTGGTTTAAGAGGCACTTCAAAATTGACAACTTTCAGGTCGCACGACCGTATCAAGTCTCTCAATTCGTCCGACACTTGAATTATGGACGTGGACGGTTTTGCGCAAAAATCACCTGCAAAGAACAATTTAACGCCACTCATTCTCGATAACTTTATTCAGTCTTTTCATATTTAATGCATTGCAGTCGCGCGACATAATGTAATCGACACCTGTGGACTTCCACTTCATATAGCAATCCCTTATATCGTCACGCCACCCATGGTGGGTAAATAGCTGGCCGGTACGGTCCCACATATCATTCACCTCTATAACCACCGGGCCGTCATCTGTAATGGCGATGTCCCACCCTGCCGCTTTGCAGAATGGGAAAGCCTGTTGGTATCCAACCACCCGGGACTTCACATCCTCCCAACCCTCAATTCTCGTCCCATTAATCTGTATATTGCTGTCAGGATGGCGTTCCACCTCCTTCATGTTTCTGAATCCATCGAATTGCACAGCATATTTCATTTCCCCTGTGGATACATCCACACAACCGTCTATATTACCTCCCCTCCCGGCATTATCAACACAACTTCCTTTATGGCCTAACTTAAACCATGCGTCAATTACATGAGCCTGACCGTCGGGCATGAGTACCGTCATTATGCGGATAGTATTCACCGACTGCCGATTGAATGCTTCCATCTGGGCAGTCTGTTTTACAACGCTCTCGAATAGTAGCGGTTCTTTACCCAATATAGATGAGAGCGATGTTTTTTCCCCATTGTACAAAGTGAGATAACAATCCCCATTGACGTATTCGATACCATTGACCACTGTCACATTGTCGCCGTGTGCCCCTTCTGTGGCCTTCACCACACAACGGCTTACCTGTTTGCGATTGAGTAATGCAGCAAGTGCAGCGCAGTTGCTCACCACCTCATTAGAGAAATGGGCATTCCCTTCGGGGGAATAGTATGCATAAAGTTCGGGCATTTGTACACCCACATGCTCCAGTATCCTATGTGCCACATACTTGTTCCTTGACAGGATATAATATTTCTTCGGATTCAGTAAATCGAGATAGTATCGCTGTTCGTTCAGTCCTAAAAAGGAGCGTCGGAATGCCTCATCTTGCCTCTCGAACTCAAAATCCCTGTACTCTTCAATCGTCAGACCCTTGGTGTTATATAATTTGAGATAATCTTTAAATACATTCTTCCGTTGCCACTTGGGATATAGTCTGGCCATCTTGGCCACATCTTTATAAAAATCTATCTTTAACTTCAATGACATAAAACAGATATGAAAAACTGAGTTATGCAACAGTACCCTAATGCAATAAACTAATCAAACAATGTAATGCGACTACTATCATTATTGTTTTTTTAGCTTCTCTCTTTTCCGCTGCCGTAAAGAATCTGACACCTCTCGAATCCAACGATACTTTATTTTGACGGATTCCTTCAAGAGACGTGTTCTCATCCCTTTGGCAGGGCTACTTATAGAAAGGATATTATTATTTGAAAGGTGGGTAAAAATAGGATTAACCGATGTTCGATGACGAGTGCTCAACAGCATATCCACAGCCATACCGTATCTTGACAACGGTTCCCAAACCCTAAGCGCCGGTTTCTCCACAGGGAATATATAGCTGCCGACTTTCGGAATGGCTGTCCTGTCAACAGCTGCATCGGGATACCAGATTGGCCGTGGGGGCTGCATATAGAAATCGGGAAAAAGGAAATTGCCCATGCTGAAACATACTGGCACGCCGTCTATCCTTATCATTGGTTGCACCTGATGAGGATGTGTACCTATTACAGCATCTGCACCTGCAGTCACCATTTTTTTCGCCATCTCAACGGTTTCGGACAAGGGTTCATAGCTATATTCCTTCCCCCAATGTGGAAGAACCACCACCTTGCCATATTCACTCTTTGCTAAGCGAATATCCTCTACGACCTTAGACATATCCAATGGGCAAATACCGGGTGCATCTTCCTTTGCCAGTTTCACTTGGCCTAACCATGGGCTATCATACATACAATATGCCAAAAATGCTACCGTCATACCATCCTTACTCACAATAGCGGGGCGAGAAGCCTCGTTCAAATTCATCCCTGCCCCACAATACTGAATCCCCATTGCAGTCAGTTGTTGCATTGTATTCCGAAGGCCTTCAACGCCTAAGTCACACACATGGTTATTGGCGAGCGACACCACATCGAACCCCAGTTCCTTCACCCTAACTAAATCCGCTGGGCGAGCATATATAATATTGGCTCTGCCCTTCATCTTTTCATCGTCAAAAGGCAAACCGTCCCCTATGGCACACTCCAAAGTCCCCACACGAAAATCATATTGTGAAAGCCGTGTCTTCAACCCTTTGTCGATGTATGATTCCTGATAAGGAAGTACCCCGCCGGGCATGATGTCTCCACCAATAAAAATCCTCATTGGCCTACCTTTTTTCACTTTTTAACAAGTTCTCCTCTTTCACACAGTATCATTGCAGTAGCAATCCCTATAGCCATTCATCTGATGGACGGTATTTTTTCTTTTCCAATTTACGTCTGTATCGGCAGTAGTATCCCGTCATGATTGCACTCACCCATAACCACTCACGATAGGAGGGTTTATAGTATTTGTTCCCAAACAACAACACCTTGTTAATCTCAGGGTAGGTGTTCCACCATAACTTCCGGTATTGGAAACTGTCGGTTAGAGGCAGCACTCTATTCTTGAGACGCAATTTATTAATCACAACCCCTCTGCCATACTTTTCAGTGATGCCCTCTTGTTCTAGAAATTGGAGATATATTTCTACATTTTTCTTGAAAGAGTTGTAATTATTCAATATGATCTTTTCGTCTCTTCGCTTGGTGATTGAATCAATATTATAGCGGTAATAGTAGAGCGGTTTGTCCACATAAGAAATCGTTTTAGCATAATATGCCTCCTGCGAACCGATAACCGTATCGTCACCCAAATTCCCTACTGGCCAAAGGATTCTTCGATCTGCCAACACCTCACGCTTGATGAGTCTGCACCAGATAAAAGGAGACACCCGACGATTGATGATGTCATCCCTGATATTATCGCCAGTTTCAGAGGAGCCATGTGGAACGATTGTGTCGGGCACTCTCTTTGTGCCATTGTAGCGATAGAATCCACATATCACCAAATCAGCTGACGAGTCGACAGCTTTATTATATAACAGCTCCGCCATCCGTGTGTCGGCAAAATCATCGCTGTCAACAAAGATGACATAATCACCTTTGGATACGGCAAAACCATCTCGTCGTGTTTTGCCTAATCCAAGGTTTCTTTCATGGTTTACTATCTGCACTTGATGTCTACGCTGAGGGTAATCTGCCAGTGTTTTCTCCACTATCGCCATACTCTCATCCTGCGTCGCATCGTTAACCAAGACTATCTCAATATCCTCCAGTGTCTGTTCTGCCAATGACCTCACACACTGTTCTATATACTGGGCAGTATTGTATATGCTTACAACAAGGCTGACCTTCATGCGTCTAAATCAAACTTACATTCTATTGAATCTGGCCACTGACATAGTAACTACCTCGGACTTGTATTGACAGTCAACAATCAATAAAAATATGCATCGAACTCCTTCTTCATTCCCCCGTTACAACTCTGAGGACCGTTTATTTCCCAATTATCATTCCCTTCAACGAATATCGGTCCATTAGGGCCAACGGCGATGTCCCATCCTACCGAGTGTATCTGAGGAATCATGGAATGGAAGTAGACGGCCTGTCGTTTCACTTCTTCAAAATAAGGTATCTGAAAATCTTCGAACTTAATCTTGCTATCGGGATGCACATCAGTCTTGGTACCGTATTGGGGCTTGAAGAAACCATACTGCTTCAAATAGCCCGTCTCTATATCCACACCTACAGCCACACCTCCACGGGAAGTATTGTCCATCACACTATCCCCTGTGCCTATTCTCAAAATGGATGGCAGGATATGTATTTCTCCATCCTTTATTCCCCTAACAGTGACAAGACGGATGGTGTTGATTGACTGGCGATGCAACCGACTCATCTCATCATGCTGTGTGATGAATTCCTGAACCAGATAACGTTGTTGGGTCAGCATTGACCTTATCTGATCAATTCCCTCAGGAGTGCCGTTTTGATAGAAGACACCATTCTTAACTTGCAGAACGAAGGCACCTTTGCCTTCCTCTCCATCCAATGGCTTGCAAAACATTTTTGCGTCACCCGACAAAAGAAGTTTATCTACAAGGCATTCTTCCTTTGTCGCATAATCAAATATTTTCCCTTCAGTAGTGTAAAACAATATCTTGACAGTCTCGACACCAATTCCTTCTGCAAAAAGCGAGAACACCAATTTATCTCTCAGTATGCACGAATAATCGTGGTAGAGAGATAAGTTCAGGTCTCCTCTCCTCAATTGGAAGGGCCAGGCATGGACATACTTCTCCTGTTCCTGCTTGGTTTTCACATCGAATCCATACAAGAAATAGAATTTGTTAACCTTGCCGAAACGCAGTATCTGTCCAACTTGTTCTAAGAAGATTCTTCTCGGAGACTTTACTTTATCGCTTTGTTCGGGATAATAAGTGGCATGCTTGTAAAGACTTTTATCTTTGAGCAAAGTTACAAATTGAGATGGGCGAACCAACAACCATGCTGAGACGACACGGTATACTTTGGTCATCCGATTAAGAATCTTTGAACGTGTGTCTGATGAAAACGGCATATTCCGAAAAATCTATTACGTCAATATCTAATTGTCAAAAGAACAATGCACAGGTACAAGTCAATACAATTCACCTCACATCATAGTGGCAAACCTAGAGCTTGGTTCACCCGATTTTCTCCACCAGCGAGGCGGGGATGGCGGCTGTAGCTACGGCTATCAGTCCTTCTATCTGGATGATAACACGCTTCTCATGCTTGCCGCCAATCTGCATGAATACGCCTTCCACTCCTACAAAACTGCCACCTATCACACGCACACGGTCCCCTTTCTTGAAGTCGAGCTTTGAGGGGTCTAGATAGGCTATCTTCTCCTCTTTATTGCCTGACACACGGATGAAACTGGCCATCTCGCGGTCCGGAACGATGACGGGAACCAGCAATCCTTCCGACATTCGGACCATCGTGCGCAGCGATATCAACCTTCGGGGGATAAGTTGCTGGCGTTCCTGTTCAATGTGGACGAAGATATAACCTGTCAGCACACTGCGCTGCACCCAGATAAACTTTCCATGCCTGTCGCGCTGGCGAACCTTCTCGGTAGGTACAAAACATTCAACACCGAAAATCGTCTGGACATTCTGCTGCAAAGCCAGTTCCTTGCCGTAAGGGCAGCGATAAACATACCAGTGTTCCATCAATCCCGGCGGAAAATATCGCGAGTATAAACTTTGTCAGCCACGTCATCGAGACAGGCATCGTATCGGTTGGCCACAATGGCCTGGCTCCTCTGCTTGAAGGATTCAAGATTGTTCACTACCTCACTTCCGAAAAAGGTACTTCCGTCCGGCAACGTTGGCTCATAGATGATGACCGTTGCGCCTTTGGCCTTCACACGTTTCATCACGCCTTGTATACTGCTATGGCGGAAATTGTCGCTGTTGCTCTTCATCGTCAGCCTATAGACCCCTATCACACATGGACGCTCCTGTGCAAGCGACCAGCTGTTATTGCTGCTATAGTACGTGTAATAGCCGGCCTTCTTCAGTATCTGGTCTGCTATGAAATCCTTTCGGGTTCTGTTGCTCTCCACGATGGCGCGTATCAATTCCTGTGGCACATCGGCATAATTGGCCAGCAGTTGTTTTGTGTCCTTGGGAAGGCAATAGCCTCCATAGCCGAAAGAGGGGTTATTATAGTGTGTCCCGATACGGGGGTCAAGGCATACGCCGTCAATAATCTGCTGTGTGTCGAGGCCTTTCAGCTCGGCATAGGTATCCAGCTCGTTGAAGAAACTGACGCGCAGCGCCAGATAGGTGTTGGCAAACAGTTTCACCGCTTCGGCCTCGGTAGTACCCATCAGCAGGACAGGGACATCCTTCTCCACAGCACCCTCCTTGATGATGGCTGCAAACTGCCGTGCGGCCTCTTCCATGGCTGGGTCTACGGGGTCAAAGCCCACTATGATACGCGAGGGATATAAGTTGTCGTACAGGGCTTTCGACTCTCTGAGGAACTCGGGAGCAAACAGGATGCGTCCTCCCATCTTCTCATTCATCCCTTTGGTATAGCCCACCGGGATAGTGCTTTTAATCACAATAATTGCCTGCGGGTTGACCTGCCGAACCTTCTCTATCACATCTTCTACTGCCGAAGTGTCGAAGAAATTCTTTGCACTGTCGTAATTGGTGGGGGCCGCCACAACCACATATTCTGCGTCGCGGTAACCCGTCTCCCAGTCAGTGGTGGCTTTCAGGGTGAGGGGAGCCTTCAGCATGCTGTTTGCACCAGGAGTGCCCGCTGTCCCAATGGCCTTGTCTTCATTAAAGAAAAGCTCAATATAGTCATCCTGTATCGGCGACTGGCGGCGATTGACCATGTCGACACGTTCCTGCACAATGTCTACAGCAGTAACGTCATTATGTTGAGCCAGAAGCGTGGCAATACTCATTCCCACATAACCCGTTCCGGCAACGGCAATTTTATTCATCTCTTCGTATTAAATATCTTTTTTCTGCCTTCTGTACGCCTGGGTTATCCCACGGCGAAGCCACGGTCAGTCACATCTCGCTTAACAGGTGTCCGACCGATTACTTGAATTTGCAAAGATACGTGTTTTTTTTTGATTAGCCGTTTTTTTTGACGAAAAAATACAATAATTATTGATTGCTGCCGTTTTATAGCCGTTTTATGATAGAATACAAAAGGCATGTGCTGAGCAATGGGTTGACGGTGCTGGCGCACTGCGACGATACCACACCGTTGGTAACCGTCAACATGATGTATTGTGTCGGGGCTCGCGACGAGAGTCCCGAGCGCACTGGTTTCGCCCACTTGTTCGAGCACCTCATGTTCGGCGGCACCCGCCGTTTCCCCGACTTCGACGGAGTCGTCGATGCCATGGGTGGTGAATGCAACGCTTTCACCAACAACGACTATACCAACTACTATCTCACTGTCCCCGCCGAATATCTCCAACAGGCCCTTGAGCTTGAAGCCGACCGCATGACTGGCAACTGGGACACCGAGGGCGACCATTGGCGAGTGCTGGATGTCCAGCAACGGGTAGTGACCGAGGAATACAACCAACGCTATGTGAACCAACCCTACGGCGATGTATGGATGCTGCTGCGTCCGCTCTGCTACCAGCGTCACCCCTACCGCTGGTGTACCATTGGCGCCGACATCCGGCATGTGCAGGACGCCACGCTCGACGATGTTCGTCAATTCTACAACCGTTTCTATCGCCCCGAGAACGCCATCCTTGCCATCGCGGGCGGCATCGACCCCGACAAGGCGCTGCGTCTTGCCGAGGAGGCCTTTGGCAACATCCGCCGCGATACCCCTGCCCACTTCCCTCCTGTCAGACTCCGGTCCTACCCCATCGAACCCATGCAGCAGGAAGCCCGTACAATGATGGTCAACCGCGAAGTGCCTGCCAACGCACTCTATATGGCTTGGCACATGTGCGATCGCTGGAATCCACACTACTACGCTTTCGATATGTTGAGCGACCTGCTGGCCAACGGACACTCTTCACGCCTCTACAGCCGACTGGTGCGCGACAGCAACCTCTTCTCCGAAATCAATGCCTACATCACCGGCGACCTCGGTCCCGGCCTGTTCGTTGTCAGTGGCAAACTGACCGACAGCAACCCCGACGGCATCCGTCAGGCCCAACTCGCCGTCAACGAACAGCTCGACCTGCTCCTCCACGACCTCACCACTAATCCTTCCGGCATCGCATACGAGATGGAGAAAGCCGCCAACAAGTACGAGAACAACTTCCTCCTCTCGCAATACAAAGCAAACGATCGCGCGCTGAGCCTCTGTTATTACGACATGATTGGCGACCCCGATTTAATCAACAACGAACCCGGCATCTACCGACAAGTTACTCCCACCGACCTTACCGACTCCCTTCTGTCGCTCTCCCCCAACCACTGCAATACGCTCGGCATCCTTATCAACAGCAAATAATCAACCTATAATATCACCTGGCAATGATAAAAAGGGCCTTAAAGGCATTTGTCAATTGGATTATCAGCATCCCCTACCGCGAGATAGCATCCCGTACCATCGATTTTATCGGTGACGTGCTTCACCGTGCCTTGTTCACTGTATTACTGCCCAAACGCTACCGATCTCTCACCAAACAGCAAATCTACACCATCATCTTCAAAGCTGACACCCCGGCCGGCAAGAAGTTCGACATTTGGTTGCTGGTACTCATCGGCATCAACATCATTACCATCATGATGGAAAGCATGTCAGGTACGGCTGCCTGGTTCTCCTGGACCATGCGTGCCATCGGCTGGCTGTTCACCATCCTCTTCACTTTCGAGTACTATCTGCGCATCTACTGCCTCAACAAACCGTGGAAGTACGTGCTGTCTTTCTACGGCATCATCGACTTCCTCTCCATCTTCCCTGCCTGGCTCAGCCTGCTGATACCGGCCATCAGCACACTCTCCGTACTGCGTCTGATGCGTATGCTGCGCATATTCCGCATATTCAAGATGAAGCGGTTCCTCCGCGAGGCACGTTTTCTGATGAACTCCCTCCGTCGCAGCGCTGTGAAAGTCCTCATCTTCATGATGTTCGTCTTCATCATTGCTGTGATTCTCGGTGCCACCATGTACGGCATCGAGGGGGACGCCAATCCTGCTATCTCCAGCATCCCACGCGGTGTCTACTGGGCTGTGGTCACCATCACTACTGTCGGCTACGGCGACATTGCTCCGGTCACTGGCACTGGCCAGTTCATCTCCACCATTGTCATGCTTCTCGGCTACTCTATCATCGCCGTCCCCACTGGCATCGTAGCGGGCGAAACCATCGAAGAGCACAAGCGTATCCGTCACCGTCACCGCAAACCCCACAACAATCAGTCCAACCCCGACAGTCACTACTACCTCGATGACGATGAACAGAACGAAAATGACGAACCCAGACCCCGCGTCTCCCACACCAACACCAACCCCGACCCTGCCGCCCAAGTACGCTCCGAAGATTTAATGTGACCCCATTGTAAGAAATCAATCAATCCTGCGTCTATACAGAAAAACATCATTCATTCAACACCGAACATACATGAATAGAGTATTACCTTTCATTCTGTTACTGCTAACCGCCTCTTTAGGCTGGGCACAAAGCAGCTCACCACAGCATTCGTACACCGTCACCGGCACCGTCACTGATGCCAAGACCGGCGAAACGCTCATCGGCGCCACCATCTACGACACCCTTTCGCACAAAGGTACTGTCACCAACCAGCATGGCCGCTTCAGCCTCACACTAAAGAGCGACACAGCCGTCATCCGCATCTCCTTTGTGGGATGCGAAACCCAGTTCCATTCCATCGCCCTCAATGCCAACCACCGCATCGACGCCAAACTCATCAGTTCCCACACACTGAAGGAAGTAAGGGTAGTGGGCGAGCGTGTCGAACACATTGAGAGCTCCATCCCCAGCCGCATCGAAATACCCGTCGAGCAGGTCAAAGCCATGCCCATGCTCTTCGGTGAAACCGACGTAATCAAAGCCATCCAACTCCTCCCCGGCGTGCAGAACGGCAGTGAGGGCACTGCAGGCATGTATGTCCGCGGCGGTGGCCCCGACGAGAACCTCTTCCTCCTCGACGGCATACCCATGTACAACGTCAACCACCTCGGTGGCTTCTTCTCTGCTTTCAACTCCGACGCCGTGAAGAACATACAACTTTACAAGGGCAGCTTCCCCGCACGTTTCGGCAGCCGCCTTTCGTCCGTCCTCGACATCACCACCAACAACGGCAACGACAAAGAATACCACGGCGGTGTCAGCATAGGGCTTATCTCTGCCAAAGCTTACGTCGAAGGCCCAATAGTCAAAGAGAAGACCACCTTCTCCGTCTCTGCCCGACGCACCTACGGCGACATCCTCCTGCAACCCATTCTCGCACTGATAATGCGTGAAGAAGGCGAAAACGGAAAACTCAACGGCGGATACTACTTCTACGACTTCAACGCCAAAGTCACCCACCGCTTCAGCGACCGCAGCCGTCTCTACGCCTCCTACTACATGGGCGACGATGCCCTCTACGCCCGTTTCAAAATGACCGACGGATACATGTACAAAGAATATATGCGGTTCAAATACAGCTGGGGCAATATCGTGGGAAGTCTGCGCTGGAACTACGAACTCACGCCAAAACTCTTCATGAACATCACCGGTGCCTACACCCGCTACCGCAGCGACCTCGCTGTTACCGCAGAACAGGTAGACCGCATCGACGACCGGACGCAATCCTTTACCCTCGGTTTCAAATCCGGCATTCAGGACGTTATGACCAGTGCCGACTTCGACTACACCCCAACCCCCGACCACGCCGTCAAATTCGGCACCCGCTACACCTTCCACCACTTTACCCCCAAAACCACCAGTTTGAAAGAACTCGACAACTCCGACAAATTCGACACCGTTATAGGCCAAAGCACCGTGGGTGCACACGAAATGATGGCCTACATCGAAGACGACTGGCGCATCAACGACCGTTTCAAAGTCAACCTCGGCCTCAACCTTACCGGTTTCGAGGTACAAAGTAAATTCTACCCCAGCCTCCAACCCCGCCTCAGTGGGCGTTATCTCATCAATGACAAGCTCTCGGCCAAGGTGGGCTATGCCTACATGACCCAGTACCTCCACCTTCTCAGCACCTCCACCGTCTCCCTCCCCACCGACCTCTGGGTCCCCGTTACCGCCCACATCCTGCCCATGAACGCCCACCAAGTGGCGGCAGGCCTCTTCTACAACCTCTTGGACTCACTCCACCTCTCTGTCGAGGGATACTACAAAAATATGAACAACCTGCTTGAATACAAAGATGGTGCCTCCTTCTTCCTCAACTCCCAGGGTTGGGAACAGAAGGTATGCATGGGTCGCGGCTGGGCTTACGGTATCGAATTCCTCGCCCAGAAAACCGTCGGCAAACTCACCGGCTGGCTCGGCTACACCTGGAGCCACACCTACCGCCTCTTCGACCGCCCCGGACAGCAGCTCAACAATGGCGAACCCTTCCCCGCCAAATACGACCGCCGTCACGATGTCAGCATCGTCCTCACCTACAAATTCACCGACCGTTTCGACGCCAGCCTCACCTGGGTCTTCTCCTCCGGCAACGCCGCCACCCTCGCCCTCCAGCAATTCGACCCCACCACAGGCATCCCCGAATACGGCTCCATCTACTCCGCATCGGCCGACTTTGTCTCTTCGCGCAACAACTACCGCATGCCCAACTACCACCGCATGGATGTCAGCCTCAACTGGCATAAAGAACTCAAATACGGCCGCCGCACCATCAATCTCAGTGTCTACAACGTCTACAACCGCCTGAACCCATACATGCTTTATATCGACTACAACTGGGATAGCAACAGAAAGCTCAACCAACTCTCCATCTTCCCCATCATCCCCACCGTCAGCTACCTCTGGCAACTCTAATCAACCCCAATAAACCCATAAAACCCATAAAACCCACACAACAGAACAATACAATGAAAACAACCACAATAATCCCCATTCTTGCAGCCCTGACCCTTGCCGCAGCCTGCACCAAGACAATCGAGTTCTCCGGCAAAGAGACCGCATCCCTTCCGGTACTCATCTCTCAAGCCGAAGCCGACAGCACAATCAACGCGCGTCTCACCTACAGTCGCTTCTTCCTCGACAACTCCCCGTTCAAAATCATCGACAACGCATCCTTCCATGCCGAGTTGAATGGCACCTCCGTCTCACCAAACTTTACCCACGTTAACCAAGGTCTATACAATTCCGACCTCACCCTACACGAAAACGACACCCTCACCCTCCGTGTCATCGTACCCGACAAAGGTGAACTCACCGCCGGATGCCGCATCCCAACCCGTCCGCAAATAAGCGACTTCACCCTCACTCCCGAGGTTAGAATTGAAACTTATCCCGACTATCAACATCCGGAAATCATCTATACCAACATTGAGGGCAAGGTTAAATTCAAGTTCCAACTCCACGACCCCGCCGGACAGAACAACTGCTATATGATACGCGCCTACCTCGTTGATGCCAAACTTAAAAACAAACACTTCCTGAACCTGCAGGTAACCGACAATATTATATTCGATGCAACCTCCACCGAAGACTATTTCGACCTCGACATCACCACAGACTACTCCCGTGGCTCGCAAGTACTCTTCACCGACGAGCGCATCAACGGCCACAACCACACCATCTCCGGCTCCATCCCCTACCTCAGCTACGAGGCCGGACACGAAACCCTCTTCCTCGAGATTACCTCCCTCAGCCGCGACACCTACCTCTACACCGTCACCAAAGAAAACCAACGGAGCGGCTCCAACATTTTAGGATTCCTCTCCGAACCCGTCCGTATCCACTCCAACGTCAAGGGCGGCATAGGCATTCTCGGTGCCAAAGCCTCTATCAATCTCCAATTAGACATCCACACCTCCGACACCACCACCAGACGATAACAGCCATGAGGATACTCGTCACCGACAGCACTCACCCCATTCTCCACAACCTCCTGCGCCAAGCAGGACATGAAGTGGTGGAGGACACCACCCTCAACTACGACACCCTCCTGTCCGTCATCCCGCAATACGACGCCCTTGTAGTGCGCAGCAAAATCATCATCGACCGCCCGTTCCTCGACCACGCCCGCCATCTGCGGTGCATCGGGCGTGTGGGTGCAGGCATGGAAACCATCGACGTGGATTATGCCGAAAGCCTCGGCATCCGTTGCCTCAACTCGCCCGAAGGCAACCGCGACGCTGTAGGCGAACATGCCCTCGGTCTCCTACTCGCCCTCTTCAACAACATCGCCCGTGCCGACGCCGAAGTACGCCAAGGCCTCTGGCAACGCGAGGCCAACCGCGGACTGGAGCTGAAAGGCCGCACCGTCGGCATCATCGGCTTCGGCAACATGGGCAGTGCCTTCGCCCAAAGGCTGCAAGGCTTTGAATGCAACATCATCGCCTACGACAAATACAAACCCGCCGGCTATGCCCCCGACTACGTGAAGGAAGTCTCGCTCCACGAGCTGCAGCAGCGAGCCCAAGTCCTCAGCCTCCACGTGCCGCTCACCCCCGAAACCCGCCACATGGTCGACTACCCCTTCATCCAGCGTTTCCGCCACCCATTCCACCTCATCAACACCTCGCGCGGCGCCGTGGTGGACACCCCGGGCCTTGTACGCGCCCTCGACGAAGGGCTCATCCTCGGCACTGCCCTCGATGTGATAGAATACGAAGACATGACACGCGACGGCCTCGACCTCGACCACCTGCCCGACGCCTTCCACTATCTGCTCCACTCACCCCGCGCCGTCCTCACCCCGCACGTGGCCGGCTGGACAGTGGAGTCAAAAGAAAAGCTAGCCAGCGTCCTAGCCCAAAAGATAATAGAAAACCTAAAAACTCCTAGAAAATACTAGAAAAACTAGTAAAACTAGAAAAAAAATGCTGATAGTAAAAGAAAGCATCGTCTCCGACGACATCGCCGAACGCCGTTTCTGCTGCGACCTGGCGCAATGCAAAGGGCAGTGCTGCATCGAGGGCGACTACGGTGCACCCCTGCTCGAAGAGGAGATACCCGTTTTGGAGCGCATCCTGCCGCAGGTGCAACCCTATATGACCCCCGAAGGACTGCAAGCCGTTGCCGAGCAAGGCGTATCCACCCTCGACAACGCCGCCGAACCCTGCACCCCCTTGGTCAACAACCGCGAGTGTGCCTACGTGGCTTGGGCTCCCGACGGCACCGCCCTCTGCGCCATCGAGCAGGCCTGCCGCGACGGCAAGACCGACTTCCTCAAGCCCGTCTCCTGCCACCTCTACCCCATCCGCGTGGACGAGTACGGCGAATTCACTGCCGTCAACTACCATCAGTGGGACGTATGCCGCTGTGCCGTGAAAAAGGGCAACGAGTGCGGCGTGCCCCTTTACCAATACCTCCGCGAACCCCTTATCCGCCGCTTCGGGCAGGAATGGTACGACGAGCTGCTGCAGGCCATCGCCCAAGCCGCCGACCGTTGACACCCGCCGCACCCCCCTGCCTTCGTTCAATCAAGTATCGTGACAGCATCGTTATCCTATCCTTTCAGCATATAGCGACGGATAACGAGCCTATAACGTTGCAGCAAGGATGCAGGATTGAACGGAGTTACTGCCAGTCCAAAGCATAGACTGGGCAACAGCCACAACTCCCCCGAGGCGGCGACAAGTGACGTTTTTTTTCGACTAGAGCGGCCTTCGGGTACAATAAAAAAGAACAATGTAAGTTATTGCAGCATTATGGACACAAAACAGAAGAAACAGCACCTACTGATATGGTGCATCATAGGCATCATCCTCATTGCCGACCAGGCATTGAAAATATGGGTCAAAACCCACATGTATATTGGCGAAGAGATTCCGCTGATAGGCGACTGGTTCGTCCTGCACTTCGTCGAGAACGAGGGCTTTGCCTTCGGAATGAAGTTCGGCGGTGCGACAGGCAAGGTACTGCTGACGCTGTTCAGGCTGGTGGCGTCGGTGGCGCTGCTGGTGGCCCTGCCGATATTGATAAAGCGTGGGGCACGCACCGGCTTTATCGCCTACATGGCGCTGATCACCGCCGGCGCTGTGGGCAACTTGATTGACTGTTGTTTCTACGGCGTGCTGTTCAACGAGAGCACTTATTCTGTGGCCCAGATGTTTCCTCCCGAGGGTTACGCCCCCCTGCTGCAAGGGCGTGTGGTGGACATGTTCTTCGCCCCGATGATTGACACTACGCTGCCGGCCGGCTTCCCGATATGGGGCGGGCAGCACATCCTCTTCTTCAGCGCCATCTTCAACATAGCCGACTCGGCCATTACCGTGGGCTGCTTCTGGCTGATCATCGACCAGCTGCTGCAGAACTTCAAAAAGAAGAAAAACGACGAAAAAGAGGTGTCCGAAACAGGCGAAAAAAGCGAAAAAACGACTTTGTAAGGGCTGTTTTGCAAGGCTTGTACGGCATCGTGACGCAAAAAAATCGGTCTAAGACACAATGCATTGCGTTTTTTTTGCAAAAAAAATTTTGCCGAACGGAAAAAAGGGTGTATCTTTGCATCCGATTTCAAGAGAGTTGAAAAGACTATTGAAATGATGGCGTTGTAGCTCAGTTGGTAGAGCAGAGGACTGAAAATCCTTGTGTCACTGGTTCAATTCCAGTCAATGCCACAACAAGAACGCAAAGGAGGCTCAGAAATGTGCCTCCTTTTTTGTTTTAAAGCACGCCCCCGTCCCGCTATGCGGAAGGAGGCTGCAGAAAGGTTGGAAATAATGTATCAGTGGCTATGACAAAAGTATTGGTTGTTGACGACGAGCAGGATTTGTGCGACATTCTGCGTTTCGACCTTGAAAGCGAGGGCTACGAGGTGACCACCTGCGGCGATGCCGAAGGGGCACTGGCGCTGCTGACGGAGCCCAGAGAGCCGCAGTTTGACCTGATACTGCTCGATGTGATGATGGACAAGATGTCGGGATTCGAGCTGGCCAGCAGGCTGCGTGCCGCAGGCGACAACACGCCCGTGATTTTCCTCACCGCCCGCGACAGCCACGACGACCAGCTGAAGGGGTTTGAATGCGGCGCCGACGATTATATTACCAAACCCTTCTCTTTCGACACTGTGCTGGCACGGGTACGGGCCGTACTGAAACGGACCTCTGCCCCGGCAGCCAAATCCGCCACACCTGCGGCACAGGATGATGGCAAGATATTCTGCGGGGGCGTGGTGATAGACCCCGGCAGGCAGAGCGTCACGTCGGCAGGGCACGGAGTGGAGCTTACTAGGCGCGAATATGAAATACTGTGTCTCATGGCTCAGAACCCGAACATCTATTTCACCCGCGAGGAGATTATGACCCGCGTATGGCCTGAGAACGCCCTGGTAAACGACCGGAGTGTTGACGTGCACATAGCAAGACTGAGGAAGAAGCTGGGCAGCGAGGGACGCCGGATTGTGAACCGCACGGGGTTCGGCTACACCATGCAGGCTTAAAGCCGCACAGGGGACGGCGACGCTGCGACAGTCATCCCTCCCCGAAAACTCGACAAGACAACGATAGTATTATGAATATTGACGTTTCCCTTTTCGCTATCACAACGGTGCTGCTGGCTGCGGCACTGGCAACGGTGGCATGGATGTGGGCCAGGTTGAGAAAGAGGGTGAAGGCCGAACAGCAGCTGCGCGAGGAGGCGGAGGTGCGCGAACGGCAGTTTGCCGCCGAACAGGAGCGCAACCGACGGCTGAAACAGGAGATGACCAACAACATCGCACACGAGTTGAAGACCCCTGTGAGCTCGATAAGGGGATACCTGGAGATACTACTTGGCGACAGACCCGTGAGCGAGGAACAGCGCCGCCACTTCATGGAGCGATGCTACAGCCAGACACTCCGGCTGTCGGACCTGATAAACGACGTGGCCTTAATCAACAAACTGGAAGAGGGCAACGACCTCTTCACCCGCGAGGAGGTGGACTTGTGCGAACAGGCAGAGGAGGCCATCAAAGAGCTAAAGCTGGAAGCCGAGAAACACGGCACCACCATCGAGAACCGACTGGAGGAAGGAATGACAGTCGACGGCAACGGACTGCTGGTGTACTCGATATTCCGCAACCTGATAGAGAATGCCATCGTGTATGCCGGCGACGGCTGCCAGGTGGGCATTGAGAGCTACAAGCCCAGCGACGGAAGCCACTATTACCTCCGTCTCTACGACACCGGACGCGGCGTGCAGAACGAGTTCCTGCCACGACTGTTTGACCGGTTTGTACGCATCGAGGAGGGACGCAGCCGCAAGAACGGAGGCACCGGGCTGGGGCTGTCGATAGTGAAGCACGCTGTGCTGTTCCACGGTGGCGACATCTATGTGAAGAACCGCGACGGCGGAGGGCTCGAGTTTTTCTTCTCACTGCGCCGACGGACGACGGAATAGCCTTATGGCAACAACATGAAAACAAAGTAACAACAGTATATGCATATCACACCTATTCAATTACGTTTTAACGACATCGACCAGATGGGGCACGTGAATAATGCCGTCATCATGGAGTTTTTCGACTTGGGGAAATCGGAGTATTTCACCGCCATAGGGCTGCCGCCCGAGGAGGGAGAGTTCACGGTGATGGTGGTGCGTGTGGAGGTGGACTTCCACAAGCAGATACGGTATCACGACCACGTGCATGTGACCACCTCGGTGGACCACTTCGGCAACAAAAGCCTGGCCGTGCGCCAGCAGGTGGTGGACGACACCACCGGCGAGGCCTATGCCAGCTGCCGCACGGTGATGGCAGGATACAGCCGCCGCACCCACCGCGGGGAGGTGATTCCTGACACAATAAAAGAAAAGATTCTGCGTTATGAACAAGGCGGGCAGCCGCAAGAATGAGGGCGACTGATTTCACGGCGCGTGCCAAGTAATAATGCAACGTACTATGAAGAACAGAGTATTAATAGTTTACACCGGTGGTACCATCGGCATGGTGCAGGACGAGAGGGGCTCGCTGAGACCTTTCCCGATGGAGCATATCTACGATTTGCTCCCCGAACTGCGCAGATGCCCCTATACCGTCGACACTTGTCAGATGGATCGCATCATCGACTCGTCGAACATGAAACCCGATTTCTGGGTGGACATTGCCGAGATTATTGAGAAGCGTTACGACGATTATGACGGCTTTGTGGTGCTGCACGGCACGGACACGATGGCCTATACGGCATCGGCGTTGAGTTTCATGTTCAAGAACCTGTCGAAGCCGATTATCCTGACAGGCAGCCAACTGCCCATGGGTGTACTGCGAACCGACGGGCGTGAAAACATCATCTGTGCCCTTGAACTGGCCTCGTGTCGCGAAGCATACATCCCAGAGGTGTGCCTGTTCTTCGAAAACCACCTGTACCGTGGCAACCGCAGTACCAAGGTGAGCGCGGAGAATTTCGACGCATTCATGAGTTTCAATTACCCCTCGCTGGCCAAAGCAGGAATCAATTTCAGTTTCAAATCCCACTTGTTCCTTCCCAAGGGTGAAAAGCCGCTGGAGGTGAGGAAACGGTTCGACCGCAACATTGCGGTGCTGAAACTCTTCCCGGGCATCACACCGGAGGTGGTGAAAGCCATACTGGGTGCCGAAGGGTTGCACGGCGTGATTGTGGAGACCTTCGGCAGCGGCAACGCCCCTACCGAGCCGTGGTTTATCGAGGCCATGGAGGATGCGCTGCAGCGCGGCATCATCGTGCTGAACGTGACGCAGTGCAAGGCGGGCTCGGTGGTGATGTGCCAGTATGAGGCCAGTTGCGAGATGAACCGCATAGGCATTATCGGCGGCAAAGACATCACGCTGGAGGCTGCCGTGACCAAGATGATGTACCTGCTGGGGACTTACCCCGACGACCTCGACCACGTGCGGAAGTGCCTGGGCGTGTCGCTGAGAGGTGAAATGTCGGAGAATTGAAGCTAGTGATAGTAAAACCTAATTCGAGTGTGTTGAGAAGGAAGATTCTTTTGTATGCGATAGTGATGCTGTGTTTGCCTTGCGCGATGCAGGGGCAGACACGGGCGGCGCACCTGGGGTCGTTTGACAACAGATTGTTGCACTGGGGCATACAGGTGGGTTATACCCAGTCGAAATTCGACCTTCGCTTCTCGGAAAACGACACGCTGAGACAGACGATACAGGGCGTGACCTCGTATTACAGCCCCGGATTCCACATCAATGTGATTGGCGACCTGCGCCTGAACGACAACCTCAACCTACGCCTGCTGCCAGGCATAACACTGATAAGCAGGGATATGGCCTACAGCTGGTCGGAGACATACACGTCGACCCACTGGAAATACGACTTGCGGCGCACCGTGGAGTCGGTATATGGTGAAATCCCCATAGAGCTGAAGTTCCGTGCCAAACGGTACACCAACTTCCGTCCCTACCTGACTGCCGGAGCCAGCTGGGGATTCGACTTCGCTTCGCTGCGGAAAAACAAGAATAACAACGACGAGAGCATTATCAGACTGAACGCGATAGACCTACGGTACACTGCCGGCGTTGGGTTTGATTTCTTCCTGCGCTATGTGAAGTTTGCCATCGAGTTCAAGATGGCTTTCGGATTAATAGACCTGAAAGTGATGGACGACGATTACTACACACAGTCGACAGACAACCTATTGTCGCGCACCTTTATGCTCTCTTTCACTTTCGAGGGGGGCTTATGAGAAAGACACTCGACATTGACCTCAGCCCCGAGGAATACTTCACTCCAGCCATGATGCTGCAGGCCGTAGCCCGCAAAGCAGGGCTGCAGACTGGCGATGTTCGGCATGTGGAAGTGCTGCGACGGAGTCTCGACTCGCGCCGCGGCATCCGCTACCACACCACCGTGGAGGTGTATTGCAACGAAGAGTACACTCCGCGCGACTATCGCGGCCACTACCAAGACTGCCATGCGAAAGCACCGATCATCATTGTGGGTGCCGGTCCGGCTGGCCTTTTTGCCGCCTTGCGTGCGCTTGAGGTGGGACTGAAACCCATCATCATAGAACGCGGGCAGCCAGTGGAACAGCGCCGACTTGATATCGCCCAATTAGGACGGACCCGACAGGTGAACCCGGAGAGCAACTGGTGTTTCGGCGAAGGGGGAGCGGGTACCTATTCCGACGGGAAACTATATACACGCAGCACCAAGCGTGGAAACATTGACTATGTGCTGCAACGCTTTATCGAACACGGCGCCGACCCCGCCATCGCCATCGACGCACACGCCCATATAGGTACCGACAAGCTGAGCGGTATTATCGCCAACATGCGTCGCACCATCGAAGTCCACGGAGGTGAATACCATTTTGCCACCTGTGTGTCCGACCTCGTTTTGGAACGCGAAGGAGCCCAACTCACCGTAAAAGGTGTGCGGGACACGGCAGGTAACACCTACAGCGGCAACGCGGTAATCCTTGCCACCGGTCACTCGGCCCGCGACATCTACCGCCTGTTTGCCGACAATGGATGGATGCTGGAGGCCAAACCGTTTGCCATAGGCGTGAGGGTGGAGCACCCTCAAAGCCTCATTAACGAGATACAGTACCACCGTTCGCCGGCCATGCGATTCCTGCCCCCGGCGGCCTATAGCCTCACCACGCAGGTCGACGGCCACGGGGTGTTCTCCTTCTGCATGTGTCCGGGAGGGGTGATCGTGCCTGCCGCCACCGCAGAAGGGCAACAGGTGGTGAACGGCATGAGCAACTCCAAACGCAACTCGCCCTATGCCAACAGCGGCATCGCCGTTACCGTGGGGATTGATGATGTGCCCCAATATGCAAACGAGGGAGCTTTGGCATTGCTCCGTTTCCAACAGGAGGTGGAGCAAGCCGTCTATCAAGCAGCTGGCAACACCATATCGGCCCCCATCCAACGGCTCACCGACTTCTGCCAAAGCCGCCCGAGCCAAAGCAACAACAAGAGCAACTACCTCGGTCCCACAGTAGACTGCCCGATACACCAGTTGCTGCCGCCTTTTGTCGTCCACTGTCTACAGCAGGGGTTACAGCAGTTCGACCGCAAGATGCACGGGTTCTATACATCGCAGGCGAGTGTGCTGGCAGTGGAAAGCCGAACCTCGTCGCCGGTACGCATCCCGCGCGACGAGACGATGCAGCATCCGCAACTGCGCCGACTGTATCCCTGTGGCGAAGGGGCCGGATATGCCGGGGGTATCGTCTCTTCGGCACTCGACGGCATCAACGCCATCAATGCACTACAACCACTAATCCCACTCCCTAATCATGGACTTTGAATTAAAATCCGACTTTGCCCCCATGGGCGACCAGCCCGAAGCCATCCGCCAGCTGGTGGAAGGTGTACGCAGCGGTCAGCGCGCACAAGTGCTGCAAGGTGTTACCGGTAGCGGCAAGACCTTTACGGTGGCCAACGTCATCGCCCAGTTGCAGCGCCCCACGCTGGTGCTCAGCCACAACAAGACCCTTGCCGCCCAGCTCTACGGCGAGTTCAAGCAGTTCTTCCCGAACAACGCCGTCGAATACTTCGTATCCTACTACGACTACTATCAGCCAGAGGCTTACATTGCCGCCACCAACACTTATATAGAGAAAGACCTGGCCATCAACGACGACCTTGACAAACTCCGCCTTCGTGCCTCCTCGGCACTGCTGAGCGGACGGCGCGATGTCATCGTGGTTAGTTCGGTGAGCTGCATATACGGTATCGGCAACCCCGATGAGTTCAAACGCGGCACCGTGAACATCAAAGTAGGCCAGCGCATCACCCGCGACAACCTCCTTATGCAACTGCTGGACGGGCAATATGTTCGCAACGAGATAGAGTTCACCAACGGCCGTTTCCGCGTAAAGGGCGACACGGTGGACATCTTCCCCTCCTTTGCCGATTTCTGTTTCCGCATCAGTTTCTGGGACGATGAGATTGAGAGCATAGAGAGCTTCGACCCCATCAGTGGCCACAAGATAGAGACCTTCACCGAAGCCACCATCTACCCTGCCAGCAACTTCCTCACATCAAAAGACAACATGGCCGATGCCTTGCGGCAGATACAGTCGGACATGTTCGAACGGCGCGACTATTTCTATTCCATCGACAAACCCCTCGAGGCCAAACGCCTTGAGGAACGAGTCAACTACGACTTAGAGATGATACAGGAGCTGGGATACTGCAGCGGCATTGAGAACTACTCCCGCTATTTCGACGGCCGCTCAGAAGGCAGCCGACCGTTCTGCCTTATCGACTATTTCCCCGACGACTTCCTCCTTGTGATTGACGAGAGCCATGTGACAGTCCCCCAAATCGGTGCCATGTATGGTGGTGACCGCAGCCGAAAGACATCCCTCGTTGAATACGGATTCCGGCTTCCCTCGGCACTCGACAACCGTCCCCTTACCTACGACGAATTCTACTCTATTACCGGACAGACCATTTACATCAGCGCCACACCCGCCAAATATGAACTTAGTGAGGCCGAAGGTGTGGTGGTGGAACAGATCATCCGTCCCACAGGTCTTTTGGACCCGGTGGTGGAAGTGCGTCCCGCTGTCAGTCAGGTTGACGACCTGCTCGACGAGATAGAAAAGACTGTATACAAACACGAGCGCGTTCTGGTCACCACGCTCACTAAACGCATGGCCGAGGAGATGACCTCCTACCTCCTCAATCTCGGCATACGAAGCAAATATATCCATAGCGATGTGGACACCCTCGAGCGTGTGGAAATCATGCGTGACTTACGCATGGGGGTGTTCGATGTGCTGGTAGGTGTCAACCTGCTGCGTGAGGGACTCGACCTGCCCGAGGTGTCGCTTGTGGCCATCCTTGACGCCGACAAGGAGGGATTCCTGCGCAGCGACCGCGCTCTTATCCAGACCATCGGCCGCGCCGCACGCAATGTGCACAGCAAAGCCATCCTCTACGGCGACACGATTACGGGCAGCATGCAACGTGCCATAGACGAGACCAACCGGCACCGTGAGAAACAGATACGCTTCAATTTGGAACACGGCATCGTGCCACGACAGATTGTGAAGAACACCGAGGCCATCATCGGCACCACAAGCGTCATTGAACGTGCCGCCGAAGAGCATTATGAAGAGAAAGCACCCGAGGGTCCCAATATCCCCAACATCGCTGCCTCGCCCTATGCGCTCAACACCCCTGCCCACAGCGGGGGCCATCAGCAAAGAGCCTCCCGCACGCAGCATCAGCAGTCGTTGCCCGACACACCTGTACCGTTTGCGGCCGAGGAGACCACTAATTCGGCACAGGAGGACGACCTGCAGTGGTGCAACAAGACCCAAGCACAGCTGCGCAAGGAGATTCGTGAGGCACAACGCAAGATGCAGATAGCCGCCAAGGAGATGGACTTTCTGTCCGCTGCCAAATATCGCGACCAAATCCGAGCCATGCAGAAAGCCCTCGAGACCGCCCGTTAGTTGCACACACTGGGTTTTCGTGGTGCTCCCTCTCCTCTGGCTGATTCATCTCGCCACACAGTGAGTCTTGCCACCCTTTGTGTGTTTGCATTCGTTTCTCCCCTCTCTTTCCTTACCCACTGCGGCTCACGTTGCCGCATTGCCACATGGCAATAATAAAAAAGGAGGCAGGCAATACCCTGTCTCCTTTATGTCAATCATTAGGTTATCAGTGACTCTTATTTGGTGGAAACGACCAAGAAACGAGTCTGCTCCCAGAACTTGGCGGGATTGAGGATACGGAGGTAGGAAACCACCTTATCGTCGTTCTCATCCATGACCAACTCATAGCTGTTTTCGGGGTGCTTGGAAACCACGAGAGCGCGCTTCATGTTGATGGGAATCGTAGTGACCTTGGTGCGGTCGATTTGGGTGAAACGGTCGAGGGGCATCTCGCTGTTGGTACCCTGGCGACGGCCGATGCCAATGAATCCACCTGCTTTGCTTACGATACCTGCCTCGTTGAGGTCGGAGTAGTTGCCAACCACATAGTAAGCGCGGTTGGCTTCAGCGGTCTGCTGTTTGATGTACTGTTCTTTCTGTTCGTTGGAGGCGGTAAGGTCGCTAACATCCTGGTTGAGTTTCTTGATGATGACCTTGTTGTTTTCCAGTTCGGTGAGGAGCTGGGCAATCTGCGACTCCTGCTGGGCGATGCGCTCTTCCTGATGGGAGACCAGTTCCTGAAGGCGGGCACCTTCTTTGGTCTCGGTATTAATCTTTGCTTGGAGGCTGGCAATTTTCTGGCGGTTGGCGGCCATCAGATTTTCAATATCCTTAATCTGGGCGCTAATCTGGCTCTTGACGTTCGGCTGGCCCTCCATATTGGCGCGGCGCAGTTCCTGCACAGTATTGTAGCGAGAGTTGACAGCAGCCAGGTTCTCTTCAATCTGATTGAGGGTGGCAAAGAGCGAATCGAGTTCGGAATCCTTGTTCTGGATAATCAAGGAAAGCGAGTCGTTTGTCTTGATGGCAGCGTCCAACTCGGCTTGGTGGGTGTTGCAAGCTGCAAAAACCATGGCTACCATGGCGAGAGATAATACCGATACAATTTTCTTCATGGCATTAATGTGTTTTGTTGTGTTTATTCCAATTAATTTTTTCTATTCTATGCAATAATTTCGAATATTTGCGTTATGTTAAAAACGGAGCAATCTCAGTTTTATTGCACTATAATTAGCGAAAGAATCATAATAAATCTAAAAAAAATGAAGAATACTGCCAAATACATCTTGATTATGACCATCGTCGCCATTGCACAGCCCGCCGCAGGGCAGAGCGCCAACCCGTTGCTGCAGGAGTGGAACACTCCGCATCAGACACCGCCGTTCAGCAAGATACGCAACGAGCACTATGCTCCCGCTGTGAAGGAAGCCATCAAGGAAGCCGAGGGCAACATCCAACGTATTATCCGACAAAAGGAGGCTCCCACGTTTGAGAACACCATCGTCGCCATGCAGACGGCCAGCGAGCGGCTGGACCGTATCTGCAATGTAATGTTCAACCTGAACGAATGCAACACCAACACGGAGTTGCAGAACATCGTGATGGACCTGACGCCTGAACTGACACGGTTCTCCAACAGCGTGGACATGAATCCGAAGCTGTTCGAACGGGTCAAGACCGTCTACGACCAGCGCGACAAACTCGTCCTCACCACTGAGCAGCGTACCCTGCTGGAGAAGACCTACAAGGGTTTTGTGCGCAACGGCGTAAACCTGAAAGGCAAAGACAGGAAGACCTATGCACGCAACAGCGAACGCCTGTCGCAGCTGTCGCAGCAGATGAACAGGAATGTGCTGGCGGACAACAATAATTACATTCTCCATATCACTAAAAGCGAAGACTTGTACGGTCTGCCGGAGAATGTGGTGGCTGCAGCACAAGCCGAGGCTCAGGAGCGCGGTATGGAGGGCTGGGTATTCACGCTGGCATATCCGTCATACGGTCCTTTTATCACCTATGCCGACAACCGCGAACTGCGCGAGCAGATGTGGCGTGCCTACAACAGTCGCGGCAACCGGGGCAACGAGAACGACAACAACGAGATAATACGCGAGATGACCCATCTACGCTACCAACAAGCCAAGATGCTGGGCTATGAGAATTACTGCGAATATGTGCTGAGCGACCGCATGTGCGACACCCCCGATAAACTGGCCAAATTCCTTACCGACCTCTATAGTCAGGCCATGCCTTTCGCCAAAAAAGACCTTGCCGAGGTTTCGGAGTTTGCTCAACGTCTTGGCGCCACACTTCCGCTGCAACGCTGGGACTTCAGCTACTACAGCGAGAAACTGAAGCAGCAGAAGTATGACTTCGACCAGGAACTGCTGCGGCCCTACCTGCAGATGGAGAAAGTGCGGCAGGGAATCTTCGACCTGTACGGCCGCCTGTATGGAATCACGTTCCGCGAGACCAACAACATCGAGGTCTACCACCCCGACGTGAAGGTTTATGAGGTGATGGACGGCAATCGTTTCATGGGTGTGCTTTATCTGGACATGCACCCGAGAGCCAGCAAGCGCAGCGGTGCCTGGAAGACCACATTCCGCGAACAGAGCAATATTGGAGGCAAACAGATTAGACCATTGGTGCAGGTGGTATGCAACTTCTCCAAACCCGTGGGAGACAAACCCTCGCTGCTGAGTTTCGACGAGATGGAGACCTTTATGCATGAGTTCGGACACGCTATGCACTGCCTTCTCACCGATTGCACCTATCCCAGCCTCAGCGGCACCAGCGTGAAACGCGATTTTGTCGAAATGCCTTCACAGGTGATGGAAAACTGGTGCTACGAACCCGAGTTCCTCAACACCTTCGCCCGCCACTATCTTACCAATGACACCATCCCCGGCGATTACATACGCAAAATCAAGGCTGCCGAGAAATATCTGGCCGGATGGCTTTGCGTCCGTCAGTTGAACCTGGGATGGATTGACCTTGCGTTCCACACACTGAACGAACCCATCGAGGGACGCATAGACGAATATGAGCACTCACGTATGAAGGAACTGCAGCCCATCGTGAAAGGCACCTGCACCAGCACAGCCTTCACCCACATCTTTGCAGGTGGCTATGCTTCGGGATACTACGGCTACAAATGGGCCGAAGTGCTTGACGCCGACATCTTCTCTAAATTCAAACGGGAAGGCATCTTCAACAAAGCAACCGCCGAGTCATTCCGTAGGGAGATTCTGTCGAAAGGGGGCACCGAACACCCCTCTGTGCTGTTCCGCAACTTCATGGGTCGCGACCCGGACAACAATGCCTTGCTGATTCGCTGCGGTTTCATCCAGGAAGCCTTTATCCCTTCCCCCACTAAACATTAACCTTATCAAACATGAACGAAATCTACGCAAAACAGATACTAAAGATATTTGCCAACAACCCCTTCGACACATTCAACCACAAACAGATAGCCTCGCGCCTCGGCGCCCACGACAAGGGCAGCCGCCAGTTGGTTCTTGCCACCATGCAGGAACTGGCAGAGGACAAAATACTGGTTGAGGACGACAACGCTCGCGGCAAATTCAAAATCAACCCCAAGAACATCAACGACGACCTGCTGCCGAAAAACTATATTGTCGGCACCATCGACATGAAGCAGACCGGCAAAGCCTACGTCATACCCCAAGACGAAGGCCTCGAGGACGTACTCATCACTCCGAACAACACCCGCCACGCCCTGCACGGCGACACCGTGAAAGTGCTGATGTTCCCGCAACGCAAGATGCACAAACCCGAAGGCCAGGTAGTAGAAATACTGCATCGCGCCCGCACCCGTTTCGTCGGAATCATTCAACGGCAGGACCGCTTTGCCTTCTTGGTGAGCGACAGCCGTTCGATGGTTGTGGACATCTTCATCCCGCTCAACGAACTGGCCGGTGCCACCGACGGCGAGAAAGCCCTGGTGGAGATGACCGACTGGCCAGAGCGCATGAACAACCCCGTGGGACGCGTTATCAAACGGCTCGGCCGTCCGGGTGACAACAACGTGGAGATGCAGTCCATCCTCGCCGAATACGACTTCCCGCTCGACTTCCCGCCACAGGCCGAGAAAGAGGCCGAGCACATCCTCCCTCCTACCGAGAAGGATTATGAAGGTCGCAAGGACTTCCGCTCCGTCACCACTTTCACCATCGACCCCGAGGATGCAAAAGACTACGACGATGCACTCTCCTTCCGCACGCTGCCCAACGGCAACATGGAGGTGGGCGTACACATCGCCGACGTATCTCACTATGTTAAACCCGGCACCGCCATCGACCGCGAAGCCTACACCCGCGGCACCAGCGTCTACCTTGTCGACCGCACCATCCCCATGCTCCCCGAAAAGCTCTGCAACGGTGTCTGCTCCCTGCGCCCGCACGAGGACAAACTCTGTTTCAGTGTCGTGATGGAAATGACAGCCGAAGCCAAAGTGAAGAAAGTATGGATGGGCAAATCCGTCATCAACAGTGACCGCCGCTACAGCTATGAAGAAGCCCAGGAAATCATCGACACCGACAGCGTGAAAGCTGGCGAGGAACCTACCGGCAACGCCATACTTATGCTTCACAAACTGGCCACCATCATGCGCGAAGAGCGCTACCGCGAAGGCGCCATCAACTTCGAAAGCCAAGAGGTGAAATTCCATCTGGACGAAAACGCCAAGCCCATCGGTGTATACATCAAAGAGTCGAAAGAGGCCAACTGGCTCATCGAGGAATTCATGCTGCTGGCCAACAAACAAGTGGCCGAGCATGTGGGCATGACCAAGAAGGGGAAAACAAAGGATTCCAAGCCGACCCCCGCAAAGACCTTCGTCTACCGAGTACACGACGAGCCCAACCCCGAGAAACTGAACACCTTTGTGGAATTCGTAGCCAAACTGGGATTCAAAATCAAAGTGGGCTCACGCCAAGCCCTTGCCCACAGCTACAACGACCTCTTCGACACCATTGCCGGACGAGGGGAAGAATACATGATTGACAATATCGCCATCCGCACGATGGCCAAAGCCTACTACAGCACCCAGAACATCGGCCACTATGGATTGGGGTTTGCCTTCTACACCCACTTCACCTCGCCCATCCGCCGATACCCCGACCTGATGGTCCACCGCCTGCTGGAACGCTACCTGCACGGCGGTACTTCCGTCAGCGCTGACGAATACGAAGAATACTGCAAGCACTGCTCACGTATGGAGAAACAAGCCGCCGACGCCGAACGGGCCAGCGTGAAATACAAACAGGCCGAATTCCTCAGCGACAAACTGGGACAGGAATTCCCTGCACTGATTTCGGGCGTCAGCAAATGGGGCATCTATGCGGAAATCGAAGGCAACAAATGCGAAGGCATGATTCCTATCGGCTCACTGCAAGGCGACTACTTCATGCTGGACGAAGACAACTACCAGGTAATCGGACGCCGTCACGGCAAATGCTACAAACTGGGCGACCCCGTCACCATCCGTGTGAGAGGTGTCGACATGATGAAGAAGCTGATTGATTTCGAGTTGGTAGACGAGACCTACGACATCCCCAGCGGCAAGACAGCAAAAGACCGTCGCGGGCGAAGCAAGAAGGCCTCTTCACCAATGGCCGAACCCAAAAAGTCCGCCCCGAAGGCCAAAAGGAAGAAAGCGGACAGCACAAAAGGCAAGTCCAGGAGTACAACATCGCGCAAGAAAAACTGACAACAGGACAACATCCCTGCGGCACCGGGACTCAACACACACCCTGTGCCGCAATATGCTCCTCCATCGAAAATCTATGCAAAGATACATCTTCCTCGACTTCGACGGGGTAATCTGCACACAGCAGCACCGACAAACCCTCCTCGAAAAACGCCAGTCCCTCAAGGATGACCTTGGCCCCTATTTCGACCCCGAGGCTGTTGCCAACTTGCGTACCATTGTCGACTCGACCGACGCAGGCATCGTCGTGACATCCTCATGGAAATACAAAGGGCTCAGCACCCTTCAGGCGCTATGGACATGCCGCAACATGCCTGGCACACTGCTGGATGTAACCCCCATCGTCATGTCTGGCTTCATGTTCAACCGTGGAATGGAGATAAACCAATGGCTCTATACCAACACCCAGTCCGACCCCGACACCTGTCGATATGTCATCCTCGACGACGCACTCGACTTCCTGCCTGAGCAGCGGCCCTATCTCATCAATACCAACCCCAATTGCGGCCTCACAGCACAGGATGCCGCGCAAGCCATCGCCATCCTCACGACCTGACCTCTGTCTCCTCGCGTATAACGATCGTTCTGCTTTCACTGTTGCAGAGACATAGTCTGCCCAGCCACAGCACCACCGTTTCTGTATGGCGATGTCACGTGCTATAATCCCAAATCGGTCTAGGCCGACTTTTCAATCAATCTCTCTTTTTTCAGGTCTGTTTATGCCATATCAGCGATTCATGGTATAAACAATGGGAGACATGATGTCCCGTAGAATGGGAATTGTGAGGAAAAAGCCAACATTACACTGACAGACCTTGTCTATTATTATGTGCAGACTATAGCAGATTAAGAAATATCAACTTAATTTAATTGCAATACAATAGATACAATATCAAGTTGTTACCTATACACATCAAAAAATATGACAAATAACATATTGTCAAATGAAAAAATAGTCGTATCTTTGCATTCGTAAACTGAATGTTAAACAACGGTTGTCTGGCAGATTAATGGGTTCTGTCTGTTTGGATGACCAGAAAGTTAATAAATAGAACCCACCAAAATACAGAATCATGAAGAAAGTTATTACAGTTCTCGCTATCGTTGCAGTAGTATTTTGCCTTGGCAGCTGCAAGAAAAAATGCACCTGCACAACCACTATGAACGGTGCAGTTGTTCAAACTGTTACTATGGAAGCCACAAACTGCGCCAAACTAAATGTTACCCAGACCGTTGAAGGTATGGTGCAAGAGACCAAATGCAATTAGGCGATAGCCCTATAGAGAAAAAAGCAAGGCAAGCCGTTGGCTTGCCTTGCTTTTTTTCTTCAACAGAAAGGCTGTTCCATAACAGATATTTACATCAAAGACTTATCTCCGATTATGCTGATTGTAATATACATACAGTAATCTTGATTTTTTTTCTTGTGCCACTTTTCTCCCATAAAAGGGCTCTAATCGAAATAAAGGAGCAGAATTTTCCGCCAAAGAGACTCTGTTCTTGTCGGCGGAATGGCTCTAAAAAAGAAGGAATCCACCAACTGCTCAAAACTCAACGCCTCTCAAACGGTTGGAGGTATGGTTCAGGAGACCAAGTGCAAGTAAAGCACTGCTCCCATGTTACATAGAAAGACGAGTCAACATTGGCTTGTCTTTCTTTTCTCCCACAAATTAGACAAAAAAAAGCCGCTCGTTTGGAGCGGCTTAGGGTATCATCATTGCTGATATTATTATTCAGCGACAACCTCGACAGTGATCTGGGCTTTGATGTCCTTGTAGATGTTAATCTGAGCGGGGAAAGTGCCGACCTCTTTGAGTTTTGCACCGTCTACAACAATCTTCTTGCGGTCGATGTCGTAGTTGTGCTGCTCCTTCAGGGCCTCAGCAATCTGGTCGCTGGTGATGGAGCCGAAAAGGTGACCGTTCTCACCGACCTTGGCGATAAGGCGGACGCTCTTCTCGTTGACAGCAGCCTTGAGGGTCTCGGCATCCTTGCGGAGTTTCTCTTCTTTGAAAGCACGCTGGCGGAGATTCTCGGCGTGAACCTTGCGGTTGGACGGAGTGGCGATGATGGCCATGCCGTTGGGGAGAAGATAGTTGTTGGCGTATCCGTTTTTAACTTTGACGATATCGTCCTTGTAACCGAGGTTGGCTACATCTTGCAAAAGTATAATTTCCATTCTATTCTTCCTCCTATTATTATTTTAAACAATCGGCTACATAGGGCAGCAGGGCCAGATGGCGGGCACGCTTGATAGCCTTGGACACTTTCTTTTGATACTTGTTGGAAGTACCGGTGATGCGGCGGGGCAGAATCTTGCCCTGCTCATTGACAAACTTCAGCAGGAAGTCAGCATCTTTATAGTCAATATATTTGATGCCGAGTTTTTTGAAACGACAGTATTTCTTACGCTGGGTCTCGACGGCAATCGGGGTGAGATATTTAATTTCGGTTTCGTTAGCCATGATTCTAATGTTTTAAAATGTTGCGGGGATAATCTGTATTCTCGCTTACACTGATTTTAATTGTTTGCCTCCTGGGTTTCGGCGGGTTCCTCAACAGCCTTCTTGGCGTTGCGTTTCTTCTCGTTGTAGGCGATGGCATACTTGTCGAGAGAGACGGTGAGGAAGCGGAGCAGACGCTCGTCGCGTTTGTAAGCCACCTCGAGGTCGGCGATGACGCTGCCCTCAGCCTCGAACTCAATGAGGTAATAGAATCCTGTGTTCTTTTTGCGGATGGGATAAGCCAGCTTGCGCATACCCCAGTTGTTGGTGTAGATGATTTCTGCACCATGGTCTTTTAAGAAGTTGGTGTACTTCTCTACCGTTTCCTTCATCTGTTCTTCAGACAAAACGGGAGTTACAATGAAAACGGTTTCGTAACGATTTACCATGTTTGTACTTTTATTAATGATTATTACTAAATTGACGTCAAATGACGCTGAGCCACTTTGCGGACTCGAACCGCAGACCTACGCATTACGAATGCGTTGCTCTACCAACTGAGCTAAAGTGGCATTGCGGTGTTGATGTAAAATGTTTGGAAAGCGGTCTCTCCCGGACGGGGGAAGAGTTTTGGTCGGGGTGAGAAGACTCGAACTTCCGGCCTCCACGTCCCGAACGTGGCGCGCTAGCCAACTGCGCTACACCCCGCAGTAGTGTCCTGGCAGGGACTCGAACCCTGGACCCATTGATTAAGAGTCAATTG
>JAFZPH010000037.1 GCA_017550405.1 Bacteroidales bacterium
AAAACATACCTGTCCGTCTCGACCTCTTTCCACTCGTAGCATCCGAGCTCTTCATTGTACACTTGTCGTGTCTGTGTCTTTTGTCTCATTTTTACTTTTGGTATTGTTCCCAAAAGTGTCAACTTTTTTCAGGTTAAGACATAGGCGCTCAGCGAAATAGTATAAAAACGGCGATTCGTCCCGACAGGGACTAGACTTTGCATAACACGGTACAAGAGGACAGAGTCCTCGCAGTGCCGTGACAAGACAACCAATAGACCAGCGTCCCGACAGGGACGCGACACAAAACAAATAAAAAACCGCTTAAAGTGTGTATGATGGTTCTTCGATCCTTCTTCGTTCTCTCGGCGAGGTTGTTCTATCCCGTAGGGAAATAAAATTCCACTGCTGGATAGTGTCTGGAAAAATGTTTTGATAGCAAAGCGGATTACAAATCCTAGTAATAAATGTGTCGGATTGCAAATCCGACACAACGAACCACGACTGGAACATCCGCTGCGACGAGGGAGTGGCAGTTCTACTCGCACGAAGGGCGGCTGGCGATAGGCGGTGCCGACGACGAGAACACGGGCTGGGCAGTGGTGCTGTATGGTGAGAAAGAGCAGAGTGCTTCGACACAGAAGGTTCTCACCACCTGTCGGCTGTATGAGCAGTACACCACCGAAGAGGCTTTGCAACGCGCCGCCGAGAGCTATGGAAACGTGAAACAAGCAGACTACCTCTCCCCCAATACCCACGAGCGGAAGCATGTCTGACACCTCTTTCACACCATTCTATTCGCCTTCTCTTGCCATGGACCGGAGTTCCATCTTGCCGAAACGGAGGGTGACGGAGAGGCTGACGAAACGGCTGTCGGTGTGGGAGATGCTGTAGCCGAGGAGGTAGGGGTTGGTGTTCCACGACTGGGAGCGGTTCCAGTTGAAGAGGTCGCTGACGTTGAGCACCACCGAGAGACGTTTCTGCCAGAAGTCGGCGCTGAGCCCCATATCAATGGTGTAGCCGTTCTGACGCTCGACGAAGAGGGCTTGCGTTGGCGAGTTGTAGTTGCCCGAGAGGTTGAGGCGAACACGCCCGGCGATGTTTGCCCAGCAGTTGAGGCGGAAACTATAGGAGGTCATTGTGCTGCTGTAGTGTCCCGCCTTGGGATGATTTACTTCGTAGCCCGAGCGGTAGAGGTTGGCATACAGACGGAAGTTGAGCCACGCCACAGGGCGATAGGTGACGTTGCCTTCGACTCCTGCCTTGTAGCTGTTGCCTACGTTGTAGGGGGTGCTGTAGCTGATGAGCCGCCCGAGGTAGGGGTCAATCTCACTGACAGCCTCTTTGCAGTAGTTGATGTCGTTGGTCGAAAGACGTGCATAACTCTCTATGCCCACAGAGCCATGGGAGGCAAAATAGCGGTTCCAGCTGAGGTCAACGCTGTGGGTGTGGCCAGCCTTCAAGAGGGGGTTGCCCACCTTGTAGGAGTCTTCGTCGTAGAGGCGGCTGGTGGAGAGGTTCTCCGCCGAGGGCATAGAGGTGGCGAGGGAGTAGGAGAAGCGGAAGTAGTGCATGCTCTTGGTGCGGTAGGTGAGCCGCAGCGAGGGTTTGAGATAGAAATAGGCGAAAGAGGAATCGTCGGGGAAGAGCGCATCCAAAGAATAAAGGCATCGATTCCAATAGCCGCGCAACCCCAGAGTCATGGTGACTGCCTTCCACTTGTGTCGCCAGCTGGCAGAGGCGGAGGTCTGTGTGGTGCGGTCGTTTTTATCGAAACGGCGCAAGAGGTCAAGCCCGGTGTCCGGGCTGACATTTAAGCTGGTATCCGGGCTGACATTATATCGGGGTGTGGAGTAGTTGCTTGCCAGCGAGGGGACAAGCGAGAGCCCCAGCGTCAGCTCGTCGTCGATGCCTAATGGTCGGTTATAGTCGGCACTGAGGGTGAGGCTGTTGTTGGTCATGCCTCCGAGGTAGGTTTTGTCGAAATCGCTCAGCTCTGATGGCAGGATGCCCTCAAGCAGGGTGTAGTCACGCCGCAGGGTACGCTCATTGTGGCTGTAGTTGAGGTTGTCGTAGAGGCTGACCGACAGGTTGTGCCCTTCGTTGTCGAATTTGTGTTTCCAACTCAGATTGGCCATTCCCATCAGGTTGAAGTCCCTGCTCTCCTGGCTGTTCGTATAAGTGTAGTGCAACCTCTGTGGGAGGTAATACCATTGGTCGGTGGAGGTGAGCGAATGTTTTGTGGCAGGGAAAGTCACAGCTAAGCCGAAGAAGGAGAGGTCGTTCATCGAGTCGATTTGATAACTGAGGTTAAAGGCCAAGGTGCCAGTGTAGCGGTTAGTGTTGTTTTCGGTGGCAGTGGAGCTATAGGCAGTGGTGTCGAATCCCTCCGCTCCGTCCTGACGGAATGTCGAGCTGGACTGCTCCGTCTTGTGGGTAGGCGTGCTGCTCACACCAAGATAGACGTTGGTAGAGAACTTTTCGTTCTTCAGCACATAGCTCACCCACGGACTAATCGACGGGCGGTTGCTGCCACTGAGGCCGAAAGAGAGGAAATGGCTGTTGCGTATTTTGGTGCTGGTGACGATGTTGATGATGTGGCAGCCCTCCTCCACCATATATTTGGCGGAAGGGTTCTTGATGACCTCGATACGGTCGATGGCATCGGCGGGCAGCGACTCGAGATAGACTTTCAGCGTATTGCCGTTCATGTGGGTGGGATAGCCGTTAATCCATATCTCGATGTTGGTGGAGCCGCGCATGGTGATGTTGCCTTCGATGTCCACCTCCACACTGGGGGCGTTCTGCAAAGCATCGAGGGCGGTAAGACCTTTGACGGTCTCGTCGTCCGCCACGTTGTAGTTCACCACCTCGTCGTCCATGCTATAGATGGGCCGCGGCGCACGCACCGAGATAGCCTCGAGGGTTTTCACCCGCTGCAAGAGCAACAGGCTGTCCTGCTCCGGCGAACCACCGGTGGTAATTGTTTTGGTGCTGTCGGTCTTAGCGGTGTCAGTCTTGGGTGCCTGCTCGACCACAGTGGCCCGGATGGCATCCATCAGTTCAGGGGGAATTTGCGCCATCCCCTTGGCGATAGGGCATAGTACGAGCCCTATGAGGAAAACGAGTTTCTTCATAATTAATAATTTGAATGTGTTAATGCGTTAATGTGTTAATGCGTAAATCGCTGGCGCATCAAAGACTAACGAATTAACGAGTTGACGAATTATCAGAAGCGGCTTTTTTTACAGTGGTCTTCAGCACATACTTCACCGACTGGGCATACACCTCGTCGTTGGGGCAGTGGAACACCAGCGCGGTCATCGTGTCTTCGGAGAAATAAATCAGATACACACCCTTGTCGCCAGGCAACGGATCGGCGGCGCGACAGTAGATGTGCAGTATCTTTGCCTGCTTTGACGAGGCTTTTGCACTGTCTTTTTCGAGGTTTATCTTCACATCCATATTCTTCATCTGACCTAAGAAGGCGGTAGCTATCGACCCTTCGAGCGTGGAGACATGGCTAAACTCAGGCGTACTGTCGAGTTCATGAACATAATCGCGCAATGGCTTATTTATGCTCTTTTTCAAGGGATAATAATCGACAGAATTGTTCGTCTTCTCCGACTTAGTCCCACTGTATGGCAATGCCTTCAGGCTTTTTGTTAGATGATGGAACGAGGCGGAATCGTTTGCCTCCAGCATGGTGACGGTCACCTTAAGACCATTTCCTATCGGGAAGTCCTCGATGCATGTAGCATCGATACCCTTGCGGCCTACATAGGTCTTGTAGAGGGTGGTCTGGGCTGCTGCATGGCTTCCGAACAGCAAGCCGGCTAAAAGAACACAAATCTGAATGCTTTTCATATTACAGTAATGTTTTGATTACTTGATTCATTCTGTCCAACACCTCGTCGGGGTTGCAATTGTCCTCACAATATACGCGCACACCGTCGGCGGTCTCGGTGTAGGCATAATCCTGATGCTTGATTGTCTGAAAGTCGGATTGATTGAATGTTTCTTGCAACTGCTGTTTCACAGGCAGGGGTAACTCGTTGTGCGCCACTACTGGTAGCGGTTGCTCCTGACGTGAGGGGAACAGTAATACTGCGGCGATAATTGCCACAGCGGCCAACGCTGCGGCATATTGCCAGATATGGCGTGACTCGTTCAACGGTTTTGTCGCCAGAAGGCTGTCGTGCTCAATCCGTTGCCTGCCGGCTTGGTGCATCTGTTCTATCAGTTGGTCTGTATCTTTCATAGCTTGCTTGAATGTGTTAATGCTTGAATGAGTTAATGTGTTAGTCTGAGGCGGAAAGATTCCTTAGTTTCTGTTTTATCCTCGACATGCGGGTCTGCACGTTAGTCTCGCTGATGCCCAACATCTCCCCTATCTCGTCCTGTTTCCAGCCGTCGAGGTAGAGGCGCAAAAGCTTTTGGTCTTTGTCGGGCAGTTGGCGGATGAGGTCGTAGAGCCACTCACGGTCCTCGTGGTCTAAACCATTGTCGGGTAATTCTATTCCTTCCAGAGGTGAGGTCTCCACCTGTCGATGGCGATGCCGCCACCACGATATGCCGGTGTTCACCGCCACGCGCCACACCCATGTCACCGGCTTGGCGGTGGGGCGGTAGCGGCTCCAGCCCAGCCAGAGGTTCAGGATGATGTCTTGGCGCAAATCCTCGCAATCCTCCGTAGTGTGACAGAAGGACCGGCACACACGGTTGATTGCTGCAGAATGCTCCTCGACGAGTGTCAAAAATGGATGTTGATTCATACCCCCATTAAACGCAGAAAAGGGGAAAAAATCACATGCATCTGAAAAAAAAGTAATATCGGTCTAACGACCGATTTGGGTTAAACAGAACAAGGGCGAGACTATCCAGCCTCGCCCTCGTTTTTTTAGCGTCTGCTATTATTATACAGCAATACCCGTCCGCATCACATCGTCATACAATGGCGACGGATGACATTCTTCTAACAGAACAGGCTCTATCAAAGTGCTAACACTGCGGGTAGCACGCCAAAGTTTCGGGACAACAGAGAACCAATCATCCTTTAACTCAGGAACCACAACGGCTACATCAATATCGCTCTCTGGATTGGCATAACCTTTACTATAAGAGCCAAACATATACACTTTCGATGTGTCAAACATGCCAGATATCGTCTGTTTGTACTGTCGTACAAGGTTTAAAGCTTGCTCCTTATCCATGACTGCATTTCTTTTGTTCTGTCAATAATACTGCGGCAATAATCCGGTGTCAACCTTCGGGAAAGTGCTTCCTTATAAGAAGGGTAGCGGGCTTCAATGTTCATCGGTATCATCAAATCAATAAAAAGTAGTTGGTCTTCATTCATCTCTTTGGAAAGCCCACAACCCATTGCCAATCGTTCAAGGTTGTGCGTGTACGGAGGCTCAGTATCCTGTGTGGCCGTCCAATAGGCCTTAAGGACTTTTTCAATGACTTGGTGGCACATGAAAGCAACATAAAGCCATCGCTCGCCATTATAAAGTGCCTCGGCAGTGTCAAGGTCATAATCAACCAAATCCAACCAATATTTAACCTTTTCTTCCTTATCCATAACACTTCATTAACGTAAAACTTTTATATTTATTGTGTAGTGAGAATCAAAAGTTGGCTATGTGGTGAACATGTTCTAAAACAAAAGTTCCACCTCGGTTCGCTATTCAAGTGGGAAGCGTGGTGGAAACTGTCGGAGCAAAGATAAAACCTTTTTTTCATTCCAACACAATTTTTAAATATTTTCTTCATTACATTTATTTTCACTTGTTTATGTTACTATTTTTTTACAAAACAATTCTGCCGAATCACCGCCATTTTTCTCAGTTTAATCCGTTTTTTTCTTTTTTGTCCACTTTTTACAACTCTCTTTTCGTGACAACGCCACCCTAAACACTCCCCTAATCCACCCCGAATGCACCCCGAAAACTGACAATCCCCGATCCCGTTTTCCCGCACCGCCATACTTTTGCACCGTCTTTCGAAAGTCAAAACAAACAGAATGTTAAACACTAATTTTATGAAAGGAACAACACAATGGCAAAATCTTCGGTGTAAACACCAAAATCAGAGGCAAAGTGGGATAACTCCTCTACCGTCAGACCAAGGAGGGTACCATCGTCAGCGAACTGCCTATGTAGCCTGCCACACCCATGTCACTGGCTTGGCAGTGGGCCGATAGTTTTTCCAACCCAGCCAGAGGTTCAGGATGATGTCCTGACGCAAATCCTCGCAATCCTCCGCTGTGTGGCAGAAGGACCGGCACACACGGTTGATAGCTGAAGAATGCTCCTCGATGAGCGTAAGAAATTGATGTTGCATCATACCCCCATTAAACGCTACGAAAAGAAAAAAATCACACTTGAATGCGTTAATTTGTTAGTCTGACTAACGCGTTAACACATTCAAGTATTTATTCCCAGTATACCACGTCGTATTCCAACGTATAGTCGGGGTGTTCCGCACGAATGACGCTGCCTTTGGCATCGTACACGGAGCGGGTAGTTGTATGTTCTTTGGAAGTGGCTCTGTTGTCCCGCTCCTTTGGGTAGCTCGGACGGCTGATTTCTGTTCTCTCCTTTGGGGTGCCGTCGGGGCGGTAGCTGACGTGTATGTCGGTTTCGATGCCTTGCGCCAACGACTTGCCCGACATTTCCATTATGCCGCCCTGTGAATTGTAGCGATAGGCAAGCGAGTCGTAGCCGCCGTAGCTGTTAATCCTGTAGCGTACTCTGCCTTGTGCGTCGTAGACATAACGCTCATCGTAGCCCTCCAGCCCGCGCGAGCCGACCTCGTCGGTATACGTCTGTCGTACCAGCCTCCCTTTGTCGTCGTACTCACGACGGAAACGGCAGGTGTCAGTCTGTTCCTCTACCATTCCTTGCGACGACTCCCTTTCGTAATAGGCATAGTCGCATTGCGTGACATGATAATCGGCATTGCGGACAAGTCGGACAAGACGGTAGGTGCAAACGGAGGTGTCAATGGCTGAGCCATTGCGGTTGCAGGCAACAAGACGGCAGAGGCCGACTACCCCATCGGGTGTGTATTCGATGTTTTCGACGAAAAGATGATTCCACACCATCCGCTGGCTGTCGTTGTCCCAACGGCGTTCTACACGCTGCCATCGCACAAGACGGTTGAGAGAATCGTAAGAGAATTCGGTGCTGTCGGGAATCTCAGAGCGATGGCGGCTGTAGGTCTGATGGCCTTGGCGGTTGTAGTGGGTGGTCTGTATTAGTTCGCGCTGGCCTGTCGCATCGGTGGGGAGTTTGTATTCCCGCACGGTGCGGACATGGTTGGTGACGCGAGTGGGCAGGAAACGCAGGCAGTCGTTGACCTCGTCATAACCGCCCGACGGCTGTGCCACAACCGTCATTGAAATCAAGAGATAAAAAACTATAACAAACTTTTTCATCATTACTTTGGGGATCTGACCAAATGTCATTGTTTGATAATGCGGCAAATGGTATAGCTATCCTTCAGTTTGATATATAGCAGGTATGTGCCGGCAGGCAGTTGCGAGAGATTGAACTGATTGGCATTGAAGAATTTTGTCACACAGTGGCCTGAGTTGTCGAACACGAATACACTCAGCACATCATCGGCGCCGATTGTAAACTGACCGGTAGTGGGATTGGGATAGGCCTTTACGGAGAGCCTCTGTTGATAACAGTTGTCAGGAACCAAAATATCCTGATGGTCTCCGTTTATTATGGTCAGCTGCAGCATGACGATGCTGTCGCAGCCCTGTTGGGTGGAAAAGACCTGAATATAGGTTCCTGAAGAAGTGTAGACAGAATCGTTCCACACGTAGGTGGCAGCAGTTGTGGTGTCGAAAATGCTATCTAAGACAGAATGATTGACCACAAGATGGTGATGCATGATGGAGTCACAACCATTGACGGTGGTCAGGTGTTCTGTCGTATCGGTCGTAGTTGTGAAGAATGTTTCATTCCAGAAAAGAGTGTCACAACCAGTGATAGTCTCTTCGGCAGCATAGGAGGGATGGATGGTGAGGTGGAGCGTGACGGTGGAATCGCAGCCGAAAGAATTGAGAATTGAGAGTTGAGAGTTGGAAGTGGAGGCGGTATAGGTGCTGTCGTGCCAGGTGAGGCTGTCGCAGGCAACTAAGCTGTCGATGGTGTTGTAGGTGGGATGGATGATGTAGTCAATCAGCCGGACGGTGTCGGTTGGTGAACTGCCGTCAGCACTGATATAGGTGCCTGTGCCGGATTCGGCGGTGTTTATTGTGTCGCCTGAGATGACATACTGGCTGCCAACACAGAGGTCGTCGGTACGGAAAACAACTGGATGAGACTGGTGGGGCAGGGCGATATTGTCAATCCAGGCACAGTCGTCGTTGCGGCTGACGCTGTAGTCCTTGGCGTAAGTAAACTTAAGCAGGTGGCTTCCGGCAGGGACAAGGAAAGCGGCACGAGTCCAGTCTATTTCGCCCGACTCGGTGACGAGGTTGTCGTTGTCGAGGTAGAAATGGAATTTGTCGTAGTTGGTTTCAGACGACACCTTGAAGTAGAAGGTGATGCTGTCGGGCGCACTGAGGGTGACAGGGATGCTGATTTCTGCCGTCTGGTTGTGGGTGAGTGCGGAGGTGGAACGTAGACAGTAGCTGCCCGCGTAGGCTTCTGTGTTGGTGGTTGTCCAAGGGTAGGTGCCTTGAGTCCATCCGTTGGAGTGATAGACACCACCTTCAAAGGTTTCTAAGGGATTGGCTTCTATGTATAGCGGGTAGATTGTGTTAATGCTTAATTGTGTTAATGTGAGAGTTATGGGCACTACGATACCCATAGGCAACAGGCTGTCGGCATGGAGCGGGAAAGAGCATTGGACGGTGTCGCCGGGCAGGAGGGAATTGAGAATTGAAAATTGAGAATTGAGAATTGCACCTGCGTTTGGACTGACGTTTCCAGTGTCGGAAGTGCATGTGCCCAAAGCGAGAAGAGAGGTCGGAGAAGAAACTTGTAGGCGGCATGGGTTGAGGGTTGCGTGACCCTGATTGACAAGTGTGGCGATGAGTGTGTCACTTGTGCCCGGAAGGATATTCTCGTCGCCAATTTGGATATTGAATACAATGTCGGGAGCGTTGAGAATCAAATAATAGGTGGCAGTATTGGGGATGGTTCTCTCACTGCAGAGGGTGGCGGTTGCAAGCGGGAGTACTATACCGTCCGTCACATCCTGTCCCACAATGGCTTGCCGTATTACTACAACGGTGTCGCCAGCAGGCAGACTGTCAATTGGGTTGTCTAACGGGAAGAGGGTGAGTGCAGCCGAATCGGAGGGGGTAGCGGAGAAGGTGATGCTGGATGCTGTGCTGTCGCCCAGATTGACAAGTGTGAAAGCCAACGGTATGGTGTCGCCCGCATCCATCGGCAAGAGCGCGACGACACTTCCCACCACGGGATAAGCGCCGCTAGGTCTGATGACCGACACAGGGGTGAAGGCAGTGCGGTACTGCTGAGCCGAAGCAGCCAGTTCGTATCCTCCCACAGGCAGTGTAGTGGGCAGGGAGAGGACGGCGTTGCCTGTGCTGTCGGCAAAGGCGCTGGCCACAAGGGTTCGAGTCAGTGTGTCGGTAAGTGCCACGTAGGCGTAGGGAACAGCGGAAACCGAGAGGGTTGTTGTCCCCATGGCCAGCACAGAAGTGGCTGTGACCGGCATCACAGAGGCCTGTGTGAGGTAGGTCATCACAGAGGGGTCGCCCATCAGATGGTATATTTCCCAATAGTAGAGCTTACGACTGGAAGTAGAACTCTCGACAGCCATGTTGCCCGCCATCATGACGGCGCCCTGGGTGAACGCCCACTGGCTGTAGGGCTCGCTGTGGGTGTGGCACAGACGGTCGTAGGCACCGAGATTGGCGGCATTGTAGGCCAAGGACATGGTGGCGCTGATGCCGCTGCGCAGGCCTACTGCCCAATAGAAGTCTTCATTCCAATAGGTGCTGTTGCTGCCGCCTATGTAACCGACGGCACCGCAGTAGTTGTCCTTGCGCAAGAGCGCTTCACCGAAGCAGGTGGTGGTCTCAAATTTGTTTGTAAGGCAGCAGTTCCCTATCATGAGACCGAACTTCTGGGTGTTGGTCATGGAGGAGATATGCGTGGTGGTGAAACTGGGAGTACCCCAACTGGTGGCACTGCCGTGGGCAGAATAGTTTATCCAGCCAGCCCCTTGGTTGTAGTAGCCGCGCACAATGGCAGAGTTGGAAGAAGCGCTGCTGCCGATGGTTACGCCTGGGGCTGAGGGGACGATGGAGGTATTGTTCTTAAAGTAGTGAACCTGTGTGAAGCCTTGCGTGGAGTTGATATAGTGGATGGCGGCATAGTCCATGGCGGGGTCGGCATGGGTGTAGCCATGATCGCCCGCGTTGCCACCATCGACACCAGCCACGAGGACGGCACGGTCGAGGAAAGAGGGGTCGGCAAAGGTGTACTGCTCATACATGAGGGTCTTTTCAATCTGAGGAGTGAGCTGGCTGACATTCTGTGCCGAGAAACGGCCGCAGTAGCAGTCGGGGATATTGTCGCCGGGGGTCCAGCTGATATAGTAGAGGTCGGTGATATGCTCGGACGAGGTGGTGCCAGTGAAGGCAGGTATCTGTTCGTGGTCGCCCACGATGAGGAGATAGGTAGGAGCAGGATTTGAGGGGGTTGCGTTGGTGTACTGGCTTTGGATGTAGGATGAGATCGAAGTGGTGGTGGTACCCACACCAGGAGTGTCGGTGTAGACAATGTCGGTAAGGTAGCCTTTGCGGCGTTTCCACTGTACAAAGTTCTCTAATTGACCATGGAAAGAACTATGGGCCACGATAAGGTATCGGATGGGAGCCGCACTACTCACCGACTTGGGATAAAGGTTGTTCAGGACCCCGTTGCCGATAGAGAAGGCAGGTGAATGGTGTAGGTCAAAGAGGGCGATTGAAGCATTTTTATCAGCCTCTAGAAAACGTACAGTCACCACCGCATGACGACAGACGATGAGTTGTCCGCGCACAGGATTGTAGCGCACTGGTGAGAACTGGAGTCGCGCCAGACTGCGGTCGCGGGCTATGCCGACAGGTTTCACTAAGGCCTCCTCTTGTCCATAGAAGGCATCAGTGGCATAGAGCTTTTCATTGATTATTAGCGGCTGGGGTGTGGTGTCGGACTTGCTGCATGAGGGCTGTGTGGGCATAAGTCTTGCCCCAGGCAGTTGAATAGTGTCGTAAGCAGATTCGGTTACTTGTACTTCAAAGCCCTTGCAGAGTGGCACCTCTATCAGCTGCGAGAAAGTGGGCAGACAGGGTAGCCCCTCGGCGGCAGATGGTAGGTAGCCATCAAGCGTAACGGTAGTGAATTGCTGCCCATTGATAGAGGCTTCTCCATAATTCAGCTCTTGGGGTGTGAATACAACTTGCAGACTCTGCCAATTGTCACGTGACACCTGCTGGGCATGAATGAACAATGGTGTCAGAAGACACAGTATGACAGAAGGAACTATGTGTTTCATTTGTTGGAAGAGTTATTTTTTCTTGTGATAAACCAGCCTATCTCGGGACGGAGGGCGAAGGTGGTGGTGTCTTGAGTGAGACCTACGAAGCCTGTCCAAAGGGTGAGGTCATGTTTTTTGCTATTGATGTCTGTGAACTCCAAGGGGACAGAGACTATCTCGGCAGGGAGGTTGTAGGCACCGTCGTGGATTCCTTTGAAGTCGTTGCGATACTTGTCGGCATCGTAGGGATAGAATTTGACTATCCAGCCGTCGGCAATATAATATGGGTCGCCACACATTTCGTGCTTGAGGTCGTGCTGCTTGTACATGCCGCGCCAAAACTTGGTGTCCACCTCGCCGTTGGCAGCCTTCTCTATCTTGCGGAGGATGGGCAGAAGCTCGTCCACCCACCAGTCGAGCTGGTATTTACGGAGAGCCTCGGTGCGCTCGACGATGGTGTGCCAGTCCTCCGGAGTGCCTTCGAGGATGACCTGTGGGATGCCGCAGATTTCATACATCTTGTAGTTGAAATATTCCTGCATGGCGGACATGAGGGTGATTTGAGAGGCAACGCGGGTGACGATAGTGGAGGTGGAGAAGTTGCAGGTTAGAGTGTTAACAAGGCTATCGCCCACATACTTTGCTATCTGTTTGGTAAACTTGGGAAAGTAACGCTCCCACGGGCTGTTGGGGTTGTCGAGGCTGATGCCGTTGCTGACAACGATGAGTGTTTTCTTGCCCTCGAAATCCACGAACAGATGACGCAGTGCCTCAGCGTTGAAGTTAACATGATAAGAGAAACCCTGGCAAATGAGCAGCCAGACGGCATCGGGCGAGAGCACAAAGGGACGGTGGTCGGCGTATGCCTGATGCATGCCGTCGAAGAAGGGATGGGGCAATTGCACCAAGGGCTGCGAGCAGCGATTGTGCGCCACGGTTTGTGCTTTTCCTTCGTCCATATCATACAGTATCTCGCGGATAGTCTTGTCGTAGCCGACGGTTGGCAGGGGTTTGTCGGGTGCTTTCAGTTTCTCAATGTCGATGATGATGCGCTGTGTGGGCACAGCCACGGTGTCCTGCTGCAGGGCAGCCAGAGTGTCGGTGGTGTCATCCATCTTGCCGCTTCCATTGTTGGAACACGCCACCAACAAGATAGGCAGTAATGACACTAAAATGAATCTTCTGCTTCTCATAATGGTCAGGTAATAAGTTTATGACTTACTAGTGATGCGTTATTTTTTGATTTTATTTTGTAATTTGTTATATATTTGTCATTTATAATGATTTTAACTTTTGACGATTTGAAATGAATGAGTATCTTTGCAGGGTAATACTGCATTGATATGAATACGGGACGAT
>JAFZPH010000038.1 GCA_017550405.1 Bacteroidales bacterium
GGTGTCCACCTCTTCCCATTCCGAACAGAGAAGTTAAGCCCGTCATCGCCGATGATACTGCGCATGTTCGTGGAAAAGTAGGTCGCTGCCAATCTTTTACAGAGGGAGTTCCCTGAAAGGGACTCCCTTTTTTTGTTTTATGGATTGGATAGATACGATAGATATGATAGATTCGATAGAGATTGGGGACAACTATTTTCTTTTATTTTTTATTTTTTTTGTATCTTTGCATTTTAAGTAATAATGTAATATCATCGCTATGGAAAAGAAACAGACTGAGTTGTCGAAAGACAAGAGAAATTATAAGTGGCAGTACTGCTCACTTGGTGGCACGAAGCGTGTATGCATCACCCGTGGTGAGGACATTGCTCACTTGGGTGAGCTGGACCAGAAGTTATGGACAGTGTTGAGTTGTCCTGTCAAAGGTCTCGAGTTGGATGAGCGTACTCTTGATTTGATTGACTATGACCGTGACGGTAAGATTCGCGCCGATGAGGTCATCACCGCTGCCAACTGGCTCTGTTCGGTAGTGAAGGACAAGGATAGGATTCTTGAAGGTCATGACTATATTGACTTGTCAGATTTCAATACCGACAATGAGGAAGGCGCCCAGATGCACGACTGTGCTGCTGAGGTGCTGAAGATAATGGGTCTGGAGAAGACGACTATCACCCTCCCCGAGTTGGATGAGTTTCTTAAAGATTATGACGAGAATGCTGTCAAGGCACTTGAGGATACATTGGAAAATATGTCCGTCGCCGTTGCCCCATATAAAGATAACAGCGACGATGCCGTTGCTGCTGTCGATGCTATCCGCGACAAGGTGACAGACTATTTTCTCCGTTGCAAGTTTATCCAGTTCCATGATGACTGTGCTGCAGCTCTGGACGTGTCGGTCGAGAAGGTCGCTGAGATCAGCGAGAAGAATTTCGCCACGAATATCGAAGAGATTTCCAAGTATCCCCTCAGTAAGCCCCGTGCCGATGCGTTACTTCCCCTTAAAGGCGGCATCAACCCCGCATGGCAGAGTCAGTTTGCCAAGGTGAAAGAACTTGTTCTTGATGTAGACTATCCTGGCAAGGATGCCCTTACCGAGGAGGAGTGGAATGCCGCAGTAGCAAAAATCGACGCTTACGTCGAGGCAAAGAACGAAGAGACCAAAAATATCCATGATGGCCATGAAGAAAGGCTTACCAACGAGCACGATGTCATCAAACCGCTGGAACGTCTTCTGCATCTCTATCGTGACTTCTATACCCTGTTGCGCAACTATGTTGCGATGATTGATTTCTACAACAAGGACATTCCCGCTGTTTTCCAAGCCGGTCAGCTCTATATCGATTCCCGTCGCCTTGATCTTTGTTTGAAGGTTGGTCCTGAAGTGGCAAAGCACATGGACAACTCCGAACTCAGTGACATGTTCCTTATCTACTGCAAATGCACTTCTCGAGTCAAGAATGAGACCATGAACATTGTGGCCGTGCTAACATCGGGCGACATCAACAATATCCGTGTGGGCAAGAATGCTGTCTTTTATGACAACAGCGGCCAAGATTGGGATGCTGTAGTCACCCATGTCAAAGAGAACCCCATCAGTGTACGCGAGGCCTTCTGGTCGCCCTACCGTAAGTTTGGACGCTGGTGCAAGGAGAAGTTCACCAAGTCGGCCGAGGAGAAAGAGGCAGCGGCTTTTGAGAACCTCACCGCCAAGGCTGACGCCACCACCACAGCCGTGGCTGCCCCTGGTGCCGCTCCTGCTGCCGCCAAGAAACCCTTCGACATCGCCAAGTTCGCCGGTATCTTTGCTGCCATCGGTATGGCTATAGGCTTTATCCTCAATGCGCTCACCGGTATTATGGGCGTCATCTTCCATTCATGGCTTTCAGCTTTCATATTCATTGTTATTATCATGCTCTGTATATCGGGGCCTTCTGCTATTTTGGCTTGGATAAAGTTGCGTGGACGTAATTTGGGACCCGTTCTGAATGCCAATGGTTGGGCTATCAACTCCAAGATTATTGTCAATTCACGTTTTGGCCGCACCCTTACGCAGCGTGCCAAATATCCCGCCGTGGTTATGTCCAAAGACCCCTATGCTCCCATGCCCAAATGGCTTATCTGGCTTATCTTCATTCTCATCGTGCTGGTTGTCGTCTTCTTGGTGCTTTATTTCAACAATTACTTTGACCGCTTTGGCATTGAAGCCTTGCACTACGACAAGGACAACTCGTGGATTGGCAAGATTTTCGGTGCAGTTGCTGACGAAATGGCCGAGGTGGCTGAGCAGGCCAACGAAGTTGTCGAAGATGCCGCTCAAACTCCTGCAACCCCCGCTGCTCAATAATTTCCATCAATTCTATAATAACTATCAAATCTATTATCAATGTACAGAACTAACACATGTGGTGAACTCACCATTAAGAATGTCGGCCAAGAGGTTACGCTCTGCGGTTGGCTGCAGCGCAGCCGCGACCTTGGCGGTATGACGTTCATCGACTTGCGCGACCGCTATGGTATCACGCAGCTGGCATTCAATATGGAAACCAATGCCGAGCTATGTGAGAAAGCCCGCAAACTGGGTCGGGAATATGTCATCCAGGCCAAAGGTGTCGTGATTGAACGTGCCAGCAAGAATACGAAGATTCCTACCGGCGAGATTGAAATAGAGGTGAAGGAGTTGAATGTCCTCAATGAGGCCAAGACTCCTCCCTTTACCATCGAGGACAACAGCGATGGCGGTGACGACCTGCGTATGAAGTATCGGTATCTGGATATTCGCCGCAACCCTGTCAGAAACAATCTAGTGCTGCGCCATAATATGGCGATGTTGGTGAGGAACTACCTCAGCAGTAAGGATTTTCTCGAGATAGAGACCCCGATGTTGATTAAGTCCACGCCCGAAGGGGCAAGAGACTTTGTGGTCCCTTCGCGTATGAATCCTGGCGAGTTCTACGCTTTGCCGCAGAGCCCCCAGCAGTATAAACAGCTGTTGATGGTGGCTGGGATGGACCGCTATTTCCAGATTGTGCGTTGCTTCCGTGATGAGGACTTGCGCGCCGACCGCCAGCCCGAGTTTACACAGATTGACTGCGAGATGTCGTTTGTAGAGCAGGAGGATGTTCTCAATATGTTCGAGGGGTTGGCCAAGCACCTTTTCAAAGAGGTAAAGGGTCTGGAGTTTGGCGACTTCCCCCGCATGACTTGGAATGATGCCATGCGCCTGTATGGCAGCGACAAGCCGGACATCCGTTTCGGGATGCAGTTTGTGGAACTAAACGATGTGGTGAAGGGTCATGGTTTCGGCCTTTTCGATTCGGCCGAGTTGGTTGTGGGTATCAATGCTGAAGGTTGTGCAGAATACACCCGCAAGCAGTTGGACGCCCTCACCGACTTTGTGAAGCGTCCCCAGGTGGGCGCCGGTGGCATGGTCTACATCAAATATAATGCCGACGGCAGTTTCAAATCGAGCGTGGACAAGTTCTATACGCAGGATGATTTGAAGACAGTGGCTGACAAATTCGGGGCCAAACCGGGAGACTTGATGCTGGTGCTCTGCGGCCCTGCCATGAAGACCCGTGTGCAACTGTGTGCCTTGCGTCTGGAGGTGGCCGGTCAACTGGGGTTGCGCAACCCCGACCAGTATGCTCCGCTGTGGGTGATAGACTTCCCCCTGTTGGAATGGGACGACGAGACACAGCGCTACTATGCCATGCATCATCCGTTCACTGCTCCCAAACCCGAGGACGAGGCATTGCTCGATGACGAGAGCCGCTGGGGAGACATCCGCGCCAATGCTTACGATATTGTGATAAACGGTGTGGAAGTAGGTGGTGGGTCAATCCGTATCCACGACCGCACCTTGCAGAACAAGATGTTCCATACACTCGGCTTCACCGACGAGAAGGCAGCTGCACAGTTCGGTTTCTTGATGGATGCTTTCACCTACGGAGCACCTCCCCATGCCGGACTGGCCTTCGGCTTCGACCGACTCTGCTCCTTGTTCGGAGGGGCCGACAGCATACGCGACTTCATCGCCTTTCCCAAGAATAACAGTGGTCGCGACGTGATGAGCGGAAGCCCGGCTCCGATTGCACCCGAGCAACTGGATGAACTGCAAATCGCGTTGAAGAAGTAGGAAAGAGTATTGGCTGAAAGCATGTAAAAATAATTATTTGAAAAAAAATGTGAGAAATTGTTTGTATGTTCAAAAAAAGTTGTATCTTTGCAATGTATTGAAACGTGATTACTGACATTTGATATCTGTGTATATAATTAAATGTTAGCTGGTTGCGTGGAGATATGAACAAAATAATGTTGAACAAAAAACGTTTAATGAAGCAAAAAAAAAGTAATGACTGTGTTTGTTGGTCTCCATTTATTCGTAACCAACATGATTAAAAGAACAAACAAATAATTAATTAATATCAAATAACAAATTGTAACAATGAAAGACAAAAAACAGTATTCCACTCCTGCAGTGCAGGTGAAAGTTGTAGCCGTGGAGAATGGCTTCCAGTTAAGTTTAGGTAATGTTGAAGGTATCGTCAACAACCACACCATTGATTTTTAACCTTTAAAATTTGAAGAACGAAATGAAAAAGTACACATTTTTTGCTGTTGCTCTTGCAACTCTCGCCTTTGTAGGCTGCAATAAAAAAGACAATAATCTTGTTCCCGATGCTAACGGTAAAGTTACCATCATGCTCTCCGGTGAGAAATATACTTCTCAGGACAAGCAGGCTTTCAGCGGTGCAAGAGACCAGATCTATTTCACCAACACTGATCAAATGTATGTGAACGGTGGCGCTTGCCCCATCACCTGCATCCCCAACGGCCTTGGCACCAGCTCGACCGAGAGTAATCTTGGTAGCGTGGCTATCCCCGCTGAGCTCATCTACAATCCTCTCTATGCTCTCTATCCTGCTGATGCTTTCACTCCTGGTACCGCCGCTGACTATAGCGATTGGACTGTGGAAATGAAGGATGATGTGGTTTTGATTCCTGCTGATGCTGAACTGGGAATCCAGACTCCGATGGGTGCTGAGCACCAGACTTGGCCTCTGACCGCCTATGTTCCCGATGTCACTCTCAACAACAATGTTTACCTGAAGAACAACGTTGCCCTGATGACTCCTTCTGTGAAATACGGCTTCAACTTTGTTGACGAGTTCACCAGAACTAAAGTCACCGGTGAGACTTTCGATGGCACCGATTATCCTACCCTGAAGGTTGAGAAGATTGTCCTCTCCTCCGATAATACCAAACTGACTGGTTATGGCCACATTGCTGACCTGAACACTGAAGAGCCCTATCTGGTTATGGATGGCGCTGCTCCCACAGAGGCTAACCCCGATGTTCTGACCTGCTGGGTTCTCAATCCTGATGTATATGTTGGCGGTTTGGAAGTTCAGCCCACCGGTAATTTCGCTACCATGTTGGGTCATGCTCCTATCGCCCCCGTTGTTGAGGGTAATGCCAATATCCACATTGCTCTTTACTTCACTCTGACCTATCCTGCTACCAACCACACTTACGAGTGCGTTTACGAAGGCAATGGCGTGTTCAACAACACCAATGTCATCCGTTCCGAGCGTACCACTTTGGCCTGCGACCTCTTCTCGGTCACCGGTGTTTCCAAAGTCACCAGCGTTGTTATGCAGTAAGAGTTAGTTGAACTCTATAATAACAGAGGTTGGCTCATTGAGTCAACCTCTGTTGTTTATTTGTTAGGATAAAAAGTTATGTTTACAGGATGCGGCGGGCAATGGTGAGAATGCGTTCCATGCGGGTTGAGGGAAGGTAGCGATAGAGCCAGCGGCGTTGCCAGTGACGTTTGATTTTGGCAAGGAAGTATTTAAGAACAGGCAGGTTCTTGGGCACGGGCTCTAGGTATTTCTTTGTCAGGATGAGTTCTCTCATCCGAATGATGTCTTTCTTAGGGAGCGGACGGCTGATGAACATGCTGAGGTCTGCTCCAATGAATTCGGATGATAGCTGTGTTAGCATATTGAAGGCATCGGTCATGCCGAGTTGCCGTAATAGCTTGTTGCATTCGGCAGGCTTTAGTGTGTCGCGATTGGCGCGGAGGAACATGCCCCAGTCGATAATATTGCGAAGTGGCAGTTTAAACTTGGCAGTGAGGTGGCAAATGGTGTGCATAAGTAGGTATACCATGTCGGCCATGGGTGGGAGAAAATGGTCGGAAGGAGAATTGTCGATTGACTTCCAGATATACTCCTCGGCTTTCTTCTGGCTTCGATAGTTAAGGTCGAGCAGCTGACGGTGGTTCTCTACGGTCACCCCGTCGACAATTATTTCGGAGTGTTTGCCCTCGGTAGGGGCGTTGGGACTGCCAAGGAGTGCGTTGCCCTGTTGGTAGTGATGGGGAAAGCAGATGTCGATGTCGCCACATGGGCGGGAGTCAGGTCTAGGATAGTACCTGGAAAGACTCATCCCTTTCAGTAATATGTATGGGATTCCTTCGGTCTGAGCTTTCTGGTCGATGGATTCCAAAACCTGTGCTTGATGGGCATAGTGGTAGCGCGTCCGTTCGGCCGACAGGGTCCAGCTTAACGCGATGTCGCCTTGAGGCTGTTTGTCGTCGGGAAGACGCTCGATGGCATCATTTATCATGGTTACCACCCCATGTTTGCGGGCTAACCAAAAGAGCTGTTCCCATTCGTTGGTGCTGAGCAACGGAATGTCAGGAGGGGAGTCGTTGAGTGACGCCCTCAGCAGAGAGAGCATGTGGTCGAAAGTAGGATTCATGAAAAGAGCTTTTCGTGAGGGCATTAAATCATTTTGACTTGCCAACGGTTGCCGGACTTGATGCAAGGCACTTTAATGTCGTCGGACATGCTGTCGGGGTGGAATGCATTGGAGGTTACAATGTGCAGGTCGACAGTGGCTGTTGTGTCGCCCTCGTCGATGGTGGAGCCGTTGACCTTAAACGAGTGGATGACCATCCCCATTTCGCTCAGAACGTCAATAACACCCTCCCGTTCCTCTTTGGCGATGTTGGTATAGGATAGGGCTTTCTCGAAGTCGTTTGCCTGTGTGGCTGCATAGAAATGGTTGACTGCCTCTTCGGGATTGTTGTTGCAGGCCGCCAAGAGAATGGTGCAAAGGGCTGCCGCTGCGATAGCGTGAATCTTCATAGTTGGTATTTTATTGTTGATTGAACATGTTGTTTAGAGTTTGCAAAAATACAAAAAATAATCCTATTATGGTACTTTTTTTTCAATATATCAAATATTATTACTAATTTTGCACGTTCAATTATTATGGGAGAACTGTTTTTAGGAATAGTGTGCGGCATAGCTTTGTCGCTGTTTTTCAGTTTCGGACCTGCGTTCTTCTCGCAGATCCGTACCAGCATTCAATATGGCTATAGGAGGTCGTATCCTTTTGCTTTTGGGGTAAGTGTCGGGGATGTAATCATTGTTTTCCTGATGCTGACAGTTCTGAAGAATGTTAATTTGTATGAGCTGCTCCATAATGTGTGGGTAGCCTCTATCGGAGGGGCGGTGCTGGTGGCGATGGGCTTTTACTATTTACGCAAGGAGGTCACAAGCCTCGAGAAACAGGGAACACGGATAAAGTTTAAAAGTAAGGATGGCATTCCACGCAGAAGAACAATCTTTATGCAGGGTTTTGTCATCAATATTGTCAATCCTCTTATCTGGATATACTGGGTTTCGGTAATTGCCCTTTTGACTGGCGAATTGAACTTGACGGTGGCAGAACGCTATATCTTCTTCCTGGGTGTGCTGGGCACCACTTTGGGGCTGGATATTCTGAAGTGTAAGCTGGCCTCGCTTCTCCAGGAGATTATTACCGCCAAAGTGCTGAACATAACCAACAAGGCCTGTGCCGTGGTCATGTTTGCCTTCGCAGCGTATATGGTTATTTCGATGGCTTTGTATCAGTTCAGCCCGAAAGTCAGAGAACATGAGCAACAGAACACGCCCCAGTCGACGCAGATGATAAAGAAGATTCATAACCTCCAGAAGTCGGACAGCAGCATTTTGTGGCATGTGACCAAACACCATAATGACAATGAGAATCATCCCAACCGAGATGAATAAAATAGAGTAGCATGAATCAGACGATACACGATTTAATGACGCGGCGCAGTGTCAGAGCTTACACTGCGCAGATGCCCTCGAAAGAGGATATCGAGACCATTTGTAATGCAGGGCTGTATGCAGCCACAGGGATGGGCACCCAGAGCCCGATTATACTTGCTGTCACCGACAAGGCATTGCGCGACAAGTTGAGCCGCTTGAACGCCGAGGTGATGGGTGTCGACTCCGACCCTTTTTACGGCGCACCGGTTGTGCTGGTGGTGCTTGTCGATACCGATGTGGCACTTACCCCTGTCGAGGACGGCAGTCTGATGATGGGCAATCTGCTCAATGCCGCCCATGCATTGGGATTGGCCTCATGCTGGATAAACAGAGCCCGTGAGGTCTTTGCCGGCGAAGAGGGGAAGGCAATCTTGAAAGAGTTAGGCATAGAAGGCAATTATCTTGGGATTGGGAATTGCGTTATCGGCTATGCCGCCACATCCGAACCCCAGCCAAAACCGAGGAAGGAAAACCGTATACACTGGATAGGACAATGATAAGAGAAGAAACCGTATTCGGACCTATTTTCAGCCGCCGTCTAGGTACATCGTTAGGCATCAATCTCTTGCCCCAAAAGGGGAAAATATGTAATTTCGACTGTATCTATTGCGAGTGTGGATGGAATAAGGACGGCCGAGAAGATACCGTGCTGCCCACTGCTGACAAGGTAAGAGCAGACCTAGAGGCGATGCTTCAGAAACTGAGCCGTCAGGGTACAAAGGTGGATTCCATTACCTTCTCTGGCGATGGTGAGCCCACGCTTAATCCAGCGTTTCCGGCCATTATAGATGACACCTTGGCATTACGTGCACAATATGCACCTACAGCCAAAGTGTCGGTGCTGTCCAACGCCACGAGAGTGCATCTTCCAGCGGTGTTCAACGCCCTTGTCAAGGTGGATAACCCCATAATGAAAATTGATGCCCCTACCAATGAACTGGCTGCCCGAATCAATCAACCTGCACCGGGATATGATGTGCGTCGCGTGGTGGAAGCTTTGAAGCAGTTTGAAGGCAATTTCATTCTGCAGACATGTATGCTACGGAGCAAGGAATACAATTTCGACTCATCAAGTCCTGAAGTGCTCGAGGGTTGGATGAATATCGTCAGGGAGTTGAAACCCCGTCAGATAATGGTGTACACCATCGACCGCCCCACTCCGGCTCACGGGTTGGAGCTGTTCACACCCGAAGAGATGACAAAGCTGGTCATGCCATTAATAGAAGAGGGGTTCAATATCCAGGTGAAAGGGGCTGTCGCTTGAGATTAAAGATACCTCAACCTTGCCAATTTCCAATCGTGTCAACGGCATATTGTTTCTTTTTTTGAGCGAAAAAGCTGTAAGTCAAAAAAAAGTTGTATCTTTGCAATTCCGAAAAGTGTAGAAATATGCTTTTGGGAGCAATACAACTAATTGTCAATCATAAGATTGTATAGTATTAATAAACATAGGAGAACCAAGTTATAGCAGTACCGATTACCCCTGGCGCCCCCAATAATTCGAATAAAGGGCGCGGAAAAGGGCCTCAGAAAAAAGAGGCCGAACATTTGATCAACGAGCGCATCACAGACCCCATGGTCCGTGTAGTGGGCGATGGCATGGAGCCAACCATTATGAGCACAAAGGATGCGTTGATCATGGCATACAACGAAGGCCTGGACTTGGTGATGATATCCCCTTCTGCCAATCCTCCTGTGTGCAAAATCATAGAGTATCAGAAATATCTCTATGAGCAAAAGAAAAAAGACAAAGAGCGGAAGGCCAACTCGACCAAAGTGGTCATTAAGGAGATTCGATTGAGTCCTCAGACAGATGACCACGATTTTGAGTTCAAGCTGAACCACGCCAAACGTTTCCTTAAAGAAGGCAACAAGGTAAAGGTGGACGTGTTTTTCCGTGGACGCTCGATAGTGTATAAAGAGCAAGGTGAGACCCAGCTGCTCAAGTTCGCCGAAGCATTGATGGACTATGGAAAGCCCGAAGCCATGCCGAGGCTCGAAGGCAAGCGCATGCTGATAATCATCGCTCCCAAGAAACAATGAACCAAGTTATATCGTAACAATATAGTCTAACTTATTAAAACAGTAAAGTAATGCCTAAAATGAAAACAAAGGCCGCTGCCAGAAAGCGTTTCACTTTCACCGGTACCGGCAAAATCAAGAGAAAGCATGCTTATCATAGTCATATCCTGACTAAGAAAGAAACCACGCAGAAACGCAATCTTGACCACACCGCTTTGGTGAGCCGCGATGACGAGAAGCGTGTCAAGAGAATGCTTTTAGCTTAAAAAGACAGGTTGCCGGGTTTGTGTGTGGCTGTGGTGACACATCCTGCGTCGAATCCGAGCCAAACCGTCACAAAACGGAGTTATTAACCATTATTTCGAGCACAAAAGAGCAGCCAAGTGCTGCCGCTGAAATGAAAAACAATTAAACAAAAATGCCAAGATCAGTAAATGCTGTAGCTTCAAGAGCTCGCAGAAAGAAAATCCTCAACCGTACCAAGGGTTACTGGGGTAGAGGTAAAAACGTATGGACCGTTGCCAAGAACAAATGGGAAAAAGGTCAAACCTACGCATACCGCGACAGAAAGAACAAGAAAAGAGAGTTCCGTGCACTCTGGATTAACCGTATCAATGCCGGTTGCCGTATCAACGGTATCTCCTATTCTGTATTTATGGGCGAATTGCACAAAAACAACATTGAGCTGAACCGCAAAGTTCTCGCCGACCTGGCCATGAACAACCCTGAGGCTTTCACCGCTGTTGTCAAGATGGTAAAGAAATAACCAAACGAACTTAGTGATTAACCTTTAAAACTTTATGTCATGGGAAAAACTGAACTGATGCAATATGTAGAGGATCTGGTCGAGCGTAAAGAGTTCCCCGAATTCAAGGCTGGCGATACCATCACTGTCCATTACAAAATCAAAGAAGGTAACAAAGAACGTATCCAGAACTTCCAGGGCGTTGTCTTGCAGCGCAGAGGAAGTGGTTCCACCGAGACCTTTACTGTCCGTAAGATTACCAACGGCGTTGGCGTGGAGCGCGTGTTCCCCATTGCCAGTCCGTTCATTGAGCAGATTGACGTCAACAAACGCGGTGCCGTCCGCAGAGCAAGAATTTTCTATCTCCGCAATCTTACCGGTAAGAAAGCCCGTATTAAAGAGAAGAGATTCTAATCTCTGCTCGCCACGATATACTTGGTATAATGAGAGTGTCCAAATGTCGGGCACTCTCTTTTTCATGGCTCCGCATGTGTTCCCATTCGCTCTTCGCCCCTCTGTCAGGCGGCATGTTTCCCGTAATGCGAAGGACATCTATTATTAATTTTTTCCATATCAACAATTATTCGTATCTTTGCATATTGCAATTTTATGTAGCTAACTACTTAACTTTTTATATATAAAGGAGAAACAAACAATGAAAGTAATCGTAAAAAACTTTGGTGAGGTGTCGCCGCAGGAGCCTTGCTCCATTATCGACATCATCAAGATGGTTAATCCGGAGGGTCTCAACAATTATTGTGCTGCCCGAATCAACAACAATTCAGACCTTGTTGATCTCCGAACTACCATCAATACCGATTGCGACATTGAACTCTTAGATACCACAAACAAGGAGTGCCTCTCTGTGTTGCGTCATACAACGGCACACATCATGGCTGAGGCCGTGCAGAACCTTTTCCCCGAAGCCAAGATAACCATCGGCCCTGCTACGGACAATGGCTTCTTCTACGATTTCGACTTCCGTCCATTTAGCCGTGAGGATTTGGACGCAGTGGAGAAGGAGATGAAGTCCATCATCAAGCGTGCCACCCGTTTGGAGCGCAAGGAGGTTACCCGCAACGAGGCCTTGGAGATAATGACCCAGCGCAACGAGCCCTATAAGGTTGAATTGCTCGAGGCTATCCCCGAGGGAGAGACAATCACCATCTATCAACAGAACAACTTTGTCGACCTCTGCCGTGGTCCGCACCTGTTGAACACCCGTCCCATCAAGGGCTTTAAACTGATTTCATCCTCCAGCACCTATTGGCGTGGTGACAAGAAGAATAAGTCCCTCAGCCGTATCCATGGCACTGCATTCTTCACCAAGGAGGAGTTGGATAACTACTTGCAGTACCTCGAGGACATCAAGAATCACGACCATAACAAGATTGGCCGTGAACTTGAGATTTTCACAACAGTTGATGTCATCGGCCAAGGCCTTCCGCTGCTCATGCCCAAAGGCACCAAGATTGTGCAGACCATGCAACGCTGGATTGAGGACGAGGAAACCCGTCGCGGCTACATGCGCACCAAGACCCCGTTGATGTCCAAGAGCGACCTCTACAAGCTGTCCGGACACTGGGACCACTATCGTGACAAGATGTTCATCATGGGTGACCCGGACGATGAGAAGGAGGTGCTGGCTATGCGCCCCATGACCTGCCCCTTCCAGTATTTCGTCTACAAGAACAGCCAGAAGTCCTATCGCGACCTGCCTTGCCGTTATGGCGAGACCTCGACCCTCTTCCGCAAAGAGGACAGCGGCGAGATGCACGGCCTCACCCGCGTTCGCCAGTTCACCATCTCCGAAGGCCACCTTATTGTGCGTCCCGACCAGATGGTTGAGGAGTTCAAAGGCTGTATCGACCTGGCACGTTATTGTCTCACCACTCTCGGGCTCCAGGACGATGTGACCTACCACCTCTCCAAGTGGGACCCCGAGGACAAGGAGAAGTATATCGGCGATGCCGAGACGTGGGAAACGACCCAGCAGCATATCCGCGACGTGCTCAACGACCTCAACATCCCCTTTGTCGAGGATGTCGGAGAGGCTGCTTTCTATGGCCCCAAGGTCGACATCAATGCCAAGAACGTTTACGGCAAGGAGGACACCATGATCACTATCCAATGGGATGCCCTTATCGCCGAGCGTTTCGACATGTACTTCATCGACAAGGATGGCAGCCGTCAGCGCCCCTATATCATCCACCGTACCAGCATGGGCTGCTACGAGCGTACCCTGGCATGGCTCATAGAGAAGTATGAGGGAGCCTTCCCCACTTGGCTGGCTCCTGAACAGGTGCGTGTGCTGCCCATCTCCGAGAAGTTCCTTGACTATGCCGAGCAAGTCACCGCCGAGTTGCAGCGCAACGGCATTGAGGCCACCCTCGACCGCCGCAGCGAGAAGATTGGCTACAAGATCCGCGAAACCCGTATGCAGAAGATTCCTTATGCCCTGCTTATCGGTCAGAAGGAGCAGGATGAGAACCTCGTGGCCGTATGGAACCGCAAGGACGGCGACTTGGGTCAGTCGAAGCTCGACACCTTCATCGATGCCCTCTGCAAGGAAATCCGCACCAGAAGCGTCGAACTCACCATCCGCAAAGCAGAATAAGCAACTCTTTTCAATACAAAAAGAAGGCGGGGTTTACCAATCGGTAGACCCCGCTTCTTTTTTTGTCCAAAAGAGTATTACTCTATCTTACGGCCGAAGATGGTGTATCCGGCACCAACCATAAAGGTATTGCCATGACCAACAGAGTAGCTGACCGTGATATACCAGGGGTTGGTCAGTTTGTATGCGGCACGCATCAGGAAGCCGTTGCTGACGAAATGGTCGGCTCCGCGGTAGCCGATTCCCAGCATGATGGCGCTGTTGTTGGGGAAAGAGAATCCCACCGTGGGGGTAAAAGCAAACCCGATGCCGCGCGAAGCGTTCAACTCGACATATCCGCCTACCGAGATGAGGTCGGTGATGGGGAAGGTCATGTCTAACCCAACACCGAGCATGACGCAGTCCCTATTGATGGGATCAGTTTTGGGGTAGGAGAGCTTGCCCACACTTCCGTTTACGCCCATGAAGAACTTGCGGGCCACGTCGCCGCATTCAATCGTCCAGCGCACACGGCCGTCGTAGCCGCGGGGAATGTAGCAATAGATGCTCTGCCACTTATTGATAAGGTTGGTGCCAATCTCCTCGAAGGCGGCCTGCAACTTGTCGAAATTCTGTAGCGAGTAGAATTTGTCGCCCGAGGCGTTATGCGACAGGCTGCTCAGTACCCTTTCGAACTCCGTGTTGTTGCGGTCCACATCATTGCCGCGGATGGCCAGCACGTAGCTTTCAATTGGTGCCCCGCCAATCTTCTCTTTCAGTATGCGTTGGTTCACATGCTGGAAATAGCGGTGCTCCGTTCCCTCGGCGGCCTTGCCGATTTTGGGGTCAAACGAGTCGTTGTCGTATCCGTCGGTGAAGGCAATCACATAGTTGCCGTCGTACTTCTTGTCATTGCTGATTCTCAGTTTTGCCACGTAGCCCTTAATGTTGTCCAAGCCCTTGTTGATGGCGTAGTAGAAGGCCGTGCGGTTGTTCAGCTGCAAGGTGTCGATAAACTGGAACATGTCTTTGCGGCTCTCTTTGGTCAGCGGACGCAGGTCGAAGGTGCGGGTGTTGCGCATCGAGTTGAATCCTACAATGCCGATATGCACATTGCCGTCGCTCGACTTGTCGATAATGACATCGATAAACTGCTTGGCGGCGTTTTTCAGCTTCACAAAGTCCGACTTGCCGATAGAGGAACTGCAGTCCAGCACCAGCATAATGCTCATCACTTTCTGTTGTGAGAAAGCGGCCTGGGCGTCCTCCACCTCGCTGTCCACCTGCCAGCGGCCGCTGTTGTTCTGCCAGCGGTAGAACTTCATGCCGCAGTCGAATCCCTGCGGATGGGTCGTGGCGGCGTGGTCAAACACCAGTTGCACACCCTTGTCGGTGTCGTGGCCGTAGATAGTGTCGTTATCCGTAAAGCTGATGCCCTGACTGCGGATGTTATACAGTTTCCAGGGCTGCCCACTCTTGTTGGGTGTGGCCAACTGGCCTTCGATATAGAATTTAGCCTTGTCGGCCTGTGCATAGGCCGAAAGTGTAAGCAGCAACGCAGCTGCAAGCAGAGTAAGATGTTTCTTCATTTGTGCCTACTTAATTGTTAATATGCCTCACTAAAACGTACATTCCCTTTATTTATTGCACAAGGCTAAGGAAAAAACACTTTATGATGGTTTCCTCTTCCCGTTCCCAGTAATATCTGCTGTAACGTTATGCTACAAAACACAAAGCCCTTGCCGTATGTGGCAAGGGCTTCAAAGGAATATGGACTGAAAAACCTTATACTCTATTGTGGTAAGAATACTGTTGCGCTATAATAAGTTGCAACGAACATCAGCCCTGTTGGTTTTTAATTGTTATTGAAAACAAGACGTACAGAGAGTCCAATATCGCTCCATTGACTTGCTATGGGTTCGAATTCGCTGCTGGTGAAATACATGAATAACGCCTCACAATCTTCATCGCTGTTTGTGGACGACCAATAAGCGCCGGCGCCATTATTATGGACGACATTCGTGGCCTCTTGGCGCCAACCTTCCGCAGTCAGGAATACGGCACCAGCCGCCTCCATTAGAGTCCACTCCTCAAGGGTGTAACTATTGGGGTATGACCACTCATATATATTACCGGCAAACCCGGCAGTGAATGAACACCCTGAAGGAAGTGTCCAATTGTCTGGCAGAACTATCATACCGCCAACACCATCAACGTTACCAGTGCCATATTTAGAGGAAGCGTTTGGACGGGTATTGAATAAATAGTTCCATTCTGCACTGGAAAGGGTACGCCACAAATTGGGTTGGCTCCCTCCATTGCAGATTATATTCACACCCCAGTCAACAAAAGTGTTGTAATAGCTGCAGTCATCTATGTGAAGTGTAGGATTGTTTCCAGTTCCCCAACCAAAGAGGTCTATCCAACCAGTGTAGGTTGCACTGATGTTGCTGTTGTCATAATCCACACAATCAAATTGGTTCTCGGCGAAGCGCCATGTATTGGTGCTGGCTTGGTACTGCAGATTGCCCTGCGAGAAACGTACCTGTTGTGTGGCACTCACCGAGAACAAGCCGGACAAAGCGCCTTCGGGCACAGGAGCTACGAAATTCAGGTCGTTTTCACCCAAGTTGATGGTGGTATACTGGCTGCGGACCACGTTGATGGTGGTGTTGGCAGTCTTGACGCAGTAGCGGCCGTCATCGGTGTTCATTTCAATTTGCAATCCCGTGTAGCTGTCGGCAGGTAGGTAGATGTAGAAGTCGGCACCGTTGTCGATGGCCTGTGCTGTGGCGCAGTCGAGAGTAATGCTGTTTGTGCCCCCCGACACATATTGCAACATGGGAGAGCCGCTGCTGTAGTCGACGCTTATTTCCGGGTCGTTGCCTGCATATACCATGTAGTTTACGAGCCATGTGCCGTTAATCTCGCTGCCAGCGGTGACAGTGATGCTACTGATGTTCACGCCCGCCTTAGCCAGGTGCAGTTTCAGTACACCACAGAGATTCTTGAACGACAGCACTTGATTATCGCTCATGGCATACATGGGAAACTCGTGGATAGAACCCTCCACGTAACTCTGCGTGGTGGGCAGGGTGATGTTAATGCCGTCGGTGGTTAGCGTGGCAGGGTAGAAGGCTTCAAAGGTTCCGTCACCCGTTTCGCCGCTTACGTTGTCGAACACTGCCACAGTGGCGGGAGTCTGAGGGGTGGCAGTGTAAATGCCGCAGCCAGCCGTGCCATAGACAGCAATTTGGTCGCCTTCCACCCAGTTGAGAGCAGTGCCGTTGAGGGCGGTCTTGCCGTCCTTGGAGGTGCAGCCCTCCATCGTGGCACGGAACTGGGTGCCGTTGCCCAGTTGCTCTTTCTGGCAGGAGGTGATGGTGAATAGACTTGATAGAGCCAATAGGCTCAATAAGCTTACTAATGTTCTTTTCATTTTCATTCTTTTGATTTGATTGGTATTAATGTTTGTTACTTCTCTCCTCATATCATGCATATCCACCTAAACGTGTGATACGCGTGATAAGTGGAGCCTTGCCGTTAATCGAAGTCGCTGCCGCCGTGGACTTCGCCACTGCTGATGAGATCCTCGTTGCTGCCTGTGGGGGCAAGGCTTCCCTCGAAGCCGCGTTCCACGCGGGCTGCCAGCACTTCTACCATAGGAGCGTTGTACTCCTTCCTGTTGTTTTTTGTCATGTTTTTTTGTGTTGTTTTGACTTTAAACTTTGGCGGATACCTACACCGGACTAATTTAACCAAACCAAGGAAACATAAAAAAAGAAGCGCGGGTATCTCAAACTCATCGTTTATCCCGCGTACAAGGCCTTCGCATGCCCACCTACCGAGGATAAACAATGCCGAAGCCCACGCTGACGAGTATACATTAGGACAATGTATAACGTTCCAATGGACGATGGTCATTGTTTTACCGTGCGGTAGGTATGAAGTTGCGAAGTTCTGTACGCCGCAGATAAAACGTTTCGCTCAACGTCTTTCTTATTATGTCCTGTCGCCCACCCACTTACCCGTCAGTGGCTCGGGTGGTTGACGATGCAAATATACATCTTTTTTTGGAAATAGTAGGCTTTTGTTGCCAAAGGCAATAAAAAGATGAGCCAAACGTTATGTGCAGAAGAATAGTCAAAGTGACAGGAATGAGTGCTGAGAACATACCGGACGAAGAGCTGGTCTCCCCCGAAATCATGGAGGCCATGGGCATCAGCCAGCCCGCCTACGAGGAGGTGATGGGCATCATTGGCCGTATGCCTACGGTGCAGGAGCTGAGCACCCTCCTGGCCATGTGGGAGGCCAATGGTCGGCAGCAGAGTCTTTACGGCTGGCTCAAAGGGCAGCACCATGTGGTGGAGAAACACGAATACCTCTATACCGGCACCGACACCACCCACAAGGACATCCGCGAACCCCGCGTAAAGGACTGTATCGCCTTGGCGCACGAAGTGCTCCAGAACCTCGACCCAGCCCAATCAGCCCAATCAACCCATTCAACCCAATCCGCAGACCAAGTTCCCGCGCCGGCTTTCTTCTCCCGCAGCGAGCTCCTTTACATGGTGGGCAACGTCAGCACCCAGTTCCTCGACTCGGAGTATGCCCGCCGATGCCTCCACATCGTGGCCGACCCCGTCAAGATGACCACCGTCGAGGAGGATATTGAGTACCTCCAGCTTATCCTCGGCAGCCTGCTGGATGCCGAGGTCATCACCTCCCTCCGTCGGGTAGGGCAGGGTGGTCTCTTTGCCACACTGGTGCAGGGTAGCGGAGGAAAAGTAGGCTTCGACATCCTCACCTGTCGCGAAATCCGCCTCGACGCATTCCTTTTTGGCGAAGAAGATGGCCGCTTCATCGTCTCCCTCCCCGAGCGGAACGACGACTTCTTCCTGCTCAAGATGGACGAGGCTCGCATCAACTGCTGTTTCCTTGGCCACGTGACCAAAGGTCGTGTGCTGGTGGACGACATGGATTATGGCGACATAAAGAGTTGGGTTGGCAAGCCGTAACAAAATGCGGGGCACCTCTCAATGGATGTGGTAAGATGGTTGAGAACAGCCACATGGATTGTGTCCACTGGAATGCGCAAGAGTTTTTTTGCCGCTAGTTCGGAAAAAATGTGTAAATTTGCAAATTGATAGTGAAACCAAAAAGAATACTATGGATATATTCAATATGACCCCCGAGGCGATGGCCGAGGCCATCACACGACAGATGGAGCAGATGCTGTCGACCGGCACCGACGAAGTGGTGCGTCTCAAGAAAGAGCTTGAGAAATCGCCCCAAGATGCCGAAGTATGGTTCGACCTTGGCTTGTCGTTGAACCAGGCTGGCCTTCAGTACGAGGGCCTGGCAGTGCGTCTGGCCGAGATGCGCCATGAACCGGAAAATGCTGAAGAAGGGGAGGAAACCACCATTCAGGTGGATGTCACCCCGTGCCTGGGGTTCTACAAGGAGGCGTTGGAAGCCTTCGACCGTGTGCGTGAGCTGGCTCCCGAATACTACGGTGTGGAGTGCCAACGGGGGTTGGTGTATGCCAATCTCCGCGACCTGCCTCATGCCGAGGAATGCTATTTGAAGGCGCTGGAAGAGGACGAGGAGGACTTCACGGCCGCATATTATCTTAGTCAGGTCTACCGCGACATGGGCAAAGACGACCTGGCCGAGAAATACCAGAAGCTGGCGGATGATTTGAATGCCACAAACACGGACGAATAATTGCTGTTCGACGGTGTCTCATCTTCGGACAACCATTCAACGATGTATCTTTAATACTTTAATGATAAATGGAACAAACCAATTCACTTTCAGTATTCAGTGCCCGGAAAGAGGAACGCCTCAACTCGGGCGTGGGCGACCAAATCAGTGCCCGCCGTTATAACGCAGTCATGCTGCTGACCCTCCTGTGGGGATTCCTTGTCAACACCGTGATGGTCTACTATTTTGCCATCCCCATCATGCGTCTGTTGTCGGGTGTTGGCCCGTTATGGATTTTCATCGGATACTTTGTGCTGGCCATTGCCGGAATAGCCATCAGTGCCAAATCGACCAATCCCTGGATTAGTTTCCTCGGCTACAATCTGCTTGTGCTGCCCATTGGCGTGATTCTTTGTCTGATTTTGCCCGGCATCCCTGTCGCCATTGTCACCAAAGCGCTGCTGCTTACCGGCATCGTCACAGCCACGATGACCCTCCTAGGGCTGGTGGCACCCAACATTTTTCTGGGCATGGGCCGCACCCTTTTCATTGCTTTGATTGTAGGCATCCTTGCCGAGCTGGTGGCCACATTCCTGTTCCACTACACCGGCACAGCCTTCGACTGGATTTTTGTCGTGCTCTTCTCCGCCTACATAGGGTATGATGTCGCCAAGTCACAAATCTATCCGAAAACCGTCGACAACGCCGTCGACTGCGCCCTCGACATCTACCTCGACATCATCAACATCTTCATCCGTCTGCTGGCCCTGCTCAGCCGTAAGGAATAAGGCTCCTGTCGTATACTTTTTTTTGACAGAGAGAAACTCTTTTCTTGACATGTCAGAAAAATTGTTTATATTTGCATTCTGTGCTACGGCACTAACATTAATTTAATTTGTTGATAATGAGACCAGACTTTTCAAATGTAGACTTTCGTGGGACAAAGGAAAACAAGGAATCCTTTGTCAAATGGGAGGAAGAGAATAATATCCAAAAGAGTTGGAAGACTCCCGAGCAGATTGATGTGAAGCCCGTTTATGGCAAAGATGACTTGGCCGGAATGGAGCACCTCAACTATGCTGCAGGTATCGCTCCTTTCCTTCGCGGCCCCTATAGCACCATGTATGTGATGCGTCCGTGGACCATCCGTCAGTATGCCGGTTTCTCCACCGCCGAGGAGTCGAATGCTTTCTATCGCCGCAATATCGCCGCTGGTCAGAAGGGCTTGAGCTGCGCTTTCGACCTGGCCACTCACCGTGGCTACGACAGCGACCACGAGCGTGTGGTGGGTGATGTCGGTAAGGCCGGTGTGGCAGTCGACAGCATCCTTGATATGAAGATTCTGTTTGACCAGATTGACCTGGGCAAGATGTCGGTGTCCATGACCATGAACGGCGCCGTGCTGCCCATTCTGGCTTTCTATATCATTGCTGCCGAAGAGCAGGGTGTTCCCCAGGAACAGCTGCAGGGCACCATCCAGAACGACATTCTGAAAGAATTTATGGTGCGCAACACCTACATCTATCCCCCGCTGCCTTCCATGAAGATTATTGCCGACATCTTCGAGTACACCTCGAAGCACATGCCCAAGTTCAATAGCATCTCCATCTCCGGTTACCACATGCAGGAAGCTGGCGCCACCGCCGACATCGAGTTGGCCTACACATTGGCCGACGGCTTGGAGTACTTGCGCGCTGGTATCAACGCCGGAATGAGTGTCGACGACTTTGCTCCCCGTCTCAGCTTCTTCTGGGGCGTGGGCATGAACCACTTCATGGAGATTGCCAAGATGCGTGCAGCCCGTATGCTCTGGGCCAAGATCGTCAACCAGTTCAACCCCAAGAACCCCAAGTCGCTCGCACTGCGTACCCACAGCCAGACCTCTGGCTGGTCCCTCACCGAGCAGGATCCTTTCAACAACGTCGCACGTACATGCATCGAGGCCATGGGTGCCGCCCTCGGCCATACCCAGAGCCTCCATACCAACGCCCTCGACGAGGCCATCGCTCTGCCTACCGACTTCAGTGCCCGTATCGCCCGTAACACCCAGATCTATCTCCAGGAAGAGACCAACATCTGCCGTGTCGTCGATCCATGGGCTGGCAGCTACTATGTCGAGACTCTCACCCACGAGCTTGCTCACCGTGCCTGGGCACATATCCAGGAGGTCGAGAAACTCGGCGGAATGGCCAAAGCCATCGAGAGCGGTGTGCCCAAGATGCGCATCGAGGAGGCCAGCGCCCGCAAGCAGAGCCGTATCGACAGCAATGTCGACACCATCGTGGGTATCAACAAATACCGTCTTGACCACGAAGACCCCATCGAGACCCTCGAAATCGACAACACCGCCGTCCGCAACGCACAGATCGAGCGTCTCCACAAACTGCGTGCCGAGCGCGACAGTGCAGCCGTCGAGGCCGCACTGAACGCCCTGACCCGCTGCGCCGAGACTGGCGAAGGCAACCTGCTCGAACTCAGCATCGATGCCGCCCGCAAGCGCGCTTCGTTGGGCGAAATCAGCTACGCCCTCGAGAAAGTGTTCGGTCGTTACAAAGCCAAAATCAATCTTATCAGCAACGTGTATAGCAGTCAAACCAAAGAGAGCGATGAATTCAAGAAGGCTCAGGCTCTCACCGATGAATTTGCCAAACTCGAAGGCCGCCGTCCCCGTATCATGGTGGCAAAGATGGGCCAGGACGGTCATGACCGTGGCGCCAAGGTGGTAGCCACAGGCTACGCCGACATGGGCTTCGATGTCGATATGGGTCCCCTCTTCCAGACTCCCGCCGAGGCCGCCAAGCAGGCCGTGGAGAACGATGTGCATATCCTCGGTGCCAGCTCGCTCGCTGCTGGTCACAAGACCCTCCTTCCCCAAGTCATTGAGGAGCTCAAAAAGCTGGGCCGCGAGGACATCATGGTGATTGCCGGTGGTGTCATCCCGCCGCAGGACTACCAATTCCTCTTCGATGCCGGTGTCGCCGCCATCTTCGGCCCCGGAACGCCCGTCAGCACCTCGGCCGTCAAGATGATGGAACTCCTCCTTGCCGCCCGCCGTTAACGAGGTTCGAAAAACTCAACATCATTTTTCATAATTATTTTTTTTCCGCGTCGTGAGACGCGGTTTTTTTTGTTCTTTTGGGAGTGAATAAAGTTGTATTTTCTTCTTTTTTCTCTTTTTATTATGCTATGTCAAAAAAAAGTCGTAACTTTGCAAACTCAATACGAACGAGAAAATGGAGCCTGAAGTCGATACTGTTGTACAGTTTAGTGGTTTGAAGCCAGGGAGTTATGAGTATGATTTTTCGCTGGACAACACCTTCTTCGACGCATTTCAGAACGATGAAATCCGGGAAGGAAAGGTCGATTTCAAGGTCATTTTGCAGAAATACGAGCGCATGCTGCTCTTCACTTTTTCATTCAATGGCACTGTGAAGACGATATGCGACCGCTGCTTGGGCGAGATAGCCGTGCCGGTGGAGGGCGAAGAAAAACTCTGCGTCAAATTCAGCGACACCGAAACCACCGACGATGACGACGTGGTTTTCCTCCCCGAAAGCGCCTACAAAATCGACCTGGCCCAATGGATGTATGAATATGTGGTGGTGAGTATGCCCATGCAGCGAGTTCATCCCGAGGGTGAGTGCGACAAAGAGATGCTAAAGTATATCTCCGACGAGCGTGTTGAGCAAGAGGAAACTGCCGACCAGGTCGATAACGACCCGCGTTGGAATGCCCTCAAAACATTGTTAGAAAAATAAACAAATAAAAATAGTAATAATATGCCACATCCAAAACACAGATTCTCGCAGACTCGCACAGCGAAGCGCAGAACACACGACAGTTTGGAGAAAGCCCAGCTCACCACGTGCAGCAATTGCGGCGCTCCTGTTATGTACCACCATGTTTGCCCCGAGTGCGGGTACTACAGAGGTAAATTAGCCATCGAGAAGAACGCCGAGGCGTAATCCCAGGCTAATCCTGTAACACTACGACATGCGTCTTTCCTCACCGAAAGGCGCATGTCTTTTTTTGGGGGTATGGCGGGCAAAGGACAGAAAAACTGTTAAATTTCAAAAAAAGTCGTATCTTTGCAGTGTCAACCATTCGGCCTATTGACAGGTAAGTGGGTGGGAGACAGGATATAACAAAAAAGACGTTGAGCGAAACGTTTTATCTGTGGCTAACCGAACTTCGCAAATACTTATGACACGCGAGATACGTGGAGAAAAACATTGAAGAAATCAAACACAATAATAACAAAACAAACAATCAATATGAAGAAAACATTAACATCTCTATTGAGTCTGTTGTCTCTATCAAGTTTATTCATGTTCTCCTCCTGCCAGAAGGAGACCGTGGGCAACGGCACGCAGTTCCGCGCCACGATGGAGGGATGCACCTCGAAGGACGGCAAGACCGCTCTCAACGGCACTGCCCTCAACTGGGTGGCAGGTGACGAGATTGCCGTGTACGGCACCGCAGGCCGCGGCATCTACACCGCCACACCGCAGACACCCGCCACGGTGGCCCTGTTCGACAATGTGAGCGGCGAGACGGGCAATGCCCCCTTCCGCGCCTACTATCCCACCACGCTGACCACCGACGGCATCCATGTGA
>JAFZPH010000039.1 GCA_017550405.1 Bacteroidales bacterium
AACATACCTGTCCGTCTCGACCTCTTTCCACTCGTAACATCCGAGCTCTTCATTGTACACTTGTCGTGTCTGTGTCTTTTGTCTCATTTTTACTTTTAGTATTGTTCCCAAAAGTGTCAACTTTTTTCAGGTTAAGACAGGCGGAAGGTGAGTTCGCGGCCGTCGGCGGTGGTGACGGTGAGGAGGTAGGCGGCCGGGGGGCGGTTGGTGAGGTCGAGGGTGTAGCGGTCGGGACCCGTTGGGGTGAGCACCACCTCTTCGCGGCGGCCCTGCATGTCGGTGAGCCAGGCGGTGACTATGCCGTCGTGCGATTGCAACTTGGGGCCGTTCACCTTCATGTTGTAGCGTTGGTGGTAGGGGAAGTTGGCGGACTCAGTTTGCGAGAAGGGTGCTCCCGGGCTGGTGTAGAGCACCATGTCCACGTCGCTGGTGTCGCTCGGGCTCGGTCGATGGTACGGCAGCGGGGGCGCGGGGGGTATCTCGGCAAGGTCGATGGTCACCTGACCGCTGGTGGGGTTGGGGTATGCCTTGGCCTGTCCGTCCGCGCCGACGGTGGCGATGCCGACGTTGCCCACGTTGAGGAGGCGTTGCACCGGCTCGGCGGGGAAATACTGGTAGTTGCCCTCCTGCGTGGCGGTGAGCCATGCGTGGCCGTCAGCCACAAGGTGCAGCCGGTCGCCCTCGACATAGGCGATGGTGCTGTCGCTACTGGTGTATGACACGGGCAGCCCGCTGGTGGCTGTGGCGGTGAGCGTCACGGGACTGTCAGCCAAGGTGAACACCAAGTCCTGCTGCCACTCAATCATCTGCTCCTGCCTGTCGGAGGGATGCACGTAAGGCTGGGCAAAAGCGGGATCAACGTACTTGGCGATAAATACCTGACTACTGCCGTAATTCTGAGTTGTAATGTCGCCAAAAGTAGCATCCTCCCAAATGCTTCCAGTGAGGTAAACGATGCTGTCTATGACTTGGGGAGCGTGTAAGATATTTCCTAAATTACTAAAGCCATGCTTCATTATAGATATTTCGTTCCCATCATAGTCCCAAATGGCAAAGGCTCTATCATGGTCGGAAGGTTGGTTTGCATATATTGTGGTGTCTCCGAAGATAGTACTCCAGCGAAAGCCTATCTCTGAAAAGACCCTGTTATTGTTCATTTCTAATTTAGGAAAGACATTTACTTGTCCATCCACACCAGGGAGAGCACGTCCCATAGAGAGAACATTGAGATTGTCCTTATCCAACCGAAGCCAAAAACCCGACCAGTCTGGTATATCAAGTGTGTCATCTTTATAGAAGATGTTGTCAATTGTAGTGTAATTTTCTAACCAACTGACAGCACCAGATACAAACAGAGAGTTTGTATTATCGTCAGCATAACTAGCACAGACATCTATCAATGGAAACGAACCAGTTCCTGTATACGACAATTGAATTAGGTCTGTAGCATACAAGTTCATGTTATATTTAATTATCCAAGTAGAAGAACGAAGAGAGTCCCCCAAACACAGAGAATTGGAATTAGCAATTCTCAGATGTGCAGGCACCTGCCCTCCCAGCATGGCTAAATACAGATTGTTTTGTGCATCAATCTCGAAGGAATTTACTTTGATTGTACCACCTAAGTGACGATACAATGTTGAATCGAACATATACACGGCATCAATCAGACTTTCGAAATTAGAGGAGAACTTCAATATTTGTTGGTTCCACAGAGAGGTTCGACAAGAGATAGGGTATGTCAGTGTATGGATGCCGTCCACAATAATTTTCATTGCCCCAATTGTGCCTTTGTCAACTCCCCAATAATGATAGCCGCCTTCACAGGTATCACATTGTGAGCCTCGCTCATAGTCTGTATGGACACTGCGGATGACATAGATATTACCGTCGGCATCAATATTGAAATCTTCACCCGATAGATAATGGGTTATCAGATTATCTAAGTCGACTCCACTTGTGAATCTTGGTGTCAGTTTGTTTCCCTGTAAATCCGCAAATCCGCGGCAGACAAAATGCTGCTCGGTAACATTCCCCTCAAAGTCAAATGTGATAAAGGCACTTTGCTGGTTATTCACACTATCAGTGGGCATCAAGTAGTCATTGTTGCCAGTCAGCAATGTGTCAAGGTAGTAGAGGTTCATATATTCCCCATAGCCATGATCATATGGCAAATACATGGTCACCATAGCCATTAGATTACTGTCACCTATCATCCGTAGAGCATGCGCATCACAGCCTATCTTGCCGTTATATATAGCTTTATGCCACAGTAGTTCGCCCGATGGGGATAGTTTGGCAATCACGACGGCTCTATTGAGCGGAGTAGTAATGACTTCAAAAGGGAGAAGTCTTTCTCCGCATAACTGGGCTTGCGGAGAGAACTCGCCGAGGATGTAGAGGTTGCCTGCCGAGTCGACGCAAGAGCCCAACAGCTGGTTCGTCGTCACTCCGGAGGTGACCTCTTGCCCCGTGTAGGTGCGTACCCAGTCGAAGTGTTGGGAGAAGGCGGGGAGGGAGGCGGCGAGGAGGATTGAGAGGAGGAGGAGATGTTTAAAAGGGTTTTTCTGTTTCATGGTACTGTTTTTTGAGGGTTAATGGGAATTGAAAATTGATATAGGGGGGGATTGTTCAGGGTGTTTTGAGCATCCAATCGACAGCGTTTACCTTGCGGATGCCATTGATGTCGGTCACGAGGTCGCGGTCGAGGGTGATGAGGTAGCGGCTATAATGGTCGCCAAGGCTTCCGAAGGGGCGAATCTCGCGG
>JAFZPH010000040.1 GCA_017550405.1 Bacteroidales bacterium
ATCGTCCCGTATTCATATCAATGCAGTATTACCCTGCAAAGATACTCATTCATTTCAAATCGTCAAAAGTTAAAATCATTATAAATGACAAATATATAACAAATTACAAAATAAAATCAAAAAATAACGCATCACTAGTAAATTGAGATTTAAAGTGAAAAGTGAAAGGTGAAAAGTGAAAGGTGAAAAGTGAAAAAGTGAAAGGTGAAAGGTGAATCAATCTAGTTCGTTGCTGATGCGGCGCATCTGCTCCGCCACACGGCCCATAAGGTCGGGACTGACGAGGGTGCCCTTGGGGCACAGGGTGATGCCCATGATGGCGGCCACCGTCTGCAGGCGGTGGTCGTAGTCGTTTTTGAGGGTGAAGATGTATGAGTGGCTGGAGGGACCGAGGAACGACTCCTTGAGGGCACTGGCCTTGTAGACTATCTCGTTGAACATGTGGTCGGAGGCCACACCGGTCTTGCACTCGACGACGAAGAGGGTGTTGGCCTTGATAAAGACCACATCGAGCTCGTTGTTGTGCTGGGTGCCGGGCCGTGCGATGCGCACGCCGATGGCTATCTGCTGCGGAGCGACGAGACGCTGGAGGGTGTAGTAGACATACTCCTCGAACCAGCCGCCGGTGAGGTAGTCGACTTCGGAGGGCTGGAGCATCTCCTTCTCCTTGGGTACAAAGCCAATGGCGTTGAGCAGCTCGGGGAGGCCGGGGACGGCGTCGCGGCGGTCGCGACGGCCGAAGGTGATGTCGTGGATGGGCATGGGTTTGCGCATGCCGCGGTAGATAAGGCGGAGCTGCTCGAGGGCGTGGAAAGCCCTGTGGGACAGCCGACGGGTGCGGAAGCAGTCGAAGACGCGCAGTGCATCCTCCTCGCTGCGGGTGGGACGGTGGCTGCGCTCCTTGAGGTCGTGGCTGAGGCCGTGGAGACGGAAATACTCGTCGAGGGTCATGCGGTAGCGGATGGGGTCGATGGTGTCGGGGCTGTCGTCGAAGGTGGCGTCGAACGGGGAGTTGACAATGAGATTCTCGCGTGTCTGCACGTAGAAGAGACGGGCATTGAACTGGGTGAATACATGCTGGACGGCGAGGGCCAGATAACGTGTGCCACCGGCCAGGTTGACCCAGTAGGTGACATCGGGCGAGAGCCGCGAGGAGAGACGGCGGCTGATACGCTCGTAGATATAGCTGTCCTCGGCGCGCTTGAAGGCGATGAAGTCAATCTGGTCGTCGGGCAGGTTGAAGAGCGCGGCGTAGCGGCCAAGGAGCTGACGGTTTTCGCGAGTGGCGATAAAGAGCAGGCGGTCGCCCTCGGCATAATACTGCTTGAGGAAGAGGTAGGCGGCCAAAGGCTCGTCGGGGTCGAAAATGTTGACAAGTGTTTTCATTTCAGTATTTCTATACATCCTTGATGTTGGGTTGCGTGGTTGATGCCGCGGCCTACAAAGCGGTAGAAGTAGGTGCCGGCGGGGATGCGCGAGGCGGCAGGGTCCCAGAACTGGTCGTCGCGGCAGATGTTCTCGGCTTGGAAGACAATGCGGCCTGTGCGGTCGGCGATGACAAGCATGTTGTCGGGATAGCACTGGTTCTCCACCAGTCCGCCGATGACAAAGCGGTCGTTGAGGCCGTCGCCGTTGGGAGTGACCACGTTGGGGAAAGTGAGAGAGCTGTCGCAATGGTCACCGTTCCAGAAGATATGGAGGTTGTAATAAACGATGCTATCGCAGCCTGCCTCGTTGACGAAGTGGAAGGGCATGTTGCTGACGGTGTCGGAGAAGAGGCTGTCGAGGAAAGCCCAAGGGAGCTGGTTTTCGACAATGGTATCGTATATTGTGGTGTCGCTGTCGGCCTTGACGTAGATGAAATAGGTGACGATGCTGTCCTGCCCTTGGCTGCCCTGCAGGGTGATGTTGAAAACGGTGTCGGAGTAGGCTGTCACACCGTTGAGCGTGTAGGGCAACTGACCCGGACAGATATAGGTGAGTGTCGTGTCGAAGACATTGTCGATGACGGTGAGGTTATAGTAAAGCAGTGTGTCACAGTCTGGCCATGTGCCGGATAGGAGCAGCTCGTAGCGACCGGTGCTGTCGAAAGTGTGGCCGTAGGCGGTCCACGGCAAGGCATTCTGCACCACGGTATCGTAGAGAGCAAGTGTATCGTCGAGGCGTATGGAAAGACTGAGGTAGTGGACCGAGTCGCAGAGAGAGGTGGTAACAGTTATGGAGTCGAAAGCATCCGAGTCGAAAGTGTGGCCAAACCAAGTGTAGGGTAATTGGCTGCGGCAGACGGCACAATACTGAGTGTCGCGCACCAGGCAGCCCGGATGCGGAGCGATGAGCATAAGGCTGTCGGTAGGATGGCAGAAGCCCTGCATTTCGATGCGGTTGATCTGGATGGAAGAGAGCGTATTGTAATAGTTGGTGGGTGTTTCGTAGAAACGGAAAATAGCCCTGCCGTGAGGTCGGGGCACCATGTTGAAATAGTAGGTTGCGTTGAGGCTCTGGGACGGAGGTATCCCTGCTCGGGGGAATTCGATTGAGCCATAATAGAAGAGGGTGGTGTCGCACAAAGGAATATTACAGCCCTCCCGGAAGAAATGATGCGCGGTGTCGTCAATATGGACTGTGAAGACAATGGTGGGCAACGCGGCCTGAGGTTCGTTGCCATAGACGAGGCGGAAGTGATTCATGTTGAGAATATGGGTGTGGCTGCGGGAGGGATCCCACATATCGACAGTATCCACATAGAAAGGTACATAGGCACTATCGTTGGGAATTCGCCGCAAATGGTCGGTAATAAATGGCAAGATTGAGCCCTGTGCGGAGTCGAAATTGTAGAAAGCAGGCAACGAGTCGCCATAGACACGGAGCGTATCAGTACTGATAATGATATTGTTTCCGTAATTGTTGGACGGCAAGTCGGGACAGAGCGCCGAAGGGTCGGAAGCCATGCTGATGCTGCGTGGCTGGCAAAGGTCGCCATCGGCCGGCGATTCGATATAATTATAGCCTGTACAGGAACGCACATAGCCTGGCTCACGCCATCGGAACAGGTTGCCCGACTGGAAATAGGCAGTGAGATAGACTTGGACCGAAGAATCAAAGGGCAGGGTAATCCATTGCTCGACGGCACGGGGATTGGCGAAGAGGGAATCAGGAGCCCATAGCACACTGTCCACATCGTCGAAAGGGAGCAGCTGAAAACGCACCGAGTCTTCCATCACCACGGTATCGGCCACAACAATCGATGTACTACAGGGCTGATAGTTCTGCCCTTTTGCCCAGAAGGGCAGCATCAGGAGCAACGTAATGACTAAATATCTGTGATGCATAAGGATGTTATTGTGGTTTATTGGACGACAACAGGATATATTTGCGCAACGACATGGCTGGATTTTGCTACTTGGAGGGTGAAGACTGTATGACGGACACCTGCTTTTGGTCAAGCCGCACACGGAGCCACGCCTCGAGTTTGTCAAGTTCAGCCTGTGAAAGCGGCACTGTCGTTTCTATAAACACTACAAACTGGGTGTCGGACTTTGCACCGGCAGAGAGTGTGCGGGCTTTTCCAAGCACCACACGGGATACAGACGGATACTGCACCACCACCTCGCGTGCCACAGCGTCGCACAAAGCGTCCTGCGCACGATAGAAAGCGAGCGAATCGTCCAGCCGCTGTATCGAGTCGGAAAGCACCACCTGACGCTGCTCGCTGGCATTATACAGTTCTTTAACCATGTCCGACTCCAGAGCGGCGATGCCGGTGACCAGATTATTGTCGCTGAAGACTATCTGGCTACGCTTGATGCCGTATTCCGCGGCAGTGCTATAGAAACTCTCCAATTCGCGGACCGAGGGCGAAGGTCCCGCCACAAAAAGCTCGACGGAGGCATGGCGGAATGAGAAATGGTTCTTGTGGTCGTAGATGTAGCTGCGGCCTATGGTATTGTGGTTGGATACCAACTGCTGAACATGACAGCTGAAATTGCTTTCGCGGACAATCCGCACCGCCGAGAACACGCTGGGAATGATAACCAGAAGCAACAATATGGTGACAGAGCGCTTGGAAAGAGGGCTCTTGGAGTTCTCGAACGTCACGACGGGATATTTCAGATACTTGACGGTGATGAAGGTGGCGAGGGCTATAAAGATACTGTTGATAATGAATAGGTATAACGCCCCGAAGATGTAGCGGGCGTTGAACACGGAGAGGCCGTAGCCGATGGTGCAGAGAGGCGGCATGAGCGCTGTGGCAATGGCGACACCAGGGATGACTGTACCCTTCTTTTTTCGCGACAGCTCCAGTATCCCGGCAAAGCCGCCGAAGAGCGCTATCAACACATCGTAGAGCGTGGGGTTGGTACGAGCCAGCAGCTCGGTGGGGTTTTCGAGATGCAAAGGTGAAAGCAGGAAGTATAGAAACGAGGCGCCGATGCTGATGGACACCATGATGAGGAAATTCTTGAGGGAATCCTTGACCAACTGGTTGTCGCGTATTCCCAGTCCGAAACCGAATCCAAGAATGGGCGCCATCACGGGCGAGATGAGCATGGCACCGATGATGACTGGAATGGAATTGACATTGAGCCCTACAGAAGCTATAATGATGGCACAGGCCAGAATAAACACGTTGGCCCCACGGAAATGTATTCCGTTACGGATGGATACGCTCGCCCCTTCGCGGTCGAGATCGTCGGACATGTTCACCAATCGCAACAGCCTAAACTTCATACTTTTATTCGACATAGCTCTAATGGGTATTACGGTTAAACATTCGGGCTTGATAACGAGAAAACGGGAATAAAATTGTGTGTCTTCGATCTTTGATTCGTTGAATAGGTTGACATTTTTGAATTCGTTAATTCGTTATTTCGTGAATTCGTTAATCGACTAACACATTAACGCATTCACACGTTAAAACAATCACGCAACATACCAACATCCAACAAGTGAAAAAATGGAAAACATGCCGTGAAACGGACCGTTCTTACATGCTACAGCAACTCCGTTGCACACATTTTCGTTATCTTTTTTTCCCTCACAACACAACAAAGGGACTGGTCTCTTCCGCATTTATGATACGTATCAACATATCACCCAACAAAACACTGTATTTAAATCAGAAGAGAATACCCATCTACGGCTCGTACACGAAACCATCCAAGAACAGGCGCCCAATCATTAACCAAGCCAACACATGCCCAATATGGACATGGCAAAAACAGCCAAAAAGATGTATTTTTGCACCTTTAAAAAAAGTGGCATACTCATTAAAAAACGGTACATTTACCCCCAAAACTGCCATCACCAGAACTGCCCGAACACCTAAATTGCGAATAGTAGATAAAACATAAATGTCAAACTAATTAATTTCATCATTTAAAAATGGAGATTACAAAAAAACTCACCTCAGGATTAATCGAAGAATCCTTAGAGAGATTATCAGTGAAAAGTAGTTACACTCCACCATCCATCAGAACTGTGGACTTTGTTGTAGAGAAGGGGTTCCAGTCAAGTGGTGATGACCCCATACCCGTGGGTAATAAATTCTATGTGGAGTCTACGAATCAGTTAGAGCAAACTGAAAGTACAGATTACCAATGGTCAACTGCCGAAGAAGGCTGGTTTTAAACATAACAACTAATTGCAATACAAAATGAAAAAGAGAATTTTAAACGCAATATACCTTGTCGTGGCTTTGGGAGCATTAACAATTGTCCAGTCATGCAAGAAAGATGATGCCGGCTCCCACGTATTCTATGCCACCATACAGCAGTACAAGGGTGACAAAGTACATATCGAAGAGCCCTACTCATGCTGGGACGTGAACGACCAAGTACGATTGCATGGTTGGACCGGCACGATTGGATTGGAACAAGGAGAAGGCTCGAGCAGGTTTTATATCAACTTTGGTGATGTTAACATTGTACACATCGGACAATCCGGCGGCACCACACACGGAAATGAAATCTTAGCTGCAATTTATCCTGTCTATTTATGGGGGGCATCTGCTTTCGAGGCAGAGGATGAGAATCACAATCCTGCCACCAACCTTATTCACTTGGAGCCTACACAGAAATATGAAACAACGGCTAATGGTTATCAAAAGATTTTTGCCCCAATGGCTGCTGTTTTGCAAAGTGCCGACAACTATGAACTCCCCTATCCGGACAACACCTTAGAATTTAAAAATGTATGCGCACTTATGAAAGTGAATGTCAGTACCAATACCGACATTGTTGTGACCCGAATCGAAGTGGAAAACACAGGTATCGGAAATGGCAACCGTCATAGCGGCCGCCCATTGTGGGGGGACTATGAAATCACCTTTGACGACGAAAACGAATGGCTTCCCATACTGCAGGAACAGTCGAACATAACAGAAGACCTCGCAGCCAAATACATCACCAAAGAGATTACTCTGGAATGCGAACACCATGGCGACCAGGGTGGAGTTGAAGTAAGCGGCGGCACGACACATCCTTTCTACATTTATCTCCCTCCTGTCGGCTACGATGCTTTGCACGTTACAGTGTATGCCAAGATGAGTGATGGCAACAACGGTGTCATAGAGAAATGCATCACGCGTATATCTGAGAATAGCGGCACTTTTTCGGCCAACACCATATATCCTCTTTCAGTAAGCTACAACAGCAACAATGACAATTGGACTACTGTCCCTCGGGCACACGACTTGGGACCTTTCACAGTTAGTCCGAGCGGGAAAAGGGTTAATTTCTCCTTTTCAAATCTGCATAATGATGGTGACGGATATTTCTTCCCGCCGTATCAATACGACTTCATCGGATTCCACGATCCTAACGGGGACCATGACCACTTTACCCATCCCCAAAAAGCAGCGCTTATCGGTTCGGATGGCTATGCCACCCAGAACGGATGGACAATGCTAACTGGCGAAGAGTGGGACTATATGATGGGCACCGGTAACGACCCGACCTACAAACGTAGTGGAAACTATTTGTTTGCCTGTGCATTAGTTGCTTCTGTACCTGGAATTATACTATTCCCCGACAATTACCCGGCCAATTACCCCGCCGGGGCTACCCCTCCCTCATTTAATGACCTTAATACCATACAAGGGGATTACCGTGACAACACAATCAGTATACCTAAGTTCTACGAACTTGAACAAGCCGGCTGTGTATTCCTCCCATGTGTGTGGTTTAACAGTGGGGATGCGACATCAATCTCCGATGTGGGACATTACTGGGAATATGCATCCTGGCAAACTCGAACCCTGTATGCCGGAAGCAACACAGGAAACTATGACGGCAACACCGCTTTGATTAGACTGGTTAAAGAGATTACTACTACAAGCAAATAATATCACACCTTAACATCAAGAAACTCCTTGCCATCTTAACGGGTGGCAAGGAGTTTTTGGTATGTGCGGCATACGTAACTAGGCCCTGTGACGATGCACGGCACTGGATGCTTCAAGACAATGGGCAGACAACAATGGACTTCGACAGCGGACATGTACTGAATACATTTGAACACCATCCGGTTATTAAACCAGCTGTTCTCAATCTGTTTATTCCAAACCGGTCTATAAGAAACCGAAAAGCCGCTACGGGATTTCGAAGAGGTTCTGCCCTATTGAACTATTTGGGTCTATATTTTTCAAAAAGAGATTAAAAAAAGCAGCCCCCATGAAGGGGACTGCCGAAATATTATGAACAATAAAACGCTTTCGCTTAGTGGAGGAAGGCCAGCAGGATACCTGCGGCGACAGCAGAGCCTACCACACCGGCCACATTGGGACCCATGGCGTGCTGGAGGAGGTAGTTGGTGCGGTCGTACTCGAGACCTACGTTGTTCGACACACGGGCGGCATCGGGAACGGCACTGACACCGGAGTTACCGATAAGCGGGTTGATTTTGTTGCCTTCCTTGAGGAAGAGGTTGAAAATCTTCACGAAGAGGACACCGAAGAAAGTGGCCACGATGAAGGAGAAGGCACCAAGGCAGAAGATGAGGACGGAACGGCCGGTGAGAAACGAGGTGGCCTGTGTGGAAGCACCCACGGTGATACCGATAAGGAGGGTGCAGATGTTGACGATGGCGTTGCTTGCCACCTCGCTGAGACGCTTGGTGACACCGCATTCCTTCAACAGGTTACCGAAGAAGAGCATACCCAACAGGGGCAAACCGCTCGGCACGATGAATGCGCAGAAGAGGAAGCCGACGATGGGGAAGGAGATCTTCTCGAGCTTGGAGACCTGGCGCGGAGGTTTCATACGGATGGTACGCTCCTTGGGGGTGGTCATGAGGCGCATGATGGGCGGCTGGATGACGGGGACGAGAGCCATGTAGGAGTAGGCCGACACAGCGATGGCACCCATCAAGTCGGGAGCCAACTGCGAAGAAAGGAAGATGGCGGTGGGGCCGTCAGCACCACCGATGATGCCGATGGCACCAGCCTCGTTGGGAGCGAAGCCCAAGGCCAAGGCACCGGCGTAGGCGGCAAAGATGCCCGTCTGTGCGGCGGCACCGATGAGGAAGAGTTTGGGGTTGGAGAGCAGGGCGGAGAAGTCGGTCATGGCTCCGATGCCCAGGAATATCAGTGGCGGGTACCAACCGTTCTGCACACCGTGATAAAGGATATGCAACACTGAGCCCGACTCGTATATGCCTATCTTCAAACCGGGATAGAAGGGGATGTTGCCCACCAACATACCGAATCCGATGGGGACGAGAAGCAACGGCTCAAATTCGAACCGGATTCCAAGGAAGATGAAAACCAATCCGATAAGAATCATGATAATATGGCCCCATGTGACGTTGGCGAAACCAGTGTACATGAGAAACTGTACCAACTGGGTCGACAAGAAGTCCATGAAACCACCTGATGCTAATAAACTAAACATTGTCTATAATATGTTTTTAAACAGAGGCCTGCGCGAGGCAAGACCCTGAAAGGTTCTGACTTTATTTAACTAATGACAATCAGAGTGTCGCCTTCGAGCACGCTGTCGCCCTTGCGGACGTTGACAGAGGTGACGGTGCCTTCGGTGTCGGCCTCGATGTTGTTCTCCATTTTCATGGCTTCGAGGAGGACGACGGTCTGACCACTCTTCACCTGGTCGCCGACATTGACAAAGACGTCGAGGATGGTGCCGGGGAGCGGTGTGGTGACCTTGGTGCCGCCAGCTGCGGAGCCGGGTCTGGGTGCGGAAGCGCGCTGCACATCGCCATGGGCTGCCGAGACGCGGGGTGCGGCACGGTCGCTAATGACGGTGGTGGTGCGTGTTTGATGGGCGCGCAGCTCCTGGTCCACGGTGACGGTGTAAGCCGTACCGTTCACTTCAAGTTTGATTTCCTGGCCTTCCACCTCGTTGATATCAACGTTGTAGTTGTTGCCGTTTATTTTGAGTTTATAATTCTTCATGTCTGTTTTTTATTAAGCATTGTTGTTATTCTGGCCTGTGTTTTATTTACGCACAGAAAAATACCTATTCATGTTGTAGAACTTGGCATTCCACGGAGTCCATGCACGCTCGGCTTTCTGGATGGTGATGACGGTGTCCTCGACATCGTGGAGATCCTGGCTGTAGGCATAGATGGCTGCGGCGATGGCAGCATACACCTCGCCCTCGGGGGCGTCAGCGGCGAGGGCAGTGGAGACTTTGCCGGAAGCCTGCTTGCGGTTCTGGATACGCTGGATGAGTCTACCGTATCCGCCCATCATGAACATGATGCAGACCAAGGCAAAGAAGACCACCGAGACAGCGACAACGGCAAGACCTGCGCCATAGGGGTCGGAGGCCTGGATGCGCTCGGACTGTTTGGGTACATGGTAGTGGAAGGTGCCGGTGGAGGCGATGTTCTCAATGCCATTGGCAAAAGAGACAAAGTTGATGTCGTAGCCCACGGGGTTCTTGCCCACAACGATAATCTCGTCGTCGGCGGGGTCGACGTGGAAAGCGTAAGCATTGCTGTTGAAACCCATGAGGGCAACGGCCTTGAGGGTGTCGAAGCCCTGCGGGTCGTTACATTTTACAGGTTCCATGCTCACAACGGCAAGATAGGAGGTGTCCTTCTTTGAGCTGGCGAGGACAAGGATTTTGTCGCCCATGACGGAGACCGACTTGGGACGGAGGATGTTGACCAGGTCGTGGCGGCCGCGATAGATGTCGGTGGTGAAACGACCCACACGCTGGAAACCGTCAGCCTGACGCACCAGCAGGTCGACAGCACAGTCGATGCTGTCGATAAGCACGAAGGCTTTCTTTTCGGGGATATAGCAAGCCTCGTTGGAGGAGAAATCCATGGGAGCCAAGGCCCCGGCACAGAGGGGCATGCCCTGCTGGGCAAGTTCGTCCACCATGGGGGTGGGAACAGCCCCGGCAGGAGGATTGACCCCGCGTCCGGTCTGCGCAAAGGCAGTGCCTACGGTCAGGAGAAGTCCTACCAACATGATGGCTATGGGTTTAATAATCTTATTCATTTCAATTCAAAAATAATACAATCAAAATGTCTGTTTTCGTCATTGAGGTTATGCCATGGGAAGGAAGAGCCCTTCCCATGACACGACTCAATCTTAAAGCTTACTTGGCCTTTTTGCAGCACTCTTTCTTGCCTTCGCAACCTTCCTGGTTCTTGCAGCACTCTTTTTTCTGAGCGCAGCAGCTGTCCTGACCGGCCTTAGCGCAGCACTTGTGATCGCAAGGCTTGCAGCAGTTGGTGTCGGTGCAGTTGGCACAGTGGTTAGCGGCGCAGGCTGTGTCGGCGCAGGTGCAGTCATGGTGGTGATGGCACTCATGCTCGCACATCTCGGTCTGAGCAGCACTGTCGACGTTCTCCTCAGCAGTCTGGTTGTTGTTGCAAGAGGAAATGCCAAACGCAAAAGCGGCAGCCACAAAAGCAGTTAAGAAAACTTTCTTCATTTTGTTGTGTTGATTTTTTATGGGGTGAAGAACCCCTGGTTAATAAATAAAATATATTGATATAATTATATCAATCTACCTGATACATTACAACGGGATGTTGTTGTGTTTCTTGAGGGGCAGCGACTCCTTCTTGCTGGCCAGCACCTGCAGGGCGCGGGTGACGCGGAAGCGGGTGTTGCGCGGCTCGATGATGTCGTCGATATAGCCGAAGCGTGCGGCGCAGTAAGGATTGGCAAACTGCTCGTTGTAGTCAATCTCCCGCTGGGCGATGAACTTGGCGCGTTCTTCGGGGTCCTCGATTTCTTTAATCTGACGGCCATAAAGCACCTCGGTGGCGCCGCTGGCACCCATGACGGCAATCTGTGCCGTGGGCCAAGCGTAGTTGAAGTCACCACGCAGCTGCTTGCAGCTCATCACGATGTGGGCACCGCCGTAGCTCTTGCGGAGGGTGACAGTCACCTTGGGCACTGTGGCCTCGCCGTAGGCAAAGAGCATCTTGGCACCGTGGACAATGACACCGTTGTATTCCTGACCCGTGCCGGGAAGGAAGCCGGGGACATCGACGAGGGTGACGATGGGGATATTGAATGCATCGCAGAAACGGACAAAACGGCCGCCCTTGCGCGAAGCGTTGCTGTCGAGCACACCGGCCATCGCCTTGGGCTGGTTGGCCACGATGCCGACGGAGACACCGCCGAAACGGGCAAAACCGACCAACAGATTGGGTGCGAACTTCTCATGCACCTCAAGGAACTTGCCGTCGTCGACAATGGCTTCGATAACGCCCTTCATATCGTAAGGCTCGTTGGGGTTCTCGGGGATAATGCTGTTGAGGCTGTCCTCCAGACGGTCGATGGGATCCTCGGAAGGAACATAGGGGGCCTCCTCGAAATTGTTGGAGGGGATATAGCTCATCAGGTCGCGGATAAGCTTGATGGTCTCCTCTTCGGTCTCGCCGACGAAATGGGCCACACCGCTCTTGGTGGCATGCACCATGGCACCGCCCAGCTTATCGACGGACACATCCTCGCCGGTGACGGTCTTCACCACCTTCGGGCCGGTAAGGAACATGTAGCTGTTCTCCTTGGTCATCAGGATGAAGTCGGTGAGTGCAGGGCTGTAGACAGCACCGCCGGCGCAGGGGCCGAAGATGGCGCTGATTTGCGGAATGACACCGCTGGCCAGAATGTTGCGCTCGAAAATCTCGGCATAGCCAGCGAGGGAGTTGCTGCCCTCCTGGATACGAGCTCCACCGGAGTCGTTGAGGCCGATGACGGGAGCACCCGTCTTCATGGCCTGGTCCATAATCTTGCAGATTTTGAGGGACATGGTCTCGCTCAAGCTACCGGCGAACACGGTGAAGTCCTGTGCAAACACATAAACCGGACGACCGTCGATGGTGCCGTAGCCGGTCACCACACCGTCGCCCAGGAAGGACTGCTTCTGCATGTCGAAATTTACACAGCGGTGAGCGACAAACATGTCGAACTCCTCAAACGAACCTTCGTCCAGCAGGAGGGCGATACGCTCGCGGGCAGTGAGTTTGCCCTGCTCGTGCTGTTTGTCGATACGTTTCTGGCCGCCGCCCATTTTGGCTTGGCTTCTCTTGTCGAGAAGCTCTTTTATCTTTTCTTCAAATGCCATATTTGAATTTATTTAGGTTATTGAACTTGGGTGTTGCTCGCAGCCTTAGCGACCGTCCGCTTCACCCTGAAAACTCGGAATGATTATTTGCAGCAGAACTCGGTGAGGACACCCAGGGTGCTCTTGGGGTGGAGGAAGCCGATATGCAGGCCTTCGGCGCCGCCGCGGCTCTGCTGGTCGATCAGGCGGACACCCTTCTCTTTGGCGTCGTTCAGGGCCTGGTCGGTATCGTCAACACAAAAGGCGATATGATGCATACCGCCCTTGCCGCCGTTTTTCTCTATGAATGAGGCAATAGTGCTCTCGGGGCAAGTAGGTTCAAGAAGTTCGATTTTCACTTCGCCGATTTTGAAGAAAGCGGTTTTCACCTTCTGGTCGGTAACTTCTTCGATGGCGTAACATTTAAGACCCATGACGTCTTCCCAATAGCGGATAGCCTCGTCAAGATTGGTCACGGCAATGCCGATGTGTTCAATGTGCGAAGGGGTCATAATATCTGTATTTTTAATTTTTATATAATACGTTGTTAGTTTATATTTACTTTAAAACACACATTTACAGCATCAAATGTTCTGATGCTGAAAATGCAAAGATACAAATAATATTTGACATGACAAATAAAACTTATCGCCCCCCATGTTAATTAACATTCCGCTCCACCTCCGACAGGCGTCCAACGGACGCTTGCCGACAGCGAAGCGGAGAATCATGCGTTGATGGAGGATAAGCCATAGTGTCTCCACCCTAACTCCACCCTAACTCCACTCCTACCCTAGCCCATGTGGCGACCACAAAGGGGCTTTCTAAAGGCGACGGAAAGCAGTTAGGAGAAGCATGGACGGCCTAGCAAAGAGTCGGGGGCGTATGAAGTCCCCGAAAATGTGTCTTATACTGAAAAAGGTTGACACATTTAGGGACAAAATAAATGTGTAAAAAAGTATGAGAAATTCAAAAAGAGTTATTCCTTCGGAAATGCGAGACGAGATAGTCTCGATGTATTTGAATGGCGAGAACAGCTATG
>JAFZPH010000041.1 GCA_017550405.1 Bacteroidales bacterium
CGACAGGGCCTACAGCTTCTCTTGGTCCGCTCAGCCTCCCGACTCCGCCCTCCTCGACATCCTCGACTCCACTGGGCATGGCCCCAACACCATCACCGTCAGTCCCAAGCAGACCACCGTCTACACCCTCGTGGGCCACGGTACCAACGACTGCAACGCCTCCCCCCTCTCCGAGCAAATCACCATCCACCCCATCCCTGAGGCCACTGTCGACTTCAGTCCCTACTTCGTCGACTCCGACAACCCCGTTGTCACTCTCACCGACAAGTCGCCCTACAGCGTCCGCCGCGTCTGGTACTTCAATGACGGCACGCCCCTCACCGAGACCACTTCGCCCTGCAGCCACAACTTCGGCGAGGTCTCTGCCGACTCTGTCGATGTCACACTCGTCGCCTACAACGACCTCGACTGTTCCGACACTCTCAACTTCTCTCTCCCCGTCACCCAGTTCACCTTCTACGCTCCCAATGCCTTCACTCCCGAGCGGCCCGACAACAACACCTTCAGCATCTTCACCGCCAACGAGCAGGAGAACTTCGTCATCTTCATTTACGACCGCAACGGACGCCAGGTCTACCACTCCGAAGACCTCCACTTCAAGTGGGACGGCATCTCAGACGGTGGCATCAAATGCCCCCAAGGCACCTACGTATACGTTATCTACTACCGCCGTCCTGGCACCGAGGACATCGTCAACCAGAAGGGCACTATCACACTCATCCGTTAGTACCTACAAACCACACAAAAAGCGTCAGTCATCACAGCACACGACATACTGAAGAAGTACTGGGGCTACAACACCTTTCGACCCCTGCAGGAAGAGATTATCAACTCCATACTGCAGGGGTACGATACTTTAGCCCTGCTCCCCACGGGGGGAGGGAAATCCATCTGCTACCAGATACCGGCGTTGATGCAGGATGGGCTGTGTCTTGTAGTTTCCCCGCTCATCTCACTGATGAAAGACCAGGTGCAGCAACTGCACGAACGCGGAATCAAGAGTGCATGCATCGTTTCGGGTCTCACCGCCACCGAGCAGGAAATCATCTTCAACCAATGTATCCACGGGAAGATAAAGATACTCTACGTCTCACCCGAGCGCCTAAAACAACGTGTATTCATCGAGCACTTCCGGCAGATGAAAATCTCCTTCATTGCTGTCGACGAAGCACATTGCATCTCGCAATGGGGCTACGACTTTCGTCCACCCTATCTCGAAATCGCCCGCATCCGCATCTACCACAACAATGTCCCCGTCATAGCCCTCACAGCCACAGCCACCCCGCGTGTAGTGACCGACATACAGCATCAACTGCTGTTTCGTCCCGGTCACAAACTCTACCAATCCAGTTTCAGCCGTCCCAATCTTGCCTACATGGTCTTCCGCGAAGGTGACAAAGAAGGCCGCCTGCTGCGGATAGCGCACCATGCGGGTGGCAGCGGCATCGTATATGTACGCAACCGCCGCCGCACGGGACAGGTGGCCCAGTTCCTTGCCAACAACGGCATCACCGCCACCTATTATCACGCCGGACTCAGTGCCAAGGAACGCGACATTGCACAGTTGCGCTGGATAAAGGGAGAGACAACCGTCATGGTGGCCACAAACGCCTTCGGCATGGGTATCGACAAACCCGATGTGCGCTTTGTCGTCCATCTCGACATCCCTTCATCCATCGAAGCCTACTTTCAGGAGGCAGGACGTGCCGGCCGCGACGGACAGAAAGCCTATGCCGTGATGCTCTACGACGAAAACGACATAGAAAGCCTCCACACCACGCACGAACTCAACTACCCCACACCCAAGTTCATTGCCAGTGTCTACAAAGCCATCTGCAACTACTACCAGCTGCCCATCGGCTCGGGCGAAGACTGCCAATTCGCTTTCGACATCGAACAGCTCTGCAGCACCTACAACTTCAATCCTGTCGCCTTCTACAACGCTGCCCGGTTCCTTGAACGCGAAGGGCTCATCGCCATCCCCGACCGCGAAGAGACCGAATCGCGTGTCCATATCCCTGTGTCACGCGACGACATCTACCGATTCCAGATGTCGCAGGACAAACGCTACTCCGACCTTCTGTCGCTCATGCTGCGCATGTACGGCGGATTCTTCTCCGACTTTGTCCCCATCTCCGAACGCGCCATGGCTCGGCGGCTGGACCTCACCGAGAAGAAAGTGACGGACATGCTTCACCACATGGACGCCCTGAAAATCATCTACTACAAATCCAAGACCACCAAACCCCAAATCATCTTCACCGCCCCACGGGTGAATGTGGAAAGCCTCACACTGACAGAAAGCGACTACAATACCCTCAAACAACATGCCACCGAACGCCTCGAAGCCATGCTGCACTACGTCGACTCTACCCAATGCCGCAGCAGCTATCTGCTACAGTACTTCGGCGAGCAAAGCATGCAACCCTGCGGTATCTGCGACCATTGCATACAGTCGCATCACTCCACATCCCAGCCCGCCGCCCGTAACGATATACGCACAGCCATACTACAGCATTTGCAGCAACAGCCACTAAGGGTAGATGAACTACTGGAAAAAATAACCGGGGTGGAAGAAAGCACCCTTGTGGACACACTCCGCACGCTTGTCGACGAGCGTGCCGTGTCAATCAACCAATCCCTTCAATTCTTTGTATAGCCGCGACACCGGCAGCCCCATCACATTGTAGAAACAGCCCTCTATTCTTTTCACCCCCACCATGCCTATCCACTCCTGTATGCCGTATGCGCCTGCCTTGTCGTAAGGCTGGTAACAGTCCACATAGTAGCGCACCTCATCCTCCGACAGCTCCCCAAACACCACATCGGTACGTTCTGTGAAACTCTTCATGCGGTCCATTGTCCGCAAGGTCACGCCTGTATAAACCTGATGAACTTCATCCGACAGCGAACGCAGCATCTCCAATGCCTGTTGGCGGTTGTGGGGTTTCCCCAACACCGCTCCGCCATGCACCACAACTGTGTCCGCCGTCACCAGTATGTCGCCCGGAACGAGCGGCCCGCTGTATGCCTCCGCCTTCTTTCGCGACAGTGTCTCGGCTACCTTGTCGACCGCCACACTGCCCGAAATCGACTCCTCCACGTCAATCTCCACCACGCTGCACGGCAATCCCAGCCGACCCAGCAGCTCGCGTCTACGGGGCGATTTCGACCCCAGCAGCAACCTGCAGCGCAGCCATGTCACCCCTACCTCATGCTCCTTCACACCCTCTGTCATCGTGCTTAACGTTTCTGTTCCTTCTTGACGGTATTGTCCTGCATCGAGGTCATCTGGCCTTCTTTAAATTCGGCCACCACGCCCTCTTTGCCATACTTGTCGTACCATACCCAGCGGCCTTCCTTCTTGCCGTGGACAAAGGTGCCGGTCTCCTCGGGGATGCCTGCCGTGTTGAAACGTTCGTATTTACCATGGCGCTCGCCATTCACATAGTTCTCCGAAATCTCCACCTTACCGTTGGGGTGGTAACGCACAGTCTTGCCGTGCTGCAGGTCGTCGTGATAATTCATTTCATAGCGTACGCTGCCGTCGTCATAGACACCACGCCACAGCCCCTCTTTGCGGCCCTGATGGAAACTGCCGGTATAGTCCACCTTGCCGTCCTCGTACCAGGCTGTCCAGGTGCCTTCCTCCTTGTCGTTCACATACTGGCCCTCGTGCAGTTTGCGGCCGCTTTCGTACCAGGTGGTCCAAAGCCCCTGCTTAAAGCCTTTCTCGTATCTGCCTTCGCGCCATCGCTCGCCGGTCTCGTAATAATAAGTCCATGTGCCGGACTCTTCACCGTGGACATAACTGCCTCGGATACCCACTTTGCCGTTTGTGCGCCAATAGAAAATCCACTCACCCTCCTGCTCGCCCTGCACCAGCTGGCCTTCCTGGTCCTTCTGGCCTGTGGGGGTCCACCAGACGGCATTGCCCTCAAGCTCGTCATCGACATACGTGCCCTCGAACTTCAGCTGGCCGTTCTCGTGCCACTCGCGGGTCTTGCCCTCACGCACACCGTCCACATAAGGCACCTCGTCCTTCTGCTGACCATTCTCATACCACGACACAAACATGCCCACCTTCTTGCCGTCTTCCACCTTCACCTCGCTCTGTTTCTTGCCGCTGGGATACCACGTGCGGTTCATACCGCTGCCACTCATCACCGTCTCTTCATGTTTCGTACCGTCGTTGTAGAAAGTGCGCCACACTCCGGTCTTATGGCCCTGGCTGTCGTATTTGCCCTGACGGAACACTTGTCCATTGGGGTGCCACCAAGTCCAGTTGCCGATGTGCACGCTGTCGTCATTCAACGTCCCCGACACATACATCTGATCGGGATGCAGGAGATAAGTCTCCTCGTAGTGAATCTGGGCTGCCGCTGTCATAGCGCAGAAGCTCATAATGGCGATGATGATAGTTCTTTTCATAACAGTATAATCTATAATTGGTTGTTCAACAATACTCAACTACTGTCCATTCTTTTCGGAATAGACGAAGACCACCTTCACAGGGTTGTCCGTTGCCGTGCCGTTCAGCACCGTGCGGTAAGCTGTCGAGCGGCGGGCATCAATATAAAGCTCCGTTCCGTAGTCGACACCCGTGCGCAGCAACTCCTGCAGATGACGGGTGACACGCATCCGGTAATAACCTTTTTCCTTGTTGTAGTAGCCACCGAAGCCCCCATAAGTATAGGGGTTTACTGTGAAGTCGGCGTCAGAAATCAACGTCATAGGCCCCTGCGCGTTATTGCGTCCGGCCAGCAGCCTCAGCGGACGCTGGGTGTCGGCCTCATTGCTCACAGGCAGCAGCAACTCGGCATAATGCACCACTGCCCAAGGGTGTGCCTTTCTGAAGGAGTTGAGGAACGGCTGCAGATTGACGCGCACACGCGTGCCGCCCAGTGGCTCAAGATAAAGCGACTGGCTGCCTTCAAGCGAATCGGCCGAGCCATCGGCTATGGGTGCCAGCACTGTGCCCGAATAGTCGTGCTTGAAATACATGCTGTGGCCCGTCTCACTGTTGATGACAAAGGTATAAACCAGCGATTCGACCATAGGAGTGTGGTAATACAGCGTCAGGCGGGTCTCGCTGGCCGAGAAATCCACCGTCACCATACGGTTCGACTGCTGTGCCAAGCGCAGGCTGAAGCCCTTCACAATCTTAAGGAAGTCCTCTGTCGAGCAGTCTTTCTGTTTCAGCACAGGATAGATACTTTCATTCATGTGCAGGCGGAGACTGTCGGCATAATAGGTCACATCGTCATCGAAAAAGCAGACATCGCTCTCCTTCAGTTGCTGAGAGGAGAGGTTTACGCGGTAGACAGAGTCAATCATCGGCTCATCCAGCTGTTTGATAATCACATGCAGCGGCACCGGTGTCGAGTCGGGCACCGAGGGATAGAGCGTATCAATCACCAATGTCATCACTACCGAGTCAATCACCACCTCGTCGCTGAGGTTGATACCCGTGGTGGTGGGGATGGCAATCTGCGAATACACCACAGCCTCTGCCTTGCCAAAAACAGCATCCTCGTAATCGCCGAAAATGCCGTATTCATAACCCGCTGTCCACAGCGAGTCGTCGAATATAGTACACGCGGTCACATAAGCCGTGTCGCGGGTGCCTTCATACAGAGTGAAAGGGTCCTGCAAGTCCATGCCCAAAGTAGTTTGTTCCTTCTCGGTGCAAGCCATAGGCACCGTCAGCAACAGGAGCAGACCCAGGGGTAAAGCCAAACGTTTCAACATTTCTACTAATTAGTGTTTCGGGTTAAAAAATATGAAGTCGGGGCACCCCCGGCAACCGGGAGAGCCTCATGCCGGGCATACAAATCAATTGTTCAGTGAGCTGCCGCACAGCGTCTCGTACAACTTGTTGATTTTAGCATAAAACTCCGTCCTGTCCGGCATATAATCCAGCACATGGCGCTTGTTCTCCTTGGCGAACTGCACCAGTTCGGGGTCAACATTGGGCGACGAGATCACAATAGCGTTGGCATAGGTGATGGCGGCCTTCATCAGCGTCATGTAATCCAGATTCTGGTACAGACGCAGGTCCTTGGCCGTGGCACCGTCGGCACGCATCTTGCGTTCCATCTCCTCGGCGAACTTGCCCTTGAACGAGTCCGCCTCAAGCGAAAAGACCGTACGTGTGCCAGAGAAGAAAGCATTCTCCTTGTTGATGCGACGCAGATAGAAAGGCACCATGCCGCTGAACCAACCCGAGAAATGAATCAGATGGGGCTGCCAAGCCAGTTTGCGCACCGCCTCGAGGGTGCCGCGACCGAAGAAAAGGATACGCTCGTCGTTGGAGGGCACCAGCACGCCCTTGCTGTCGAAAGTGTCGCCAAACTTGGCGAAATACTCTTCATTGTCGATAAAATACACTTGCAGACGTGCCGTGGGGATGGAACCCACCTTGATAATCAGCTGATGGTCGCAGTTGTTCACAATCAGGTTCATCCCTGACAGGCGGATTACCTCGTGCAACTGGTGCTTGCGCTCGTTGATGTCGGTAAAACGGGGTACAAACACCCTTATCTCACGTCCCAAATCTTGGGTATACTGAGGCAGATAACGGTTCATCACCGTTGCATCGCTCTCTTCCGAAAAAGGAGTAACACCCTGATTTATATATAAAATTCTTCCCTTTGCCATAATTTTAGATACAAAGAATTGAGTATGCAAAGATACGCTTTTTTTTTTGATTATCGTGAAAAAATAATCCCCAAAACATCCCTGCAGCACCCCTGGCCGGCCTTTGGCGAAACGTTTTGCCAACTGCATCGCGGGTGCTTATTAACCGATTGTTAATAAATAATAATGTTAAAGTATTTAGCCGCATGTGATTTTTTACTATTTTTGCAACATGGTTCAGAATTTGTCAGAAGAAGAAATGTCGCTGTTAGCCAGAGCAGAACGCTACTGTGCCAATGAGGAGCAATGCCGCACTTCCGTCAGAAAAAAGCTGTGCGACTGGGGTGCCACCCCCGACTCATCGAGCAAGATTGTCACCCGTCTTATCGACCAGGGATTCATTGACGAGCGCCGCTACGCCCGTGCCTATGTCTCCGCCAAGCTGCGGAACCAGAAATGGGGCCGCCTGAAAGTCATCTACCAGCTCCGCTCCAAGCAGGTGCCACCCAAGTTCATCACCGAAGCACTGGCCGAAATTCCCGAAGAGGAATACCGCAACATCCTCCTCGATGTTGCCAAGACCAAGTGGGACACCTACCCCGCCACCGAGCCCAACGCCAAGCGCCGCTCCAAGCTGGTAACCTTCCTGGCCTCGCGCGGATACGAATCGCCCGTCATCCAGTCGATGATTGAGGAGAACTACAACGCCGAGTAGCCCTCTGCACTTAACACCGAACCTTGTCATGCCGGTTCGCTTACCGGCTGTTTTATATTGTTCACCCTTTCATTTGCCCCGGCTCACTGCCGGGGCTTCTTTTTTCATCTGTGCCACGCTTCAACCCTATCCTCCATCCCCCGCATCCGAGGCCTCTGCATGCCCCCTGCCCCGTCCTACTTTACACTTGTTTTCCTTTACACTTTGACTGTGCTTTGACATCATTTTGTTTAGCCTACCTAAACAAATGGTAAACTAAATGTAAAAAATCATACATGGCACTTCGTTCCCCGGGCGGAACAAAATCCACAGGCAGGAGGCGATGGAAAGGAAGCAAAAGGTCAGAGGAAACGGACGGCGATGCTGTCGCGGTATTGGAGGTTGAACATCTCGGCGGCACTCTCGTAGGGGATGGCCAGCTCGAGGTGGCCGGTGGAAGAGACGGTGAGAATCAGCGGCGAGCGACGTGGATTCTGCAGGTCGGCCTCGATATAGGAGGTGAGCATCTTGGTGATACGTACCTCGCGTACCATCATCTCGAACTTACGGCCTTGGCGGTACTGCTCGAACTCGTCGACGGTGACATTGAGGTAACAGTTACCGTACTCGTCGATATAGACCACATGCACCTTGATGCTGTCCTCGAAAACGGCTGTGGTGAAGGGGGTGGAGGGGCAAAGGCTGTCGACGCGGAAACCGAGTTCGTCCATCGGGGTGCCTTGTGCCAGCAGGGCGGCGACCTTGCAGAAAAGGTCGCGGGCGGCGAAATTGTAGTAGTCGGTCTCCTGGCGGATGCCGTCGATGACCACAGCGTTGACACCCGTGGAGCCGAAAAGGGAGGCAGGAAGACCGTTGTCGGTGCAGATGTAGTATTGGGCGTTGTGCTCAACGACGATGAAGGGGTGGTCGGTTGTCTGCGACGAGCAGACGTCGATGATGTGGATGGTGCCGGGAGGAAAGCCGAGACAGCCGTGCTTCACCACAAAGGCGGCACGGGGAATCTGGAACGGGGGGATGCCGTGGGTGATGTCCACCACCTGCACCCCGGGGATGTAGGAGTAGAGTTTGCCCTTGACGCTACCGGCAAAGAAGTCGGCATAGCCCCAGTCGGTGGTTAATGTGACAATAGTTGAACCCATGGATAATGTGATTATTATGTTGCGGCCCCTGTTTCATGTTGCCGATGCAAAGATACAAAATAATTTGAATATCGGACGGGATTGCAGAAATTATTTATGCACGGGTGTTGAAACAACCGCAGCCACATGCACTTGTCCACTATCAGCCACGGCAACCGGGAGGACCATGAAAGCCAGCGGGCAGGCCAACCCGGCACATGGCGGGCCACGTACTGCGGTCACTCCACTACCAAACGGCGGGTGGCGGAGCCCTGCGGGGTGGTGAGGTGACGGGGTAGGTGCCTGCCGGAAGGGTGTGCGGTGTCGGGCATGGTGTCGCAGGTATAGAAAAAGTGCAATTTTGTTGGGGTGTGTGCAGGGAGAATGCGGTTATATCACAAAAAAAATGTATCTTTGTAGTTTGAACCAATTGGAATAATAAGAACTAATATATAAAACAATCAGACAGTTAACTAAAGTTATGGCTTTATTATCTATACGCAATTTGCACGCCTCAATCGGCGACAGGGAAATCCTGAAAGGGGTGAACCTTGAAATCAACGCCGGCGAGGTACACTCTATCATGGGGCCCAACGGCAACGGCAAAAGCACCCTGGCGGGTGTGATTGCGGGCAACACCAAGTATACCGTCACCGAAGGAGAGGTGATATACAAGGGCAAGAACATCCTTGACATGCCAGTGGATGTGCGTGCCTGCGAGGGCATCTTCCTCGGGTTCCAATATCCGGTGGAAATACCGGGCGTGAGCATCACCAACTTCATGCGCACGGCAGTGAACGAACAACGCAAGTACCGCGGACTTGACCCGCTGTCGGGAGCCGAGTTCCTCAAACTGATGGAGGAGAAGAAACAGGTGGTGGAGATGACCACCAAGCTGGCCAACCGCTCGGTGAACGAGGGCTTCAGCGGCGGCGAGAAGAAGAAGAACGAGATATTCCAGATGGCAATGCTTGACCCCACGCTGGCCATACTGGACGAGACAGACTCCGGCTTGGACATCGACGCCCTGCGCATCGTGGCCAGCGGCGTGAACAAGCTGCGCCGACCGGACAACGCCACGGTGGTCATCACGCACTATCAGCGACTGCTGGACTATATCGTGCCGGACTTTGTGCATGTGCTGTATGAGGGCCGCATCGTGAAGACAGGGCCCAAGGAGCTGGCCCTGGAGCTGGAGCAGAAAGGCTACGAATGGATTAAAGAAGAACTGGAAAGCGGAAAGTAGGTGCTATGGAGAAGTTAGTTAAAGACTTACGCGATATCCAGCCCCGGATGCGGAAGAACGAGGTGTGGCGCAACGTGGACTTCACGGCACTGCTGACGGACGAGCTGAGCCTGTCGCAGGGCGAACGCCAGACGGCTGAATACCGCTGCAATATCCCCAACCTCGAGGCCGACCGCCTGGTGGTGGAGAACGGATATTGCCACGAACCCCTGCACGTGGACGCCCAAGGGGTGACCTGCGGCAGCCTGCGCGAGGTCTGCGGCAAACGGGCGGAGTTTGTGAGACAGTATTTCGGCAAGTGCTGCCCGAAAGAGAACCCTTACCTGCAGCTGAACAGCGACCACTACACCGACGGGGTGTTTATATACGTGCCCGACGGGGTGCAGGTGGAGCAGCCCATCCAGTTGCAATCGGTAATCAACGCAGGGCACGGCCTCTTCCTCCAGGTGCGCAACCTGGTGGTGGTGGGCAAAGGCAGCCATGTGAGACTGATACACTGCGACGACTCGTACGACAACGCCCCAGCCTTTGCCAACAACGTGACCGAGGTGCATGTGGGTGCCGACTCGTATGTGGAGCATTACAAGATGCAGAACCTCAACAATCAGACAGGGTTGTTGAACCATACTTACGCCACCCTGCAGCAGGGTGCCACACTGCGCTCGGTGGTGGTGACGCTGAACGGCGGACACATCCGCAACCACACAGAGATACGCATGATGGGCGAGCACTGCGAGGTGCAGGCCCACGGCCTTTTCCTCAACGACCAGGAGCAACAGGTGGACAACTACATCTTTGTCGACCACGCCTGCCCCAACTGCCACAGTCGCGAGCTGTTCAAAGGGATACTCGACGACTCGGCACGCGGCACATTCAACGGGCACGTGCTGGTGCGCGACGGCGCCGTGAAGACCGAGGCTTACCAGTCGAACAACAACATCCTGCTCACCGACAAGGCCATCATCAACACCAAGCCGTTCCTCGAGATTTACAACGACGACGTGAAGTGCTCGCACGGCAGCACCATCGGCCAGCTGGACGAGCAGGCGCTGTTCTACATCCGTTCGCGCGGAGTGAGCGAACGCACTGCCCAAACGATGCTGCTATACGCTTTCTGCGACGAGGTGTTGCAGCAGATAGCCTTCGAACCCCTGCGCGACACCCTGGTGGACATGGTGAAGAAACGCCTGCACGGCGAGTTGACCCTCTGCTCGGACTGCGCCCTGCAGTGCGGCTCGCCTTGCAACGGTCCCGAAGCCAACTTCTATATCGACCCCTCCAAACTATAACAACACCATGCGACACGTCATTCTACTCCTCTCCGCACTGTTGCTGACAATCCCGTCGGCGTTGAGCCAGAGCCGTCTGACCTACAAGATGCCATCGGCGGAGACGAGCAGGATGGAGCGTGCGGTGAAGGACTACCAAAAGGGGCGCTACCGCCCGTCGACGGAGGAGCTGCGCAAGCTTTCCGCCCTCTATCCCGACAATCCCGACATCTATTTCTATCTGGGGCTGAACGCTGTGAAACGCAACTTCAACGTGTCAGGCATCCGGCGGTATTTCCCTCAGGTGCTGAAGCTCAACCCCAATTATCCCGATGCCATAGCACACTACTATGTTGGACTAATCCACTACACCGACATGGAGTACGACAAGGCCGAGGAGGATTTCAAACGATACTTCGAGATAGCCAACAGTGCCGGTACCCCGGAGAGCGATGCCATCTACATGGAGGCATCGAACTACTTGTATTGGTCGCAGTTCCTGGCGGAAGCCTACCGCAACCTTGCGCCATTCGACCCGCATGTGGTGGCAGGGCTCTCTACCGCCGAGGAGGAGGCTATGCCCTTCATCACCGTCGACGGACAGCATTGCTACCTGCTGCGCTCCACCTCGTCGGCCTCACGCACCTCATACTACAGCCGCGAGATGGAAGAGAAGCGTCTGCAACTCTATGTCTGCGACCGCAAGGACACGCTTTTCGGCACAGGGAATCTGCTGAAAGCCCCTTTCAACCAAGGCGACCCCGAAGGGGGCGTCACCTTGACGGCGGACAACAGGGAGCTATACTACCCTGTGATACGTCGTTTCCGTGGCTATAACAACAGCGACATCTACTTCACCCGTCCCGACAGCAACGGATGGCAGCCCATCGTCAACGCCGGCGAGAATGTGAACGGATCCGACACCTGGGAGTCGCAGCCCTCCGTCACCCCCGACGGGCAATGGCTCTATTTTGCCTCCAACCGCAAGGGCGGACTGGGCGGCACTGATATCTGGCGCTGCCACCGTAAGGCCGACGGCACCTGGGGCAAGGCCCAGAATCTGGGGTCGGCGGTAAACACCCCCGGCAACGAACGCTGTCCCTTTATCCATGCCGATGGCCACACACTGTATTTCTCTTCCAACGGATGGCAGGGATTTGGTGGCTACGACATGTATTTTATCGACCTCGACAAGCAGGAGCAGACCAAGCCCATTAACCTTGGACTGCCCATCAACACCGAGGAGGATGACATCGCTTTCGGGGTCACCCCCGACGGCACACATGCCTATTATGCCGGCCGCACCTCGGGCCCCGACCGCATGGGCGGCGCCGACGTGCTGATGTTCGACCTCTACACCACCGCTCGACCCGAAGGAATGGCCCTGCGGACAGTGACCCTCGTCGGTTCCGACGGCAAACCGCTGGAGGGCACCATCGAGGTGAACCACGGGTCGCCCTCCCCCGCCCTGTATCGTGCCGACAACCAAGGCCGCTGCATCATCCTACTGTCCACTTCCAAAGCCAATACACTTACCGTTGCTGCTCCCGGACACCGCACAGCCACCCTCAATATCCCGCCCTACAACGGCAACACGAACGCACTACCTTCCACCATCACCCTGCATAAACAATAGCACCCTACACGCCTATCAATCCGCACCCTCATGCACGATATTTGGAGAGTATTCCGTTACATCAAGTTCTACCCTTGGAACATCGGAGCCAACCTTGTCTTCAACATGTTGGCTGTATTCTTCAATCTATTCACATTTATCACCATCGTGCCTTTTGTGGAGTTGCTTTTCGGCTCCTCGCAGCCTACTGGCGAGTTACCTCCTTTTGCCCTTAACCAAGAGTATCTCTCGCTTTTCATGACCCACTCCCTTGCCACGCTCAAAGTCCGTTACGGCTTATGGACCTGTCTGGTGGGTTTTGCACTTACCTATCTTGTTTTCTCGTTCCTCTCCAACCTGTGCCGCTATGCTGCCCAATATGTCATCAGTCCGATGCGCAACGGCATTGTGATGCGGCTACGTAACGACCTCTACCATCGGATTACCATCCTGCCCGTCTCCTACTTCAATTCGCGCCGCCGGGGTGACATCATCAGCCGCATGTCCAACGACCTCTCCGACATCGAGTGGGGCGTGCTCACCTCCATTATCTCGTTGGGCAAAGACCCTGTCAACATCATTGTCTTTGCCGCCGTGCTTATCTTCATCAGTCCGCGACTGTTCCTCTATTTCCTTGTCATCATGCCTTTGGCGGTGTGGCTGATAGGACGTATCGGGCGAAGCCTGCGCCGCACTTCGACCAAGGGACAGACTGAACTGGGGCACCTCTTCTCCCTCCTTGAAGAATCGCTGACAGGCATTAGAACCATCAAATCCTTCAGTCGCGAAGACCATAGCGCACACACCTTCGACAAAGCCAACGACATCTACTCGCGCCGCGTGGTCCAGGTGGCCCGCCGCCGTGAACTCAGCAGCCCCCTCTCCGAGGTGCTCCTCACCATCGGCCTGGCCATCATCCTCATCCTCGGCGGGCTGGCCGTGCTGCAGGGCGAGATACTCTCATCTGTATTCATCCTCTTCATCATCCTTTTCGCCCGTCTGATTCCGCCGGTACAATCCATCGTGCGTGTCTACAACAACCTGCAGAAAGCCAATGCCGCTGCAGCCCGCATCTTTGAAATAATGGATGCCGACGAGACCATCCTCGAACGTCCCGACGCCATTTCCCTGCAAGGCTTTAACAATAACATAGAGTACCGCGGAGTGTCGTTTGCCTACCGTACCGACACCCAATCGGAGCCCGTGTATGTGCTCCGCAATATCGACCTCACCATCCCTTGCGGAAAAACCATTGCCATTGTCGGTCCTTCGGGTGCCGGTAAGACCACCCTTGTCGACCTCCTGCCGCGTTTCTACGACAGCACGGAAGGGAAGATACTCATCGACGGGACTCCTATTACCGACCTAAACATCAATAGCCTCCGCGCCCATATCGGTTTGGTGTCGCAGGACTGCATACTGTTTAACGACACAGTGGCCAACAATATCGCATTCGGGCGCACGGACTATAGTATCGACGACGTAAAGCGCGCCGCCACCATCGCCCACGCCGACGAGTTCATCTCTCAGCTGCACGACGGCTACGACACAAATATCGGCGACAGCGGTATCACCCTCAGCGGAGGCCAGCGGCAACGACTCAGTATTGCCCGCGCCGTGCTGAAGAACCCGCCAATCCTCATCCTTGACGAAGCCACCTCCGCCCTCGACACCGAGAGCGAACTGGCAGTTCAGCAAGCACTCAACCACCTCATGCAAGGCCGCACCTGTATCATCATCGCCCACCGACTCTCCACCATACGCCACGCCGACCACATCATCGTGATGGAGCAAGGCCGAATAGTGGAACGCGGCACCCATCAGGAACTCATCTGCCACGACGGCCTCTACAAGCGCCTTGTAGAGATGCAGTCATTCCATTAAGCACGTCGTCACCCCCGCGCCGATTGCCTTTCCATGAACGTGCTTAAAGCACTCCATCCTCTTGTAACAATTAGCAAAAACACACATAGAAATAATATTTCTATATAATTCAAAAAAAACATCTATCTTTGCATTATGAAAAGATGGTCATTATTCTACCAAATATCTATCTAACTCACTTCCTCACAATACTTTATTCTACTCCACCCCAACACTTAGCAAGTAGGAAAACTCCTTTTGATTGGCCAAAAAACAGAAAAAGCATTGGTATCGGAAATCAATACATTATTAATAAATAAAAAAACAAAAAAATGGTAAAAATCAAACAGCAAGAGTACACAGAACCGACCGTGAAGGTTGTAGCATTCATTGTGGAAAAAGGTTTCGAAATGTCTGGCGAACTCCTTGAAAACATCGATGAAGGTCAAAACATCTCAGGCAACGACAACGACCCCAATGCATTGGTACGTTGGCAATAAAAAATGGCAATTAACACACAAAAAGACAATACTAACATGAAAAGAATATCGATTTATATTATTGCATTAGTCACTCTGGGTGCAGCCGCCCTCACATCATGCAAAAAAGAGTTCAACGGCGACGCTCCCACCTTCACCGCAACTTTGGAATACAACGAAAAGACCCAATTCGACGGAAGCAACCTCTACTGGTCAGAGAACGACCAAGTGGCCATCTATGGCACCGCAGGCCGTAGCGTTTACAATGTCATTCTCACGGGAAGCACTCCTACCACCAACGCCAAACTCCAAATGGCCGCTGACGAAACAGCCCCTGGCAACCCCTCCTACACCGCCATCTATCCCGCAGCTATAGCCCCCGCTACCAACACCGAAATCATCACCCTGCCCGCCACTCAGGCCTCTGTGAGCGGCGAACTCACCGGCTACCCCATGTATGCCTCCGCAACCAACTCCACTTTCCTGCATTTCAAAAACCTCTGCAGCGTACTGAAGATCACCATGGAGAAAGAAGGTGCCCAAGTCTCCAAGATTCAGATTATCACCGACCAATACATCAACGGCGACTTCGAAATAGACGGCAGCACCCCCGCCCTTGCCTACCACAATAGTGACGGACAGGACAACCACAAGAAAGTCACCACCCTGACATTCAGCGACGGCCCTGTCAGCATCAGCGACGGTCACGATTTCTACATCTACCTCCCTGCCAACACCTACGACTATTTCCAAATCAAAGTGTATGACCAGAACGGCAACATGTTCACCCGAACCACCACCTCTGGTCTGACCTTTAACCGCAGCGAATACAACTACCTCACCATCCCCACTTCCGCCATCAACTTCAAACCCGGCGACCTGCTTGGCGAATTCTCAGTCTCCGCCACCAAGAAAGTCTCCTTCTCCAAAGGCAACCTTCTCCAGAGCGGCAGCACCTACAAATTCGCCGACTTACAATACAACAAAACCGAGACCGGCTACACCTATCTGTTCAACTGGCACGACGGCGATCAATCCCAAACCATGAACGAGCGCGGCATCAACCCCATCAGCAACGGCGGCAACACTGCCAACATGTGGCGCACTCTTACCCAAAACGAATGGCATTACCTTTTGGACTATAATGGGGGACGCCCCGAGACTTGGCGTTGGGCTCTGGCCCAAATCAACAGCATCGGTGGTATGATTATTTTCCCTGATGGTTTCGACTGGCCTCTCGACGATAGTAAAAAACCCGCCAAACTTAACCAAGCTGCAACCACCGCATGGAACGGCCAAAACTACACTCTCGACGAGTGGAGCACCTTGGAAGCTTGCGGATGCGTGTTCCTGCCCATCACCGGTTACCAAAGTAGTACCTCTTCTTCAGTGTCCAACACCGATTATGGCTACTATTGGAGCAGCTCTCCCAAAAACTCCAGCGGGAACTACCAAGCTTATTACACAAGATTCAATGAAACCTCTGCTACATTCGTGGCAGGCAATACTAATTATTGGTCCATTAATAACATGTTGCCCATCCGTTTGGTCAAAGACGTTCAATAAGTCAAACAGACACACTAAAAAAGGAAGGTGCCTTAGGGCGCCTTCTTTTTTTATTCCTCACCCGACCCATAGCCGTTCCTTACTCATCAATCCCTACCCCCTGATTGGTTCTTCATTCGCTACACATCTATCATATACCTATTACTTACGTTAAACCCAAATCGGTCATTAGGAAACCGAAAACTCCGTAGTAATTGCCGAATCGTGCAACGCACAGGGATTAGCCCTGCGCCGTGGAGCGGCAACGATTCCCCCTCGCTACGGAGAGGGGCCGTTCAATCCTGCATCGTAATAGTATCGTTATAGCATCGTTACTCGACAGGATAACGGAAAACAAGCCGGGAAGCAGGCAACATCGAGCCGAGATTGAACGACCCAAGTGGGGTTAACCCAAATCGGTGATTAGGAAACCGAAAACACCGGAGTACCTGCCGAATCGTGCTATGCTTGGGGAATCGTCTTGCCCCGTAGGGGCTTTCGTTTAATAGCATATCACGTTGTTATACAGATATATTCTCCGCAGGAGATTTCGAATAGGTATATTCCGGCGACCGATTTGGGTTTATCAGCATGTTGCATGTCAGACGGGTTAGTGTTGCCGTGTTCAGTCAAACCAACTGTGCTGGGGTACTTGTGGTGGGCTCTATATAGTTCTGACATTAAGGCTATCGGCTCGAAACAAATACTAATCTGCCATAAACCCTAATGGCCGATTTGGGATAATGGGAAATAATTAGGCCGGGACTTTTTCAAATCCCGGCCTATAAAGAGAGCCTTAATTGTGCTTAAGAAAAATCCTTATTCGCCTTTCTGCTCTTTCTCGATTTCCTCTTTCAGGCTGGCAAGTACGCTGAGGTCGCCGAGAGTGGTCTTCTCAAGAGTCTCGTTGATTTTCTTAACGGTCTTCTTGGTGGCACGCTCTTTCTTTGCCTCCTCGTTCTCACTCTTCTGACGCTCGGTCTCGAGGTTGTCCTGGAAGACGCGGGTGTGAGAGACGATGATTTTCTTGTTCTCCTTGGAGAATTCGATGACCTTGAAGTCGAGGGTTTCACCCTGACGAGCTTTGGATTTGTCTTCCTTCTCAAGATGACGCATGGGAGCGAAGCCTTCAACACCGTAAGGCAGAGCAACGGTAGCGCCCTTGTCGTTGAGGTTGGAGATGGTGCCCTGGTGGACAGTGCCTACACCAAAGAGGGACTCGTAAACATCCCAAGGATTCTCTTCGAGCTGCTTGTGACCGAGGCTGAGACGACGGTTTTCGGCATCGACTTCGAGGACGACGACCTCGATGCTGTCGCCAATCTTGGTGAACTCGGCGGGGTGCTTAATCTTCTTGCTCCAGCTGAGGTCGCTGATGTGGATAAGACCGTCAACACCTTCCTCAAGCTCGACAAAGATGCCGAAGTTGGTGAAGTTGCGGACAACAGCGGTGTGCTTGCTGCCGACAGGATATTTCTCGGTGATGGTCAGCCAAGGATCGGGCATGAGCTGCTTGAGACCGAGGCTCATCTTGCGCTGCTCGCGGTCGAGAGTGAGGACGACAGCTTCGACCTCTTGACCGACTTTGAGGAAGTCCTGAGCGCTGCGGAGATGCTGGCTCCAGCTCATCTCGCTGACGTGGATAAGGCCTTCGACACCGGGGACAACCTCGACGAAAGCACCGTAGTCGGCAATGACGACCACTTTACCGTGGACATGGTCACCCTCCTTGAGGTTGGGATCGAGGGCATCCCAAGGATGAGGAGTGAGCTGCTTGAGACCAAGGGCAATGCGATGCTTGGCCTCGTCAAAGTCGAGGATAACGACGTTGATTTTCTGGTCGAGCTCGACAATGTCCTTAGGATCGGAAACACGGCCCCAGCTGAGGTCGGTGATGTGGATAAGACCGTCGACACCACCCAGGTCGATGAAGACACCGTAGGGAGTGATGTTCTTGACAGTGCCTTCGAGCACCTGGCCTTTTTCGAGATGGCTGATGATTTCGGCCTTCTGGGCTTCGATCTCGTCCTCGATAAGGGCTTTGTGGGAGACAACGACATTCTTATATTCGTGGTTGATCTTGACAACTTTGAATTCCATGGTCTTGTCAACGAAGACATCGTAGTCGCGGATGGGCTTGACATCGATTTGCGAACCAGGGAGGAAAGCTTCGATGTTGTCGAAAACGGTGACGATGAGACCGCCTTTGGTACGGCTCTTGACGTAACCGGTGATGATTTCCTGATTTTCGTAGGCCTGGTTGACGCGCTCCCAGCTCTTGAGGATGCGGGCTTTCTTGTGGGAGAGAAGCAGCTGGCCGTTGGAGTCTTCCTGACTCTCGACATAGACCTCAATCTTGTCGCCGACTTTGAAATCGGGATTGTAACGCAGTTCGGAAGCGGGGATGACACCGTCGCTCTTGAATCCGATGTTGACAACGGCCTCACGGTCGCTGATGCTGACGATAGTACCCTCAATTACCTCCTGCTCGGTGAAGGATTTGAAGGTCTGCTCGTACTGTTCGGTCATTTGTTTGACCTGTTCGTTGTTGACTTCTTCTTTTTTATCGATAGCACTCCAGTCAAAATCTGCTATCGGCTGCACATTTTTATAATCCATGTGTGCGTTTTTTGTAATTTGTGACCCCTGCCGGTCGGGTGAAACATAAGGTAACACACTGAGGGTTATCGCATTGACAGGAATACGCACCCTCGGTTGTGAGAAGCAAAGATACGGTTTTTTTTTGAATTACAAATATTTGGATGTATTTTTATTAGTACTTTGCCGAGAAGAAGTGCAATGATTATAACCATTATCCAGCAAGTGGGCTGTTGCTCCTTCGGTATCCCCGATGGAAAAAAAGGCTACGGCACACACAATATGCAGAAAGGAATCACGTTTGTATAGACGTATTTTAAAAGAACTATTAAAAAAGCTAACTATGGAAATCATCAAATTCTTGAACCGAACACCTATCAAATTGGTATGGCTTACGCTGTCATTTATCATCATCGGAATATTGGGCCTTATTCCGATTTATATTGTGCAACACATGTTCCAGACACAAACCATCAAGATTATCATTGCGGTTTCAGGACTTGTTTGGGCCATTGCCACAATAATTTGGATATTCTTTGCATCGAAATATGTGGACCTGTGGAAGAAGCTATTTAAAGAGATACGCGAGGAAAAGATGCACCAAGCCCGGCAGCAGAGCCCAGAATATATGCGGCTTTGGGAACTTTATCCCAGTGCCATGAAACGCCACGAGCACCACTACATGAAACGGAAGCCCAGGCTATCGTACCGGGAGATTATTGAGAAGGCTTTGAAGGTAAGCGACGAGGAATGGGCCAGCCGTGAAGAGTTTCACCGTCAAAATCGCGAGATACGCAATTCATATAACGAACACAAGCCTCCGACGCTGCGCAGGAAAGGTTCCGACAACCATCAGAGGCTTTAAGTTCGACGGCAAATAGCCGGAAGTTATGCGGTGGGGATGTCTTTGTTGACATTCCTGCTGCCCCAGAGAGCATAGAACAGGATGTAGGCGAATCCGGCAGCGGCAATCCAGTAGCTGGGTTGATAGCCGGAAGGACCGAATATGTCAACAACGGCATTCATGAGCAACGGCAGGATACCACCGCCGCACACCAGTGCCATGAAGAGGCCGGAGGCACGCTCGGTATATTTGCCAAGACCTTCAACAGCAAGGTTGAAAATGCCACCCCACATTACCGAGGTACAGAGTCCCACACATACAAGCAGGGCCGCACTGAGCGGGATAAGGTTCATGCCGAAACCACGGGCACCGTTAAAACCGGGGAAACTGACCATGGAAGTGGCAGGAATGAAGATGGCAAGAACAACCAAGGCGACAGCGGCAGAGGCCACCACGGCAATCATCTTGCGGGCAGAGACCTTGCTGCCTACGAGTCCACCAACCAAACGTCCCACCAGCATAAGCAGCCAGTAGAATGCCGTCACTGAACCAGCAACGGCCTCGGCACTAACACCTTCGGCAAAGAAATGCATCTCGGGATTCTGCAGCCACTTGTTCAGCACATTGGGCACACCCACCTCAACACCGACATAGATAAAGATGGCGATGGCACCGAGGACAAAATGACGGAACTGGAAAATACCCTTGAGGGGCACATCGGACGAGGCTGCTTTTTTCACGCCCTCGTTCTCGGGTATCTTGGTGAGCATGATGACCACAAAAGCCACGGCAAAGATGGCCAGGGCAGTGTACATGAGCGGGAACGTGTCACTAATTTTAGCATCCACAATGTTCGGGATAAGCAGTCCGGTGATGACGATAACAGCGGTACCGCAAAGAGAGTTGAACGTACCGCCGAACTGGATGAGCTGGTTGCCTTTGTTGCCACCACCACCCAGACGGTTGAGCATGGGGTTGACAACTGTGTTGAGAAGGCACATGCTGAAACCGGCGACAAAAGCACCGATGAGATAGACAGCAAAACTGCCTACAAGACCTGAGCACAGCTGGATAGCCACGCCCACGAAACCGACAGCCACAGCAATAAGGGCAGTGGTTTTATAGCCTCGTTTCTGCAAGAGGTTGCCGGCAGGAATACCCATGATAGCATAGGCGATGAAGTTGGCGAAAACGCCCAGCGTACCCTGCCAGTTGGGGATAGTAAACTGGTTCTTAAGAATATCGCCCATAGGGGAGGCGAGGTTGGTGACAAAAGAGATCATGCCGAACAGCAGGATCATCACAATAATGGGGATGGTGTAGTTTTGTTTCTTTTCCATAAGTGAGTGATTTGATTGGTTATACAAATAAAAGGCGCATGGGGATTATTGTCCTCATGCGCCAGAAAAAGATGCACACTGTATGCATGGTTTAACCTTTCAGTGCTTCGGAGCCGCTAACAATCTCGATAATCTCGTTGGTGATTGCAGCCTGACGGGCCTTGTTATAGCTGAGGCGCAATTCCTTAAGGAGCTCGGTGGCATTGTCGGTAGCTTTCTGCATGGCATTCATGCGTGCTCCGTGCTCGGAAGCCAGTGAATCGAGTATGACCCGATAGAAATGAGACCTGAGTGTGAGCGGTATCATCTCGCGGAGAATCTCCTCCTTCGAGGGCTCGTAGATATAATCGTTGGCCATGGCCTGATCTCCTTTCTTGGGAGCTGCACCAGGCTGAATGGGCAGGAACTGCTCAGTGCTAAGTATCTGCACCAGTGAGTTCTTGAACTGATTATATACAAGCTCCACGCGGTCGTACTTCTTGTCGCAGAACTGCTGCATGATGTTGTCGGAAAGTGTGGCGACAGCATCAAACGACACTCCGTCGAGCAACTCGTCATAAGAACCCACCACATTGTCGAAACGCTTGCCGAAGAAATCGCTGCAACGCTTGCCGATGGTAATCATGGCCAAACGGGCAGGCTGCTCGGCAGTGGCAGTCGAACGGTAGTGGTCGATCCTTGCCTGGGCTTGCTTGATGACATTGCTGTTGAATGCACCGCACAATCCCTTATTGGACGTCACCACCACCAACAGCACATTTTCGAGCTTACGCACCTCGTGGTAGGGGGTCTGTATGCCGTCACCAGTATCGATGTCCGCGGCAATCTGGCCCAACTGGTTGGCATAGGGCCGCATGCCCACGATGGCGTTCTGCGCACGGCGGAATTTCGCCGCCGAAACCATCTTCATGGCAGAAGTGATTTGCTGCGTGGAACTGACCGAGGCGATACGGGTTCTGACTTCTTTTAAATTTGCCATAACAGATTATTTTGCATATTTCTCAGCCATGTCGAGGGCGACATTCTTCAGTATCTCGAGGTCCTCGTCGACAAGCTTGCCGTTGTGGAGATTCTCGAGTATCCCTGCATGGTTCTGATGGAGGAAGAAGAGGTATTCGCTCTCGAAATTGCGAATCTTGTCGGTAGGAACCTTCTGGAGCAGACCTTTGGTACCGCAGAAAATGATGGCCACCTGGTCTTCAACAGCCATGGGGCTAAACTGCGGCTGCTTCAGGATTTCCACATTGCGGGCACCCTTGTCAAGCACTGCCTTGGTGGCGGCGTCGAGGTCGGAACCGAATTTGGAGAAAGCTTCCAACTCGCGGTATTGAGCCTGGTCGAGCTTCAGTGTACCGGCAATCTTCTTCATCGACTTGATTTGAGCCTTTCCACCCACACGCGACACCGAGATACCGACATTGATGGCCGGACGGATACCGGCGTTGAAGAGGTTGGTCTCCAAGAATATCTGGCCGTCGGTGATGGAAATCACATTGGTGGGGATATAAGCCGAGACGTCGCCTGCCTGTGTTTCGATGATAGGCAGTGCTGTGAGCGAACCTCCACCCTTCACTTTGTCTTTCAGGCAAGCAGGAAGGTCGTTCATCTGACGGGCGATGTCGTCGCTCTGGATGATGCGGGCAGCACGCTCCAACAGACGGCTGTGGAGGTAGAACACATCGCCAGGGTAAGCCTCACGTCCCGGCGGGCGACGGAGCAGCAGCGAGACTTCGCGGTAAGCCACGGCCTGCTTGCTGAGGTCGTCGTAGATAACCAAGGCATTGCGTCCCGTGTCGCGGAAATATTCGCCAATGGCAGCACCAGCAAAAGGTGCATAGAACTGCATGGCGGCAGGATCGGAAGCAGTGGCGGCCACAACGATAGTGTAGGCCATGGCGCCCTTCTCCTCAAGATTCTTGACCATATTGGCGACCGTGGAACCTTTCTGACCACAAGCTACATAGATACAATACACAGGGTCGCCTGCATCATAGAAATTCTTCTGATTGATAATGGTGTCGATAGCGATAGCCGTTTTACCGGTCTGACGGTCACCGATAATAAGCTCACGCTGTCCGCGTCCGATGGGAATCATGGAGTCGATGGCCTTGATACCCGTTTGCAGAGGCTGTTCGACAGGCTGACGGAAGATGACACCGGGAGCCTTGCGTTCGATGGGCATCTCAAAGAGTTCTCCTTCGATAGCACCCTTGCCGTCGATAGGCTCGCCGATAGTGTTGATGACTCGGCCCACAAGACCCTCACCCACACGTATCGAGGCAATACGCTTGGTACGCTTAACGGTGTCGCCCTCGTTGATGGTGCTGGCCTCGGCCAACATCACCACGCCGACATTGTCTTCTTCCAGGTTCTGGACAATGCCTTGCTCTCCTGACGAGAACTCGACCAGCTCACCAGCCTGGGCATTGTTGAGGCCGAAAACACGGGCAATGCCATCACCCACGGTAAGGACTGTACCCACCTCTTCCAAAGCCACATCCAGATTGACATCGGCCAGTTGTTTCTTCAGAATCGCCGATACTTCGGCAGGTTTAATTTCTGACATATATTATAATGTATTAGTTTATTACTTACAATTTACTCTCGTACACATTCTTATCGAACTGCTGACGGAGTTTAACCAGCTTGGTGCTCAGGCGGGCGTCGAAGATATTGTTGTCGTATTCGATAGCGAAACCACCTATAATCTTGGGGTCGGTCTTCGCCACCAGCTCAACCGTCTTGCCTGTGTGACGGGCAACCGTCTGGCTCACAATCTCGGTGATTGACGAATCCACCTCGGCCGCCGTGGTGAACTTCGACAACACGATGTTATGGCTGCCGCGGTAAAGGTCGAGATACGAGGCACTGATACCGCTCAGGTTCACCGAACGGCTTTTACGCACCACAAACTCGAGAAAAGCCATAGTGGTCTTGCAGACATACTGGGCGAAGATATCCTGCACGATGGCAATCTTCTTCGACACCTTTATCTCGGGATTGCGGAACACTGTGCTGAACACCTTATTCTCCAAACTGACCGCATTCACCAGTCTCATGTCCTCGGCCACCCTCTCCTGCTCGCCCAGTTCGTCGGCCAGCATAAAGAGCGCCTTCGCATAATTGATATTGATTCTATAGTCTTGCACGGTGACAGATTAATGATTTAAAACAGAGGGTATTTGTATTAATTCAGATGCACATTCTCAAGCTCTCGCTGGATAAGGGCATCGGCATTCTGTTTGTTGGACAGTTCGGCCTTCATCAGCTTCTCGGCGATGTCTATCGACAGCGTGGCAATCTGATTCTTCAAGTCGTGCATGGCTTTCAGTTTCTCGTAATTAATGCTCTCGCGGGCATTCTCTACGATGCGGTCGGCCTCTTCGGTAGCCTTCAGACGGGCATCTTCAACGATTTTCTCGCTTGTCATGCGGGCGTTGCGCAGCATCTCGTCGCGCTCCACCTTGGCCTGTCTCAGCAACTCCTCGTTATGAGCTACCAACTGCTGCATCTCCTCACGGGCTTTCTGGGCGGCATTCAACGAGTCCGCGATGGCTTTCTCGCGTTTCTTCAACGACTTGAGAAGCATCGGCCATCCCCACTTGCCAAGAATGAACGCCAGAATTCCAAACGAAATCAGCATCCAGAAGAATGTACCTAAACCGGGATTGATTAACGGATTATTCATTATATTCTTGTTCTAAAATGATTCTGACAAAATAGTGAATAGGAAGGGATGTTGATGCCAATCGCGCCAGCATCCCTTCGCTGCTTTTGCGTCGGAGACTACTTGAGGACTACCAGCAAGCAGACAACCACTGCGAAGAAGGCAACACCTTCAACCAGTGCGGCGGCAATAATCATGGTGGAACGGATGTCGCCACCAGCTTCGGGCTGACGGGCCATGCCTTCCATTGCACCCTGACCGATTTTACCAATGCCAAGACCGGCACCGATAGTTGCCAGACCTGCTCCGACGGCTGCTCCGAAATAACCCCAGGCTATCTGGGCAGCGGCTTGTAATAAAATGAGTAATGACATAGTTGTGTTTTTTATGTGTTTTATTAATGTATTTATTTATTTTACAATGTTATAAACCCGCTCATCATGGACTTGGCATAGACCACTTTTGAACACGCAAAATTAGACAAAATATTTCAACTACACAAGTTTTTAACATTATTATTTAAAAAATATTTCACAATTCACTGATTTGCAGCCGTATTTATTCCCCATGCTTCAGCAGTGCCCATCGCATAATCCATCGCTGCTGCTATCATGCCAAACGCCCACAGGTCTGTACATGCAAATACTATAGCATTCACTTGTGCCTTAGTCCAATGAAGCGGCTATCCGCTCCAGACATTCGCTCAACACTGCGCTAGGGCAACCAACATTCAGCCTGAACCGACAACGGTAATCGCTGCCGCCGAATGTCGTACCATCGTTCATCGCCACGCCTGCACGGTTGATAAAACGGTCCTTCAACTCATCATGTGAAAAGCCCATGCCGCTGAAGTCTAGCCATGCCAGATACGAAGCCTCGGGCAGCACCGCCTTCACCTGGGGCAGCCGTTGCGCCAAGAAATCGCGCAACAGCGACACATTCCCGTCAAGATATTGCAGCAGTTGGCTAAGCCACTCTTCGCCCTTGCTAAAAGCCGCCTCGGCTCCGATAAAGGCAAAGATATTGCCTCCTGCCACTTCGTATCCGTCGAGATAGCCGAAGAAACGCTTCCGCAGCGACTCGTTGGGGCAATAGCACACCGAGCTGCCCAACCCAGCGATGTTGAAGGTTTTGCTGGGTGCAACAAACGTGATGGAAATATCGCGGGCGTGCTGGCTGACAGTACTGAAACTCACATGTCTGTGACCAGGAAGGGTCATGTCGGCATGGATTTCGTCGGATATGACATTCACATTGTTTCTATAGCATATTTCGACTACACGCTCCAGCACTTCTTTGCCCCACACCGTGCCTCCGGGATTGTGCGGATTGCTCAGTATCAGCCATTGGCACTGATGGGCGCGCCATTCCAAATCTTCAAAATCAATGGCAAAACGTCCGTCGACTATCTTCAACGGACTGCACACCAGTCTGCGGCCACCATTTTGGGGCAGGTCAAGGAAAGGGGGATAAACCGGTGTGGTGACCATGATCCCGTCGCCGGGCTGCGTCATCGCCTGAAGCACAAACGAGATTCCTGCCACAATGCCCGGGATGAAATGCAACTCCTCTCTTTGGCAATCCACGCAGTAGTGGTTCTTCAGCCAGTGGCACATCGTCTGCCAATAGCTGTCCGGCGGCCAGGCATAGCCCAGCACCTCGTGCTCGCACCGTTGGCGCAAAGCGTCCATTATGAAATCGGGGGTGCGGAAATCCATGTCCGCCACCCACATAGGCATCAGGTCGTCACGCCCGAAAAACTGTTTCAGGGCATCGTGCTTCACACATCCCGTACCCTTGCGAGGGATGATTTCGTCGAAAAGATACTGTTTCACTAGAAAATCAGAATTAATAGATTCCAATGAAGGGGCATCGCCCACCATCTCAAAAAGCAGTCTTTCACCTACGACGGGGGTCGCCGTCGCGCACCAAGTCGATGGAATAGTGCAACCCCACATTCTCGCGGCGGGCTCGAGCCATCTTGATGATAAGATAAGCACAGGCTATCAGATTGCGCAGCTCGCTCAGCTCCTCGGTAAGCACCGAGCGGTTGTACAGGTCTTCCGTCTCTCTGAAAATGAGGTTCAGTCGGTCGAAGGCGCGTTGCAGACGCAGGTCGCTGCGAACGATGCCGACGTAGTTCCACATCAACTCCTGCAGCTCGCGTTTGGTCTGGGTGATAAGCACCATCTCTTCGTTCAACACCATGCCCTCGGCATTCCAGTCGGGAACGGCGTGGCATATCTCGCGTGTCTTGACCCGTTCAATGGCACTCATGGCCGCATTGTGGGCATACACCACTGCCTCCAGCAGCGAGTTGCTTGCCAAACGGTTGCCGCCATGCAGACCCGTGCACGAGCATTCGCCGGCGGCATACAGGTGATGGATGGACGACTCGCCGTTCTTGTCCACCTTGATGCCGCCGCACTGGTAGTGCGCAGCCGGACGGATGGGAATCATGTCTTTGGTGATATTGATTCCCAACTCCAGACATTTGGCATAGATGGTCGGGAAACCGTTTATCAAGCCGTCGCGACCGATGCCACGGGCATCGAGATAGAGATGGTCGACACCGGCTATCTTCATCTCGTTGTCGATGGCCCTCGCCACAATGTCGCGCGGAGCAAGCGACAGACGGCTGTCGTACTTCTGCATGAACTCGTTGCCGTTGAAATCCTTCAATATGGCACCTGCGCCGCGCATGGCTTCGGTAATAAGGAAGGCGGGTTTCTCAGCGGGATTATACAACGACGTGGGGTGGAACTGCATAAACTCCAAGTCGCTCAGCACACCTCGGGCACGGTGTACCATGGCCACTCCGTCGCCGGTCGACACAATGGGCGTGGTGGTGGTGGTATACACATTGCCCATACCGCCGGTAGCCAGCAGTGTGACTTTGGCCAGATAAGTGTCAATCTGATTCGTGCGGCAGTCGAGCGCATAAACGCCATAGCACTCGATATCGGGTGTGTGTTTGGTGACGCGCTGGCCCAGATGGTGCTGAGTGATGATGTCTATGGCAAACTGGTGCTCTTTCAGTTCGATATTGGGATGCCGGTGCACGGCCTCAAGCAGGCCGCGTTCAATCTCGGCTCCGGTATTATCCTTGTGGTGGAGGATACGGAACTCGGAATGGCCTCCCTCGCGGTGAAGGTCGAAACGGTCGCCCGCTCCGCTCCTGTCGAAATTGACGCCATACTGCACCAACTCCTTGATACGGTCGGGAGCTTCGCGGATGGTCATCTCCACAACCTCGCGGTCGCAAATGCCGTCGCCCGCCACCAGGGTGTCCTGGATATGCTTGTCGAAACTGTCGCTGTCGTACATCACAGCGGCTATTCCGCCTTGGGCATAGCGCGTCGACCCTTCGGCGGCCTCGCCTTTGCACAACACGCAAACCTTGCCATACGGAGCCACTTTCAGCGCATAGCTCAGTCCCGCTATGCCCGACCCTATGACAAGAAAATCTACTTCGTATCTCATCTTGCCTTACTAAATCAGATACAGGACTCTTGAACTACATCCCTCGCACTATGGGCAAGAGATAAATGGCTGAAAGCAACAGACCTATGGCTGCGGCAATCACCACTATAATCAACACTACCGAGAGGTAGTGCCACAGTTTCCGATTCTCGCGCAGGAAATTCACTATGGGATACAGCTCCTGACTGACCTTCACCTGTTTAGCCATACGAACGGCACGGCGCATATAAACCACTGCGGGGATGATGGCTCCGGCGCCGATAATCACGCCGACACCTGTAAGGCCAAGGATATTGTCCAGATAATAAGGTGTAGATTCGTCAAGCATATTGCTGACAAATAGCATCACAATGCCGCCGGCGGCTAAAAGGAGCATCACAATCACTGAGAGAATGGAAAAAACATTCATCCATCTTCCCACTCTAGTCACATACATCTTGCTATTCTTCAATAGCATAACTTCATTTTCTTCCATAGTAGTATAATATTAATGTATCTGCAAATATAACACTTATTTTTCAATGTGAGAAAAAAATCCGCTCAATCATCAATTTTTTTAACGCTGAGCCCAGTCAATAGTGACACCGTTCAATCCAGGATCCATCCAGCATCGTTATCCGCTCGTTACCCGTCATACATATCGAGAAACAATCGAATAAGGAGTGTAATAGGATGCAAATCAGAAAGACCGAACGACGAAACGAACTGCATACCCCTGGCGGACGACCTGTTGCTTGGGATGGTTTAGGAAGGAGTGCTCGGCATTGCTGCAACATATATTCTTTATATATAGAGTTTTTTTCGTACTTTTGCATTTCGATATGAAAGGCTCGTTATGGCGGACTATGATGCTGGCAATGTGCATTGCCGTGGCCGCCGGGTGCAGCAATGACCACCCGGACGGCAGGGTGGATTTGCGTCTGCGTGCTCGCATCGACCGATTTAACAAGGGGGCTTTCATGAACCGGTTTGACGACCCCCGCCTGTCCATCGACTGCGCCTACCGCGCTGTCGACCTCGTGCGTGACTCGCTGCCCGAGTATCACGACGGTCTGATGAGGGCTTACAACAGTCTTGCCTTTGGCTATTATATGGTGGCGGAACACGACTCGGCAGCAGCCTATACCGACAGTGTGATGGCCGTGGCGGAAGGGCCCGCCGCCCGTTGGAAGCACTCGCTGCACCGCAATGCCGAGGTGGAGCGGGTCATCGCCAAACTAATGCAGGTGAGGCTGTTGCAGCGCAGCTGCCGCATCGCCGACTCGTACCAGCTGTTGTACGACATCAACCAGTCGAAGGTGCTTAAGCGCCAGCCCGACAATTACCTCTATTCCTTCGCCCAGATGGAGTATTTCATCACCTCGCTGACACTGAACTACCACTACCGCAACAGCGCTATGGCTTCGTCGTCGGGCACAACCCTTTCAGCTGATACCAAAGCGGACTTGCGGGCGCTGTTGGAAGAGGTGGAGATGGCACGCCAAGGGTTGAAGTGCGACTATGCCGAGGACATGTCGTTGAACTACGCGCTGGCCCACAGCTACTACCGTCTGGCAGCGGCATCGGGCAGCGACCCCCGCCTGCTGGGCAAGGCATACGATTATCTGGCCGACAACGCCAAGCTGCTCTCCATCCCTGGGCAGGGCTGCATTTACCACTTGGCCAATGTCTTCCAGCTGCAAGCCTTTATCGCGGCCGACACTAATATCCAGCGCGAGACATACACCTCCGACCCGCATTGCCGCAAGAAGCTGAGCAGACTGATGCTGCTGACACAGAAGGTCCTTCCCACCGACACCACGCTGGCCGCACCGGACTATGGGCTGAGCATGTTTGAGGTGTCGACCGACCTCTTCTTCCAGACCGTTGACCCTTATCAACATCTGGGTGCCGTGGTGGCAGCGGCTGAGTTCTGCCTGCATGTCGGTGCTTACGACCAAGCCTACGCCTATTACTCTATGGCCCTGGACGACACCACCTGGCATGACGGCATGGCTCCGAAGTTCGAGTCGATGCTCTACGACGGCTTGATACGAATGGGTTACTCCTCTTCGTCCGAAGACAACACCCGCTGGTACAGCCGCGAGATGGAGTTACTGGACTTTATCGGCCGCAACGAAAGTGCCGACTTGATGCTGCAGGACCGCCTCTTCCAGTCCGAGACACGCAACCGCTATTATATTCTCACCATTGTCGTGGGTGCCGTGTCGCTCGTGGTGTTGACGGTGCTGGTGATGCTGTTACGGCACCGCTCGAGGGTGCTGCGCCGGGAGAAGAAAGCCCTGCAGCAGGCCAAACAGCAAGATATTGAACGCATTGCCAATGTGGAAACCTGTCTCTCGGTTTTGCGGCACGACATCAATCCTTTCCTCTCCTACCTCACCAACAAGAGCCTCAGCCCCGAGATGCGGCAGGAAGTGCTGGAACAGCTCCTGCGCACCTTCGCCAATATTAAGAACTGGACCAATCTTTCCATCCCCAGCGGATTGCAGTTTCAAAGCTCGGTCTTCGCACTGGGAGAGGTGTTCGACAACGTTGCTGCGTCGTGCGTAAGACTGCACCCCGACGTCGACCTTGTCTTCTACCCCACCACCATCAACGTGCAGGGCGACAGGCAACTGACAGAAATCCTCATCCGCAATCTGGTGAATAACGCATTGCAGCACACTGCAGCAGGCAAAGTCACCGTCCTTGCCGAGGTGTACGATGCCGACAACCGTTTTGTCCACATCGAAGTGGCGGACACCGGCACAGGCATGGACAGCGAGACTTTGGAGAACCTGTTCCGTGCCGATAAGAAGGTGCAACCCAACACCGACCCCAACGCCCCTCACGGCACCGGTTTCGGATTGATACTGTGCAAGTATATCATCAAGCGCCATGATGACAACACCCTCCGCGGATGCCGTATCTGGGCCGAAAGCGAACCCGGTCAAGGCAGCACTTTCCACTGTCTGCTGGCAGGCAGCGGCAACGAGGGCTGGACTCCGTATCCCTGGCGCATTAAGAACAACAATAACTGACACTCACAACTATGGAACCCATTAAAATCATCATTGTCGACGACGAGCCCATCATTCGCAAGGCCCTCAAAACTGAACTCAACAGCCAACCCGCTAATATAGCCTGCGGCATGAACGACGACGGCGAGATAGAATACCGCAGTGTGACCGTGCTGGACACCTACGCCAACGGGGCACAGCTGATGGCAGCCCTCGACAGCCCAGCCACCCACGAAATGCCGGACTATGTGCTTGTCGACATGGAGTTCCAAGGGGAGCCCACTGGTGGCATATTCCTGGCAGACAGGATTCACCGCAAATACCCCAACATCAAGATAGCCATCCTCTCCGGCCGTTTCGACAACCCTCTGCCCAGCGAGGGCAACCGCCACGAGCGTATGCTGGAGATTGCCCGCGTAGTGTTCGAATCGCTGCAACACGGAGCCCAGGCCTTCGTCAGCAAGAACGCTGCCGGCGGCTTCTCGGTGGAGAATGTGCTGCGAGCCATCGAGTCGCTCGAACGGGGAGAGAAATACTACTTCAACTACCCCGTCATGCTCACCATCAAAGAAGCGGCTGAGCTGTACCTCAACAACGCCTCGCTGCACCGAAGCGACATCACTATCAGCGACACCGAACGGCAGTTGCTGCTGCTTGAGGCCGCTGGATGCACCGCTTCCGAGATTGCCGCCACCCTCAACGAGACCGACAAGAACATCCAAGAGCGCCAGAAAGACCTGTCGCGCAAGCTCGACATTGTCAACAAGTCCGGGGCCCGCATCGCCAAAGCCCTCCAGTACGGCCTTATCGACGCCCGCGACATCAAGTTCCTGAAACGCTGAGAATAGGTGTTATGTGCATTACGTCCATCATAAGGAATATGAGCCACTTGCACTGCTAAGGGGGGAACAGACACTCAGAATATGGCCAAAAATAGGGAAAAAGGGATAAAAAGAATAAGAAAAAAGCCGTAAAAAGTCTTTGAAGCGAATAAATAATCACCACACAACCAACACATCGCGATGAAAAAGCAAAAAAAAATTTTGCCGAATGAGAAAATCTTCGTACTTTTGCAAACGCTTTTAAAGGAAAAAGGTCGTTTGGCCGAGGGGCTAGGCACAGGTCTGCAAAACCTGCTACTCCGGTTCAAATCCGGAAGCGACCTCAAATTCTGAAGAGACCCATCACCGGGTCTCTTTTTTTATTCCCCCACCTTCACCCCTGCCAGCTATCGAAAAGCCTCAATTAAGAGTACAAGCCATTAGTACTTTCGTTGGACAAGAACAGTATCCTTCTAATCATATTTTCCTTTCTTTCAAATGTCTATAAACTAGAGCATGTATCATTTATTAATTTTCATGAAAAAATTTGCATATTTCCAATTTAATATATACTTTTGCGGTATCGATTAGTTGATAGTCTATTCCAATAAGTCATTGGGTATTCACAAGATAACATTTTTTATTAATAATTAATAATTAAAAAATAATATCATCATGAAAAAAACACTATCTCTTTTGCTTCTTGTGCTTTTCAGCATCGGGATTGTCACAGCCGAGCCTGTAGGAGTTGAGAAGGCCCGCACGGTGGCATTGAATTTCTTGAAAATGGCAGACCCTGCCAACACACAATTGACTCAGCAAAGCCTTGTCGACATCACCTCGACAACTCCTTTCCACGAGTTTTACGTTTTCTCTGTCCAAGAGAAAGGGTTCATCCTGGTTTCGGGAGACGACCGGGCACTACCCATCCTCGGATATTCGCTCAGCAACCCCTTCGTCAGCAAAGACATGCCCATGCAAGTCCTCGAATGGCTTTTGGGATACGATGAACAAATCGTTCGCCTAAAAGAAAACGACATCCTGCCAACCGAAGAAGTGACTGATGAATGGAACATCCTAGAACAGCAGGGGAGGAATCTCCAGTACACCAATTTCGCTGTCAGTCCTCTCCTTACCACCACTTGGAATCAAAGCCCCTATTACAACAACCAATGTCCATACGATGCCTCGGCCAGCACCCGAACACTAACGGGATGCGTTGCGACAGCGATGGCCCAAGTAATGAAATACTGGAACTGGCCGACAACTGGTCGCAGTTCTCACTCTTACACTCACAGCACCTACGGTACACTGTCAGCCAATTTTAACACAACATACGACTGGAACAACATGCCCAACAGCCTCTCATCTTCCAGTTCAACCACCCAAATTGCAGCAGTAGCTAAATTGATGTTTCACGTTGGCGTTGCCGTTGAGATGGACTATGGCCCAACTGGGAGCAGTGCCGGCGATATTAGCTGGGGATACCTCTCTGTAGCATGTCCCGAAAATGCTCTTCAAACCTATTTTAAATACAGCAGTTCGCTCCACGGCATTATCGAAGCCGACTACACAGCAAACGAATGGAAAGAGTTGCTCCGCAACGAGCTTGACAATTCCAGACCGCTTTTATATCGCGGACAAGGTTCGGCAGGTGGACACATTTTTGTTGTGGACGGTTACGATAATTCCAACAGATTTCACTTCAATTGGGGCTGGGGTGGCTACTGCGACGGTTATTACACTATTGGAGCTCTAAACCCTGGGGGCATGTCTTTCAACACCAACGGAAGAGCCATCATAGGTATCACTCCCAACCGATCCACATCGTCTACAGCTACGGTGACAGCCACGCCCAACAACAGCAACTATGGATCTGTTAGCGGTGGAGGATCATACACTCCTTATTCCAACAACGTGACGCTACAAGCAACTGCCAACAGTGGCTACCGCTTCAAATGGTGGAGCGACTATTGTCTGCGCAACCCCCGACAATTCGTTGCACAAGGTGGAACTTCGAACTATACTGCAATATTTGAACCCATCGCTGGAGATACTATTTACTATGGACGCAATTCATATGTGACCAGTCTGGGTTACGGAGACGCAACCGCCACCATATACTGGGGAATAAAAATACCCGCCAGCAGTCTTACTGCCGGAACTAATTTGACGAAAGTTCAGATATTCAACACCGACAACAACTCCTACACTCTTAATATATACTCTGGCACATCACAGCCCACCACAATTCTTCATAACCAGTCCGTCACTTCTGTCTCGACAAATGCATGGAACACAATAACCCTGACTTCCACCGTCCCCATTACTGGCAATGACAATATCTGGATTATATTTAACTCTACAGGTTCTACCCATCCCGCCTCTGCCTCTTACGATTGCGGAAACGATGATTCCAGATATTGGGGAGGTTCCTCCGGTAGTTCATGGTACCCTCTTTCAAATTATAGTTGGATGATTCGTGCCATTTTCCAGCCTTCTACCATGTTCTCTATTACCACTTCTTCTTCTCCATCAGCTGGAGGTACAACGACTGGCGGCGGCACTTATGCCAGCGGCAGTTCCTGCACCGTGACCGCCACTCCTGCTTCGGGCTATGCATTTAAAAACTGGACGAGCGGAGGCTCAGTGGTGTCCAATAATGCCACTTACACTTTCCCTGTCAACTCCTCTCGTAGTTTGACAGCCAATTTCGTACGCAGATACACCATCACCGCAACTGCCAACCCCTCCAACGGCGGTACTGTTTCCGGTGCCGGCACCTTTAACAGCGGAGCCACCTGCACGCTGACAGCTACACCAGCCTCGGGCTACACTTTCACCAACTGGAAAAACGGCAGCACGGTGGTCTCCACCAACTCTACCTACTCCTTCACTGTCAATGCCAACAGGACACTGACCGCTAACTTTACCGCTTCAACACCCACCACCTACTCCATCTCCGTATCGGCTAATCCTGCTGCAGGCGGTAGCGTGACAGGTGGCGGCACATATACCCAAGGCAGCAGTTGCACACTTCGTGCTTACCCCAACGCCAACTATGTCTTTACCAACTGGACTAGCGGCAGTACAGTGCTATCTTCCAATCCAGTTTACACTTTCACCGTCAATTCCAACAAGACCATTAAGGCCAACTTCTCAGTAGTGACAAACTGCGACATCGATGTTGACGACCTGCCCTACACCAACAACTTCGACTCCTACACTACCTCTACGACAGCTAAGACAGGATTTACCATCCCCTGTTGGACCCTTGCCTATCAGGATGTCAGCATGACTGATGAATACAAGCCAATGGTATACTACGGCAGCGACTATGCACATAGCGGAAACTACAGTCTCATCCTCAACAAGCGCGGTATCTATGCAATGCCCCGCGTCAACATGGACCTCAATACCCTTCAACTGAGTTTCTACGTCCGCCAGACTCAGACCAAATATCAACTTCAAGTGGGCGTAATGACCGACCTCAACGATGCATCCACTTTTGAGCCTTTGGCCACTTTCAACAACACCAGCACCACCGAGTCCGTGCTCCGCACAATCAGTTTTGCCAACTACAAGGGGCTCGGACACTATATTGCATTCCGCAACACCCTCACCGCCGGCAACACAGGTGACTATAGCTGCAACTATATCGACGACATCACCCTCTCGGTCAATCCTACAGCTTGCATCATCAGTGCATCCGCTCTTCCCTACACCGATAATTTTGACAGCTACACCACCTCTACCACTGCCAAGACCGGCATCGAGCCTCCATGCTGGACGCTTGCCCACCAGGACGTCGCCATGACCGACGAGTATAAACCTATGATCTACTACAATTCAGCCAACGCCCAAAGCGGAAACTACAGTCTTCTCCTCAACAAGCGCGGCATCTATGCCATGCCGTATATCGACATGGATGTCAACCGCCTGAAGCTACAGTTCTACCTTAAACAGACTGCTGACAAATACCAACTTCAGGTCGGTGTTATGTCGAACCTGAACGATGCCTCCACCTTCGTCCCCGTGGCCACCCTCAATAACAGCAGCACCACGGCCAAGACACTCCAGACAGTCACCTTCGAAAACTACACTGGCTTGGGCCACTATATCGCCTTCCGCAACACCCTCGCTGCAGGCAACTCTGGGGACTTCAGCTGTAACTATATCGACAATGTCTCACTCTCTGTCAACACTGCAGCCTGCACACTCAGCGTTTCCAACCTCCCCTACACAGACAACTTTGACTCCTACACCACCTCCACTACTGCCAAGACCATGGTTGAACCCACCTGCTGGACGCTTGCCCACCAAGACGCCACCATGTCCGACGAGTACAAGCCCATGATTTATTATAGTTCTACCAATGCCCATAGCGGCAGCTACAGCCTCCTGCTCAACAAACGCGGCATCTATGCCATGCCCTACTTCAACGGCACTGTGAAGAACCTGCAACTGAGCATGTACGTCATGCAGCAGCAGACCAAATACCAGCTTCAGGTCGGTGTGATGAGCAATCTCAACGACCCCAGCACCTTCGTGACTGTAGCCACCATCAACAACAGTTCCACTGCCCACGTGCTCCATACCGTCAGCTTCAGTTCCTATACCGGAAGCGGCCACTATATCGCCTTCCGCAACACCCTTGCCGCTGGCAATACGGGTGATTTCAGCTGCAACTATATCGATGACCTTACCCTCTCCAACACCTCTACCTATACTATCACCGCCACTGCCAACCCGACAGCCGGTGGTTCTGTCTCAGGTGCCGGCACCTTCACCAGTGGCAGCACCTGCACCTTGGTAGCCACTCCCGCTTCGGGCTATGCCTTCACCAACTGGACCAGCGGAAGCACCGTGGTCTCCACCAACGCCACCTACTCCTTCACCGTCAACTCCAACCGCACCCTCAAGGCCAATTTCGTCCGCACCTACACCATCACGGCCTCAGCTAACCCCACAGCCGGCGGCACCGTGACCGGCGGCGGAACATTTAATAGCGGTGCCACTTGTACCCTCCGCGCCACCGCTGCCTCTGGCTATGTCTTCACCAACTGGACCAGCGGCAGCACCGTGGTATCCACCAATGCCACCTACTCCTTCACCGTCTCAGCCAACCGCACCCTCAAGGCCAATTTCACACGCCGTTATACCATCACCGTCTCGGCCAACCCCTCCACTGGCGGCACTGTGACTGGTGGCGGTACATTCAACAGCGGTGCAACCTGCACGCTCCGTGCCACTCCCAATGCCAACTACACCTTCACCAACTGGACCAGCGGCTCGACAATCCTTTCCACCAACGCCACCTATAGCTTTACCGTCTCTGCCAACAAGACCATCAAAGGCAACTTCACCTACGTCGGCGACTGCTCCATCGATGACAGCGACCTGCCCTACACCGACAATTTCGACTCCTATACCACCAGCACCACGGCCAAAACCGGCTACACTCTCCCCTGCTGGACGCTCGCCCATCAAGATGTTACTATGACTGACGAATACAAACCCATGGTGTACTACGGCAACTCCTACAGCGGCAACTATTCCCTTATCCTCAACAAACGTGGCATTTACGCCATGCCCCGCGTGGCCATGGACGTCAACCGTCTCAAACTCCAGTTCTACGTCAAACAGACTGCCGCCAAGTACCAGCTACAAGTAGGCGTGATGACCGACCTCAACAACGTTTCCACTTTCACTCCTGTTGCCACCATCAACAACAGCAGCACCACCGAGTCTGTCTTACATACCGTCTCCTTCTCCAACTACACAGGCCTTGGTCACTATATCGCCTTCCGCAATGTCCTTGCCCCTGGCAACACCGGTGACTACAGTTGCAACTATATCGACAATATCAACCTTTCGGTCAACTCCTCCGCCTGCACTCTCAGCGTGGCTAGTCTGCCCTATACCGAAAACTTCGATTCCTACACCTCCTCCACTACTGCCAAGACCGGCATCGAACCCCCCTGTTGGAACCTCGCTCACCAGGATGTCACCATGACCGACGAATACAAGCCGATGATTTACTACAATGCATCCAACGCCAACAGTGGCAGCTACAGTCTTATCCTCAACAAACGTGGCATCTATACTATGCCCTACTTCAATGGTACCATCCGTAACCTGCAGATAAGCATGTATGTCATGCAGTCGCAGGCAAAATACCAACTCCAAGTTGGTGTGATGAGCAATCTAAACGACGCAAGCACCTTCGTGCCTGTAGCAACCATCAATAACGGCAGTACGTCTACCCCCATGCTCCACACAGTCAGCTTTGCCTCCTACACTGGCAGCGGACACTATATTGCTTTCCGTAACATCCTTGCTGCAGGCAACTCTGGGGACTTCAGCTGCAACTATATCGATGACATCACCCTCTCCAATCCAACCATGTATACCATCACAGCTTCCGCCAACCCCTCGGCTGGCGGCACTGTGACCGGTGCTGGCACCTACACCAGTGGCAGTTCTTGCACACTGCGTGCCATACCCAACACAAACTACACATTCACAAACTGGACAAGCGGCAGCACAGTTGTTTCCACCAACGCCACCTATACCTTCTCCGTCACTTCCAACCGCACACTCAAGGCCAACTTCACCTACAATCCTCCGTGCCAGATCCGTCCTACAGACCTTCCCTACACCGACAACTTCGACTCCTACACCACCTCCACCACTGCCAAAACCGGCGTAGAGCCTACCTGTTGGACCCTTGCCTATCAGGATGTCAGCATGACCAGCGAGTATAAACCCATGATTTACTATAGCTCCTCCAACGCATACAGTGGCAACTACAGCCTGCTCCTCAACAAGCGCTGCATCTACGCCATGCCCGAGTTCAACGGCGACGTCAGCTCCCTCCAGCTCTCATTGTACGTCAAACAGGGCGTCGCCAAGTACCAGCTCCAGGTCGGCGTCATGTCTAACCTCAACGATGCTTCCACCTTCGTGCCTGTCGCCACCATCAACAACTCCAGCACCTCTGCTTCGGTGCTCAGCACCGTCAGCTTCGAGGGCTACTCCGGCTCTGGAAAGTACATCGCCTTCCGCAACGTCCTGCCCTCCGGTGTATCCGAAAGTTTCAGCTGCAACTACATTGACGACATCACCCTTGAATTGCGTCCCACCGGCTGCCCTGCCATCTCCACCGCCGACCTCCCATACACCGACAACTTCGATTCCTACACCACATCCACGACAGCCAAAACTGGAGTAGAACCTACTTGCTGGACGCTTGTCCACCAAGACGTATCCATGTCTGATGAGTACAAGCCCATGATTTACTACAGCAGTGCCAATTCCCACAGCGGCAACTACAGCCTCCTCCTCAACAAACGGGGTCTCTATGCCATGCCCGCTGTTGATTGCGATGTAAGCACCCTCCAAATCAGCATGTACGTCAAACAATCCATGACTAAATACCAACTCCAGGTCGGTGTCATGACCAACCTCAGCGATGCCAGCACCTTTGTACCCGTTACCACCATTGACAACGGTAGCACCGCATCCGAACATGTCACCGTCAACTTTGCCCGCTACACCGGCAACGGTCGCTACATTGCCTTCCGCAATGTTCTTGCGTCTGGCTACTCAGGCGAGTACAGCTGCAACTACATCGACGACCTTACACTCTCCGTCCGCTGCGCCATCCACAACAGCGAACTGCCGTGGATTGAAGGATTCGAAAACCTTACTACCTCCACCACTGCCAAGACCGGTGTTGAACCGGCCTGCTGGACCCTCGTACATCAAGACGTATCCATGACAACGGAATACAAGCCCATGGTCTACTACGATGCCTCCTGCGCCCATAGCGGCAACTACAGCCTCATCCTCAACAAACGATGCCTCTATGCCCTGCCCACTGTCATCGCCAATGTCAACACCCTCCAGATGGAACTCTACGTCCGCCAAACCCAGACCAAGTACCAGCTCCAAGTCGGTGTACTCTCCAATATCAGCGACTACAATACTTTTGTCCCCGTCGCCACTCTCGACAACGGCAGCAATACAACTACCTCTCAACGCCATGTGGTCAACTTCAGTTCCTACACCGGCAACGGCCACTATATCGCCTTCCGCAACATCCTTGCCCCGGGCAACTCTGGTGACTACAGCTGTAACTACATCGACGACATCACCCTCCGTCAGCCCTCCACCGCCTACATGGACGACGACAAATCCAGCAGCACACACCTCGATACTCCCAGCCAGCACCATCTCGCCCTCTATCCCAACCCAACCTCCGGCAAACTCACCGTCGAGGCTGACGAAGAGGTGGTACGCGTGGATGTCTTCGACTACACCGGCCGCTGCGTGGCCTCATTCGAGCGGCAGACCACTGTCGACCTCAGCCGTCTCGCCACGGGCCTCTACACCCTCCGCGTCACCCTCCCCGAACGCATCGAAGTCCGCCGCGTCGTGAAGCAGTAAACTCTTTTACGGGCTATGTCTTTACGGGCAAGGTGCCCGTACCCCATCAAAACGGGCAAGGTGCCCTTACTCCCAAATCGGGCAAGGTGCTCTTACTCCCAAACGGGCAGGATGCCCGTGCTCCCAAAGGCAAGGCACTCCAAGCGGGGTGCCTTGCTGTTTTCTATCTATCCTCCGAGATGCTAACGACAGCCTCTGACATTTTAACACTTTTTAATACACAATATATCTGCAATTTAACCATCCCGTCTCAAAAAAAATGGTCACAACTTCTTGTCTAATTGAAAAAAAGATGTATTTTTGCATCTGAAATAAACATTCAAATCCGCGTTCATTTTACACAATTATTAATCAACCTAAATACATACTATCATGAAAACATTAATACGTCTTTTGGCCCTGGTGGCGGCACTCAGTGTCGGATGGGCCGCGAATGCGCAATCATCATTGGCAGGTTACGACTTCGTCACATCAACAAGTGCCAATAAATGGCTCGCTCTCTCCAGCACGACCAACCTGCTGACCAGCAGCGGCGACGGCGTGGCATCCACCCTGCAGAACATCGGGTTCACTTTCCCCTTTGGCGGCAGCACCTACACCCAGTTCTCCGTCAATTCCGACGGCAACCTGCGGCTGGGTGGAACCCAGACGGGAACCGGTAGTTATGACACTCCGTTCTCTAGTTCTAGAGCCAGTTACAACAACCCGAAGATTAACTTCTTCGGCTGCGACGGCTATTGTGTCGCTGGGACGCACTATGTGCATGCTCAGAACTTCACCAGCTCCAGCGGATTAAAGTATCTGGTGGTGGAGTTCTGTCTGGGCACATACGCTTCCGCCACCCAAAACGTGCAGTACAAATGGCAGGTGCAGCTCTGCGAGAACGGCAACATCCAAGTCGTCTTCCCCTCCACCGTACCTTCACTGGGACCAGCGGTAGCACGCCAGATGGGTCTTTGCGTCGACAACCAGGACGGATGGGTTATCAACTCCAGCAACTCAGCGACCCATTTCACAAATGGGTTCTCTGACAACACCTGGAGCTCAGGCTCCTGGCCTAACGCCAGCAGATACTATGTCTTTTATCGGGACAATTGTACTACCATTCCAAACTACGACTACACTCTATTCCCTTCCGACACCTGGAACACCCACTCTTCGGCCACCGACCCCTTCAACGCCTACTGCCATAAAAAGGTTTACCGGGTTTGGGTTATCCCTGGGTTCAGATACACCTTCAAGACCGGCTGCGACGACGGCGCCACCGCCGATTTCGACACCAAGCTGTACCTTTACAACAGCTCCGGATTAGAGCTTGCTTCTGACGATGACGGTTGCTCAAACAACCAGTCGAAGATTGAATACCTCGCCAATAGTCGAGAATTCCTATACCTCGTAGTACGAGGATATAGCGTATCCAATACTGGCAGCTACACGCTGGCATACAAACAGGAGTTCAATCCCGATTACTACTCTATCACTCCCACCACCGACTACCAGACCCACTCATTCACAACCAGCAGCACCAATCCCTCGAAGATATACCGATTTTATGTGTCCAGCGACGATGTGTCAAACCATACGACATTCTTCTTCAAGACAAGCTGTGGCAACGGCGCCTCCGCCAGTTTCGACACCTGGATGGAAATACGTAATGCCAACGGCCAACAGCTCATATATAATGACGACGGGGCTTGCGGCAACACCGGGTCGTATATCGCATACCAGCCCACGCAGTCGGGCTACCTGTTCTTAACAGTAAGAGGGTACAACAACGATCCTGGCAGCTACACACTTGCCTACAAGAAGGGGTGCGTCAACCTCCCCGACTACCACTATGTCATCACCGCAAGCAGCTCCTGGCAAACCCACTCATCACAGACCTCCGAAGGCGAATGCACCAACTATAAGATATACAAGACTTGGGTGAACGAAGGCTATGCCTACACCTTCAAGACGGGCTGCGAAGACGGTGCCTCAGCCGATTTCTGGACCGACTTGTCTCTGTATAACAGTGACGGCATAAGAATTGCTGATGATGAAAACGCTTACTGTAGCGAAGGCATTAGTTCAAAGTTATTCTACTGCCCGTCACAATCGGGATACGTGTACCTGAAAGTAAACGACTGGACGCGTTCTTATGGCAACTACACGCTTGCCTACAAGAGGGAAACGCCACTTCATATCTCCACCAATGTCAACCTGTCAGGGGGCGGCTGGATAGAAGGAAATAATGGAAACTACGCTAACGGCCAAACTTGTGGATTGCGTGCTTATGCCTCGCCCGGATATCAGTTTACCAACTGGACCGAAGGCTCCACCGTCGTCTCCACCTATCAAGGCTATAGTTTCACCGTCACCGCAGACCGCACCCTGACAGCTAACTTCACCCCCACGGGTAACTGCCAATTGTTTCAAAATGAAGAATTTAACACATACCCCACATACTACGACCAATTCGACCACTACACCACTTCCACCACCGCCAAGACCGGTGTGGAACCGCCCTGCTGGACGCTCGTCCCGCTGGATGTACCCATAACCAACGCTTACAAACCCATGATTTACTACAGCCCCGCCAACGCCTACAGCGGCAACTACAGCCTTATCCTCAACAAGCGATGCATCTATGCCATGCCTTATGTCAAGAATATACATAGATGTGGTTTGTCTTTTTATGTCAAACAGCCACAAGCGAAATACAAACTGGAGGTAGGCGTGATGTCCGACCTCAACGACGCAAGCACTTTCGTACCCATTCGCACCATCAACAATCCCGACACTATTTATATATACTATAATAATATATTTCTTGATGATCCCAATATCCAAGGCCACTACATCGCTTTCCGAAATACCTTAGCCGATGGCTACACGGGCGACTTCAGCGTGAACTACATTGATAACATTGAACTTTCTGATAAGGGGTACTGCCCTAGCATCTCCAGTAATGACATCCCCTATACCGACCATTTCGACCGCTACACCACCAGCACCACCGCCAAAACCGGCGAGGAGCCGCCCTGCTGGGAACTGGTCAAACAGGATGTCACCATGACCGACGAGTACAAGCCCATGATTTACTACGCCTCCGCCAACGCACACAGCGGCAACTACAGCCTCATCCTCAACAAACGCGGCATCTACAGAATGCCCTACATTTGGGGAACCAATATAGGCACCTTGAAACTAGACTTCTACCTCAAGCAGACCCAGACCAAGTACCAACTGCAGGTGGGGGTATGCAATGAAGACGGTAGTGATTTCACTCCCATCGCCACCATCAACAACAGCAGCACCAATTACGAGCATGTCACCGTCAAATTCTCATCCTACACCGGCACCGGTCACTGCATCGCCTTTCGCAACGTCCTCGCCTCCGGCCAGACCGGCGACTACAGCATCAACTACATCGACGACCTGGTGCTCAGCTACATCTTCCCATGTCCCGAAATCACCGCCGACGACCTCCCCTATACCGACAACTTCGACTCCTACACCTCCTCCACCACCGCCAAAACAGGAGCACAGCCTCCCTGCTGGGAACTGGTCGAGCAGGATGTCACCATGACCGACGAATACAAGCCCATGGTTTACTACGCCTCCGCCAATGCACACAGCGGCAACTACTCCCTTATCCTCAACAAGCGCGGCATCTACTCTATGCCAGAGTTCGAGGGGGATGTGACTACCCTCCAGCTCTCCTTCTATCTCAAGCAGACCCAGACCAAGTACCAGCTGCAGGTGGGGGTATGCAGTTTTTGGGGTGATGATTTCGTTCCCGTCGCCACCATCAACAACAGCACCACCAACTACGAGCATGTCACCGTCGACTTCTCCTCCTACACCGGCTACAGACACTACATCGCCTTCCGCAACATCCTTGCCTCCGGCCAGACCGGCGACTACAGCATCAACTACATCGACGACCTGGTGCTCAGCCTCCGCCCAACCTGCACCGCCATCACCGCCGACGACCTCCCCTACACCGACAACTTCGACTCCTACACCTCCTCCACCACCGCCAAGACCGGCGTGCAGCCCGACTGCTGGACCCTTGCACATCAGTACGTCACCATGACCGACGAATACAAACCTATGATTTACTATAGCAGTGCCAACGCACACAGTGGCAACTACTCTCTCCTCCTCAACAAGCGCGGCATCTACACAATGCCTGAGTTCAACGGCGATGTCAACACCCTCCAGATGAGTTTCTACCTCAAGCAGACACAAGCCAAATACCAGCTCCAAGTGGGTGTCATGTCCGACCTCTCCAACGCCTCATCCTTTGTCCCCGTGGCAACGTTCAATAACTCCAGCACCACGGCATCTGTCCTCTGCAATGTCGACTTCTCCTCTTACACCGGTTCCGGCCACTATATCGCTTTCCGCAACATTCTTGCCTCAGGTCAGACTGGCGACTACAGCTGCAACTACATCGATGACATCACCCTTGAACTCCGTCCTGTCGCCACCTGTACAGGCATCAATGTCGACGACCTCCCCTACACTGACAACTTCGATTCCTACACCACCTCCCACACCGCCAAGACAGGCGTCGAACCCACCTGCTGGACCCTCGCCCACCAGGATGTCGCCATGACCGACGAGTACATGCCCATGGTTTACTACAACGCATCCAACGCACACTCGGGCTCCTACAGCCTGCTCCTCAACAAGCGTTGCATCTACGCCATGCCCGAGTTCAACGGCGACGTCAGCTCCCTCCAGCTCTCATTGTACGTCAAACAGGGTGTCGCCAAGTACCAGCTCCAGGTCGGCGTCATGTCTAACCTCAACGATGCTTCCACCTTCGTGCCTGTCGCCACCATCAACAACGCCAGCACCTCCGCTTCGGTACTGTCCACCGTCAGCTTTGAGAGCTACTCCGGCAACGGCCGCTACATCGCTTTCCGAAACGTCCTCCCCGCCGGTGTATCCGAGAACTTCAGCTGCAACTACATCGATGACATCACCCTTGAACTCCGTCCCGACGACTGCAACGCCATCCAAGTCTCCGACCTCCCCTATTCCGACAACTTCGACTCCTATACCTCCAGCACTACCGCCAAGACTGGCGTCGAACCCGACTGCTGGACCCTCGCCCACCAGGATGTCGCCATGACCGACGAGTACATGCCCATGGTTTACTACAACGCATCCAACGCACACTCGGGCTCCTACAGCCTGCTCCTCAACAAGCGTTGCATCTACGC
>JAFZPH010000042.1 GCA_017550405.1 Bacteroidales bacterium
AACCCCTCGCGTGCGGGGACACGGCTTGTGGTGGAGATAGGGCAGCAGGTGCCGCTGCAAGGCTTGACGTTGACGCTGCATGACGCCGCCGGGCACGAGGTGCTGCGCATGGAGGTGAAGGAACACCGCTTCGCCCTGCCCACGCAAGGTCTGCCCACCGGAGTGTATATGGCGGCACTTGCCTCACCCAAAGGCACCACGGTCAAGAAGATGGTTGTGGAGAATTGAAAGTTGGCAACTTATAATAATTCATTGCAAGGCAATGATAATTAATGTTCTTTTAAAAACATAAACTATCATTAATTATCACTAATACTTGATAAATACAAGGCAATTCGTGTTTAATAGTCAGTATTAATTATCATGAAGGCTCCTTTCTGGTGCATTTTTAGAGGTTACCAATTAAAAATTGAAAAATGAAAGTTGGATGCTGGCGCGGTTTGCCGGCATCCTTTGTTGATGGATGCTTGGGAAGCGAGTGCAGAGAAAGCTTGCTTTCTTTGACGAGCCATAGCAACGTCAACGAAGTTAAGACGTAGCGGGCTACGGCGAGACAGGGATGTGGACAAGATGCCGAACGTTGCGGAAAATAACGTCGCGACCGAATGAGAGCAACGTTATTTTCGAGAGCAGAGGAAGCTTGCTTGCTCTGCCGAGCCCAAGTAACGTCATGGGACATAAAGAAATGCTGATGTGGCATAAACAGACCTGAAAGGGCAGGATGAATAATAAAAGTCGGCCTAATGACCGATTTGGGTTAAATATCGGTATTTATACTAAGGGGGTGGCAGGGTTACGGAAAATTCGTGTTCAGGTCTAAAAAAAGAGTGTGTACTTTTGCAGCGGATTTGTAAATAATCGGGAGGGGCACAATAAAGGATGCTTTTCCCCGTTATTTAGGGAAAATTATGTTTAGGCCATGAAGATTTTAGTACTCAATTGTGGTAGTTCATCGCTTAAGTATCAGTTGATTGATGTGGATACCCAGGCAGTCCTGACCAAGGGTCTACTGGAACGCATCGGCTTGGCGAGCGGTATTTTTTCTTACACCTGCAAGGGCGAGAAGCATGTGACCGAATGTCCCATTCCCTCACATACCGAGGGTCTGCAAATGGTAATGAATGCACTGCTGGATCCCGTGACGGGTGTGATTGGCTCCATTCAGGAAGTTTCGGCTGTGGGACACCGCTTTGCCCACGGAGGAGAGTTTTTCAGCCATAGTGTGCTCATCACCCCGCAGGTGCTGGAGCAGGCCCGTTCGCTCACCGACCTTGCTCCGCTGCATATTCCCGGCAATATCATGGGAGTTGAGGCAATGGCGACAGTGTTGCCCGGTATACCGCAGGTGGCGGTGTTCGACACGGCTTTCAACCTGACGATTGAACCCAAGAACTACCTCTACGGCATACCCTATGAGTTTTATGAGCAGTATGGCATTCGTCGCTATGGATTCCATGGCACAAGCCACCGCTTTGTAGCCAAGAAGGGTGCCAAGATGATAGGCAAATACTGGAAAGACCTGAAGATTATCACCTGCCATCTGGGCAGTGGCGCCAGTATCTGCGCCATAGACCACGGCAAGAGTGTGAACAACAGCATGGGCATGACCTCGCTCGAGGGGCTGACCATGGGGTCGCGTTGCGGCGACATAGATGTCGGGGCTTTGCTGTATCTGATGGAGAAGGCCAACCTGAGTGTGCAGGAGACAAACGACATCTTGTATAAAAAGAGCGGACTGGTGGGTCTGACCGGCGGAGCTCAGGATATGCGCGACATCTGGGCAGGCCGAAACAACGGCGACCAACGCTGCATCCATGCCTTCGATGTCTTTGCCCAGCGTTGCAAGAAGTATATCGGAGCTTTCGCGGCACAGATGAACGGCTGCGACCTGTTGGTGTTCACCGGTGGCATAGGCGAGAACGCCTGGTTCATGCGCCACGCCATCCTGCAGGATATGGACTGGCTCGGGATAGACATCGATATGGAGCTGAACGACCGCACGTCGGGCGAGGATGCTATCATCTCGGTGCCTGGAGCCCGTGTCACCACAGCAGTGGTCACCACCGACGAAGAGCTGGCCATTGCTATCGACACGTACAAGATTATCACTGCCAAATGACAGGGTATGTATAGTTTCAGAGCAAGACTCGTGCAGAACACCGGGATGGATGCCGCCTACGTGGTTGTGCCTTATGATTTGCGGAAGGAGTTCGGCAAAGGAAGGCTGAAGGTATATGCCACCTTCGACGGGGTGCCCTACAACGGTAGCATAGTGAACATGGGAGTGAAGGACCAAGAGGGCAATATATGCTATATACTCGGGGTGACCAAAGCCATCCGCAAGCAGATAGGAAAGACCTTTGGAGACGAGATAGCGGTGACGTTCAACCCCGCATGAGTGGCCCCGGCCTCGGCAGTGGTGAGGGATACAAGTTGCATAACTATAGGCGTTAGCATATAGGGCGGTGGCGTTGCGAACGGTCTGTGGTCGGGAAACGGTTAACATTGATTTGTGAATTATTTCTATTATGTCATTTTTTTTTAGTATTTTTGCAGCATGAAAATTAATCCTATTTTTAAGGTCCGCAAAGTGGCGGGCGAGAATATTATCCTGTTGCAGGGTAAGACAAACGGGGACATGACCCGTGTAGTGGCTTTTAATGAGTCGGCATTGCTGATGTGGGATTCCTTGCAGGGCAAGGACTTCACGGTGGAAGATGCCGCGGCAGTATTGTTGGACAATTACAATGTGGACGAGGCTACCGCGCACGCCGATGCCGCCAAATGGGTGGAGACCATCCGTGAGAACGGCCTGCTGTTGCCTGAATAAAGAAGTGCGACATGGCAGACAGAATCTCATTCTTGATAGCTGGACACAAGTTCCGCGTAGTAGGCGACAACGAGGCGGCCATGTTGAGGACGATGCCGGGCTTCCCGGTGTTCGTCTCCGACTATGACGAGCCGGAATGGCAAGTGGTGTTCGACCAGCCCCTGAAGAAGCCCGAGCACTGGCATGTGCTGTATGACTTTATCTTCGAGGCCGACATCATGTCGTGCAAGTTTGCCAAGACCAGCGAGGCCTATTATTTCACCATGGAACCCTACGACGGGGTTACCCCTCACCTGCTGATGCGCTACGTGAAGGGGAGCAATGTGGTGGAAGCCACCCATGGTGGTGATATGGACATGCTGCGCTTTGCCTTATGGATGGCATTGGCCATGCTCTCCCTACCCAGCAAAATGACACTGGTCCACTCCTCCACGATTGTCCATCAGGGCAAGGCTGTGCTGTTCCTTGGCGAGTCGGGCACCGGCAAGAGTACGCATACGCGTCTCTGGCTGAAGAGTATCCCGGATGCCCATCTGCTCAACGACGACAGTCCTGTGCTGGCCATGGAGAATGGCGAGGCGGTGGTGTATGGCTCACCCTGGAGCGGCAAGACCCATTGCTACCATCAGTTGCGCTTCCCCCTGGCTGGTGTGGTGAGACTCTCGCAGGCCCCGTACAACAGCATCCGCCGTCTGAGCGTGGTGGAGTCCTTCTCCGCGTTGCATCCCTCCTGTCCTCCCGCCTTGGCGCAGGACGACATGTTCCAAGACTTGATGGTGGATATGCTCTCGGATGTGCTGTCCGTGGTGCCCGTCTTCCATTTGGAATGTCTTCCCGACGAGGATGCCGCCTGGACAAGCCATGATGCCATCTTCAAGGCACATAACATGTAGTTGACAATCTTTTTACTGTGGTGAGAACAATCCAAATATCATTACCCAACAGCCCCGACAATTTCCTGTTGGTGGAGATGTGCGAGCGGCTGAAGGCCGGCCAAACAGTAACCATGCTGTTCGGCGGCGACAGCATGCTGCCCATGATTAACGGCAACGGCGACAAGATCAGGCTCCGCCCCCTCGATGCCGACGAGAAGTGCATCCCGGGGAAAGTGTATCTTTTCTTCGACGGGAACCACTATATCATCCATCGACTGATGAGGATAAGCAACGGTGTGTACGATTTCCGGGGCGACAACTGCTACAAGCACGAGCATGTCCATCGCCAGGATGTGCTTGCACAGCTGATGACCGTGATACGTCCCAACGGCGAGGAGGTGGACTGTGAGGGCGAATGGTGGACAAAACGTTCGCGCAAGGTGGTGCTCCGCCGCACCGTGAAGAACACCGTGGCCAAAGTGGCCAACCGGAAGGCTCGCAAGCGCTGGGCAGTGCTGTATTTCGTGCTGCTGGCAGTCTTGATGTGGGCTCCCCTCAACGGATTGGGGCTGCCGCTCAACAATTTTATATTCGGTTTGCGACTGGACCATCTGCTGCACGGCCTGGTGTTTATCCCCTGCGCTTTCTTCTTGATGGATTTCCTCAAGCGGCGCAAACTCTTGATCCTTGTTCTGGCTTTGGTGATAGGCCTTTTCACCGAATTCGTACAGTATCTGTTGCCCTACCGAGGGTTCGATCTCAATGACCTCGTGGGCAATGGTCTTGGAATCCTTTTGGGCTGGATTGCTATTATGCCATTCCTGTTGCGTCACCCTAAATATTAACTATTAGTAACGTTTATTATGTCAGACACACTTGTAATCACTCCGACATACAATGAGAAGGAAAATATAGAGAATATCATCCGTAAGGTGTTCTCTCTCGAGAAAGCGTTCGATATGCTGATTATCGAGGACAACTCCCCCGATGGCACTGCCGACATCGTCAAACGGTTGATGCAGGAGTTCCCCGACAGGCTCTTTATCAAGGAACGTAAAGGCAAGTTGGGGCTCGGCACCGCCTATCTCGATGGTTTCCGTTGGGGTCTTGAGCACGGCTATGAATACATGATTGAGATGGATGCCGACTTCTCCCACAATCCCGACGACCTGCCAAGGCTCTACGAGGCTTGCTCTACAGGCAAAGGCGATGTGGTGGTGGGTTCACGTTACGTGGATGGCAAAATCAGCGTTGTGAACTGGCCCATGGGACGACTGATGATGTCCTATTATGCTTCGGTATACGTTCGTACCATCACCGGCATGAAGGTGATGGACGCCACCGCGGGTTTTGTATGCTATAGCCGCAAGGTCTTGGAGAAGATGAAGTTCGACAAAGTGAAGTTTGTCGGCTACGCTTTCCAAATCGAGATGAAATATACCGCCACACGGCTGGGCTTCCGCATCTACGAAGTTCCCATCGTCTTCACCGACCGTGTCCTTGGCACTTCGAAGATGAGCATGAAGATATTCAAAGAGGCCTTCTTCGGAGTGTTCAACCTCCGTTTCCGCAACTGGAAGAATTATTGATTGCGCGATAGTCCTCTAGGGCATATAGCGCAATCGTTTATTAACACCTTGGCAAATCCAAATTATTGTATCGCTATAATATGAGAAGAATTATCTTTTTTGCTGCAGCGTTGATGCTCACCCTCAGCGTGACCGCTCAGAACAAGATGCTCAGCTCCAAGCAGCTGATGACCAGAAGCCTCTACCCCCAGGCCAACATGAGGGGGTTCCAGTTTGTCGGCAACACCGACCAGATAGCCTATGTGCAGGACACCGTGCTCTACATGGGCAATCCCGGCAAGACCAAAGCTCGGCTCACTCTCGGGGCGTTGAACAAAGTGCTTGCCGCCTCGGGCGAGGAGTCCCTGCCCTATTTCCCCTACTGCAAAGTACTCAACGACAAAGAACTCCGCTTCAATGCAGCTGGCAAAGTGTTGCTCTACAACATGGCCAAGAAGACCCTGTCGGTGATGGCCAAATACCCCACGCAGGATGCACAGCATCTCGACATGGAGGAGAACTATTACCGTTCGGCCTATACCTTCGGCAACAATCTGTATGTCAAAGACGGTGGCGTTGTCTTCCCCATCGAGTCGCCCGACCAGGACATCGTCTACGGACAGTCCGTCCATCGCAATGAGTTCGGCATCGAGAAGGGTACCTTCTGGTCTCCCAGAGGCAACTATCTGGCCTTCTACCGCATGGACCAGTCCATGGTGACCGACTACCCCATGGTGAACACCACCGCCCGCATCGCCCGCGAACAGCCTTTCAAATACCCCATGGCCGGCATGAAGAGCCACGAGGTTACCGTAGGTATCTATGACGCGTCCCAACGTTCAGTCCTTTATCTCGACACCCGTCGCGACGAATCCTCTGTCGCCGAACGCGAGAACTACCTCACCAACATCAGCTGGGACCCCAACGAGGTCTATCTCTATATCGCCAAAGTCAACCGCGAGCAGAACCGCATGTGGCTTGAGCGTTATTATGTGGCCGACGGTGAGTTCGACACTGTCCTCTTTGTCGAATCCAACAACCGCTATGTCGAGCCCTGCGACCCCATGACCTTCGTCCCCGGCCACCCCGACCAGTTCCTCTGGTTCAGCCTCCGCGACGGATACAAGCACCTCTACCTCTACAACACCGACGGCCAGATGCTCCGCCAGGTGACCAAGGGTAACTACGAGGTGCAAGGCATTATCGGCTTCGATGCCAAGGGCGAGAATGTCTTCGTCTACGCCAACAAAGAGAGTGCCATAGGTCTTGCTGCCTACCGCGTCAACCTCGCCACTGGCAATATGGCCCTCCTCACTCCTGCCAAGGGTACCCATTCGGTTATCGTCAACAGCAAGGGCACCATGCTCATCGACGCTTACAGCAGTGTGGAGAATCCCGGCTGCGCCCAAGTCATCGACATCAAGAAAGGCAAGCCCGTCGCCACACTCTATCAGCTGGACAACCCTCTGGCCGATTATGCCATGCCCGGCATTGAGATGGGCACCATCAAAGCTGCCGACGGCGTTACAGACCTCTACTATCGTCTTATCACGCCCCCCAATATGAAACCCGGCGAGAAATACCCCACGCTGGTGTATGTTTACGGTGGCCCTCACAGCCAGCTGGTGACCGACACATGGCTGGGTGGCGGCAACCTCTACTTCCTCTTCCTTGCTCAGCAGGGCTATGTAGTCTTCACCGTCGACAACCGCGGTACCGACAACCGTGGCTTCGAGTTCGAGAGCTGCACCCACCGTCAGCTCGGCACCATCGAGATGGCCGACCAGATGGAAGGTGTCAAGTTCCTGCAGTCCCTGCCCTATGTCGACAAGAACCGCATGGGTGTGGAAGGATGGAGCTTCGGCGGCTTCATGACTATCACCATGAAACTGGCTCACCCCGAGGTGTTTAAGGTGGGTTGCGCCGGTGGCCCCGTCATCGACTGGAAGTGGTACGAAATCATGTACGGCGAGCGCTATATGGATATGCCCCAGGAGAACCCCGAAGGCTATGCCAACAACTCCCTCCTGGCCAAAGCCAAAGACCTCCAAGGCCGCCTGTTGGTCATCCACGGTGCCGAGGACAATACCGTTGTGTGGCAGCATAGTATCGAGTTCATCGACGCCTGCATCAAAGCCGGCAAGCGGGTCGACTACTTCATCTACCCCCACCACGAGCACAATGTCCGCGGCTACGACCGCATCCATCTCTACGAGAAGATGTTCGACTACTACGAGACATTCCTGAAATAGGTTTTTGTTTACATGACAGTGCAGAGGTGACGCATTTTGTCGCCTCTGCTTTTTTTGTACTAAAGAAAAAAATTGTGATCTTTGTTAATAATTCTCCTGTAGCCAGTGACCGAAAAAGAAGTCGCTGACGCGATACTGTCCGTTGTCTGCTGTCACGATGTCTTTTTCAAGTAGTACCCGCAATGCCGATTGGACGGTGCTGGCTGAATCTAATGCATGCTTTTTGACAAATGCTTGCGAAGTGACGGCTTTCACGCTACCCTCCTTGCCAATGGCTTGAAGCAGCCTCTTTTGCTTGGACGACAGGATGTTGAGTTGCATCATGTATGACCCTTCTTGCACCTGTATGATGTTCTTCTGTGCCTGGTTAAGGTGTTCCAGTGTGCAGGTATCGCCTGGTCCAGTGAGCGCAAACAACTCGTTCATGAGCATTTGCATGTACCATGTTGTGGCATGGTAGTCCGTATAGACTTGTGCAATAACAGATGACTCAATCTGTTTATCATACTGGGCAAAGAGTCTGGTGGCAAACGCTGTGTACACATCCGGTTTGAGAGGCTTCAAGTCCATCAGTTGTGCATTCTGATAGAATGGGCGTGATTTCGATAGGAAGATTTGGTTGATGGTGTGCTGTTTGCTGCCACTGAACAGAAATGTGGTCTGTCGACAATTTTGTATCATGCTGCGCAGCAGTGCCTCAATGCGCTGTTCTGGGAATTCGGCAATTTGTTGAAACTCGTCGAGTGCTACAATGCACGGTATGGATGAAGACTCTAAATAGTCGAAAATCTCTTCAAGCGTTGTTGCAGGTTGTTCAATGGCACCAATTCCTACCTCCAGTTTGGGTTCGCCGGTGACAGCGTCAAAGCGGACACCTGCCCGCAGGGATTTCATGTATTGGAAAAAGGTTTCCCAGTGCTGGGTCTTCTTTGCCTTTAGTCTTTCGAAGACACTTCGCCCCAATATGTAGCACATCTCCTGTAAAGAGGATGCTGGGTAGATGTCTACAAAGAAGGTTGTGTACCGTTCCTGAATTGTTTCTTGGCGAAACAGGTGGTGAATCAAGCCTGTTTTACCCATTCTGCGGGGAGAAACAATCACCGTATTTCGTCCATTGTCGATTTGCTTGATGAGAAAGTTTGTTTCTTCCTCTCGGTCACAAAAAAACGCTTCCGGGATGTCCTTTGAAATAATAAAGGGGTTTATTATATTATTGTATTTCATCACAATATATGTTATTTAATATTCAATTATTGCTTTTTAAATAATTGCAAATATAATAATTTTCTTTTAGTTCGATAACTTTTTGTTTCATGATGTGTGGTGGTGCTGGGAATAGCGTACTGGTGTGAGGTATGGGAGGAACTTGAGGGGAGTGCGCTTTTAGCATTTGGTGGCAGAAAAAAAGCTGCTAATTGGTAAAAAATGTGTACTTTTGCAGGCAGTAAATTCATGCGGTTATGCTGAAATACATTGCAGATAAGGAACATTACACAGATGTGCTGACGCGGTGCGAGGGCGTGAAGCACGACCTTTGGATTGCGACGGCGGACCTGAAGGATCTCTATGTGGCCAAGGGGCGCGATGCCGAGCCTTTCCTTGCCGTGTTGGACCGTCTGCTGCACCGTGGCGTGGAAGTCCGCCTGCTGCATGCCAAGGAACCCGGTGCAAACTTCAGGCAGGATTTCGACCGCTTCCCTAGTCTGTGGTCGCAGCTGGAACGAAGGCTCTGCCTGCGGGTACACTTCAAGATCATGATTTTCGACTGCTCGACGGCCTATATCGGCTCTGCCAACCTGACGGGTGCGGGCATGGGCATGAAGAGCGCCGACGGCCGCAATTTCGAGGCGGGCATCCTCACCGACGAGCCGTCGCTGGTGGATGCCGCCGCCGACCATCTGGAGCGGGTGTGGCTGGGCCGCCACTGCGACACCTGCCGCCACAAGCTTTGCTGCGGCGACCGCCCGGAACCCAGGTCGGTGACAACATGATACCCAATGATAATTAAGCAATAAACCCTAAGAAATGCAGGATTTTGCAGCCATAGACTTCGAGACGGCCAACGGCGAGCGCAGCAGTGTATGCAGCGTCGGGGTGGTGGTGGTGCGTGACGGCGAGGTGTGCGACCGCTTCTATAGCCTCATCCAGCCCGAGCCGAATTACTACACGTGGTTCTGCCAGCGTGTTCACGGCTTGGGTCCCAGCGACACCGACAGTGCCGAGGTGTTCCCCAAGGTATGGGCGCGGGTGGCTCCGTTGATTGAGGGGCTGCCCTTGGTGGCCCACAACTCGCCTTTCGACGAGGGTTGCCTCCGTGCGGTGATGCGGGTGTATCAGATGGATTGGCCTGATTACAGGTTCTACTGCACTTGCCGGGCGGCACGCCGCAAGCTGAAATTTCTGCCCAACCACCAGCTTCACACAGTGGCCGAAGCCTGCGGCTACAATCTCAAGAATCACCATCACGCCTTGGCCGACGCCGAGGCCTGTGCCGCCATTGCCATCCAGTTGTTGTAATTACAGCTGGTTTCACGGCTTCCGTACTTCTTACGTTAGGCGTCGAGAATCAGTCGCGCCCTTCAATCATGGCTCGTTAGTGGATGCTTACAGCATTGTTATCCGATATATTGACGGATAACGATACTGTTTCGATGCTGTTTCGATGCAGGATTGAACGACGTTAGTGCGGAATGGCTGCCGTGGGGTTCAGGGCACGGGGTCGTAGCCCGAGCCGCCGAAAGGGTTGCAGCGCAGGATGCGCTTGAAGGCGAGCCATCCGCCTTTGAGGGGACCGTGCTTTTTGATGGCTTCGACGGCGTATTGCGAGCAGGTGGGGGTATAGCGGCAGGTGGGCGGTTTGAGGGGCGAGATGCAGGTACGATAGAACCAGATGAGGGCCAGCATCACCTTCGACAGGAGGGTCATAAGGAGCTGGTAAAGGGCGTAAACCCCTTTGCACAGGGTGTTCCAGATGGCGGCGAGGGCGTTCATGGCTGCGGCAGGGTGGGGGTGTCGAGGTGTTGGGTGATTTGTTCGATGAGCGTGAGCGTGAGGCGTTCGTATTTGTGGTTGAGGGTGTGGAAGTCGAATATCTCGTTGTGGATATAATTGAGTGCGAGGACAAGGGTGGCGCCGTGGCTGTCGAGGAATTGGTAGAGAGTGGGTTTGTGCGTGCGGTAGCATTCGCGGGTGAGCCGTTTGACGCGGTTGCGGTCGACGGCGTGGTGGAATTTTTTCTTGGAGGTGGCGATAAGTACTTGTGCGGGGATGTTGCCGGGCAGTGTGCCGGCGGGGCAGAGCATCCAGTGAACGCTGTAGGGGTAGGCCATGAACCTGTGGCCGGATTGGAACAGGGTGTCGATGAGTTTCTTGCTGCAGAGGCGCTCCTGTTTGCAGAAGGTGTACATGGTGGACTTATTCTACTTTGCCCGCAGTCCCGGCTTCTGCTCTGATTTGTGCCTCTTTGGCGGCAAGGCGTTCGGCCCGGCGTGCTGCGGCTTGTGCTTTGCGTTCTTCTTGCAGTTGTTTGTATTTGGCCTTGTTGGCGAAGACGGACTTGGTTTTCTTGACCGTGCCAGAGGAAGAGGCGGTGCCTTTGTGGGCGCCGTCCTTTTTGATGGCGGAGGGACGGGTGATGACGGCTTCGTCCTGTCCTTTGCCGTTGATGTAGTTCTCAATAGCCATGGCCATGGAAGGCGAGGCCTTGGTGGGAGCGGCGATGGAGAGTTTGATGCCGGCGGCTTTGAGGGCCGAATGGGTGGAGGGGCCGAAGGCGGCAATGGTGATGTTCTCGTCGGCGACGTTGGGGAAGCTTTGCAGCAGCGAGCGGACGCCGATAGGTGAGAAGAGGCATACCACGTCGAAGTCCTTGAGATTGAATTGGGTCAGGTCGCGGGGTTTGGAAGTGTACATGGTGGCCTTGGTGTATTTGAACTTGGCCTTGTCGAGCATCTTGGTGTATTCGGTCTGTTTCTCGTCGGAGCAGGGGAAGAGGAATTTCTCTTCGCGGTGCTTGGAGAGGATCTCGATGAGCTCGGAAAAGTACTGGTTGCCGAAGAATATCTTGCGTTTGCGGTACTGGATGTAGTTCTGGAGGTAGTGGGCGATGGCCTCGGAGGTGCAGAAGTACTTCATGCTGTCGGGGATGACTTCGCGCAGCTCTTTGGCAAGGCGGAAGAAGTGGTCGATGGAATTCTTGCTGTTGAAGATGACGGCTGTGTATTCGGTGAGGTGAATGCGCGATTTGCGGAATTCGGATACGGTCAGTCCGACGACTTCGAAGAATTTATAAAAAGTGATGTCTACTCCGTATTTTGTGACTAAATTCTTGTAGGGCGATTTCTCCAAATCGGCAGGTTCGGGCTGCGAAACGAGGATTTTTTTGATTTTCATGAACTGTGTTACTATTTACTCAACTCTCATACTATAAATACATTGCAACTTTTGCAAGCACGATAATCGGTAGGATTTCGAGAATGCAAAGATAATAAAAAAGATAGAATTTTGGAGTTTTTGAATATGTTAAAATTAGTTGCATGCCCCGAACGAGGCGTACGAGGAAGAGGAGAGCGAGGATTCCGAAGAGGATGTAGAGGAAGGTTTGACCGACGCGGTCGGTGTAGAAGATGAAGAAGGCGAAAGCGGTGGCGACAATGGCGTAGAGGAGGTGGAAGATGTAGTTGCTCGAGAGGTATATGTGGACGGATTCGGTGTTGTCGAAGGCGTTGCCGAAGAGGCGGATGATGCCGTTGCGGGAGTAATAGACCACGCAGGCTGCCAACAGAAAGAGGAGGAAGGTGAGGATGTCGAACCAGATGTTGGCGAGGCGTGGGGCGTAGGAGAAGTAGGCGATGAGGACGACGGGGAGGAGCATGATGGGAGCGATGATGGCTTGGTCGGTGGCGTGGGTGAGGTTGGAGTCGCGGAGGGTGCGGTCCATGGCGCGGGAGTCGATGGAGGAGTGGAGCAGGTCGACGATGCCGATTTGTTTGTTGCGCAGGAAGATGCAGATGAGTGTGATGGAGAGGGCTATGAAAATGAGGGGCCATCCGGGCGAACCTTGGTGCTGGATGGCGATTTCGCGGGTGTTCTCGACGGGGAGCAGGTGGTGGGTGAAGAGGCTTTTGTGCAGCACGGGTTCTATTCGGCCGACGGGGGTGAAGATGGTGTCGTAGGCGCACAGTGTGTGCAGGCTGTCGGCAGTGGTGTCGGCTAGGGGGGCGTAGGGTGGCAATGTGTCTATTTGCAGCATGGGCTATCGGATAACTGTCATTTTTTGTATGTATATGCCTGCGCTGTGGTGCAGGACGAGTGTGTATGTGCCTAAACGTAGATGGGTGGTGGAATATTGTGTGGAAGTGGTTTGGCGGTGTATTTTTATTTTGTCGACGGTGCGGCCAAGGTTGTCGAGAAGGAGTAGGGTGCGGTCGACGGGTTTACTGTCGTGGGTGATGCGGATGAGCGTGGAAGCCGGATTGGGACTGATGGTGAAGGGCTGGCTGTTCTGCTCCTCAGGTTGCTGGATGGCTAAGGCGTGGGTGTCGGCCATTGGGGTGCCGGCAGGCTGCTGCCAAAGGGCAAGGGGCAGCCGGATGTCGTCGATGCGTGCGCAGTCGTCGTGCTGGCTTCCCGAGGCATCTTTCCGGTAGACCCACTCCAGTCGGTGTTGCCCGGCGGGGAGGAGACGAGCGTATCTTTGCCACCCTGTGTTGCCGCTCCAATAGCCGCGTTTATAACCATCGATATAGAAGTAGAGCCAGTCGGTGGGTTCGCTGGAGAGGTTGTAGAAGAAGGAGACGGTGTCGTCGACAAGGGTGTTGATGTCGAGGACCAGCGACGATTGCAGGGCGTTGTCGATAGGTGCCGAGCGGGCGCAATAGGTTCCATGATGGGGCGCCAGGGAGTCGATGAGCCAGGGGTAGCGGGTGGGGTGCTGCCAAGGGAAGTTGGAGAAGTCGGCGGTCTCGAAGGGTTCGGCGGTGTGTTGACAGGTGAGCCAATAGGTGTAGGTGTGGTGCCAATCGCCGTAATGGGGTGTGAGCGACAGCAGTAGGTGGGTGAGGCTGTCCGGGGTTTGGAAGGGGAGGGTGATTTGCGGCGGGCAGGGAGTGAGGGATATGGGTTCGGACGACGCAAAGGAGAGGAAGCATGAATCGGCCGGGTAGGCCAGTGTGGCGGAGAGCAGGTAGGAGTGGCCGGGTAGCAGGAGGCGGCAGGGGGTGGCGTCGGGCTCGAGTATCTGCAGTTGGGTGAGGATGGGACGCAGGTCGGGTAGGGGGATGTTGATGGGCAGGGTGCTATAAATGGAGTCGGTGCTGTCGTGTATCATGATGATTGCGGAGAGGAGCGGCTCGGTGCCCGGCTGGCAGTCGTGGAGATTGAAGGCCAGAAGGGTGTCGGCCAGACTGGGTAGGAGGGGGAGGTCGATGGCAGGGATAGCGGGCAGGATGGCTCCCGTAGCACTGCCTTGGGTCAGCGACAGGCGGTGATGGCGTGCAGGGGAGAGGCCTTGGTTCTTGACGCGGAGCAACAGCAGGGTGTCGTCGATGCTGCAGTCGATAACGGAAAGGTATGGCCGGGCGGTGCGATGGACTTTAAACTGCTGGCTGTTGCAGAGGGCATTGGGTCGGGTGGCGGTGAGGGTAATGCTGTCGGCATCAATGCCACAGTCAAGAAGGAGCGTGATCTCGCCGTTTTCAGGAACAAGCGCGGTGCCGAGCAGGAGGGTGTCGGCAGTGGCGGTGATGCGGGCATGGGGGCTGCAACGCAGGTGGAGCGTGGTTTTCCCGGCCCATACGCTGTCGTCGAGAGTGAGCGTGAGGGTGTCGGGGTTTGGCCAGAAAGGAGTCATGGAGGGGTCGCCGAGCAAGCAGTAGGTTTCCCAATAGAAGGCATCGAAGGGTGAGCCAACGGTGGTCACAGCGCGGCAGCCATGGTGCATCATGGCGCCGAGGGTGAAAGGTTCGGCGGGCAAGAGGTTGTCGGCAGTGTTGATGATAAGAGGGTCGAAGGCTCCGGGCAGTGAGGGGTCGTAGAGAGGTGTGACGGAAAGGGGGTGTTTGGCTCCGACGGCCCAGTAGTAATCCTCGGCCCAGAGGGTCTCGTTGGTGGCACCGATAATGCCTACAGCACCTCCATCGGGTTTGCGTAGTAGCCGCTCGCCCAGGCAGTCGCCGCCAAAAGCGTTGGCACGGCAGCAGTTGTTGAAGAACAGGGTGGGGGTGGGGAGCGGGAGGGAATCGACATCGTCCACGGAGAAGGAGGGGTTGGTCCATCCTGTCTGGGTGCAGTGGGCGGTGTAGTTGACGAATGTATTGGTTCCGTTGAGTGCGTAGAAGATGCTGTCGCGCTGCGTGGCGGAGGCGGGGTTGCGGAAACAGACGGTGTCGACGTCGGGACGGTGCGTGGCCGAGAGCGTGGCGAGGTAGTTGACCTGCCCGTTGGTGGTGACGGGTGCCGGGGTGCGTTCTTCTCTGCCGGCCACGAGCAGCAGTTGGGAGAGCTGCTGTGCATAAGTCCCTTTTTCGTAGGCGATAATCTTGTCAATCACCTGAGTCAGCTGCAGGGTGTCGGCTACCGACAGGCGTCCGACCATGGCTTCAGGTAGATAGTCGCCGGTGTATTCGGCATAATAGAGGTCGGTGATGTGGATGCTGAGACCGTCGGGTGTATGCTTGCCGGGGAAGGAGGGGATGCGGTCCATGTCGCCTACCAGCAGGATGTAGGTATGCGGGTGGGGACGGGTGGAGTAGAGGCGGGAGAGTGCGGCGCGGATGCTGTCTCGGTGAAGGCTCTCAGGAACGACGACTTGGACGAGGAAGCCCTGCTGCCGTTTCCATTGGATGAAAGGCTGCAACGGGGCAAGGAAGTCGGCCGGAACGACGATATGGTAACGTCCGGCATAGTAATCGGGCAGGCAGGCGGCTTTTGCGTCGGGGGGGAGGAGGATGGCGTTTTTTTCGGCTGGGACAACGGGTGTGCCGGACTTGGTGACATAGTCCTGCCCGCTCACTGTCAGCGGGGTCAGGATGGCGCAAGCAAGTGCAAATGCCAGTTTTAAGTATTGGAAAGTGTCCATTTTCGAATTGCAAAAATAGGCAAAAAAAGCAATATAATAAAAAAAAGTTGTATATTTGCAAGTTGAATCAAAGGGTTGACTAGATGGCTTTGAAGCGAGATGGTAGGTGTAATGGTGTTGATAAACAGCTGGTTCGCTCCTTTTGGTTCGAAACTGTACCCATATTGGGCAACAGCATGTAAAGTGTTGCAAAATAAAATACATAATATATGAAACATCTAAGGTTACTATTGGTTTTGGCTGCGGTGCTACTGCCGTTCGCCGTGGGTGCTCAGGTGTATGTGAGCGATTATACGTTCAGTTCGTACACCTCGTCGTTCACCTCCATTTCTTCTACTGGGACAGAGTTGTCGCTTAACTTACTCAATTCATCCCAACAAATCACGCTGCCCTTCACATTCCCCTTTGGGCAGGAGAGCTGCACCACGTTGACAGTGGGTTCTAACGGCCAGATAGGTATTGGCTCGGCCAATCCGTCGTCGGGTTCTTCCTACAGTGCTCATACTACAGACATGAGCATTATCTCGCCGTTGGCGGCAAATTATAATATGAACCCATACCAGGACGGCACAGGCCATGTGTACTACGAGATAAGAGGGACAGCCCCCAACCGCAGTGTGGTGATTGAGTATAACGACCCGGCCATCGACACTACATTGTCCAACACCTTAATATTCCAGGCGGTGTTGTATGAGAATGGCGACGTGGAGTTTATCTATGACACTTGCCAGTTGGCAACAGCCAGGACGGTGTATGTCTTTATGCGCGAGCATACTGCCAATAAGGCGGTCAGCATCACGGGTTCCTGGTCGGCCCCTACAGTCTCTCAAACGATAGCAGCACGCAGCATCTCCTCTTCCAGTTTCCCTGCCCAGGGCCTCACGCTTACCTTTAGCCGCGAAGAAAGAAGCTGCCTGCGTCCCCTTAACTTTGTTTGCCGTTCGTCAGCACGTGTCGACAGCGTCTATCTGGCATGGAATCCCGCTCCCGCCACAGGCACATGGGAACTGCGCTACGACACTGTCGGCACCCCTGTCGACAGCATGCAGCATATCCAGCAGTATATCACCGATTCCTTCTATGTGTGTACCGACTTGTTGGCAGGTGGAGTGTATGAGGCTTATCTGCGTACCGACTGTGGTACCGAGATGAGTTTCTGGGAAGGGCCTGTCCTTATCACTCCTGGTGCATACAATATGCCTGCCACAGGATATAACACCATCTATGCCTGCGGTGGTACGATATACGACGACGGTGGTCCCACGGGCAATTATTCCCCCAGCTGTAATTCCACTCTGGTGGTGATGCCCTCGTCGGTGGATTCGGCGGTGGTAATGGACATCGATTTGAATACCGAGTCGGGATATGATTATCTGTATATCTTTGACGGTATTGGTACAACCGGTACGCCCCTATACCAAGGTGCCGGTGGACCTACAACTGTTCAGAACATTAGTTCCTTGTCGGGTCCTTTGACCGTCCAATTTACCTCTGACCCCTCTGTCCAGCGGGCCGGTTTCGCCCTTTCAGTCAGATGTGTGGAGGCTCCTCGCTGCAGGGTGATCACCCAAGTCGATATTTCACATGTCGCAGGTGCATCGGCCTATCTTAGTTGGACACTTGCCGGCATGATGCTTATGCCGTCGGAATACTTGGTTACACTTTACAACCGCACCGACCCGTCACTGCCTCCTATTGTCTACAGTGCTACCGAACGCTACTATTTCTTGTCCGGTCTGGCTCCGCAGACCGATTATATGGCCACTGTGTCCAGTGTCTGTGGCGAAGACACAATCTTTGGCGACTCCGTCCATTTCAGGACCTTATGCCTCTCGGGTGGAATGTCGAACCCCTCGGGGGTATCCAATCAGACCATCACGGGTGTGCCAGTATACACTTCCTATGGTAATACATTTTGCCAGAGTATCTATACCGCTGCCGAGTTGAGCGCAATGGGTGTAAGGCCCGGTCCCATCACAGGTATCACCTATACATGGGCCTCAGCAGGGTCATATACCAAGGACATAGTCATCTTCCTGGGGCAGACAAACAACTCATCATTCAGCAGTTTCTCCCCGCTTGCAGGATGCATGACCCAGGTCTATTCCGGCACCCGTACCCCCTCCGATATTGGCTTGGTGGAATATACCTTCAACACTCCCTTTATGTGGGACGGTGTGAGCAACCTCGTGCTGTCGTCCTTCGTCAACCAACCTGCCGGCGAGAGCCATTACTCCTCCAGTTTCAACGCATACAATTCGAACTGCAATGTGGCTCGCACCATCTATGGATATAAGGACAACGTGGCTTATACCACAAGCAATATCAATTCAAATACCAGCACTAACATCAGTACCTACCGCCCCAATGTCCAGTTCGTCAATCCTTGCGACTCGTTAGCCACCTGTGTGGTGCCCAACGTGTTTATCACCGAACAGACATCCGATAGCGTGAAGCTGATATGGGCTCCCGGCAATACCGAGACGGCATGGGATGTGAAATACCGCGCCGAATCCGATACGAACTGGACCGTTGTCTACAGCAATACCAGCCTGACCAGCTGCGCCATCGGCAACCTTGCCCCTATGACAACCTATCAGATACGTGTCGTCCCCAACTGTGGAGCTGACAGCGTCGCAGCAATACTCTCGGTGACAACTCCCTGTTCCTATATTATGGAACTTCCTTTCACCGAGGACTTCGAATCCTTCACGGCATCGTCCACAACCGGTTCTCCCATCACTCCATGCTGGCATCGTGGAACCAATTACACCTACTCCAGCTACCCCTACCTCACCACCACTACTCCCTATAGCGGTACCTACTGCATGTATTTCTATGGTGCAGCCAACTACCATTCCTACCTTGCCTTGCCGGGCATTGGCCACGACATGGACAGCCTGCAGATAAGCTTTGCCGCCCGTTTCACCTCAAGCAATTACATACTCAAGGTGGGTGTTATGACCGACCCCGAAGATGTGAACACCATTACCCAGGTGGCTACTGTCTCTCCGACCGCCACCAGCACGTGGGAACTGTTTGAAGTGCCGCTGGCCTCGGGCGGTGACCACGGACAATATATCGTCATCTATGGCAGTGGCGCGCTCAGCTATTTCTTCCTCGACAACATCGAGGTGAACTATCTCCCCAGCTGCCAGCGTCCTCGCCAGATTACTTCCAGCAACATCACCACCACCACCGCCTCCCTGCATTGGTCTGCACCGGGTGCCAACTATTTCGAGATTGAATACGGTCCTGCAGGCTTTGCTCATGGCACAGGCAACATCGTCACCAGTTCCGCCGACAGCGTCACCCTCTACGGTCTTAACCACTCCACGCGCTATGAGGTTTATGTCCGTGGACTTTGCACGGCCACCGACACCTCCTTCTGGTCCTTCCCCCATTATTTCAACACCGACTGCGATGAGATAGACATGCTGCCCGTCTCCTTCACATTTGCAGGTTATGGCACCGGTTCGGGCGTGGTACCCAACTGTTGGCTGTGCGGAGGTTACAGCTCTTACCCTTACATCACTGTTGCCACCCCCACAGGCGGTCTTCCCACTCCGGCTCTCTACATGTACACCTATAGCGCCAACGAGACCTATGCTTCCCTGCCCCGTTTGGACAGTGTGACCTACCCAGTCAATATTACACAAGTCTACTTTAGGGCATGGACATCCTCCTCCATCAATGATTGCTACATTGTGGCCGGTGTGTGCGCCCAGCAGGGCGACCTATTAAGCTTCACGCCTGCCGACACAGTCGTCGTGACCAATACGCCCACCCTCTTCGAAGTGGCCTTCGACAATTTGGCAGGTGCGGGTACATACATCACCCTCGTCTCCTCTACACTGGGCGGTACCTCCTCTAATCCGGTCTACATCGACAGTGTCGCCATCGACCTCATTCCCTCCTGCCAGAAGCCTAACCACCTCCATTCTGTAGCCGTCACCGCCACCACTGCCGACATAGCCTGGAACGAGCGCAACCTTGCCACCACCTGGGAGGTGGAATACGGCAGCCACGGCTTTGTGCGCGGCACCGGCACCCGTCTCACCACCACTTCCAATCCCCTCTCTCTCACAGGGCTCAATCCCTCCACCTCCTACGACTTCTATGTCCGGAGCATTTGCTCCACAACCGACACCTCCGATTGGTCCATCGATGTAGGCAACTTCAACACACGCCAGAACCCCGGAGCAATACCCTATTTCTACGATTTCGAAAGCCCCTTGGAGTGGGAGAACTGGCAAACCAACAGCAATACCAACGTCAACTGGTATCGCGACACAGCCGCCACCGATGGCACCCCGGGCTACAACACCGGCTGCTACTACTCGATGTTTGTCTCAGCCGATTCGGGACGCACCTATAGCACCGACCTCAACCAGGTGGTCAATACTGCGGCCTACCGCGACTTCGACTTCGGCCCCGTCGACTCCAGCTTCACCCTCACCTTCCGCGCCCGTGCCGGTGGCACCCCCTCGGCAGGCTACGATGCCCTCATGGTCTTTTTGGTCGACCCCAACATCCCCGTGGTGGCTTCCTCGTCCAACATCACCTCGCCCTGGGGGAATGTCAACGACCTCACCCCCCTGGCCACCGTCCGTGTCAGCAGTTACTGGAACACCTATAACGTCACCCTCGATGCTATCTCGGGCGTCCATCGCCTTGCCTTCTTCTGGTTCAACCAGTCCACCGCCAGCACACCCTACCAGGGAGGTCCTGCCGCTGTCGATAATATCAGTATTGATTATGTCGCCTGTCCGCGACCTGCCAATGTAAATGCCAGTCAGGTCAGCATGACCACTGCCACTATTGAATGGGACGGTGACCCTGTGACGGCCGACTATCGCTTCTACTGCCGTTCGGCAATGGGTGTCACTGCGGCTGAAGGATTAATCCATACCAACAGGATACACATCACCAACCTCGACCCCGGTACCCGTTACAACATGGTTATACGCCGCCTCTGCAGTGCCACGGACAGCTCCACACTGTCGCTCAATTACTCGTTCGTCACCAGACCGTGCAACGACGGGTTTATCGACTCCTTGGGCGACCCCTCCTCCACTTCCACCACTTATCTGATTCCCACCAACAACTATTGGAAGTATTCCTATTGCCAGCAAATCATACCCGCCAGCGAGATTTCCGGTCCCGGCGAGATTTCGGCCATCAATTTCAGGTATGCCTACAGCACAGCCACAACTGTCAAAACCAACTGCACCATCTATATGGGTCATACGTCGCTCAACAGTTTCGCCGACGTCAATTCCTTTGTCGCCCCCGACAGCATGCAGTTGGTCTATATCGGCAACCTTAACTGTACCTCCGGGTGGAACCGCTTCTTGCTCAACTACTCTTTCAACTACAATGGTGTCGACAACCTTGTCATCGCCATCGACGACAACAGTGGCGAATTGCACTCCACCTCTTACACCTTCTACATGTCGCCCACTACCGACATTAAGACTGTTGTCTTCTACTCCGACACTCAGAACCCCAATGTCACTTCGCGTACAACACTCAACCAGTTCCAAGGCCAGTCGCAGGCTCTTGCATACATCAACCAGATGGTGATCGAGCTCTGCCCGCCCACGCTCTGCCCCACACCCATACTCTGCGAGCCTATCATCCGTCCCGATTCGGTCACACTCCGTTGGCGCAATACAGGCCGTTCCTATCAAGTAGGGTATCGTCTGAGTACTTCCAGCAGCTGGATAGTCAACAGCTTATCGGTCAGCGACACCTTCTACACCATCCACAACGTCTTCCCCATGACCGACTACGTATACCAGGTGCGCCAGTATTGCGACAGCACCGGTGTTTCCAACTGGGCACTGGGTTCCTTCAACTCCGGCGACATCCCCTGCTTGGAGCCCACCGGACTGCAGGTCTCCACGGTCACTCACAACAAGGTGACCCTCCGCTGGACACCCGAGGAGAACCATGTTTCTTACCGTGTGCATGTCTTTAACAGCTCCCTTGACAAGTACGTCAGTAGCTACCTTTCCAACAAGACCGTCACAGGCCTCGAGGCCAACACCACCTATTACGCGTCTGTACAAGCCAGCTGTCAGGACATGGAAGACCCCAGCCAGTGGACCGACACCATCTCCTTCACCACCGATTACTGCCCCGATGCCACCAACCTCAGATACTCCGACCTCCAGGGCAACAGCGTTGTGCTTGACTGGACCGAAGGAGGACGTGCCACCCAGTGGGAAATAGAGTATGGCTATGCCGGCTTCGACCAAGGTACCGGCTTCTCGGTGGTGACCGACTACCATCCCTACACCCTCACCGGTCTGATTGGCGAGAGTACCTATGACATCTATGTCCGTGCCATCTGCGGCAATAACTTCTACAGCGAGAACTGGTCCAACGTTGTCACCATCACCACGCCCTTCAGCAGCATCGACGGTGTCGGCGACGATGCCCGTGTCAAGCTCTCGCCCAACCCCACCAGCGGCGATGTCACCATCGAACTCCCGGCCACCAGCGGCTCGGCCACTGTCGAGGTGCTTGACGCCACCGGCCGTGTTATGTTCAGCACCACCCTCACTGCGGGCACCGAGACGGCCCTCCTCAAGACCTCCCAGCTGGCTCAGGGTGCTTACTTCGTGCGCCTTACGGGCGACAGCATCCACGCCATCAGGAAACTGATAGTACGCTAATCCATCATAGCTTCAGGCCCCCTCGGTGAGGTTCGCCTCATGGCTGGGGATTCTGACGAACTTCTTGGCGGGCGACCCGGCACGGTCGCCCGCCACTTTTTGTCCTCCTATGTCGGTCTTTCCGTTATCCTTTCCCTCACTTTTGTTTGATTAATGTCTCTCGGAATGGTGTAGAGTCACCGTCTGCCCAAGTAAATGGCAATACCGCTCTTTTGAGATATAGCGTTGATTAGTTAAATACGTGTTAATTTGTGCTGTTGGATTCGTTATTTAAGATTATTTGGTTATCTTTGCATCTTATTATTGAGTTGAAGCAGAAGTCATATTTCCGTAGTAATGACTGACAAGCAACACGATATAGATTCAGCACGGGTGTTGTGGCAAAATGCCATACCACCAAAGGGTATGATGTTTTCATGTAATCTGCCCCCCTTTTCTATTGCCGGTGTACAAGCCAGGCAAAGGAGAGCGGGGCAGCGTCGTATTTTTGTATAGAAACCACTTTATTATTAACTAATCAATAATTATTATGAGAAAAGTCTTAATCCCTCTGCTATTGGCAATCATGCTATTGCCGGCAGTAGTGCAAGCGCAGCTGACGCTGCCTTACACAACAGGTTTTGAAGGACTGACAACTGGACAACTGCCTACGGGCTGGTCGCAGTTGCAGTCGGGCAGCAGCGGCTCGGGTACTTTCCCGGCCGTGTACCAGTACGCAAACAATGCCCGCAACGGCAGTGTGTACTTCGAGTTTGAGAGTACCACTGGCCAGACGGAGCTTGCCGCACTGCCCGTTGTGAGCGATGTCTCTCAGCTCCAACTCTCCTTCTATGCCTCTGTCATGAACCACAACTTCCTGTTCGAAGTGGGCGTGATGGACAGCACCACGTTCGAACCTGTTGATACCATCGCCTTGACCGTCGGCAGCGGCGGCAACTGGCATGGTTCGTACAACCAGTACACGGTTTACTTTAACAACTACACTGGTTCAGGCAACCGCATGGCCATGCGCGTCACCTCTTCCGGCAGCTACACACTGATGATCGACGACCTCGAGATTGACTATATCCCCACCTGCCCTGCTCCCACCAACTTCGCTGCAACAGGCAGCAGTGTTGACTGGATTACCCTTAACTGGCAAGAGAACGGCGTGGCTACGGCCTGGGTGGTTGAATACGACACTGTACCTATTCCCGCTTCACAGCTGGGTCTAGGTGTAGCCGGTCAAGAAATGGTGTCGGGAGTGCCTGGCGTTACCATTAATGGTCTTGACACCGCTACGACCTACTATTTCTATGTCTATGCCGACTGCGGCGGCGAATACAGCACTGCCGCTTCGTTGACTGCCACCACCCTGGCAGCTCTTCCCGCCGAAGTGCCCTACAGCTGCGACTTCGAGCAGGATGGTCCCAATGGTTGGGATCTGATCAATGGTTCGCAGACCAACAAATGGTGTGTAGGCAGCGCCACCAACAATGGCGGCAACCAGAGCCTTTATATCTCCAACGACAATGGCACCTCAAATAGCTATAGCACTGGCAGTACCTCTTACACCTACGCTGTCCGTTCCTTCGACCTGACCGACTCTGGCGAATATGCCTATGGATACGACTGGAAGTGCCAGGGCGAAAGCCACTATTACGACTTCTGCCGTGCATTCCTTGCACCTGCCACCTATCAATGGACTGCAGGCACGAATCCTGCAAATGGCACCAATGCCTTTGCGTCATGGTCAATGCCTTCCGGCTGGATTGAGTTGACCGAGGATTTCTCTTCACCTCGCACCATGTCTCAGTCAAGCAACTGGAGAACCGTCACGGGTACATTCTATATCAGCACCCCCGGCACCTACAGCATTGTCTTTGCATGGGCCAACGATGCCAGTGGTGGTAGCCAGCCCCCCATGGCAGTCGACAATGTGTTCTTGACACGCAACACCTGCCCTGGCCCCAGCAACTTCGCTGCAACAGGCAGCAGTGTTGACTGGATTACCCTTAACTGGCAACAGAACGGCGAGGTTACGTCCTGGGTGGTTGAATACGACACTGTGCCTATTCCCGTTTCACAGCTGGGTCAAGGTGTAGCCAGTCAAGAAATGGTGTCGGGAGTGCCTGGCGTTACCATTAATGGTCTTGACACCGCTACGACCTACTATTTCTATGTCTATACCGACTGCGGCGGCGAATACAGCATAGCCGCTTCGTTGACTGCCACCACCCTGGCAGCTCTTCCCGCCGAAGTGCCTTACGCCTGCGACTTCGAGCAGGAGGGCCCCAATGGCTGGGAGCTGATCAATGGTTCGCAGACCAACAAATGGTGTGTGGGCAGCGCCACCAACAATGGCGGCAACCAGAGCCTTTATATCTCCGACAACAATGGCACTTCAAATAGCTATAGCACTAGCAGTGACTCTTACACCTACGCTGTCCGTACTTTCGACCTGACCGACTCTGGCGAATATGCCTACGGATATGACTGGAAGTGCCAGGGCGAAAGCCACAATTACGATTTCTGCCGTGCATTCCTTGCTCCTGCTTCCTATCAATGGACTGCAGGCTCGAATCCTGCAGGTGGCACCTATGCCTTTGCGTCATGGTCAATGCCTTCCGGCTGGTTTGAACTGACCGAGAACTTCTCTTCTCCTCGCACCATGGCTCTTTCAAGCAGCTGGAGAACCGTCACGGGTACATTCTATATCAGCACCCCCGGCACCTACAGCCTTGTCTTTGCATGGGCCAACGACGCCATTGGCGGTAGCCAGCCCCCCATGGCAGTCGACAATGTGTTCTTGACACACAACACCTGCCCTGGTCCCCTCAATCTGACAGCCTCCTATGTTGCCAACGACACCGTCGTCATCACTTGGCAGCCCGGTGGCTCCGAGAGCAGCTGGATTGTCAGCGACGGTGTGAACAGCTATGATGTGTACGACACCACCTATCTCTTCGAGGGTCTGATGCCTGCCACCAACTACAATTTCCACGTCTACGCTCTCTGCGATGCTGGCGACACCAGCCTACCCGCAACCGTGTCTGTCCGCACTCCTTGCAGTGAATTCGGTCCTCTGCCTTTGAGCGAGGACTTCGACAGTTATGCTGCGAACAGCTATCCCGACTGCTGGACACGCATACTGAACAGCAACAACTACCCCTACATGACCTCCGACTATGGCATCAGCGTCAAGTTCGGTGGCGGTGCTTCTGTTTTCAGCCCCCGCATTCCCGCTCCGCTGAACACCCTCTTTGTCGAGTTCGACCTGCAGCGCGAGGGCAATTCTTCCGGCACCATGGAGTTCGGCTACACAAGCAATCCCAACTCGATTGACAGCATGGTTGTGCTTCAAACCATCTATCCCGCCAATACCTACCAGTATTATCACTACGAGTTCGACCTCTCCGCCGACACTTGCTCTGACAGCGTCTATCTGGTGTGGCATCAGGATGGTACCTCCAACTGGTACTACTGGTTGGACAACGTCTCCATCACTCGTGCCAGCACCTGCCCCGCTGTGGTGAACCTGCGCTGCAGCTCCCACACCAACCACGAGGCATCCATTGTTTGGTCCGACACCAGCAACTCGCACATCGATGTGATGCTTTATATTGCCCAGTCCAACAACATCGCCGCTGCTTTCGACAGCGTTGTTGTCAGCGGCAACTCTTACACCTTCACCGGTTTGAGCGGCAACACACATTACTATGTCTGGGCAAGAGCCAACTGCTCCGATGGCAGCAGCCGTGAGGTCCTCTGTGAGTTCACCACCGATGTGAACTGCGCACCTGTCGAGAACCTCCGTGTGGTGGCCACCGACTATCACGCCTTCGGTCTCAACTGGGAGGCTCCCACCGCTGGCGATCCTGTCACAAACTACATTGTCAGCTATCGTCTCTCCGGCGAATCCTCGTGGATTTCGGACACCGTTAGCGACCTCTATTACTATATTAGCGGACTGGACACCAACCATACTTACCAGTACCGTGTCACCACCATCTGCGATACGTTGACAAGCGCCATCACTAGCGGTACTGTCACCACTATGGGTTGTGCCCGCATGATAACCAACGGCGGCACTACCAATAGCTACCTGCCCACCTATATATACTATGGTTTTTCCTACACACAGCAGATTTACCTCGATGCCGAAATAGGCACCGGCATGGACACCATTACTGCTATCTCATTCTACGCTTCAAGCTCGCTCTCGTCGCGCAATATCGATCTCTATTTGGGCAACACCGACCAGTCTTCATTCTCCAGCACCGGCAACTATATCCCGGTCGACAGCCTCTCGCTTGTCTACACTGGTACGTTTAGCGGCACTGGCTGGATTACCCTGAACTTCACCACTCCGTTTGTCCGCACCGCCGGCCGCAATCTGGTTGTGGCAATGGACGACAATACCGGCAATTGGGTGAGCAGCATCGCGTATGCTGCCACTTCGGCAAGCAACCGTTCCATCTATTTCTATCAGGATGGTACCGACATTAATCCTGCTTCGCCCAGTGCCAGCAACTCCAGTGTCGTTAGCTACGTCAACCAAATCAAGCTGAATCCTGCCTCCTGCCACATCCCCACATGTAACTCTCCTGTGGTAATGATTGCCAGCACAGAAGGTACACAGGTTAACTTGGTATGGAACAACGAGCCCGGCAGAACCTACACCATTGAGTATCTCCGCGAAAATACCACCAACTGGGTTGTGTTCGATTCCACCAACACCACCGGTGCTTGCAGCGTCACTGGCCTGTTGAGTGGCTACAGCTACACCTTCCGCGTCAGCTTCGACTGCGATGGCGACCTCCTCTCCGGCACCGTTCAGAGCCGCGCTGTCTGCGCTCCTGTGGCTCTGCCCTACACCGAGGACTTCGAGAATCAGAGCGGTCTCTACAGCCGCAACTGCTGGTACACCGGCAGCACCAACCTCGGCACATCTTATCCCAACCCCATCGTCGTCAACCTCGAAGGCAACCCCAACAAGTTGCTCCTTCTCTACAACGGTGCTTATGTCATCCTGCCCGAAATGGATGCTCCGCTCAACCAGCTGCAGATCCGTTTCAACTTTGTTCAGGGTGCCAACAATACGCGTCTCATCATGGGTGTTATGGACGATCCCACAGCTCCCATTTCCACCATCCATCCTATCGACACGCTCATCCGCTCCGACTACGACACCTCGGCCTACGCCTATGTCATCTATCCGCTGGACGGTATCAGCGACACCGCAGGTCATCTCGCCTTCTGGGATGCCTTCAACGACAACTACAGCTTCCTCGACAACATCGTGGTGGAATACATCCCCAACTGTACCAATGCCTCCGATGTGGTTGCCAGCAACGTAACAACCAACTCCGCCACTATCAGCTGGACTGGCAGTGCCAATGCCATCAGCTACTTGGTTGAGTACGGTTCCCGCGGCTTCACTCCCGGCACTGGTACCACCGTTACCTCTGCTACTAACAGCATCGCCCTTACCGGACTGAATCCCGGCAGCAGCTACGAGGCTTACGTCTACGCCATCTGTGCCAATGACACCTCTATTGCTTCACAGGTCTGCAACTTCACCACTGCTTGTGCAGCCATCACAGCACTGCCCTACACCCAGAACTTCGAGAACATCCTCGGCCCCGGCGACAACTCCGCCAACGTTGTTCCCAACTGCTGGGCTTCCGCTTTGCTGCCCGAAGGTGCCGGCCACGAGGTGCCTCACGTGTTCTACAACACCGACCTCGGTCACGCTCCCTCGCCGCAGTACTGCTTCTACTTCGAGGGCATCGGCATCGCCGCTCTGCCTGAGATGGGTGTGCCGCTGGATTCGCTCATGATTTCTTTCCACGAGTGGAACAGCAACCCCAGCAACTATGGCCTTATCATCGGTGCTGTCGACAATACCGATTCCGGTTTCGCCTCCAGCTTCCAGCCCATCGACACCATCCCCTTCGTTGGTACCGATAACCAATTCGATGTGGTCTCCATGCTGAATGGATACACCGGCACCGCCCGTCACATAGCCATTGCCTCCTACAACATCGCTGGCAGTGCCTATGCCGACCAGTATCTCGACAATCTCGTCATCGACCGTATCCCCAACTGCATTGCTCCTATGCGTGTAGAGGCCACTGCGTTGACCAATGTCTCTGCCGACCTGGCATGGCAGTTCAGCACCGCAGCCAACTACAGCATTGAATACGGCGTCCATGGTTTCACTCCCGGTACCGGCACCACCGTTACCAGCACCACACGCACTGTCAGCCTCACCGGTCTGACACCCTATACACAGTACGATGTCTACCTGACCAGTGTCTGCAGCCCCGCTGAAACCAGCGACACCACCTTCTTCACCTTCACTACCCTCCGTGGCGCTCCTGTCACTACATATCCCTATGTCTGCACCTTCGCCGATAGTACTGAGGCCAACGCTTGGGAACCCGTCAACGGCAGCCAGACCAACAAGTGGTATGTAGGCACCGCCGCCCACTACGGCACTGTCGACAATATGGGTCTCTACATCTCCGACAACAATGGTGTCAGCAACCAATATACTATTTCTTCCGCCTCCTTCACCTATGTCTACCGCACCTTCACTTTGAATGTCGGTTCCTACAACATCGGCTTCAACTGGCAGGCCCAGGGCGAAAGCAATTATGACTACCTCCGTGCATGGCTCGCCCCGGCCGACTTCGAGTTCACTCCCGGTCAGACACCCGACGGTGGCACCGATTCCTACGACTACACCAGCTCCAATCCCGCTGGTTGGATACCGCTCGACGGTGGCTCCAAGCTGAACCTCCAATCCAGCTGGCAGACCGCTAGCGAAGATGTGGCCATCACCACAGCCGGCAACTACAACCTTGTGTTCATGTGGGCCAACGACGGTTCGATGGGTACCAATCCTCCTGCTGCCATCGACAATGTGGAAGTCTATCTCAACACCTGCCCCGCTCCTGTGGAAGTTTCAGCCAGCTCAGCCGGCTCCACTTATATTGACCTCGACTGGACCGACTTGGCTCCTGCAGTCTCCTGGCAGGTTGAGTACGGCCCCAGCGGCTACAGCCGTGGCACAGGTACGCTGCTCAATGTCACCAGCCATCCTGTCAACATCAGTGGCCTCGACACGCTGACCCATTACGACTTCTACATCCGTCCCATCTGTTCCGGTGCCGATACTGGCCGTTGGAGCCGTCCTGCTGCCCTCAGCACTGCTATGTGCGACAACTCGCAGGTCTTTGCCCTCGGCTCCAGTGCCTCTACGGGTACCTCCTATTATTTCCCTGTCAACAACTACTATAGATACACCCTTACCGAGACCATCATCGACAGTGCTGAACTCAATGGTTCCATGGACATCGAATACATTGGCTACTACTACGACTACTCCTCACCTTCGACTGCGAAGACCAACTGCACCATCTATTTCCAGCCTACCGCCAAGACCGTCTTCACCAGTTCAAGCGATATGGTGGCTCTTGATTCCGCCACAGGTGTAAGAGTTTACACAGGTTCTCTCAACTGTACTCAGGGATGGAACTACTTCCAGCTCGACACCGCCTATCACTACGACGGCACCGGCAACCTGCTGGTCATTGTCGACGACAATAGCAATGACTACGACGGAATAGATTACGTCTTCAAGACACAGTCCTGCACAGGCTACAAGACCATCCATTACTATAACGACACCGATAACCCGGATGTTACAGATCCCTCAACATTCTCCACTAGCAAGAGTTATGAACAGGCCCGTCCCGTCATGCAGCTTATCAGCTGTGCAGGTGCCGGATGTCGTAAACCCATCATCGTAAGTACAACCTACGACTACGAGAGCGCCACCATCACCTGGTCCGGCAATGGCACCAACTACGAGGTCAACATCAAGGAGACTGCCTCCGACTGGCCCGCCACCGACATTCCTGTTGTTGGCAACACCTACACCTTCACGGGTCTCATGCCTGCCACCAACTACACCTTCCGTGTACGTCAGGATTGCAGTGCCGACTCACTCGGCTACAGCGAATGGGCCTTAGGCAACTTCATCACCGACAGCCTGCCCTGCCTCGCTCCCACCAACCTGAGCACTACCACCGTCACCAACGCCACTGCCACCTTCGACTGGACCGTCCGTGGTACCGAAACCGCATGGGACATCCATGTATGGAACACCGGTAATATTGACAGCATCTACACTGTCACCACTCGTCCCGCTACTGTCGGTGGCTTCACTGCCGGCCTTACCTACAATGCCTCTATCCGTCCCCTCTGCGGCTCGGCTCACAACATCGTAGGCGACTGGGGTGACACCATCACCTTCTCCACTACCATCTGCCCCACAGTCACAGGTCTTACCGTAGGCAATGTCACCGCCAACGGTGCCACCCTCAACTGGGATGCCGACCAGATGGCCGTGAGCTGGATTGTTGAATACGGCTTCGCCGGCTTCGACCAGGGTTCGGGCACCATCGTGCCTTGCACCGCCAACAGCTTCAATGCCACCGGTCTGGAGTGCGAGACTTCCTACGACTTCTATGTCCGCGCCGTCTGCGGCACCGACTGGACCAGCGAACACTGGACACGCGTCAGCTTCACCACCGGCGACTGCTCCGAGGCCTGCCTCGCTCCCACCAATGTGGTTGCTACTGTTGACCTCAATTCCGTGACCGTCAGCTGGACTCCCGCCGAGGGCAACACCGCCTTCGAGGTTGAGTACGGCAACCGCGGCTTCAGCCACGGCAACGGTACCGTTGTCAATACCAACGAGCCCTCCACCGTCATCAACGGTCTTGAGTTCAACACCCAGTACGACCTCTACGTGCGTGCACTCTGCGGTGCTGACAACTACAGCCCCTGGACACCTGTCACTACCTTCACCACCGGCACCCAAGGCATCGACAATGCTGAAGGCGTCGCCTGCACCATCTTCCCCAATCCCACCAGCAGTGCCACCACCATCAGCGTGAGCGGCGTGAGCGGCAAGGTGAAGATTGAGGTGGTCGATATGAACGGCCGCACCGTTGCCTCCGAGACTCTCGAGTGCAGCAGCGACTGTCGCAAGACCATGGATGTTGACCACTTGGCTCAGGGTGCCTACTTCGTACGCATCACTGGCGAGAACGTCAACATGGTGAAGAAGTTGATTGTGCGTTAATCTCATAAGGAAACAACCCTTTCCTTAGGTTCATACTCGATAGGCGGGCGGCGCATGGCGTCGCCCGCCTTTTTTTCTCGCACCGTCATCGTTAGGTTTCGCAGACTTTAGCGATTATTTTTTCTCTTTGACACAATAAAAACACACTCTCATTGTTATTAATCATTATTCATAAAATACGCGTACTATAATGAAATGCAGCATTCCTAAAGGCACTCGCGACTTCCTGCCTGCCGAGATGGCCCGTCGCAACTATATATTCGACACTATCCGCGAAGTATTCAAAACCTTCGCTTTCGAACCCATCGAAACCCCCTCGCTAGAGAATCTGTCCACCCTGATGGGCAAATACGGCGAAGAGGGCGACAAGCTCCTCTTCAAAGTGCTCAATTCAGGCGACTTCATGGACGGAGTAGACTTCTCGCAAGACTACCATAAGGTGGCTCCCCGCATCTGCGAACGCGGCCTGCGCTACGACCTTACGGTGCCCTTTGCCCGTTTTGTGGTCCAGCACCGCGACCAGATTACTCTGCCTTTCCGCCGCTATCAGTTGCAGCCCGTGTGGCGCGCCGACCGCCCGCAGAAAGGCCGCTATCGCGAGTTCTACCAGTGCGATGCCGACATGATTGGCAGCACCTCGCTGCTCAACGAGTTGGAGCTGGTGCAGATGATCGATGCCGTCTTCCAGCGGCTGGGTGTGGAGGTGACCGTAAAGATTAACAACCGCAAGGTCTTGGCGGGTATTGCCGAGCACATCGGCGCCCCCGACAAGCTGGTGGACATCACCGTGGCAATCGACAAACTGGACAAGATCGGGCTCGACAATGTCCGTGCCGAACTGCGTGAGCGTGGCCTCGACGACAGCCAGATTGCCGCCCTCGACCCCGTGTTTGCCCTTACGGGCGATGCCGCTGCCAAGCTCGGCCAGCTGGCTACCCTCTTTGCAGGCAACGAGGTGGGCACCAAAGGCGTCGAAGAGCTGAAGGAACTGTTTGGTTATATCGAACAGGTGAAGCCGCAGTGCCATGTTGAACTGGATTTGACCTTGGCCCGCGGCCTGAACTACTACACCGGTGCCATCTTCGAGGTCAAAGCCCACAACGTCTCTATCGGCAGCATCTGCGGCGGCGGACGCTACGACAACCTGACGGGCATTTTTGGCATGCCCGATGTGTCAGGTGTGGGAATCTCGTTCGGAGCCGACCGCATCTACGATGTGCTTACCGAGCTGGACAAATTCCCCGCCAATCTGGGCCAGCCCGCCCGCGCCCTGTTCATCAATTTCGGTGCCGAGAGCCTGCCCTATGCCATCAGTTGTGCCGCCAAGCTGCGCGGTGCCGGCATCAGCACACTTATCTACCCCGACAACGCCAAGATGAAAAAACAGATGGACTACGCCAACCGCTGCCATGTGCCGTTTGTGATATTTGTGGGCGAGAACGAGATAGCAGCCCAGACCCTTACCGTCAAAGACATGACGGCGGGCACGCAGAGCACCCTCACCCTCGACGAGGTGTTGGCATTGCTCAAGGCATGAAGCTAATAGTTTGAATGATGAAAAGATACTGTTTTATTGTAGGATTTCTGCTCGCCATGGCGGCGGGTGTCGCCTATGGGCAGGACACTGTGCTGCTGCGCGACACCGTGGTACTCCTCCGCACCGATACCGTGGTGGTGCGCCGTACCGACACCGTGACGGTGCGTGTGGTGGACAGCGCCATGATCCGCCATGTGCAGGAACGCGAAGCCCTGATGGCCGAGAAGGAGAAGTTCTATAAGGAAATCTTCACCAAGTCGGGCGTCGACCAGAATAAAATCGAGGCCGACCGCGACCATTACCGCCATTTGGTCGACTCGCTGAACAAGCTGGTTCGCGAAGCCGAGCTGGAGAATGTGCGCAAGGAGGAGGCCAACAAGTACCTATTGCAGCGGGCCAAGGATGCCGAAGCCCGCGTGGCCGAGGCCACCAACCGCAAGAAGAAGGTGCGTGCCATTCAGGGCATCGCCATGCGCTTTTACCGTACCCCGAACTGGGAGGTGCGTCTGCAGCCCGCCGAAGAGGCCGGCACCTACAACAAGGTGCTCCGCAACCGCAATGCCGGCAACATCGAGTTCGACTTCGTCACGGGCGCCTCGGTCATGCTGTGGGATTTGACGCAGTATTTCAACAAAGACCACAAATCGGTGAAGATTGGCGAGACCAACCTCAAGACCCCCGAACTGCGCAAGTTCGACCAGGATTTTGCCTACGATGTGGGCATTTATGTCGGTTTCGGCGGCAGCAACCTCTTCAAGAACTTCTATGTGGGGCCGTCGTTCCGCTTTGTAGACTTCTTCTATTTCACTGTCGGCGTGAACATTGCCGAATACAATGTGCTAGTGTCGGGCTATGATGAAGGCTCTATCCTGAAGTCCGAGACTATCGACGATGTCACTGCCAAGTCGTGGCTGCTGAAACCGTTTTTGGCATTGAGTATTGACCTCGACTTTTTGTCCTATATCAAGAAATAGTAATCAGATTGACCCCCAATCGGTCGTTAGGAAACCGAAAACGCCTACGGTCTAACTGCTGAACCGTGCAATGCGCTGAGGATCAACTCTGCCCCGTACCTTGTTCTGCCTACCCGCCCTGCGCCGTGGAGCGGCAACAATACCTCCTCGCTACGGAGAGGGGCCGTTCAATCCTGCATCGTTATTGTATTGTTATAGCATCGTTACTCGACATGATGACGGATAACAAGCCGAGAATCAGGCAGCATCGAGCCAAGATTGAACGACCCAAGTGGGTTGTGGCGTGCCGACGGCTGAGACTTCCCGGCACTGCGGTGTGACAGGGGAGGCGTAGTGAGGGAGCAAAGGCTGGGCAGTGAAGGAGTGTGGAGGGCATTGTGGCGGGGTCGGAGTGTCCGTCGGATATATAAAATAAATTAGTCCGTCGGACTATTCGCTTAATAGCAAACAATTATCGCACAACATCAAATACCCCGTAGGGGTTTTCGATAAATGTATTTATAGAACCCACCATAAGTGTAAAGAGTGAATCGAGAGTGCGCTTATCCCGATTGAAAAGTCGGCCTAATAACCGATCTGGGTTGAAAACAAAAGCAGGGTACCCGATAGGATACCCTGCTTTTGTTGGAAGGTAACGCTTATTTGTTGAAATAGCGGTTCAGGAGGCCTTCGAGGGCTTTGCCGTGGCGAGCCTCGTCGCGGGCCATTTCGTGGACGGTGTCGTGGATGGCGTCGAGGTTGAGGGCCTTGGCACGCTTGGCGAGGTCGGTCTTGCCGGCGGTGGCACCGTACTCGGCGTCAACACGCATCTTCAGGTTCTGTGCGGTGCTGTCGGTGAGCACTTCGCCCAGCAGCTCGGCGAACTTGGCGGCGTGTTCAGCCTCCTCGAAAGCGGCTTTCTCCCAGTAGAGACCAATCTCGGGATAGCCTTCGCGGTGAGCCACACGGGCCATGGCCAGGTACATGCCTACTTCCTTGCACTCGCCTTCGAAGTTCATGCGGAGGTCGGCTTTGATGTCTTCGGGGGCATCCTTGGCCACACCCACGATATGCTCGGCAGCCCAGGTCTTGATGTCCTCTTTCACTTCCTGCATTTGTTTGCCGCAGATGGGGCATTTCTCGGGCATGGTGTCGCCTTCATAAACATAGCCGCACACGGGGCAGATGAATTTTTTACTCATGGTATTCTTTGATTTTTAGGGTTAATATTTTTTTCAAAATAAGTCAGAATGTGTTCCTGTTCGAAAAAGTGAGATGATTTGAATTGCCTCTTTCTTCTTGTAAATAAGCAACCAATCAGGGTTGATATGACATTCACGATAGCCTTTATAGTTGCCAGTCAAAAGGTGGTCACGATACTGAGCTGGAAGGATTTTTCCATTTTGCAACATGTCGGTTACGGCTTTGAGTTCGCAAAGGTCTAGTCCACGTCGTTTGGCAAGTTTCAAGTCTTTAAGAAATTTGCTGCCATACTCCAGTTCATAGTTTTTTTTCATATCGCTGCCAGTAGTTCATCAATGTTTTTGCAGCGGACGACGTCTTTGCCTTCTTCTACATCGCGAATCGCTTGCATTGTTTCCTCGTTGAGGTATTCACCGCTTTCAGGGTCGAAGAGTGCATCGGGTGTCGGAACCTCCTGCACGTTCCAGCCCATGCGTTTACCCAACATGAGCAGGAATGCTCTGTCACTCCGTGGAAGATTGATATTCAGATTTACGCTGTTTGTCATATCAAAATTGGTGTTTTTATTTCAAGTGCAAAGATACTACTTTTTCACGACATGGAGAAATTATTTTTGTCATGTCGGGATTTTTGTGTATTTTTGCATCCGATTTCAAAGTGAAATCACGAAGCGTTATGCTCATTCTAGCTTGTGGAAACGTGAGAAACTCCACAGTAATGCAGAATCAGTGTAAAGGCTCCGCGTATAGCGTGGGCTTATTGCACCTTCTCATTACAGGGTAATTCTCAGGATTTCCATACAATAAGTGGCATACAGCGCCACGCTTCTTTTATTATTTATTCAATCTTTAGACGCTGAGGAACACTAAAAAGTTGCACCCGACACGCATCAGGGATTTGTCATGAAAAGAATCTTCTATTTATTAGCATTTACCATTATTTCTACCATTAGCCAAGCACAGATAACACAGATTGTTTCATTACCAGGTACTCTTGCTTTCTGTACAACAGATGTTGATAAATATTATACAAGCCGACCCAATGACAATACAATCAAGCTATATAATTGGAATGGTTCATTGTATAAATCCATCCATGTGACTCCTCCCACTGGATACACAATCTTTTTAGTATATTCTCCAAGCAAGAAATATATTAACAATGATGAGAAATTAGAAATGATTGTATCTTTCCAAAAAACAGAATCCTCTGCCAGTAATACAAGTACTACAATGTGGCTGATAAATGAAGATGGAACAAAACTACATGATTTTGGATATGCATACGCATGGGGTGTTAGTTTCGATATTTTCAACGGGGAATTGCATTTACATACAGACAAGGTACTTATCGACGCTAATTACCAAACATCATACACAACGATTCTCTATCGTTGCAGTGGCTCTGGCTCAGTAAATATTGTTCAGCAAAACGGGATTGATTTGGGACCAGCATTCCCTAACCCGGCAACCAACATTATTACTTTGCCGTATCAATTAAAAAACAAAGCCACCTCACAAATTAATATTTACGACGCAAGTGGTCACCTTTATACGGCTATTCCTGTCGGCTCACACTTCAATGAAATCAAAATTGATGTCTCAAATTATCCCAGCGGAATATACATATATGAATGTGAGGGGATTTCAAACAAATTTATAGTCCAATAAAATAATATGAGTTCTTTGTTTCGAAGTATTATTATAGTCGAACATAATTAATCTTTTCACATATTAGACTAAAGGAAAAGGATACCTCTAAGGAATTCCTTTTTCATTTTTGCAGTGTTTTATCTCATATGAGAGTAACTACTCTTTTGCCACAGGGATTTGGGGGTTTGAGAGCCACTTTTTCGGGGTTTATACTTGGGTAACAGCTTGGAAGATACATTCTTCCATTATTGGTGGAATCACTGCGTAAATGTGTGAGGCGTTGGCCAAGAACAACAAAAGTGTCTCCCATTTCGGGGTGTACTTTCTGTTGTTATGTGACTTTCAATAAGGGGAGGGAAAAATCCTCAAAATAGCCAACGAAAATGCCTCAAACTGGCCAATGGGATTATTTAATGCGTTTATTATGCGATGAATAGCATTTAAACCCTTTCGCTCAAAAAAGTGCACTACAATTGTCTTGTTGATTAATGGTTGCGGAAACGGCGCCAGTGGGATTTCAGTTTGTGCTCGAGGAAGAGGACGTCGTATAGGTCGGAGTCGATAAAGTATTGCGTGCCGCTGCGCAGGGTGACAGTCACTTGTTTCTGTATGGTCAAGTGGTTGGTTAGTTTGATGTCGTAGTTGGGTGAGATGTCTTTGATGTCGCCCCAAGGGAGGATGGCTTTCTGAACGGTCTTCCATTCTCCCTGCTTCGAGCGTGTTGTTATATTGGTGAGGGACAGGTGACTTGATGTAACGACAATGCGGTCTTTGGTGTGCCGAAGTGTATGGACGATGGGCAATATCATGACCAAGGCCAGTGCCGCAGACACCAGTTTGGCGGCCAGGTTGTCGGAAAGGACAATGATGCTTGTGAACAGGGCGATGATGGCAAGGTACAGCACCATGTAGAGGAGGATGCTGACAGTGGTGCGGTAGACGGCTGCAGGGCGTTCGTGTGGATTCCTATTCATAGTTTAGAAAAAGGGGTGCATGGTTACCACACACCCCTATCGAAAATGTCTCATACAATGGTTAGTCCAGTACCAGGCTGGGAGCGCTGTAGGTGCGGCCGGCCAGTTCCTGGTTGAGCATGTAGAGGCTCTTGGGGTCGTTGCCGAAGAGTTCCATCTTGGTGATCATGTCGCGGGCGTTGGTCTCTTCTTCGCCCTGCTCCTTGACAAACCAGTCGAGGAACTGCATGGTGCGGAAGTCTTTCACTTTGTAGGCGGCATCGTAGATGGTGTGGATGCTGGCGGTGACATACTCTTCGTGCTCCAGTCCGGCCTTCAGCACGTCCATGTCGGTTTTGAAGACTTTGTCGGGCTTGGCGATGGCGTCGAGGGTCACTTTGCAGTCGTTGTTCTGCATGTACTGGTAGAAAAGCATGGCGTGGTCGCGCTCTTCCTGTGCCTGAATCATGTACCAGTTGGCGAAACCGTTGAGGCCGCGCTGTTGGAAATAGTTGTTCATGTCGAGGTACAGATAAGCGGAGTAGAGCTCTTTATTGATTTGCTCGTTGAGCAAGTCGGCAACTTTTTTGTTAAGCATGGTATTGATTGTTTAAAAGGGTTATTGTTTCTCAAAATGTGTTTTGTCTACCGAGCAGAGGGGGCAAACCCAGTCGGTGGGGAGGTCTTCGAATTTGGTTCCGGGGGCGATGCCGTTGTCGGGGTCGCCAGTTGCGGGGTCATAGACATACCCGCATACATTGCAAACATATTTTTCCATGATATGGCTGTTTTTTAAGGGTTAATAAATGTTCAAAAGTTCATGACTCCATACGGATGAAGTCGGCTTTGCCGTGTTTGCACCAGGGGCAAACGAAGTCGTCGGGCATTTCGTCGCCCTCGTACACATAGCCGCAGGTCTGGCACACCCAGCGGGTCTTGCCGTCGCCGGTGGGCTCGGCCATGGCTGCGGGTTTGGGTTTAATGTGCTGGTGGTAGTACTCGTAGGTGAGGGAGGGGTCGTTGTTGAGCAGCACCGACTCGGTAATCTCGGCAATGAAAAGGGTATGGGTGCTCAGGTCGACCATCTGGTTCACCTTGCCGCTGATATAGGCGTTGGTGTAGCGCGGCACGTAGAGCAGTCCGTTGCTGGAACGCATCTCCACCTCGCAGTTCTCGAACTTGTTCACGTCGCGCCCGCTCTGGAATCCAAAATGCTGGATGACTGTCATGGGTGTATGTTCGGTGAGGAGCGACACGTTGAACAGTCCTGTGCGGACAATCATGTCGTGGGTGTAGTTCTGTTTGTTGACGGACACGAGCATCTGCAGGGGTGTGTCGGTCAGTTGCGGAGCCACATTGATGATGCAGCCGTTGTCCTTGTCGCCTTCGCGAGCGGTGAGGACATAAAGGCCGTAGCTCAGTTTAAACAGGGCGTTCTGGTTAAGGGTGTTCATGCTTGAATGGGTGTTAATGGTGGCACAAGGTTATTCGTTGTTGAGGTTCACGGCGATAAGGTCGGCCAGGAACTTCATGTCTTCCAGCTGGCTCTCTTTCATGGCCGATTTCAGCGAGATGTCCTCGCCGAGGATGGTGATGTTCTTCATCTCCTCGAGAAGGGTACGCATCTGCTTGCCGCTCTGGGCAGCCCAGGTGCCGTTCTCGATGATGGCCACGGTGCGGTTCTGCCAGGCGTGGGCCTTGAGGTCGTGGAGGAGGTCTTCGATGGGAGTGAAGATGCCGGCGTTGTAGGTGGAGCAGGCGAGGACGAGGTGGCTGTAGCGGAAGCACTCGCTCACCAGCTGGCTCACATGGGTGTGCGAGGCGTCGTACATGGCAATGCCTTTAATGCCGTGCTCTGCCAGCAGCGAGGCCATCTTCTCGGCGGCCGCTGCGGTATGTCCGTATATGCTGCCGTAGATAATGAGCACGCCACGTTCTTCGGGTTTGTAGCTGCTCCAGGTGACATGCTTGTCGATATAGTATCCCAGGTCCTGCCGCCAGATAGGGCCGTGCAGCGGGCATATCATCGCGATGTCGAGGGCCGAGGCTTTCTTCAGCAGCGATTGCACCTGTACACCGTATTTGCCCACGATGTTGATATAGTAGCGGCGGGCATCGTCCAGCCAGTCGCGGTCGAAGTTCACCTCGTCGGCAAAGATGTTGCCGTTCAGTGCACCGAAGGTGCCGAAGGCATCGGCCGAGAAGAGGGTCTTGTCCGTGGTGTCGTAGGTGACCATGGCTTCGGGCCAGTGTACCATGGGGGCCATGACAAAGGTCAGCGTGTGGCGACCGGTGCACAGGGTGGCCCCTTCGGCAACGGTTTGCAGGCGGTTGTCGATGTTCAGGTTGAAGAATTGGCGTATCATGTTCGCCGCTTTGGCGTTGGTGACAATGGTCACCTCGGGATAACGCAGCAGCAGGTCCTCAATTAGGGCGCAATGGTCGGGCTCCATGTGGTTCACCACAAGGTAGTCGAGTTTGCGGCCATTCAGCACGGCGGCCACATTCTCGAAAAACTGTCCGCCCACCGCGGCGTCGGCGGTGTCGAGCAGCACGGTCTTTTCGTCCATCAGGACATAGCTGTTGTAAGATATTCCGCGGGGGATGGGATAGACGTTTTCAAACAATGCGAGCTTCCTGTCGCTTGCGCCTACGTAGTAGAGGTCTTGGGTTATTTGACGTGAGTTTTGCATATTGATACAAGATTGTAATAGAATGCAAAAATACGATTTTTTTCAGATATACGAATGTTTTTTTTCTGAAAAAGGTTTTTTTAGTATTTAAGTCGTTTTTTTTGTGTATCTTTGCATCATAAAAATACGTGCCAGGTAATCCACTAACGAGTTGTATGTATGTTCACACTTCAATACCGTTAAGTTGCTTGCCAGTCACAACAATAACCTTTTGGTATGTCATTTCGTAAAACGATAGCTTGTATTCTGTTCCCGTTTACCATCTGGTATGCGGTAGGGGTGTGGTTCCGCAACTTGATGTTTTCACTTGGTATCAAACGTCAGGTGGCACCCCCTGTCACCACCATCGGGGTGGGGAACCTCTGCGCCGGTGGAGCCGGGAAAACTCCTCATGTTGAATATCTTCTGCGTCTGCTCTCCCCCCATTACGAGACGGCGCTGCTCAGCCGCGGCTACCGTCGCAAGACCAAGGGCTTTGTCCTCGACGACGGGTGCCACAGCCCTTCCCGTATGGGCGACGAGCCTGCCATGCTCGCCTATAAATACCCCAAAATCACCGTGGCCGTATGCGAGAAGCGTGTCGAGGGTGTCCGACGGCTGCTCGATGGTGAGACCCCTCCACAAGTCATCCTTCTCGACGATGTCTTTCAGCATCGTGCCATCAAACCTACCGTCAATATCCTCCTTACCGAGTACCAAAAACCCTATTTCCGCGACTTTATCATGCCCTTTGGCAACCTGCGCGAGTTCCGCTCTGCCTGCCGCCGGGCCAGTATCGTTGTCGTCACCAAGGCACCCGAAGAAATCAATCCCATCGACCGCCACAACTTCATCGCCAATCTCAAGCTCCGTCCTCACCAGAAAGTCTTCTTCAGCCGTATCCACTATTGCCACCCGCTTCCCCTCATGGGCTCCAATCCCCTCCCGCTCGACACCATCGACGAGGTGCTGCTCGTCACCGGCATCGCCCACCCCGAGCCGATGGTTCAATATGTGTCGAGCCTCTGCACGGCCACCCATCTCCGTTTTGGCGACCACCATCGCTTCTCGCTCTCCGACATCAAGCGTATCCGCAAAGCCTACGAGCAGCTCAAGGGCAACCGCAAACTCATACTCACTACCGAAAAGGATGCCGCCCGTCTGCGCGAGCTCTCCTCGTCCGAGGTCATGGTGGGTCTTCCCGTCTATTACCTCCCCATCGAAATGCGCATCAGCCCTTCGTCTGGGCAGTCTTTCGACCATACCGTCGAGAGCATTGTGCATGAAAACGTCTCCTTCCTTGAGCGAATGAAAAACACCAAATTCAACCTGTAACCCGTGAAAGTAGAAATCTGTACCAATTCTCGCCAGTCGGCGGTCAATGCCCTAGAGGGCGGAGCCAATCGCATAGAACTGTGCCGTCGGCTCGATGTGGGCGGCCTCACCCCCGCACCCGACGATATCGACTATTGTCTCCATCAGTTGCATCTACGCACCCATGTGCTCGTCCGTCCCCGCGAAGGGGATTTCTGTTATTCCCCCGCCGAGTATGAAACCATCTGCCGTGAGGTGGAGCAGTGCAAGCGGCTGGGCGCCCATGCCGTGGTAGTGGGCTTTCTCACCCCCGAAGGTCGCATAGATGAGGACCGGACACGCCGTGTCGTACAGCTTGCCGCACCCATGGAGGTTACCTTCCATAGGGCCTTTGACGAGATTCGGCAAGACCCTCTCGAGGCTCTCGAAGCTGTCATACGCTGCGGTTGCCATCGCATCCTCACTTCCGGTTGCCAACCCTCTGCCGAGCAGGGCATTCCCACCCTCCGCACCCTCCAGGCTGCCGCTGCAGGGCGTATTGTCATCCTGGCCGGTGCCGGTGTCACACCGCAGAATGCCTCCCGCATAGTGCAGGAGACAGGAGTCGCCGAAATCCACGGCTCCTGCAAGCGTACCCTCCCCGACGGCACCGTTCTGACCGACCCCAAAATAGTAGAACAATTAATCAAATCCATATCCCTATGAAAACAACAAGTACCCCCCAACCCTCCCATCTATCAAATCTATTTAATCTATCCCTTCTATCCCTTCTATTGCTACTCTCTTCCTGCCACCGCAACCCCCACTTCCTAACCGACAGCACCTACCGCCAGCAGGTTGCCAACGACTACGAATCCCGCCTCGAGGAATTCTCAATTCTCAATTCTCAATTACAACTCGACACTCTCAGCCGTGCCGAGCGCGAGGCCATGCAGTTTCTCTACGCCTACATGCCCTATAGCGACCTGGCCGACTACACCCCCGTCTTTTACCTCAACCAAGTGCGCTATGCCTTCACTGCCCGCGAGGAGATGCCTTGGGGCAAGACCATACCCGAGGACATCTTCCGCCACTTTGTGCTGGTATACCGTGTCAATAACGAGAACCTCGACACCGCCCGCCAATACATGTTCCATCAGTTGAAAGAGCGTGTGCAAGGCATGACCATGGAGCAGGCCGCCCTCGAGGTCAACCACTGGTGCCATGAGCATGTGGCCTATCGTGCCGCCGACAGCCGCACCTCCGCACCCTTGGCCACCATGCGTACCTCCCTAGGCCGTTGCGGTGAGGAGAGCACCTTCGCCGTCACTGCCCTCCGCTCTGTGGGCATCCCTGCCCGCCAGTGCTACACCCCCCGCTGGGCGCACTGCGACGACAACCATGCCTGGGTCGAGGTGTGGATTGCCAACCCCGACGGCAAGGGTGGCGAATGGAAGTTCCTCGGCGCCTGCGAGCCCGACCCCGAGCTCAACATGGGCTGGTTCTCCGTCCCCTCCACCCGCTGTCTGATGGTGCATAGCAAGGCCTTTGGCCGCTATCATGGCGACGAAGAGGTGGTCAAGCAGACCGCCCTCTACAGCGAGCTGAACCTCCTCAGCCACTACGCTCCCACACGCCGCGTCACCGTTACCGTCTGCAACCCCGACGGCAAGCCCCTCCCTGGTGCCACCATCAAGTTCAAGATGTACAACTACGCCGAGTACTACACCCTGGCCACCTACACCGCCGATGCCCAAGGGCAAGCCTCCCTCACCACTGGCCTCGGCGACATCCTCGTCTGGGCCACCGACGGCACCCGCTACGCCTTCAGCAAACTAGATGTGAGACAAGACAGCATCATAACACTGACGCTGCCCGACAATCTCAATTCTCAATTCTCAATTCTCAATTTAGACATCGTTCCTCCCGCGCCCGGCACCGCCAAGGTCACCCCATCCGACGAGGCCGTTGCCCGCAACGCCCGTCGCCTCGCCTACGAGGACTCGCTCCGCAATGCCTACACCGCCACCTTCCCCACCAAGGACAACTTCAAGTCCTACCTCCCCAAAGACTGGCTCTGGAACCAGAAGCTATTTTCCGATGCCCAAGTGTGGGAAATCATCCAGAAGTCGGAAGGCAACTATGCCGAGATATATAAATACTTTGAGCACTGGCCAGCCCAATACCGCTCAGGCGAACATATCTACGACTACCTCAAGTCCTACTCCGACAAAGACCTGCGCGACATCACCGCCGACATCCTCCAAGCCCATGAAACAGGCTTCGACTGGCTGGACCGCACCAAAGGCACCTGCACCAACAGCCTCTACACCTACGACATCTATAAGAAGGGCATCCTCCCTGCCCGCATCAGTAACGAGCTGGTACGCGACTGGCGGCAGCCCCTGTTGAAGGCAATGAAAGATGTTGTCCACAGGGTTGACACCACCCATCCTATTTGGAATAGACTGCAGCCCGAAGAGTATAAGCAAGACTACGAGGCACTGAAGCAATGGACGCTCGAGAACATTACAGTTGACGACACGGGCAACTACTACAACTGCCCCATCTCGCCCATGGGCGTGTTCCGCCTGCGCCATGCCGACCCCCACAGCCGCGACATCTTCTTCGTGGCCGCCTGCCGTGCATTAGGCATCCCCGCCTACCTCGACAACGCCACCAACACCATCTACGTCTGGGACGGCACCGCCTGGCAACCCCAATCTTTTTCTATCAAATCTATCTCCTCTATCCAATCTACTCCCGCCCACCTCACCCTCACCTACCATGGCAAAGAGCCCGCCACCCCCATCTACTACCCCCACTTCACCCTCCAAAAACTCGAGAACGGCGACTTCCGCACCTTCGATTTCGAGGACGACCCACGCATGGCTACCTTCCCTGCCACCATCCCGCTGGAGCCCGGCACCTACTGTCTCTCCACCGGCAACCGCTACCCCGACGGCACCGTGCTCAACCGCATGGAGTTCTTCGCCGTCAAGGCGGGAGAGCGTGTCACCAAGGAAATCATCCTGCTGCCACTTGTGCCACGCAATGAAAATGCAGGAACGTTGCCCAAGCTCCCCGAAGGTTTTGAGATCATGGACGGTGTCGAGCTCTCCGACTATGCAGGTGAAACGGGTTGTATCCTTGCCTTCCTCGGCCCCCATCGCGAGCCCGCCAAACACCTCGTCAAAGAGATGCTTGAGCATAGTGCCGCATTCCGCAAATGGGGTGGCATGACCTTTGCCGTCACCACCGACCCCGCCAACCGCGAGCTCAACCGTCTCCCCAACACCGATGTCACGGGCATTGCTGCCGGGCGGCAAGACCCCGCCGAGAAAGTCCTGGCTCAGACCCTCAAGCTCGACAAATATGAATACCCCCTCGTGGCAGTAGTAGACAAGCGCGGCCGTGTCCTCTTCCACAGCAACGGCTACAGCATAGGCCTCGCCGAGCAACTACTGAAACACACTACCCCCATCAAATAACTCTATTGTATCTATTATCTATCGTATCTATCAACTCTATCGCCTCTAATTTTAAAGTTTAATACTATGACAAAAAAAGTTTTCATTCTGGCACTAGGTCTAACTTTCCTGGCCAACGCCCTTTCGGCTCAGACCTCCATGCGGGTTCCCCGCGGCAGCTTCGAACAGTGGACTTCCCATCCGGGCTACAGCATGTCGTTCCTCACGCTCAATGTCCCTGTCTACGACTCGTTCTCTACCCCTACGGGTTGGGATTACCTCTCTTATCCTGTCAATGAGACCATCTCCATTCCAGGACTACCCCTCACCATCAATACCACCCTTCCCCTGGTGAAAGTCTCCCGCGAGACGGGTGTCGTCCCCGACAGCGCTTCGGCTCTGAAGTTGCACACCTTTATGCTCGAAGACCTCATCAATCCCGATATCTACAGCATTGTAGAGAATAATCTCGATTCCATGCTCACGCAGACCGTCTTCCCTTCAGTCCTCTCCACAGGCACTGTCGACCTCGAAACCTTTCTCCCCATTGTCACCAACATGCTCTCCAACATGGACAGCATCGAACAGATTCTTGCCTCGCTGGCCTTGGTTGATGTCAACGAGCTGATTTCCGGCGGTGTTGACCTTGATGGCTTCGAGCCGACAAGAATGACCGGCAGCTACAAATACCAGGCCGCCGGTAGCGGCGACAATGGCGGTGTGCTGCTCCTCGGCACCCACTACAACTCCGCTACCCAGCAACGCGATGTGGTGGGCGGCGGTGCTAATCTTGCTCTCACCAATATCGCCAACTACACCCCCTTCACCGTCGATTATGTCTCCCTCCACTCGCTCGACTCATCTTTCCCCGAGCAGGCACCCGACTCGCTCATCGTCATCTTGCTCTCCTCCGCCAGCAATACCATGCAGCAGGGCTCCTACCTCTGTGTGGATAACCTTGTGCTCTGGCACGACACGGTACCTGTGGTCGAACCCGACACTTGCGCCGCCGTTGTGGGACTCACTGCCACTCCCGACATCCACGAGGCACTCCTCAACTGGAGCACCACGGCCAGTGTGGTTGGCTACGAATTGGAATATGGGCTGTCCGGTTTCGCTCAAGGCAGTGGCACTCTGTTAACCCTTGCCAACAACACCGTAACCCTTACCAACCTCACAGCCGATGCCCTCTACGATTGCTACCTCCGTACCCTTTGCAACGACAGTGTCTATGGCGAATGGTCTTCCATCCAGTTCCGTACCAATCCCGACACCTGCTATAGCGTCTTGCATCTGAGGGTTGAGGCTGTAACCGATCCCTATGTAATCTATCATCTTGTCTGGTCTGCCGTCGACGATCATGTTACCTGGGAGGTACAGTATGGCGAACATGGTTTTGAACTTGGCACAGGTAATACCCTCACCCTAACCACGCCCGACCTGACTATTTCTTATCTCTATCTCGAAAATAATACCGACTACGACTTCTATGTCCGCTCCAAATGCCCTCACAATGTTTATGGCGAATGGGACTCGGTGATGTTCCATTCCCCTTGTGGCAATCTCAGTGGTGTCTATCTTGGAGGTGTTGATAATATCACTGTCACACCCGACCATCTCGTCACGGGCTACCGCCTTACTTGGGAGGACCGCGCCGATATCCGAGAGTGGGAAGTGGAGTATGGCAACGACACGCTTGGGTTTGTTCAGGAAGTTGTAGCCTCCCCAATCTTCTATTTCCCGCCGCTGGTCCCCAGCACTCACTACAAAGCTGTCGTCAAGTCCTTCTGTGGCGAAAACAGCTATGGCGAAGGCATCGCTGTCGATTTCACCACTGTCGATCTGCCTGAAGGCATTTCCACCGCTGGTAATCCATCGCTTGTCGTCAGCCCCAATCCTGCTCATGGCCAGTGCCAGGTGACCATGCCTGGTGGCGAGTCCGCCGAACTGAAACTCTTCAGTCTCGATGGTCGGTTGCTCCACTCTGCCATGGTCAACGGCACCTCTGCCACCCTCCAGCTCCCCTCGCAAGGCATTTTCCTTCTCCAAGCCACTACCGCTTCTGGAACTGCCATTTACAAGATTACCAACAACTGATTTGGGTATACAAAACATTGTGCCCCATAGGCCGATTGGCTTATGGGGCACCTTTTTTTATCCCAAATCGGTCATATCCAAACCGAAGACGCTTCGATTGTGTCTATGACCTACAACAATGCTTGCTATTGCAGGATGAGTTTCTGCGTGGAGGAACCCTGCGGGGTGGAGAGGGTGACGAAGTAGGAGCCGGCGGGGAGGTGGCGGAGCGGGAGGGTGACGGAGGTGGAGCCGGCAGTCAGCGTCATGGTCAGCACCTCGTGGCCGGAGGCGTCGCGGAGGGAGAGGGAGCAGTCGGTGCCGCAGGGCGAGGCGAGGGCGACGGTGACCGTGGCGTGCGCCGGGTTGGGGGTGAGGGAGAAAGCCGGGCGTTGAGACTTGGGCGTGGCGATGCCCTGCCGCTCGACGAAGAAGGCAGTGAAAGCGGTGTCCTGCGTCACGACGACGGAGCGCGGGTTGTCGACAACGCTGTCGTTCCAGTGCGAGAAGGCATAGGAAGGCACATCGGTGTAGGCATAGAGGGTGGCGGTGTCGCCCTCGTAGTACACGCTGTCGCCTGCCACGAAGCAGTAGGGGAAATTGCAGTCTGTGGAGACGCTATACCGTTCAAGGGGTTCGAAAAAGGCGGTGAAGAGGGTGTCCTGCGTCACCAGGATGGAGCGGGGGTTGTCGGTGTTGCCGTCGTTCCAGTGGAGGAAGCGGAAGCCCCGGTTGGGGACGGCGGAGATGGTCACCTGGGTGGAGTCGGTGCAGTAATCCGTGCCGAGGGCCATGCCCTGTGCGCTGTCGGCTGTGGCGGCATGCACAAACCACTGGTAGTCGGTAATCACGCCGAAGGGCCCTGCCTGTAATTGCAAAGTATAACTATAGTCGCCCCGACGCCACGGCCCGTCGACTGTTCCAGACAATCTTTTATAGCGTCGGCCCGTCATTGCTCCCCACGAGAGGTATTCTGTAGGATAATGAAGCCATACAGGGAGATATCTACCTTGGATATTACTGTTGTATGTCCCGGCAATCCAAAATTCTCCCTCCACGGTAACGGCTGAGTCGAAATGAGCCTCATAAAGATAACAGTATTGGTAAGCGGGGCAATATTCGTCCCGGAATCTGTTATAGGGTGCGTGGCCGTCGACGTATGCGGGTATGCACAGCATGCGGGGCTGGTTGGTGTCCCACCGTGCCCCGTTGATGCGCTTCAGGAAATAGGAGTCGTAATACCAATCCACGGTATCGATATATGGCTCGTTGGAATCGACAGTGTACAGGTATAGATATTCGGCTGATCTCGAATAGTTTAAAATGGGCCTAGGATCATGTTCAATTGGGTTCTTGTCCACCATCGCCCAAAGGCCTTTTATTTTCAACGGCCTTGAAGTGTATTGCCCGAAGAAATGAAGGGGGGGGTCCGAGTGGAGTCAGCAGTTTCATTGATATCATTTAACCAATACTGCCACTGGGGAATACATTCGTTCTGCGAATGATTGAACCACAAGGTGTCTTTGGAGTTCAAATACCATCTGGCTGTATCGAACCACGTGTAATAAAAGTAGTTGCGCTGGCGTTCAAAGCACGGTGTGGTGTCTGAGACGGTGAAAATCTGCGCCTGCAGCCCCGTCCACAGCAGGACGGTGGTGATGATAAATAAAGATATTCTTTTCATAGTAGTATTCTTTTAAAAGTTATCGTTATGCATTTAGTATATTTGTCGGTAAGGGTATATTGTTCGGTACTTGGCAGGCATACACTGCCGTTCTATTGGGATAAAAGCACAAAAATGGGCCGTTTTGTGACATTCGTAGTGTTTTTTTCTTCTTTCTGGGAGGTAGTCCTATTCCTGTGTGGCTATTACGATATATATACCGCTCTCTTCGTCATAGGTAATATCCACTTCGTATCCTTCAGCAATCATATCTTTTGCCCAGCGCTTGGCATCCTCGTAGTCGCTCGTTTTGTAGGTCACGGTCTCCTTGGTGGCAACTTGGCGGGTGGTGGTGGCCCTGCTCACCGTGATGCGGTGTCCTTGGCGTGCCAGGGCAAACATCCGTTCCATAAAGGCATGCCATTCTGTCTCGGAATGGATATAGGCGTAGTGGGTCGCTCCATCGATATGGTAAATGACGTTGTGTTTGGAGCAGGTAATCGGGACGACAGAGCTGTCGTCTGTCTCCTTTTGACAACTGATGGCAGTTGTGGCGAGCAGTGCAAGTGCTGCTAATGTGATGATGACGTTTTTCATTTCTTCTGGATATCTTTTTTTATTTCTTTTGACATGTGGTTAAATATGTTGTCTAATAAGTTATTGTCAATGTTATGATAGATGGTAATCCGTTTGTGGTGTGGTGTAAATATCATTATGTCGTGTTTTACATAACGGGGATTTTTTATGCGCTTCGACGGGTCGTCTGGTGATACATTAAATATAAAGTAGTGGATTGGATTTTTTTTACTAAATATCCTTTCATTATATTTGTTGAGATGAAGGTCATTTATCAACCAAGCCATTGTAGCGGAGTCCTTTATCAGGATGACCGTCACGTCGAAAACGGTGGAGTCGTCGATACGGAATCCTTCGATGTAGGCCACGTCGAGGTCGGGGTTCGGTGCATAGCGCAGAAAAGCTGCTGATTGGGCGGCAGCGTTGCACATAATCAGGGCTGTCAGGGCTGTAACGATGATGAATCTTTTCATGGCTGAGGAATTAAGGGATTATATTAATGACAATTCGAGGCAGAGGTGGTAGAGGAACCGTTGGGTGTCGCATACTTCGCTGGAGCAGATGAAGGAGGCATAGGTGGCATTTATTGTGGGAGGAATGGCGGAGGGAGGCATGCTGTCGGACGGGAAGAGCACAAGGCTGTCGGCAAGGGCTACGCCGGGCTGGACGGCTGGCGTTGGTGGGTGGGCGGTGGCAGGAGGTGTGGCACTTGGCTCGACATCTAATGCACGAGGCTGTGCTGCAGGGTGGTGTAGCCTTTGGGGTGCGGAGGTGGAGGGTTGTAAGGCGGCAGGTTCCGCGGTCTCTTGTGGCGGGAGGGGTGGAGGGGCGGTCTCGGCCACACGCCCGGCCTGCAGCCCCTCGGGACCCGCAGGGGTCTCGGGCAACAGTATGAAGAGCAGCACCACAAAGGGAATGAGCATGGCGGCCGCTACCCGATAGACCACTCGCGACGGCCGTGACTTTGGCAGCGGCGGGACGGCGTTTGGGGCATGCCTGTTGCCTTCGGCGTAAGCCCGCGCCCGCTGCTCGTCGCTCAGCCCGGGGGTCTGGCTTATGCGCTGCGAGTAGTCTTGCAGTACTCGCTCCATCGCATCGGTTTCTTTTCTTTTCTTCATAATTCGTATTTTTTATTAAGCTGGTGCAGCTTGGTTTTTATTTTGTTGATGCGCCGCAGGGTATGAAGGTAGCTCTTGCCCATGATGGCGGCAATGTCTTTGACGGAGTTGTGGTCGATATACATCATGATGAGTTCTTGGTCGTAGTCATCAAGATGGCTGATTAGTTTGTATAGCTTGCTGTATAGGTCCTCCGTGTTGTCGGGGGTGGCATGGTTGGTGAGGTTGGCAGAGTAGTCGAAATGGGCTTGGCGGCGGTCTTCGTCGCGTATGATGTTGAGGGCTTTGCGGTAAAGGATGCTGTAAACCCACGCATGCTCGTGGCTGATGACAATGCCCCGCGGCAGGTTGTAGAATACTAGCCACAGGTAGGTGGTCAGGTCGCACACCAGCTCGTCGTAGTGGTAAGAGCCGGGCATATAGAACAGTGCACCTATCTTTTTGATAGTGCCCTCGTGTCGACGCACAATGGCGTCGAACAGTTCCCGGCTATCGTCATGACCAGTCATAGTGACGAATGGCTTTACTCGTTATTTCCCCTTTTCTATTCTATAGACACCACAGGGGGTGAAAATTATCACTCGGATGCTTCTTTTTAACCTTTTTTAACGCTAGACCCGATTGTCCCAAATGGGTTAACCAGACCTGAAAAAAGCGAGATGGATAGTATAGTCGGCCTAAGGACCGATTAGGGGATAAAAAAAAAGAGGATGCCCGAGTGGGCACCCTCTTTTGGGGAACGGTCGATTAGTAACCGAAGATGTCTTTGAGCGAGAGCTTCTTCACCTTGCCGAACTTGGCGAGGGCGTTGAAGTCCATGTCGGCTTCCTTGCCGAGGCACATGTAGACTTTCTTCTGTCCTTTGATGTACTTGTGGTTGAAGTTGATGACATCCTGCATGGTGACATTGGGATAGGCCTCGAAGAGCATCTTGGCATGGTTTTTCTTGGGGTTGAAGCCCATGCGCTCGTAGTAGAGGTAGCTGTTGATGATGCCCATCTTGGTGGTGCGTGCGGTGCGGATGGCACTGATTTCGGCTTCCTTGGCCATGTTGAAGTTGGCTTCGGCCACAGGCATTTGGTCAAAGAGCTCGTTGAAGGCGTTCATGGCATCAATGAGCTTGTCGTTCTGGGTGGCGATGATGGCGGCATTGGTGAAGTAACCGTCCTTGTCGCTGGGAGTGGCATAGTAGCTCTGGGCGCTGTAGGCGAGGGAGCGTTTCTCGCGCATCTCCTGGAAGACGATGGCGTTCATCGAGCCACCGAAATATTCGTTGAAGATGTCCATGACGGCTTCGTTCTTGGTGTTGAACTTCTCACCACGGAAGTGCTCGCGCATGTAGGTCTGGTTGGCGTTGTAGTCGACAAAGTAGACGATATTTTCATTCACAGCCTTGGGAGTGACTTTCTTGTTGGCGGGAGCCTTCTTGTTCATCTTGTAGGTGTAGTTGTTGGCCAGGGCGCGGAAGTTGTCGACGGTCTCGGGACCGTAGTAGAGGACGCGGTGCTTGTAGTTGAAGAGGCCGTGGAGGGCATCGGTGAGCTGCTGGCAGGTGTAGGCCTTCAACTGTGCTTCGCTGAGGATGTCGAGGGTGGGGGAGTCGGCACCGTAGGTACCGTAGTTGCCGAGGGCACGGAAGCAGTTCTGCTGGTTGTGCTTGGCGTTCTCACGGGCTTTGAGGGTACGGGCCACGAGCATCTGGAGTGCCTGGTCGTTGGGCTGGACATCGGTGATGATTTCGTCGACGAGGGCCATGGCTTTGGTCATGTTCTCGCTGAGGCCGCTGATGGAGATGTTGATGTTCTCATTGCCGACGCTGACACTGTAGTTGCAGGCCAGTTTATAGAACTCCTGCTGGAGCTGCTCGGGGGTGTGCTTGCTGGTGCCAAGGTATTCAAGCACGTCGGCGGCCAGGTCGAGGGTCTTGCCCAGTTGTCCGGCACGGTAGCCGAAGTCGAAGCGGTAGATGAGGTTGAAGGTCTTGTTCTCATTATTCTTCACATAGAGCACTTCGGCGCCGTTCTTGAGTTTGGACTTGGTGAGGTCCTTGCTGAAGTCGACAAAGACCGGCTCGATGGGCTTTACTTGGCGGGCTTTGATTTCCTTGAGGAAGGCACTCTCGTTGTCACGACCCACCTCGATGGGGGTGATAGGAGGTTTGGAGACTTTGAGGATGGGCTCGGGTTCGCCTTTCAGCTTGTTGACGATAACGTAGTTGTTGTCCTTGAAGAGGCGGTTGGCGAAGGCCACAAGCTCGCGCTTGGTAATCTTGGAGAGTTCGTTGATTTCGTTGCAGACGTCGCCCCAGTTGCGGTGTTCGACATAGGCATAGGCCATCTGGCTGGCGCGGCTGTTGTTGCTCTCGGCGCGCTTCATGATGGAGAGCTTCATGTTGTTGATGGCAGCTTCGAGCATCCAGTCGTCGAATTTGCCTTGCTTCACCAGTGCAATCTGCTCATCGAAGAGGGCCTGCACCTGCTCGAGGGTCTGGCCCTGCATGGGCTGACCGCCGAACATGAAGGCACCGTAGTCGTTGAGGGTGTAGGTGCCGGCGTAGGCGCCCATGCAACGCTGTTGCTGGTTGATGTTGAGGTCGATGAGACCGCACTTGCCGTTGTTGAGGACGCTCTCGAGGAGGTCGGCGAGCATGGCATCGTGGCTGCCGTTGCCGCTGTCGAGACGGTAGGCGCGGATGGTGTTCTCGGCATCAAGGCCGGTTACGGTCTTGGTGATGACAGAGGTGATGGGTTTCTCACGCTCGAACTTCAGTTCGGGAACAGGGCGAGACTCCATGTTGCCCCAGTACTTGTCGATGATGCGGATGGCCTGGTCGGGGTCGAAGTCGCCGGCCATGCTGATGCAGATGTTGTTGGGCACATAGTAGGTGGCGACGAAGTTGCGGATGTTGCGCATGGAGGGATTCTTGAGGTGCTCCTGGCTGCCGAGGGTGGTCTGATTGCCGTAGGGGTGGTGGGGGAAGAGGGCGGCAAACATGGCCTCGTTGGCTTTGCGGCCGTCCTTGGTGAGGGACATGTTCTTCTCCTCATAGATGGTCTCCAGCTCGGTGTGGAAAAGACGCAGGACGAGGTTTTGGAAACGGTCGGCCTGAATCTCGCACCAGGTCTCCAACTGGTTGTTGGGGATGTTCTCGACATACATGGTGTAGTCGTTGCTGGTGAAGGCGTTGGTGCCGGTCGAGCCGATGGCGGTCATGGCCTTGTCGTACTCGTTGGCGACGGCAATCTTCGAGGCCTCGTAGCTTAGGCTGTCAATCATGTGGTAGATGGCAGCGCGGGTGGTGGGGTCGTTGAACATGCGGTAGGCTTCGAAGAGGTCTTCAATCTTCTGGATGAGGACTTTCTCCTTCTCCCAGTCGGTGGTGCCGAGCTTCTGGGTGCCCTTGAACATCATGTGCTCGAGATAGTGTGCCAGACCGGTGGTCTCGTGCGGGTCGTTGCGCGAACCGGCACGCACGGCGATGTAGGTCTGGATTTTCGGAGCGTCTTTGTAAACGCTCATGAAGACTTTAAGACCGTTGTCCAACGTGTACTCGCGGACGTTCAGCGGGTCGTTGGGATAGGTCTTGTACTGATAGGTTTTCTGAGCCATCATTGTGCCGCAGGTGAGGGCAAAGAAGGCCACAAAACAGCAGATAAAGCGTAGTTGTTTCATTGTATTTTATTGTTTGTTAATATATTGTGTCCAAATGTCGCAATATGTCAAGACTACAAAGATACACATTTTTGTTGAATTGAAAAGTGAAAAAAATGGATTCGGTTACAAATTGAACGCTTGCCGCACGCAGTTGGTTCATGGTTTCTACATTCGTACTACGATTAATCACCGATACTTCCACGTTCGTTTAACGATACTCTATCGTCGAAATATCGTTGATGTATCGTTGAAGTATCGTTGATATGATGGTGCAACCCAGTCGGCATTGTGGCTTCCCTTTGTTGAAAAAAAACTTGTGAGAATATCGTGGATGGGATGCAATTTTTTTTGTGTATGTGCTTTTAATGTTGTATCTTTGAAGATAATTTTGCGCTGAATGTTTCGGTGCAAGTTTTTTGTATTCAGAGAAATAATATAAGCACATTAGTATGAAAGACACTGGAAACTTGCTTTTGGAGGGCATGGAGAGGCTTGGTTTGATAGCCGCCCGTATCAGACAAAATCAGGGGCCAATACCCCAAATTGAGATTGACATCATTCTGCAGGAGTTGCGCAATCTCTATATGGAAGCGCTTAAATTGGAAGCAGAAGAGATAAAGCCGGCTGCTGCCGACCCCGACATGATGGCTGCCGAGGCCAAGCGTCAGGCAGAGCAGGAGGCCGCCCGCAAGGCTGCCGAAGCCCAACGCAAGGCAGAAGAAGAGGCCGCCCGCAAGGCCGCCGAGGCCAAGCGTCAAGCTGAGGAGGAGGCCGCCCGCAAAGCCGCCGAAGCCAAGCGTCAAGCTGAAGAGGAGGCTGCCCGCAAAGCCGCCGAGGCCAAGCGCCAAGCTGAAGAGGAGGCCCGCAAGGCTGCCGAAGCCAAGCGTCAAGCCGAGGAGGAGGCCCGCAAGGCTGCCGAAGCCAAGCGTCAAGCTGAGGAAGAGGCCGCCCGCAAGGCTGCCGAAGCCCAGCGCAAGGCTGAGGAGGAGGCTGCCCGCAAGGCTGCCGAAGCCCAACGCAAGGCTGAGGAGGAAGCCGCCCGCAAGGCTGCTGCCGAAGAGTTGAAACCCATCTTCGCTCCCGAGCCAGCCGACCAGGAAGCGGCCCCGGTGATCGAGCCTATGATGGAGAAGATAGAGGGGAACCCCAACGATGAGCTGTTCGCGGACGAGCCCGCCGCACCGGCTAAACCGGCCAAGCAGACCAAGGCCAAAAGCCAGGAGTCCTCGCTGTTTGACTATTTCAAGAACAGCAGTGAAGAGGATCAGCCGAGGGTCCGCACACTGGCCGACACCCTCAACAAGAACAGCCGTAATGTGGAGGAGCAGTTGGAAACCCGTGTGAACGCCAAGAAGGTGGATGACCTGCGTACAATCATCAATATCAACGATAAGTTCAGCTTCATGAGTGAACTGTTCCACAACAACATGAAGGCATACAACGACTTCATTCTGCGCCTGAACAGCTATACCGACCGCGAGGAGGCTTTGGCCTATGTGGCAGAGGTGGCGGCACAGTATATGTGGCATGAGAACTCGATGGTAGTGAAAAGTTTCTACAAGGTGTTCGACCGCAAGTTCTAAATGTACAATCCTCTGCAAGCAAACAAACGTTTTTCATCCCCTGCAAAACTAACCGACTCATTATGAATAATCGCAAAGCCATCTTGTTCTCGGCCCCTTCGGGCAGCGGCAAGACCACTATCATCAGAGAGATATTGAAACGTTTCGACTGTTTCGAGTTTTCCATATCGGCCACCAGCCGCCAGGCCCGCGAAGGCGAGCAGGACGGTGTGGACTATTACTTCCTTACACCCGACGAGTTTGAGAAAAGGGTGAATGAAGGGTTGTTCCTGGAATGGGAAGAGGTGTATGCCGGCATCCGCTATGGTACGTTGAAGTCGGAGATTGACCGCATCTGGAGCAACGGGCATGTCATCATCTTCGATGTGGACGTGAACGGAGGCATGAATATCAAGAAGTATTTCGGCTCCGAGGCGTTGGCACTCTTCATCATGCCCCCCAGTATTGAGGTGCTTGAGATGCGTCTGCGCAACCGCGGCACCGAGAGCGAGGAGGCTATTGCAAAACGGCTTGCCCGCAGTGCCGCCGAGCTGAAGATGGCCGACAGGTTCGATGTGACCATCCTGAACGACGATCTGGGCCGTGCGGTGGACGAGACACAGCGCGTGATAAACAACTACCTCAGCAGATGATAATCAAGAAATAAGAGAATGGACGCACTACTGGCTTTTATCAAACGGTACAATTTCGTCTTCGTCTTCCTGCTGTTGGAGATACTGGCAATCATCTTCATTGTCCAGAACAGCAACTACCAGGGTTCGAAGATTGTGCATGCAGGCAATGCCTTGGCAGGGAGGTGCTACGGCACCCTCTCGCTGGTGGGCGATTATTTCGGGCTGCGTAAGGAGAATGAACGTCTGGCGGAGGAGAACGCTTCGCTGCGGGCTCAACTGGAGTCGTCGTATATCAGCTACAATCTCCGTGAGTTCACACGCGAGGACACCGTTTACAAACAGCGTTACAGCTACACAGAGGCCCGCGTGATAAAGAATTCGTGGAACCGGCGCAACAATTACATTATGATTAACAAAGGCCGCAAGCAGGGCATCAAGCTTGACCAGGCGGTCATCTCGCCGCAGGGGATCGTGGGCGTGGTGGTGAACACCACCGACAATTTCTCCACGGTTATGCCGGTGCTGCATTCCAACAGCCGTAACAGTGTCAAGATTGGCCGTATCAACACCAACGGCTCGCTGGTATGGCGTGGGGGCGATTTCCGTTATGCCACGTTGATAGACATCCCTACCACGTATAAACTCTTCCCCAACGATACGATAGTGACCAGCGGCATGGCCAACGATTTCCCCGAAGGGGTGATGGTGGGCTTTGTGGAGCAGGCCGTGAGCGAGAAGGGGAGCGGGTTCTACACCATCAAGGTAAGGCTGGCCACCGAGTTCACCAAGTTGGACCATGTTTATATTATCGACAACCGGTTCAAGGCTGAACAGGATTCGCTCATTGCCTGGACTAAGAAAGAGGAGGAGCAGTTATGACAAAGTTGGTGCTAACTAATATTTTCCGTTTTCTGTTGCTTATCGTGCTGCAGATTTTGCTGATTAACTATGTCAGTTTCGGTGGGTACCTGATACCGTTCATCTATATTCTTGCGGTGCTGATGCTGCCCACGCGTCTGGGCAATATCCCGCTGTTGCTGATAGCCTTTGCCGCTGGCGCCATTGTGGACATCTTCTGCAATATTCCCGGCTTCCACACCTTCAGCTGTACGATGATGGCTTTTATCCGGGTGGTGCTGGGCAACAGGATGTTGACACGTGACGATCCGGCCGAGGCTGTCATTGATGTACCCAGTGCATACACCGTTCCGGCACAGACCTTCGCGCTGTACCTTTTTGTGATGGCATTGGTGTACAGTTTCTCCTATTGTATGCTTGAGGCTTTCAGCTTCGGCAATTTCTGGATGACCATGCTCTCGATGATTCTCGACACCGTGGCCACCTGGGTCTTGATGATGCTGAGCCAGTTGTTGATTTCACCCAAAAAGAGATAAGAGCCATGAGACGTGTCGTACTGTTGATGCTGATGATAGCAACGGGATATGCCGCTTCCGGTCAGTCGGCAATAGGTCAGTGGCTGGACCACAACTCATTCATCGCTGTCCGCAAGGTGTGCGTTGGAGAGGGTGAGGTGTATGCCGCCACCCGCATGTCGCTGTTCCGTTATGATGTGGCAGAGAATGTGGTGAAGCCCATGACCAAAGTGAACGGACTGACAGATGTGGGCATCAGCACGATGGCATATAATCCCGCCACCCAAATGCTTGCCGTGGCATACAATAACTCGGGTCTGGACCTTGTCCACAAAGGTCAGGTGCACCATATCGCCGACATCCATTACTCCGGTATCGGGGGTGACAAGAAGGTGTACAATATCCGCTTCCTTGGCCGCAAGGTTTATCTGGCAACAGGTTTCGGCGTGGTGGTGGTGGATGCCGACCGCCACGAGATAGAGGAGACCTACTATCTGGATCCCGACGGAGAGGGCGGTGTGGTATATGATATCGCATTCACCGACAGTCTCGTCGTGGCGGCAACAGACCGGGGCATGATGACAGCCCCCAAGGGAAGCCAACGTCTGCATATCTACGAGTCTTGGACGCTGGATACGGTCTCTCCTCTCGCCGGGATGTCAGTCAGGATGCTCGAGGTGAGCCCATGGGCGCTGGTGGCTGCTGCCTGTACCACCAATCCCGACAGTATGACGGTGTTCTTTCAATATGACAACAGTTGGGACACACTGGCCATCGGCAGGGTTCGCTCGCTCAAGTGCCATAATGGGTTAGTTATCCTCAATCGCTTCAACCGCATAGATATTTTCAACGATCGCTTTGAGTGCAAGTATTCGCTGGTAGAATTGCCTGAATACGGTCTTGCCATCGAGGATGTCGACGTCGATGCCGACGGCACTCTCTGGATGGGGCATGTATGGGCGGGACTCATTCAATCCCCCCGAAGTTATACCACCTTCACTTCTCATTCGCCCGTCGGCCCTACCAACGACGATTATGTCTACAGCCTTACAGCTACGTCGAGCAGCCTGTATCTATGTCCCGGCGGCAAGAAACCCACCTACGAGAGTGCACTGCTCCCCGGGTCGCTTTCCATCTATGAAAAAGGGGAGTGGTCGCAAATCACCAAGTCCGAAGGCATTCCCGATTATCAGGATGTCCTCTACATGGCCGTCGACCCCAAAGACCGTAAGCACATCTCTGCCACGTCGTGGGGCTATGGTGTGCTCGACGTCCACGACAAGGTCATCGACACCCTCTTCGACCAGACCAATAGCCAGGGGGCTCTTGTCCCCTACACAAGCGGCTCGTTCACTCATCTGCGTGTCTCGGGTCTCGCTTACGACAAGCAAGGTAACCTCTGGATTACCAATTCGCTGATCGACCGCGGCCTTGCTGTTCGTTACCATGACGGCTCTTGGCGCAATTTCGATATCAGTCCCATCATTCAAGGCTTGGCCATCGACAAGAAGGAAATTGACAAACTGGTGTGGGACAGCGTCACTGATTATAAATGGTTTATTGGCAAAGCGAACCGCATCTATGTACACGACGGCGTGAACAAACTGGCCTATGTCAACCCCAACAATGGCAGCAAACTGGAGACCCACACCGTCACCTGCTTGGTTCAGGACCGCTCGGGAGACCTTTGGTTCGGCACCGACAAGGGCATTAAGGTCATCTACGACGGATACCGTGCCTTTGCCAATGGCGGCAGGGGAGAGATGGCGCCTGTCAACTGCAGCAACATCCTCTACAACGAGGACGGCATTAACGAGTACCTCATGGCCTATGAGAGCATCACCTGCATGGCCGTCGACGGAGCCAACCGTAAGTGGGTGGGCACCTCCAACAACGGCCTTTACCTGATTTCCGCCAACGGGTTGGAACAGCTGCACCATTTCACTACGGCCAACAGCCCGCTGGCATCGGACAAGATTGTCGCCCTTGCCGTCCATCCTGAGAGCGGAGTGGTATACATCGGTACCGACATGGGGCTGCAGTCCTACCGCTCTACCGCCACAGTGGCCTATGCCGAGCCTATGGCGGACATCCATGCCTTTCCCAATCCTGTCCGTCCCGGTTACGACGGTCCCATCGCTGTCAAAGGCTTCACACGCGACGCACTGGTGCATATCACCGATACCCGCGGACATGTGGTGCATTCTGCTACCGCTTTCGGCGGCCAGACGGTGTGGGATGGCCGCAACCAGCAAGGAGAGCCTGTGGCCAGCGGCACTTATTTTGTCTTCGCTTCCGACTCGTCGGGCAACATGCGCTCTGTGGCCAAAATACTCATCCTCCGATAAGGGGTCGTAGCAAGAATATAAACGCGATAAATCTCATCATTCATCATTCTAAATTCACCACTCGTTGATACCTACCCTCTCCACACCCGCCCTTGTGTTGCACACCACAGCCTACTCCGAGACCTCGGTGATTGCTAAGATTTTCACCCGTCAGTTGGGGGTGCGTTCATATATCTTGAAAGGGGTGCGAAAAGGGGGCAGCCGAACCAAGCAGAATCTGTTGCAGCCACTCAGCTATCTCGACTTGGTGGTATACAACAACCCCAAAACCTCCATCAACTACCTCAAGGAGGTGGCTCCCCACAAGGGCATTCCACAAAGCCTGGCGACGGCAAGGGTTGACGAAATGTCGCGTCACGCCATGCGGTTCTTCATGACAGAATTACTGTACAAAACACTCCGCGAGGAAGAACCCATGCCCGACCTGTTTGACTATGTCGTCAGTATGGCACACTCTCAATCAGCCACAGTCAACGGCCAGTCGCCCATCCTTTTTATGCTCTCCGTCTCGCGCCATCTGGGCATTGAACCCTTGGACAACTATTGCTCGCGCGAGCCGCTGTTCGACATGCTTAGCGGCCGGTTCCAGTATGCCGGTGAGCAAACCCTCGACCCCTCCACTTCCCAACTGTTGCATTACTATCTGCAACACCTCCACGACGGAACGCCCGCACCTGTGGCCACCCTCGCCCAGCGTACCGAGCTTATCAACCGTCTGCTAGAATATTTCCAGATGCACCTCAGCGAGTTCCGCAACTTCAAGTCGCACGAAATCTTACATACCGTATTACAATAATAAAATCAACAACTATTATGAAGAAGATTCTATTTGTGTTTTTAACCGTAATGATGGCACTTCCGGCCTTCAGCCAGTCGTGCTACTGGGTGTTCCTCACCGACAAGCAGGGCACCACCTTCGACCCCTACACCTATTTCGACGCCAAAGCCATTGAGCGTTACAACCAATGCGGTGCCGACCTCTACGACATCAGCAACTACCCGCTCAACAACAGCTATGTGTCGCAAATCGACGCCATCGCCACCGAGGAGGTGGGTGCATCCCGCTGGCTCAACGCCGTTGCCGTCATGGCCACCCCTGAGCAGATGAGTCGCATCGAGCAGCTGCCCTTTGTCAGCAACACCCGTCTCATTGCCTCCGAGATGCAGATTGCAGCCTACAAAGCCCTTTCCGAATATTCTGAAAATTCAGAATACTCAGAAAACTCTGAATTCCCCGCCAACCCCGAAACCCCGCTGCTCCTCCACAACCAGCTCATACGTATGGGCGGTAAAGAATTTGCCAAGCAGGGCATCGACGGCAAGGGTGTCCGCATTGCCGTCTTCGACGGTGGTTTCCCTAAAGTCAACACCCATCAGGCGTTCAAGCACCTGTTCGACAACCACCAAATCATCAAGACCTGGAACTTCTGTAACGACAAGGAGGATGTCTATGGCTGGAACAGCCACGGCACCATGACCCTCAGCTGTATCGCCGGTATCGCTTATTTCAATCAGAAGATAGGTCTCGCCACAGGGGCTGAGTTTCTCCTTGCCCGCACAGAGGTGGAGTTGGAGCCATTCAAAGAGGAAGTATGGTGGACACAGGCCATGGAATGGGCCGACAAAAACGGCGCCCAGATTATCAGCAGCTCCCTCGGCTACGGCAAGGAACGCTATGAGGTATGGAATATGGACGGCACCTCCTATGTGGCCAAAGCCGGCAACATGGCAGCCCGCAAAGGCATATTGGTCTGCAACTCCGCAGGCAACGAGGCCACTACTTCCGCCTGGAAAACCATCATCACCCCCGCCGATGCCGACAGTGTCCTCTGCGTGGGAGGTATCGAAGCCGACCTCAAGCACTACCACCACATCTCCTTCAGCTCCTTCGGCCCCAGTGCAACAGGCAAGCTGAAACCCAATGTCTGTGCGTACGGTCATGCTCTTGCTGCCAGCCCCGCCGGCAACGAGAAATACGGTCAAGTCGATGGCACCTCCTTCTCCTGCCCCCTTGTGGCCGGTTTTGCCGCTTGCGCTCTGCAGGCCTGCCCTGGTCTCACCGCCATGCAGCTCTTCCACGAGATTGAGAAGTCCGCCGACCTCTACCCCTATTTCGACTATGCCTTCGGCTATGGTGTACCCCAGGCCTCCTATTTCTGCAACAAAAGACAGAAAGCCGCTGCCCGTCCCTCGTTCCGTTTCGTCGAGAAAGACGATGTGGTCGAGCTTCATCTCCTCAACCCCGTTCTTCCTACCGAAATCAGCCGTCCCCTCTTCTGCAATGTGCAGAACGAGCAGGGCATCCTCGACGCCTATCGCCAAATCGAAATTGACAACATGGACACCGCCTCCTGCATCACCTTCGACAAGAAGCAGCTCTACCGCCGCACCCTCAACGTCTGGTTCGACGGCTACACCGCCAGTTTCCGCCTCACCGACGAGCAGAACAAGCGCCTCGCCGTCACCGGCTACAGCACCGACTTCTCCTACCAAATGAAGCCTGCCAAGTTCGACAACTTCAGCTATTCGTCCACGCTTAGCAAGCAGTGGAAGAAAGGCGACTGGTCCGATGTCACCTCTTTCGGCAACAGTGCCAAATGGCGCGGCGACTTTTATGTCCAGCTCGGCGATGTGATCCGCCTCTCCTCGCAGGAATACGAAATCGGGCTCTGGTCCCCCGTCTCGCGTATAGGCTTCCGCGTCATGCGCGCCCTCGCCAAACCCTACTGCATCGGTTTGGGTATCGAATACGGCAACACCCGCTACACCTTCGACCCTGAGCGTCGCCATCGTTTCGACAACCTTTTCGCTCTTCCCACCGCCAGTGTTGACCACAAATACTACTACGTCGATGAGGTCTCCCTCGAGCTCTTCCAGCGTGTCCGCTTCGTCCCCGGTGGTCTGTTCGGCAAAGGTCTCAATTGGGATCTCGGTGCCTACGCATCCCGCTGCTGGTACAGCTACCAAGTCGCCTACAAAAACATCCCTCATGCGTCAAAGGGCGAAGTGGAAATCAAAGACCCGCAGTATCAGGACAACTACAAGTTCAACTTCGGTGTCACCACCCGCTTCTCCTACGATTGGATAGGCCTCTACCTCCGCTACCGCCTCACTGGCTTCGCCACCAGCTACGATTCCGACCCCACCAGCCCCACCGCCTTCAAGATGGATCTGCCCCGTTTCGAAGCCGGCATCCAACTTTGCTTCTAAAGTATGACTACAAGATAAAATATGTCTTTCAGGTCGAAAAGGGTTAAGGTGTTAATGCACCTAGCCCTTTTCGGCATTTGTGTGACAAATCCACTGATTTCGAGAGCGGGAGCAGGATGACAATCCATGGTTTTTGACTAATGCGAAAACAAAAACTTGCTATGTCGCTTGAATTTTGTATCTTTGCATTTTAAATTGGATATGAGAAATAGTTGCTCTCGATAATAAATAAACAAATTAGTAATATGACACTCGAAGAATTCCAAAATGAATTGCGTCAGGGTATTCCCAATCCCCTGCCCGAACCGCAGCCTTATGACCCCACAGTGAACCATGCGCCCAAGCGCAAGGACATCCTCACGCCCGCGGAAAAGAAGCTGGCTATCCGCAACGCCCTCCGCTATTTCGACCCGAAGGACCACGCCATGCTGGCTCCTGAGTTTGCCGAGGAGTTGAAGACATACGGCCGCATCTATATGTACCGTCTGCGTCCTACCTACAAGATGTATGCCCGCCCCATCGATGAGTATCCCGCCAAGTGCCGTCAGGCTGCCGCCATCATGCTGATGATTCAGAACAACCTGGACCCCGCAGTGGCACAGCATCCCCACGAGTTGATTACCTACGGCGGCAACGGTGCCGTGTTCCAGAACTGGGCCCAGTATCGTCTGGTGATGAAATATCTCTCGGAGATGACCGACGAGCAGACGTTGGTGATGTACAGCGGCCACCCGATGGGACTCTATCCCAGCCATAAGGATGCCCCCCGCGTGGTGGTGACCAACGGCATGATGATTCCCAACTACTCGAAACCCGACGACTGGGAGCGTTACAACGCCCTCGGCGTGACACAATACGGCCAGATGACTGCCGGCAGTTATATGTACATCGGCCCGCAGGGCATTGTGCACGGCACCACCATCACGGTGCTGAACGCTGCCCGTAAGCTCGGCGGCGGCACGGCAGGCAAGCTGTTCATCACTGCCGGTCTCGGTGGCATGAGCGGTGCCCAGCCCAAGGCTGGCGACATCGCCGGTGTGGTGAGCATCACCGCCGAAATCAACCCTGCTGCCACGCAAAAGCGCTATGACCAAGGCTGGGTGGATGAAGTGCACTCCGACCTCGACGAGCTCTTTGTGGCTGTGAACAAAGCCCGCGAGCAGAAGATTGCCCGCTCGTTTGCCTATCAGGGCAATGTGGTTGACCTCTGGGAATACTGCGCAGAAAAGGGCATCCAGGTGGATCTTGGCTCCGACCAGACCTCGCTGCACAACCCCTGGGCAGGCGGCTATTATCCCGTGGGCGTCAGCTTCGAGGACGCCAAGGTGATGATGGCCGAAAAGCCCGAACTTTTTAAGGAGAAGGTTCAGGAGTCGTTGCGCCGTCATGTGGCAGCTGTCAACAAGCTTACTGCCAAGGGTATGTATTTCTTCGACTATGGCAATGCCTTCCTGCTGGAGAGCAGCCGCGCCGGTGCCGACATCTGGAATGAAGACCACAGCGCTTTTCGCTATCCCTCATACGTGCAGGACATCATGGGCCCGATGTGTTTCGACTACGGCTTTGGTCCCTTCCGTTGGGTGTGCACCAGCGGCAAACCCGAAGACCTCGACAAGAGCGACCATATCGCTATGGAGGTGTTGGGCGAGATTGCAGCAACAGCTCCTGCCGAGATTCAGCAGCAGATGCACGACAATATCCAGTGGATTAAGGGCGCCAAGGAGAACCACCTTGTGGTAGGCAGCCAGGCCCGTATCCTCTATGCCGACTGCGAGGGCCGCACTAAGATTGCCGCCCGCTTTAACGAGGCCATCAAGAAAGGTGAGATTTCCGCTCCTATCGTCCTTGGTCGTGACCACCACGATGTGAGCGGTACGGACAGCCCCTTCCGTGAGACCAGCAACATTTACGACGGCAGTAACCGTTGCGCCGATATGGCCGTGCAGAACGTCATTGGCGACAGCTTCCGCGGAGCCACGTGGGTCTCTATCCACAATGGCGGTGGTGTTGGCTGGGGCGAAGTGATGAACGGCGGCTTCGGTATGGTGCTTGACGGCAGCGAGGCTTGCGACCGCCGTCTGCGCATGATGCTCCACTGGGATGTGAACAACGGCATCAGCCGCCGCTCCTGGGCTCGCAACGAGGGTGCCATGTTCGCCATTAAGCGCGCCATGGACATCTGCCCCGAGTTGAAGGTCACCATGCCCAATTTGGTGGACGATAACCTCCTCGAAGGCCTGTTCTAAGCTCAAGCAAGATAGAGTAACAAAGATGGGGCTGTCCGAAAGGGCGCCCCATTTTCTATGGTTTTGCGAGAGATGTAATCGGAAAGGACTGCCATTCAACGCTATTGACTGATTTGGGTCATTATTGTTGGCTATAGTATGATTTGATAGATTGTCTTTATTATTTCTGTTTATCCCATATCGGTCATTAGGAAAGGGAAATATGGTACACTCGTAGTAAACAAACTGTATCGAGATTTTTCCAATGGCGGTCATAAGAAAAATGACATCGTAAAGCATTGCATTTATGTACAAATCATATCATATTTAACGACCGATTGGGGTTAAGAATCAAAGAAACTATTTGGCGAATAGAAAAAAAATTGTATATTTGCAGATACAAAAATATATTATTACACCCATTCCACTCATATAAAATACATATTAATAACAATTTATATTTTACCATACAACTTAATATACCATAAAAAATGAAAAAAAAGCTATTTCTTATCAGTATCATTCTGGCTATAGGCTCAGCTGCGACTGTGTCAGCACAAGTCTATATTACGACCTACTCCATCCTTAATCCAGATCATGGAATCATCCGCCAGAACAACATCGCTTATGTTGAAGAATCGGGAGGCACAGGATGGTTTGTTTACTTTAGTTCTCTCAATCCAGGAGCACTTTCATACCGTGTAAAGGTTCCCGACGGATGGTCAATCAAAGATTTCCACATCATTGACACAACTGCCTACTTTTGCGGCACCAACACCAACAGCCATACGGCACTGCTTGGTCACTTCGGTATCCCGAACCTCGTGGCCGGCACGGGCAACATCACTTTTTATTACGACATGAACAAACTCGGCCTCGCTGTCCTGAACCGAATGGCCGTCAACGGGGAGAAACGAGCGGAAAATATCATTGCCATTGGGCTGGAAAGCATTTACCATGACCCCGACACGAAAGGGGCAGACCATGTCCTTTATGTGGAAAACTACCATGGACCCGGAACTTGCCGACTATTCTTTATTGAAGATAACTATGAATTGTATTGGGACGTTGTCAAGACGGACAACTATTTCGTAGTGGCCGGCACTGATAATCCAATCTCAAACACGCTAATCCTGCGGCGCGTGCCTGTCGGCACTCCCGCCACCATTTTCCTGCCGAACTTCGAAGTTCGGCACTGGTTCACATGCCCCGACGCTTTTGCCAGCGGTATATGCATGTCGGCGTTGAACAACGACTCTGTAATCATGGCTTCATACTGCCGAAAAACGCCCTACACAGCACTACGGCTTTTCACCCTCTCCGCCGCCACTGGCCTAATGGACTACAATCAATACAGCGGTGCAATGGCTATTGGAAACTTGTCTTTGGCTCCTCCACCGGACATGGCATACCTGAACAACCGCAGAGAACTGATGCTTATCGACTCTATCTTACTTGGCCGCGGCCAATTCTACCGTTTAAACCCCTACCCTACATCTTGGCTGTACGTACCTCAATATTATTACTATTCTAACGCACTCTTCCCTTCTCCCAATCCTCTCCATTACTCCTCGTTGCACCCTGTTCCACCCAACGGATTCATGGCCGCTGAGAGGGAAGGATGGATCATGCTCGACCTCAGCACGCTGCCTGCAGCCACTTACTCAACCGATTGCTTCCAATCATACACCACAGACATGTTTACCGACACCACCTACACCAAGCACATCGACACCAAGGGGAAAGATGAGCCTCATCAATTATTATTCGGTACAGCGATGAACAATACAGTATTTCATCAGTTAAATCCCCAATGCCCATAGTAAAAATAATAACATCATCACAATAATAAGATTAAATAAACAACAATCGTCATATAATCACGCGTTATGAACAACAAATATCTTTACACATTACTATCCATGATAGCAATGGCAGCAGCCATGAATGACGCTATGGCGCAATGGCAACCGATAGTTGATTACCCTAACCCCAATTACTTATACCAAGAAATACCATGCCCTGAGAAAATCACACCCTACCGGGGATTCTCGCCTCATCAAATCCATTCCGACTGCATTTTTCTTCCCAGAATATGCGATTCTGTCCCAGATCCCTGGGCAATTGGATGCCCCTTTTTATTCAAAGGGGAAGACACCACAAAGACCGTGACCATAAAAGGGGTAGCCGTTTCGCTCTTTTGTAGAAATCAAGAATTAGGAGAGTTTTCTTACGAGTTGGACAAGGACCATGATGTCACTGTGGTTATCTACAAGGCGAGCTTTGGAACCCCGGAGTTGCAAGTGGTGAAAGAGCAGACCTTCCACATAGACAGGGGAAAAGAACCCGATATCATAATGAAATATCCCATCTACCAAGGCTCCGATCCGATCAATGACTCATACGACCCGACCGACCCCATAAACTACTACAAGTATTTCCATGAATTCTACTTCGACCAGCCTGTGACAGTGAGAGGCTTCTTTATCATCATAATGATTGAAAAATTTAACACACCAGCTGCTCTTCGCGAGGGGAGTAAGGCAGCACTGGCTGCCGACCGCCAATATTTCTCACTCCATCGTGAAAGAATCCCGGACGAATGTCGTATACCGGGGTTCGACCCTTATATAAATTTTTGTAGTGACACTGTATTAACCCTGTACAACATTTACAACCGACATGAAATATACACTACCATTCCCGACTGGGACAGCACAAGGCTGATGACTCCATTCGAACAAGCGTACTTCCCCATCATCCCGACCAATGACATTGACCAGGCAAACGGGCAGAGCAGCATGAGGGTGCAGCCCAATCCCGCGAGGGAGAAAGTGAATGTGACATCGGAGGAGGGTATACTCCACCTCGAAGTGATTGACATGAACGGACGGACACTTATCCGCCGCACCTGCGGGGACATGACACAGAGCGTGACACTCGACATCAGCCTTCTGCCAAGAGGCACCTACGCTGTGAGGATGAAAACTGACCGGACAACTGCTATCGAGAAACTGGTGGTGGAATAGCCTTGCACCATGCGGCACCGCCTTTGCCCAACACCGCCGGGGTGACAGGCAGTATTGAACCCATATTGGTCATTGGATTGTACCTTCTCGAAATCTCCTACGGAGAATATGTCTGTATGACATCATGATATGCTATTAAACCCCTACGGGGCAGAGCGATTCCCCACGCATAGCACGATTCGGCAGTTACTCCGTAGGAGTTTTAGCTTAATAGCCAACAGATTACCCCTTGTCAACCACTCCGTAGGAGTTTCCGGAATCCTAATGACCGTTTTGGGATAAAGGAGAATAATATCTGGCCGGTAAGTAAAGTATGCAATAAAAAGCCAGGTACCGCGTTATTAATGCATAAATAATTAATTCCAATACCTATGAAAGGAAGTAGCATACCGTTCAAAAAGAACATGATTCAGGGCGTGAGCATCGTGCTCGCAGCCTTTGTGTTGGGTTTGATGTTGGTCTGCGCTGTGCGGACGCTCAAATCATTCGACGACACCGTCAAGGTGCGTGGTCTCTGCGAGAAAGAGGTTCCTGCCGACCGTGTGGTGTGGCGTATCCGCTACAGTGAGAAGGACAACTCGCTGGCCGACTTGCGCAGCACCGTGCAGCGGAACAACAACATTATTGTCAGCAAACTGCGTGAAGCAGGTTTCAAGGGTGATGAAATCAAGGTGGGGAATGCCAGTTATGACGACCGTTACACTTATGCAAATAACGTGTCGCAGATAACATTCCGCTATCAGGTCGACCAGACAGTCACCGTCTTCACCAAAAATCTTGACCTTGTGCGCAAATTGCAGCAGACACTTGAGACCGACCTTGTGAACCAGAACATTCTGGCCAACAGTTGGGCTGACTATCAGTATCTTGGGCTTAACGACATCAAGCCTGCCATGATTGCCGAGAGCCTTGAGAACGCCCGTGCCGCTGCCGACGAGTTCGCCAAGAACAGCCACAGCAAGATAGGCAAGATGCGTACTGCCTCGCAGGGTTATTTCGAAGTGGAAGACCTTGACGAAAACACCCCGCAGGTGAAGAAAGTCCGTGTGGTTACGACTGTGGAGTATTACCTGAAATAATCCCCCAGTCATGGTGGACAACCTCCTTTAGGATGTTCTCCTGCTGATGCACAATCCTTATGGAGCAAACGTCTGTGATACATCCAATCGGGACGGAGTGTCTAGACAAGGTGCTAGCCATCGAGGCTGAGGCCCTGGCCAATATGGAACGTCCAGACCTTTTGCGCCGTAATACAGTAGAGATGTGGCACCGCTGCCTGAGCGTGCCACATCTTTGTTTGGGAGCATGGGTGGGGGAGGAGCTGGCGGGGTTCGCCGTATTGTTTGTTCCAGCCAAAGGTGATGAGGAGGACCTGTCCATGCTGTTGAGCCAAGTGGACTCCAAACAATACACCTCCGCCAATTTCAAAATCTGCATTGTCCGTCCCCGTTGGCGAGGGAGGCATTTGCAGGTTCTTTTGGGCGAGCGTTTGCAGCAGGAGGCCGCTAAGAGGGGTATTTCACTTCTCTGTGCCACGGCGTCGCCGTATAATCAGGCCAGTGTCAAGAGTCTGATTCGCTTAGGCTATCGTCATGACCATTTGTTGCAGAAGTATGGTTACGAGCGGATGCTGCTTTACCGCTTCGTTGACATTGATGATACGCTGCAGTGCCAACAATAAGAGCTTCCGCCGAACGTTTTCATTTAAATGAATGTAGGTTATGAGTTTCAATAAGCACGATATTTCACGCAACCAGTGCCAGCTCTTTGGCAAGCAGGCGCGTTGTGGCTACGACTGGTGGTGGCACAGCCTGATGGCATACGATGCTGAGACGGGTCTTGCGCGACCATTCTTCATCGAGTTTTTCCTGTGCAATCCTGCCGATGGAGGTTCTGTGCCTCAGTTTGGGCAACTGCCTGAGAACAAGGCAGCCGGGTTGCAGCCGTCTTACTTGATGGTGAAGGCCGGTGCGTGGTGCGGGGACGACAAGGCTCAGCTGCACCGATTTTTTGGTTGGGATGAGGCTGAAATAGGGTGGGGTACACCATTCTTTGTCAAGGCTGGCGATTGCCGCGTGACGGAGACGGAGCTTTGTGGGTCAATAGCCATCACTCCCGAGCAGGCCAAGGCACACCCTGAATGGATGTGCGATAGCGGCGAAATGTCGTGGAAACTCCGTATCAGCAAACAGGTGGCCTTCAATGTGGGGTATGGTGCAAGTCGTCCGATGCGCCGATGGCAGCTGTTTGAGATGTTTTGGCATGCCGAAGGAATGAAGACCGCCTACGAAGGGGAGATTGTCTTCAATGGCAGGCGATATGTCGTGCGTCCGGAAGACTGCTACGGCTACGCCGACAAGAACTGGGGACAGGATTTCACCTCCCCGTGGGTGTGGCTCTCGTCATGTAATTTGAAGAGTGAGTTGACGGGTCGCAAGCTGGAGGACAGCGTTTTCGATATTGGCGGCGGACGGCCCAAGGTAGGGCCGGTTGCTCTTCCACGGCAGTTGCTCTCCGCTTTTTGGTATGAGGGGAAGGCGTATGAGTTCAATTTCTCGAAGTTCTGGACAGGATGCCGCACCAAGTTTAGGTGCTACGAGACTGACACGCAGATTGTCTGGCATGTGGAGCAGCGCACATGGCGCAACCGCATGGTGACGGACATCGTGTGCGACAAGAGCGACATGCTGCTGGTGAACTACGAGGCTCCCAATGGCCTCAAACGACACAACCGCCTATGGAACGGCGGCAACGGGCGAGGCACAGTCTGCCTTTACACGGATGGGAGGCTGCTCGACCGCATCCATGTGGAAAACGTAGGTTGCGAGTATGGAGAATATGACACGATGTCGAAGTGAAAAATTTCGGGGGATTGAAGACAGCCATCATTTCATCTGCCGCAGCCAGTGCCACCAGATAAACTAAAGGTACCTCAAAAAAAATTAAATATTCAGCAATATAAACACAAAAGTTGCGTTATCTTGATGTAGAAATAAATTAAACTAAAAAACGACTAATATGAAATGCATTGAAAAGAATTTCAAATACTATTTCATTAAACCCATAGTTGAAGGGCTTATTTGTACGATAGCAGTATGTGCTGGATATGGACAATTGTTCCCTGTCATGAAAATCATTGCGATTTTCCTGTCATCATTAGGGATACTATTTCCTATATCGTTTGTAGAATTCCACCTGAAAACACGTCGTTCTGAATGAGATCATCCACTACTATTTTGGTATTGCATTGAGAAGTCGTTTAAATTTGATTCAGAATGACTTGTACAGGGTAATTCCCTACATCAAGCCCCTTTGCATAGCTACTGTGCAAAGGGGCTTGTTCTTTTGGGGGATGCAAACGAGGTTATCGGTCAAATTGTTTTGGTTCGGACATCCTTCCGCCCTCGATGCGCCCATTTCGCCCCGTTCGTTCTTCTTCCGAAAAACGTCACTCGCTGTCGAACGTTGCGTAAAGCGAGAGCAGAGAAAGCTTGCTTGCTATGCCGAGCCATAGCAACGTCAATAAACCCAAATCGGTCATTAGACGACTTATCAATCGGGATAACCGCACTCAGCGGACGGCACACACGGCCCACTTGGGCCGTTCAATCTCGGCTCGATGTTGCCTGCTTCTCGGCTTGTTTTCCGTTATCATTTCGAGTAACGAAGCTATAACGATACTATTACGATGCAGGATTGAACGGCCCCTCTCCGTAGCGAGGGGAAAACGTTGCCGCTCCATGGCGCAGGGCCGATAGGCAGAACAAGGTAAGGGGCAGGGGTTATCCCCGTACATTGCACGATTCGGCAGTTAAACCGTAGGAGTTTTCGGTTTCCTAACGACCGATTTGGGATAAAGTTAAGGCGTAGCGGGCTAAGGCGAGACTGGGATGTGGACAAGATGCCGAACGTTACGCAAAAACGTCGCGACCGAATGGGAGCAACTTTTTTTTCGAGAGCAGAGGAAGCTTGCTTGCTATGCCGAGCCCAAGTAACGTCATGGAACATAAAGAAATGCTGATATGGCATAAAAAGACCTGAAAAAGCGAGAAAGGATATACATGTCGGCCTAATGACCGATTTGGGTTTAAGACAACCACCAATTATTATTCAGATACAACATTGTTTTGCAATGAGAATTCATGGTAATGCTCTTTTAGAAGATTTGGGTTAAAGGGGCTGAGGGATTGAGGGACAGAATGCCACCCTAAACCTTAAAACCCTAAACCATAATTATCGTGAATTTATGGTCATTATACAGCAATTCGTGTTAAATAATCAGTAATAATTGCCCCTTCCAGATGGCAATTTTAAGAGATTACCATAAGTGCCTATGTGTAATTCAAGTTTTTTGTGTATCTTTGCAATGTCGATGATATGCGTGGAAAAAGCATAATCAATGATGCAACAGTTTTGATATGAAACATTTGGTGCAAAAGGCAATGATTTCTTTGGCATGTGCAATTATCATGCTTCACGCCGTTGTGCCGCACCATCACCACGATTGTAGCGAAGCCAAGGGTTTTGTTTTCGAGACAGAAGTTGCCTGTCACTGCGAGTGCGACCACCATGAGTGCGACCATCGCCATTCGCATCATCCTTTCAACACCTGTTGGCTAGAGGAGATGTTGTCGCACTTGGTGATTTCCACATACGACGAGACAAACTATGTGGCATATATTCAAGCAGAAGCGCACAACAGTTTTATTCTGACTGTTCCGCCTGTGATGGATGACATGTGCACTCCTGCAGTAACAGGGGGACAGATGTGGTGGAGCCGAAGTGCTGTCCCGCTTGTAGAAGCACCCGTTATGGGTGCCCTTTCTTCGCGAGCCCCTCCTTATGTTTCGTAAGGCTGATTAACGTATGTCCAGCCTATTGTATGCAGCTGTGCGGGAGTGTGTTTCTCCGCATAATGGCTGTTTTTATTTACGAAAAGGGACTCTTTCCCCCATATTGTCATTTAATTTGAATCAATAAGATGAAAAAGATTGTTTATATATTGGCACTGGCCTTGACGATAGGCCTTGTGCCATCGTGCCATCACAACGAACATAATCACGACCATGAACACGTCCATAGTCATGAACACGAGCATGAGCACGACCACGACCATCATCATGAGCATGACCACGACCATGAGCATCATCATCACGACCACCATGGGGTCAATGTGATACAGTTCTCCGAAAGTCAGGCCAAGAAAGTGGGTTTGGCGTTGGAGAAAATAGAACCCCGTTGCTTTGGGCAGGTTATCAAGTCTTCCGCTCAGGTTATGCCCTCGCAGGGCGATGAGCGCGAGGCGGCGGCTACTGCTTCGGGCATTGTGAAATTCACCAATCACAATCTGGTGGAAGGCACTGCTGTCAAGGCAGGACAGACGCTTTTTGAGATTGAAAGCAGCGGAATGGTGGACAATAATGTCAGTGTCCGGCTTCAGGAGGTCACGGCACAATACAATGCCGCCAAGACTGCATACGAGCGCAAACGGCAGTTGGCCGAGGACAAGATTGTGTCGCAAGCCGACTTGGAGCAATCCCGTGCGGCGTATGAAAGCGCCAAGGCAGCCTACGACAACTTGAAGGGTAATTTCTCCCAGCGTGGTGCTGTGGTGCGTGCCCCCATCAGTGGTTATGTGCAACAGATTCATGTCAGCAACGGAGCCTTTGTCGAGGCAGGGCATTCTGTTGTGACGGTCTCGCAAAACAAAGATTTGCAGCTCCGTGCCGAAGTTCAGCCGCGCTACTATTCATGTCTGAAGAATATCGAAACCGTCAATGTGCAAATACCTGGCGACAACCATGTCTATACACTCAAGGAACTCGGCGGCGCGCTAATCTCTTATGGCAAAGCCACCGATGCCGACTGTCCGTTGGTGCCGGTCGTCTTCCGTGTCCGCAACACGGGTCACCTCCTTAGTGGCAGTTTCGTCACGGCTTACATTGTCACCCGTGGCGGCCAGGAGGTTATCACTGTGCCACAAACCGCCCTTGTAGAGGAAATGGGCAACTTCTTTGTCTTTGTCAAGGTATGCGATGAGGAGTATGAGAAGCGTCTCGTCACGTTGGGTTCCACCGACGGTGTGCGCACCGAGATTACGTCAGGGCTTTCTGCGGGTGAAACAATTGTCTCCCGTGGCGCCTCGATGGTGCGTCTGGCGCAGAATTCCGCAGCCCTCGACCCGCATGCCGGTCATGTCCATTAATAATAAAAAGAATCTGGTAAGATGAAAAACATAGATACAGAAAAGAAATCCTCAGCGGTTTTCCGCACGATGGCTCCGATGCTGTTGTTGTGCGTTTGGATGTTGCCCGACCTTCTCGTTGCTCAGACCCATTATGCTCAAGTACTGAAAGACGTGGAAGCCAACAATCCCGTGCTCCTTGCCGCACGTAAGCGGGCGGAGGCGCAGCAGACTGCCGCACACGTGGGGGCTCTTCTGCCCAATCCTGAAGTCGAGGCCGCCTATTACTGGGGAGACCCTGCCTCGGTCGGTATCAGGTGGGACCTGGGCATATCCCAGTCCTTTGAGATGCCTTCTGTTATGGTGCGTCGTGCCCGTCTGCGCAATCTGCAGGAACAGGCAGCCGGCCTTGATTATAAGGTAATCCGAAACGCAACCCTCCTCGAAGCACAGCTCACTTGTGCCGATATTATCTATTACAGGGCATTGGGTATGATATATTCCCGCCGTTGTCAGGCAGCTATCCGCATTGCCTTACTCTATCAGCAGCGCTATGCTGCGGGCGACTGCTCCATCCTCGAATACAACCGGGCGCAGATGAATCTGGCCGATGTCCAGAACCGTGCGGCCGAAATAAACCTGCAGGGCGACCATGCAGTACACGACCTGCAGCGACTTGTGGGAGAGGCCAGCTACCCTTTTTATCAGAGTGAATACGAAGAGGTGTCGGTCGAATTCTCTTTTGAGTCGTGGTACGAACAGTTGGAGATGCAAAACCCCTCCTTGCGTCTGCTCGACAACCAGGTCGAGGCTGCCCGCTATCAGCGGCAGCTCAGCCGTGCGCAGTGGCTGCCAGAGATGTCGGTGGGCTATGCTTCCGAGAATGTCGTAGGTCAGACTTTCCGTGGCGTAAAGGTTGGGCTCTCCCTTCCGATATGGAGTCAGCAGCGTGCCGTGAAGGCATCACGGCTGGCCGAAGCTGCCGCTACCGAGGAACTCTCTTCGCAAAGGACAGAGTGGTTCTCGCGCCTGCAGTGTATGTTCCACCGCCACGAGGCACTGATCCGCAATGTCGGCAACTTAAGAGAGGCATTCCAGCGGTGCAACAGCATCGATTTGCTTGACAAGGCTCTGGATGCTGGTGAAATCTCGCTTGAGCAATACCTGCTCGAAGCCGACTACTACTACAATATTGAGATGCAGATATGGGACGTGGCCCACGAACTGGAGCAGTTGCATCTCCACCTTTACTCCATCGCACTCTAATCCAGTGTAAACAACATCAACTAAAAAGAATAGTATGTTAAACAAGATAATCAAATTCAGCCTCGACCATAGGCTGTTCATCATACTGGCTGCCATCCTCTTGATGGTGGCCGGACTATGGTCTGCCAACCGCACTGACATCGATGTCTTTCCCGACCTTACCGCTCCGCAGGTAGTGGTCATGACCGATGCCCACGGCATGGCCGCAGAGGAGGTGGAACGTCTGGTCACCTTCCCCATCGAGACCGCCGTCAACGGAGCCACCAATGTGCGCCGTGTACGCTCCACCTCTATGCAGGGGTGCAGCTTTGTTTTTGTAGAGTTCGACTGGGGTATGGATGTCTTCCGTGCCCGCCAGATAGTGAGTGAGAAAATGACCACTTTGGCCGAGCAGTTGCCCGACGGCATCACTCCTGTTCTCGCGCCTCAGAGCAGCGTCATGGGTGAGATTCTCTTTGTGAGTCTGCAGGTTGACAGTACTGCCGTCGACCACCCCACCACCCAGCAGGAGCTCCGCACCCTGGCGGAGTGGGTGGTTAAACCCGCCATCCTCGGCACCGGCGGAGTGTCGCAGGTTACCATCATCGGCGGCGACTACAAGCAATACCAGATTCTTGCCGACCCTGTCAGAATGCAGGCCTATGGCGTCACCATGGCCGACATCGAGTCGCTGGGCAGTAGCATCAGCGGCAACTCCACGGGCGGTATTATTCGCGACTATGGCAATGAGTATGCCCTGCGAGGCATCGGTCGCACGTGCGATGTGGATGAGTTAGGCCGCACTTTTGTCACCATGCACAACGGCCATCCCGTCCGCCTTGCCGATGTGGCGGAGGTACGCATTGGCAACGCCCCCAAGCAGGGCTATGCCTCGTGCAATGCCACCCCTGCTGTCATCCTCTCTATCTCCAAACAGCCAAACATCAACACCCTGCGTGTCACTGAGAAGATAGAGGCCAATCTGGCTAATATTCAGAAGACCCTCCCGCCCGATGTCAAGATGAACACGAAGATATTCCGCCAAGCCGACTTCATCCAGTCATCGGTGGGCAATGTGGGTCAAGCCTTGCTCGAAGGCGCGCTGTTCGTCATCATCATCCTTTTCCTCTTCTTGGGCAGTTTCCGAACCACGCTCATCTCCATTATCTCCATCCCGCTATCGTTGCTGGGTACGGTGTTGTGCCTCTATCTTATGGGTCTTGAAATCAATACCATGACCCTCGGAGGCATGTGCATAGCCATCGGTTCTCTGGTCGATGATGCCATCATTGATGTGGAGAACGTCTACAAACTTCTCCGTCAAAATCATCAGTTGCCGCCCAAGCAGCGCGACACTGCATACAATGTGGTCTTCCAAGGCTCGTCCGAAATACGAAGTTCCATCATCCATGCCACCCTCATCATCATGATAACCTTTGTGCCGCTTTTCTTCCTCGATGGGTTGGAAGGCCGGATGCTCAAGCCTCTCGGCATCGCTTACCTTGTAGCTCTCTTTATGTCCCTGCTGGTGGCCATGACCCTCACGCCACTCCTCTGCAAATTGCTCCTCTCCAACGACGCATACCTCGACAGGAGACAGAAGGACAGCCCCGTGGCCGCATGGCTCACCAAGGTCTACCGCCGTGCCCTCGACTGGACTCTGGCGCATAAGGCCTCTGTTGTGGCTTCCACGGCAGCCCTGCTTGTGCTTGCCGTTGTCATGTTGTTCACCATGGGGCGCGACTTCCTGCCTGCTTTCAATGAGGGTTCGCTAACCATAGCGGCTGTTGCCAAACCAGGCATCTCGCTCGAAGAGAGTAACAAGTTGGGCATGATGATTGAGCAGGAACTCCTCTCCATCCCAGAGGTGACTGCCACCTCGCGCCGGACTGGACGGGGTGAGTTGGATGAGCATTCCCAGGCCACCAATGGTGCCGAGATAGATGTCAATTTCAGCCTGGACAAGCGTAGCAAGGAGGCCTTCCTCTCCGACGTGCGGGCGCGTTTGGCCGCGATACCCGGCATCGTCACCAGTGTGGGGCAGCCGCTTGGGCACCGCATCGACCACATGGTCAGCGGCACGCAGGCCACCATTGCCATCAAGGTGTTCGGTCCCGACTTGAGCCAACTCTACATGCTCGGCAACCAAATCAAGGGTGCCGTGGACGGGATTGAGGGACTTGTTGACGTAAGTGTCGAACAACAGACCGAGACTCCACAGCTGCAAGTGCGTGCCAACCGCGACATGCTTGCCCAGTACGGTATCACAATGGAGCAATTCAACCGCTTTGTCGAAACTGCCTTCAACGGAGAGAAGATAGGTGATGTCTATGAGGGGCAGCGCAGTTTCGACCTCGTGCTACGGCAGCGTTTTGTCAACGACACCCTCACCATCAACGATGTCAAGGATGCCCTTATCGACACCTACAACGGAGGGAAGGTGCCTCTGGGTGTAGTGGCCGACGTGGTCTCTGTAGGCGGTCCCAACACCGTCTCGCGCGAGAATGTGCAGCGCAAACTCGTCGTCTCCGCCAATGTCAGCGGTCGCGATGCTATAGGTGTCGTGGCCGACATCAAAAAGGCTGTGGATGGGAAAATCAAGCTGCCGGAAGGCTACCGCGTGGAGTACGGTGGGCAGTTTGAGAGTGCCCGCACTGCCACACGCACCTTGGTGTTGGTCTTCATCCTAGCACTGGTCATCATCTACCTGATTCTGTATACCGAGTTCCGCAATCTCTCCCTTTCACTCATTGTGCTTCTCAACCTGCCGTTGGCTCTCATCGGGGGTGTGTTGGCCGTTAAACTGGGTGCCGACAGCCTCAGCATTCCAGCAATTATCGGATTTATCACACTCTTCGGAATAGCCACGCGTAACGGCATCCTCTTGGTGGCCAAATACCAGGCACTCACTGCCCAGGGACTCCCTTTGAACGAGGTTATACGAAAAGGGTCAGCTGACCGTTTCAACCCCATTATTATGACAGCCCTCACCACCGCGCTCTCCCTTGTCCCCATGATTCTGGCTGCCGACCATCCCGGCAACGAGATACAGGCACCCATGGCCGTTGTGGTACTGGGAGGACTTATCACTTCCACCATGCTCAATATCTTTGTCATCCCCATTGTGTACAAATGGTACGTCAAGCGCACCCAAAAATCCCTCCAGCCATGAAACAGACCACCTTGTGCTATCTGGAGCGCGACGGCCAGTACCTGATGCTCCATCGCGTTAAGAAACAGAACGATGCCAGCCACGACAAATGGATAGGCGTGGGCGGCAAGTGCGAGGCCGACGAGAGCCCCGACGAATGCATGTTGCGTGAAGTGAAGGAGGAGACAGGACTACATGTTCAGAGCTGGCGCTACCGTGGCATAGTCACCTTCATCAGTGATATATGGCCTTGCGAATACATGCACCTCTTCACCGCCTCCGACTGGAGCGGTGAAGAGTGCCTCTGCGACGAAGGCGATCTGGCGTGGGTGGATAAGTCCCGCCTGTTCGACCTCAACCTTTGGGAAGGCGATAAGATATTCCTCCGTTTGCTGATGGACTCCGACAGACCATTCTTCTCGCTCAAGCTTGTCTACCGTGGCGACGACCTCGTCGCTGCCAAGCTCGACGGTAGTCCGCTGGCAATATAAGCAGGGTCTTTTCAGCAGCACTTTGTCACTGACATTGTGTAAACTATCTTGATTGCTATAAAATAATGCATCACCTTTCTCCCTTTAAAAAGGACAAGGGTGATGCATTATTTTTGAATAAAATAGTGATATTCGGAAAAAAATATGTATATTTGCACATTTAAAGAATGACATTAATAACATTAAACTAACTGATTATGCAGCGAAAAGTATTATTTTCCGTGTTTCTGTTGAGTTGTGTTATACAACTCTCTGCACAGAATATCACGGTGTTTTCGGCAGCAGGAGAAACTCCAAACGCTTTTGTCAACAGAGCATTGGCGGGCAAAGGTGTTTACCTGTACAATGCCAGGTTCAGTAACAGCTCTTCCCCTATCAGCACAAACCAGATAGGTGTGTTCCAGAGCAATGGGTTCCCGGATTTCCAGATGGATTCTGGTATAGTGATGACCACGGGAGACATCTCTGTGGCACCTGGCCCAAACTATAATAGTGGGGCGTCACAAGCCATTGATGGTTTCTACTCCGATCCCCAGATGGAACTGCTTGCCACAAGCACTGTGAACGGCTGTGCCACACTCGACTTTGACTTTGTGGGCTTAACGGACCGTATTTCGTTCTTGTACACATTTGCCTCAGAGGAGTATCCCGAGTATGTATGCTCAAACTTCAATGATGTGTTTGCCTTCTTCATCACGGGACCTGACCCGGTCACTATGGAAGAACGCACTTGGAATGTGGCTATTATTCCCGGTACGGTTACTGACAGTACCCCTAATGGTATTGCCGTGGCTATCAATTCAGTCAATCCAGGAACCCCCGGTTCATCAGGTGGCAGTGGTACGGGTTGCTACTACGACTATGCTTCCTATTATATTGCCAATACCAGCGATACAGCTGGTGTACAGTATGACGGCTACACTGCAAAGTTGATGGCCGAGGCTACTATTGTCCCTTGTGCTGAGTATCACATGCACTTGTCGGTATGCAACGTGGGCGACAACGCTTTCGACTCGGGAGTGTTTTTGGAGTATGGCAGCTTCACCAGCCCCAGTACACAGCTCGGATTTGAGCAGGATGTCAGAGATACAGTGCGTATTGGCTGCCCCACCACGGTTCCGTTCGATATCAACGAGACCGCATACGACGACGGTTGGGTGCATGTGACCTATGGTGGTAATGCTGTCTATGGGGTGGATTTCCAAGTGGTCAGCGATTCCGGTGTGGTGATGGATGGCACTCGAAGCTTCTATATCGCCAAGAATCAGTTGCACTACCTCGAGATTGCCGGCCTCCCCACTGCCAATCTCTCCAGTACTAAATATATCGAACTCTATCTCGAGACTAGCGTTTGTCCCGAGTTCCCTGCTTTGAAGGTTTATGATACGATGCATTTTGTGATGACTGCAAATGCTCGCTTGACGGTGCACGACACCAATATCGTGGCCGACTATCTCTGCACCCATGTGGGCGTGACGGTGGAGTCTGGTATGGAACCTTTCACCTACAGATGGATTCCTGCCGACAATCTGGATAACCCCTATGCTCCCGAGACGGATGCCTTTATCACTGAGAATACGGTGTATAAGGTAATTGTTACCGACCGTTATGGCTGCAGCACCGACACTGCCACCGTGAACGTCACCATCAATCATCCCGTGGTAGGCATTGATGATGCCGGTGTGGAAGAGGTGAAGATTTACCCCAACCCGGCCAGTGGCATATTGAATATTGACACCGAGGGATTGAAAGAGGTGGAGATGTACAGTGTGAAAGGCCAGAAGGTGTTTACCACACAATGCAGCGGCAACCATGTAGCCATCAATACTGAGGACATGGCTGCAGGCATGTATTACCTGCGTATCAGCACCACCAATGGCATTGTCACCCAGACAGTGGTTGTGAAGTAACTCATGGACAGTTTTTATACAACTTAATACCTTTAAGTCATGAAAAGATTCTTATCTATCATATTGTTGGTTGTCGCTTTGTCGGCAACAGCATGGGCACAGTGTGACCCAGGCCAGACAGACTGCTCTATCACAGTGACCGGCTACGACCAGTATTCCGACGGCTGGAACGGAGCCAGTTTGGCTATTTATCAGGACTCTATCCTCAGGGGAACGTTTACGCTCACCTCGGGAAGCTATTTTACACAGACCTTTCCAGCCTGCTCAGGTCCCGTCAGTTTTGAGTGGACAGGCGGCTTATACGACAGCGAGTGTTCTTTCACTGTCACCGACTCTTTGGGCGTGGTGCTCTACAACTGCACTTCGGCCACCGGTCTTTCCGGCACTTTTGCCACCTCTTTTGCTTGTCCGTCGTGTTTGCCCCCAATGAATATCGTCTCTACCCCCATGTCGGATAGTGCTATTGTCTCATGGTCGCTAAACGAAGATGCCATGGGCTATTTCTACCAGTACCGTACTGGAAACTATCCTACCGGCACCTGGGAGTTTACTACCGACACCACCATTCTGCTCACAAACCTCTCGGCCAATACCGAATACAATCTGTTTGTCCGTACTTATTGCGGCGTTGAAGACACTTCGACAATATCAATACATACTTTCCGCACTCTGTGTGGACTGATGACAGTTCCTTTCAGCGAAGGTTTTGAAAACTATGGCGCTATGCCCGCATGCTGGACCTTGTGGGAGCATACTGCTTATAATAGCTACGGATATATGTATTATTATCCTCAGATTTATTCATACAACACTCATTCGGGTAATTATTGCTTGGATCTGTATAGCGATTATGGCCCCAATTCCATTGTCTCCCCGCTGGTACCTCTACCGGCCAACCAAGTGGAGATGACGTTCTGGGCGTTTGGAAACTATGGCTATATTCATGTGGGCTACACTTATACCAACGATTCGGCTACGGCAGTGTTCCACCCCGTAAAGGATGTGGCTCTGAGTGATGTGTATCAATTGTACACCGTCAGTTTTGATACAGTGTCCACCACCGATTCTGTGTATGTGGTACTGAGGGTGGCCAACAATCCCTCCTATACCTATATCTATCTCGACGACATTACTATCCGCCAGAGCAGGTCCTGCCCATTGGTGGATTCTCTCACAGTGGTCGAATCTGATCACAACCAGGTGACGCTGGGTTGGGTTTGCCCCTCTGGCACAGCTTGGGAAGTGGCTTATGGCCCCACTGGATTTAATCCCGACGAGGACACGACCCGTGTAGCCGTCACCACCAACCCCGCTACCATTACAGGCTTGTCGGATAGCATGGTGTATGATTTCTATGTCCGTTCAGTATGTAGCACGGAGAATGGCTATTGGTCGCTCCCCGTCACTGCCCAGCCGAATGTATACAACATGCACGAGACGGGTGATGATACCATTTTCACTTGTGGCATGGCCATCGCCGACCCTGGTGGAGTGGCTGCCAACGCCCCCTATTATAGCAACAGCACGTTAATTGTCTATCCCGATGACAGTACGATGTCTGTTTCACTCTCGGGTTTCGTCAATATAGGCGGCGGCACTTTGGATATCTACGAGGGTGCCGGCACCGACGGTCGTCAGCTGGCTCATCTCACTGGAAGTAACAGCAATGTTGAAGCTGTTTCGTATGTGGGTCCCATCACATTGGTATTGAACACTTCGTACTATAGCAATGAGGGCTTCCTTTTCTATACTCAATGCGTCCCGTTGGCTACATGTACTCCCGTTTACAATGTCGCCATGTCCAATATCAGTGCCCGCTCGGCAACTGTCAGTTGGAGCTACGACAATCACACCACTCCTTCCGAGTTCAACATCATATTGACCGACACTGCAAATGAGAACATCCTGTATTTTGTAGCCCCCGACTCTGCCCGCAGCATGATGCTCACCAACCTCAACCATAATACCAATTATCTCCTCGACATCCATGCCACCTGCGATGGCGGTGACACTTCAGAGAATGTATCTCTGACGTTTCTTACTCCCTGTCTTGCTGGCGGCGAAGTGTTGATAGGTGATGCCAACTCCTATTCCTCCACCGCTTATCTGCCGGACTACACCTATTATAACTACAGCTACAGCCAACAGATTTTCGACTCCACCGAGGTCGCCGGTTTCGACTCTATCTTCGGTCTGAAGATAAACATGGTATCTGGTCTCTCTTCAAGCCGCCAGATAGATGTGTATATCGACACCACAAGCCGTAGCAGTTATTACTCTGCTACTGATCTTGTCCCCCAGACGATGGCAAACCGTTACTTCTCGGGAACATTCACTGTTACATCCGGCTGGAACGAGTTGAGGTTTGATTCTGCTTACGTATACCCGGGACATGGTAACATCATCGTTACATTCGACGACAATACCGGTAGTTATGTTACATCCTATAGTACACAGTCTCATAGCACTACTGAGCCAAAGTCCATCTATGCTTATGCTGATAATGTCAACTTCGACCCGTCCGACAGCACAACCATCGGTTCTGTCTGGGGATGGGGTATCCTCTCCGATCGTTCCAACACGATATTCATTACACCCTGTGTTGATGCTACGTGTGTCGCTCCCAATGTCACGGTTGCCAATGTCGATTCTTCAAGTGTCTCACTTACTTGGGTGCCAGGTCTTTATGAGGCAGAGTGGAGTGTAGAATATACTCCCGTTGACGATATTAACTGGCAGTTCCACACCTCCGCCACATCTCTCGACTCGGCGATTGTCTCTGGCCTTACACCGGCAACGGCTTACCGTTTCCGTATCGGCAGTCTGTGCGGCGATACTACGGTCTACACTACAGTAGAGGCCACCACCACTTGTGCTCCCCTCTCGATGATTCCGCTGGTGGAGAATTTCGACAATTTTACTGCTGATTTCAGTACCGACGCTATGCAGAGATGCTGGGGCCGTTACACGAACTATTCCTCGGAGTACTCTACCTACTATTACCCCTATATCTATGATTATTCAGGCTATGCGCGTAGTGGCTATTCCTTGTACTTTGGCAGCTATGCCAACAACTATTATAGCCAGTTGATTCTCCCCGAGATGGCTATGCCTGTCGACACGCTTCAGGTCTCCTTCTACATAATGGGCACTTACACTTCATACGCCAGCTATAAGTTGAAAGTGGGCGTCCAGACCGACCCCTACAATCCTTCCACCTTTGTGGCTGTTGACAGCGCTACCTTTAGCTTAAACGACTACGATTGGCAACTGGTCGAGGTCGACCTTTCCCGTTATACCGGCAACGGCCGTTATATCTGCATCCGCAGTGATGAGGATGAGAGCGATGGATTCTATCTCGACGACCTCCGTGTCGATTACGTCAACCCGTGCAAGAAGCCCATCAATCTCTACACCAGCAACGCAACCACCCATTCAATAGAACTCCACTTCACCGACACCAATAACGTGGGCAATTATACCGTCTTCTATGGCACTGCCGATAGTCTTGCCGATGTCACTGACTCAGTTAACATCACGTCCTCGTCCTATACCCTCGACAGTCTTACTCATGACACGGAATACCATGCATGGTTGCGTGTCAACTGCGGCGCTGGCCTTTATAGTACTATAGTGGAGTTCCCCGCTTTCCACACCCGTTGTTTCCCCATTGTTGTGAACGACACTGTCAGTTATGAATACGATTTTGAGCCTGGTCTTGATCCTTGCATGATTCTTGAACGTATTGATGGCCGTATCGACTGGGAATGGGCTACCACCACCTACAACCCTGCCGGTGCCTATAGCGGCGGTCATATCGCTCAGTTCTATGGCGGTTCTCGTACCGGCTCAGGCATGCTCGTCCTCCCCTCTTTCGACTTCTCCGCGCTTACTTCCAACGCCGAGCTCACTTTCTATCTGGCTCAAGTGGCTTCGGGCGATGCTCAGGATAAACTCTATGTTGCCTATCGCCTCTCCAACAATACCGACTGGATTGTGATTGATTCATTCACCAACAATATCACCTCATGGACTCGTCAGTATGTGTCGCTTCCTGCTTCGGCTGGCAACGCCAACTACCAGACAGCCCTCATTGGTGTCTCCAACATGGGCAACGGTGTTAAAATCGACGAACTCAGCGTTCATGCTGCTCCCACATGTGCACGTCCCACTGGTCTGACAGTCACAGCTGTAACCAACAGCACTGCCGACATTACTTGGAACAATTCCGCTCCTTCCTACGAAGTGAGATATAGAATTGAAGGCAGTTGGTCCTGGCACAGAACGATTGTCCATACCAATAGCGTCACCCTGACCGACCTGCAGAACCTCTCCAACTACCAAGTGTGTGTCCGTGCCCTCTGTTCCGCCTATGACCGCAGCGAATGGTGCGACAACGTCAGCTTCGTCACCAACGCCTGCGTCAATCCTTACGTACACTACAACTTCGACCCCGCCACGGCTGTTCCTGCATTGTCCAACTACGCACCGTCCGATGCCTACTATCCTTATACCTACAGCGAGGTCATTGTCGATGCCTCCACCCTTGCCGGTCTCGACAACATCATTGCCATCGGCTTCAACCCCACCAATACTGATGTAGGGTCTCACTACGGCAATGCCGACATTTATATTGGCAGCACCACCGACACAGTGCTCAACAACTTTAAGTTCGACAGCTCCTTCGTGCATGTGTTCCATGGCAGCCTCAACTATTCTTCAACAGGCTGGAAATACTTCCGTCTCGATACCGCTTATGCCTATGATGGCACCAGCAACCTCATCGTAGCCGTCAGTTGCTACGGCGGACAGTATGGCATGTATGGCTCTAACGCAGCCTTTGAAGGCCATGTAAACAACTGTGTCAAGACCCTCTACGCCCAAGACTATTCCGGTCCCATCAATCCTTTCACTGCCGCTTCGCTCCCCGTCTACTCCCGCACATCCGACACGGTCTCGCCCAACTATTCCTTCCTCTCCTGCGGTCCCTACTGCGGAGATCCCGAGATAGTGTCCACCTCTGCCACAACGACCTCTGTCAGCCTGGCTTGGAATGCCGGCAGCCGCAACGCCGAAATCTGTTACAAGCAAGAATCCGAGTCCGACTGGTCCGACCCCATCCAGGTGGATGGCTACAGCTACACGGTGACGGGTCTCAATCATTCCACCGTCTACCAGTTCCGTATCCGTCAGAACTGTAATGCCGACAGCCTCGGCTATTCCAACTGGGTATTCGCTTCCGAGACTACCGGCTATGTCTGCAATATCCCCACCGATGTCCAGGTGGCAAACATCACCAACTCACGTGCCACTGTGACTTGGACTGCCGACCCGGCCGACGATGGATGGGAGGTGAGAGTGTTCAACAACTCGTTCGACGAGACCTTCCGTACTACCACCACCTCCTACGAGGTTACAGGCCTTACTGCAGGCGAGCGTTACCTTGTCCAGGTGCGTACACTTTGCGGTCCCAGACACTCAGTGATGGGCGATTTCACCGAGTCGGTTGAATTCCGCACACTCTTCTGCGGTGCTGTCGGTGCTGTGAATGCCGAAGTCCATGGCAATGCTGTCAAGCTGACCTGGGTACCCGGCGACTACAACCAGTTCTGGGAAGTCCAGTATGGCCGCCAAGGCTATGCCCCCAACGAGGTTCTCGGCACCATCCTTGTCCCCGACACCCATGCTTTCATCACCAATCTTGTGCCCAACTTCACCTATGGATTCCGTGTCCGTGCCCTCTGCGGCCTGAACTGGAACAGCGATTGGACTGGCAACGAGGTGGTCGTCACCACTGGCGAACGCACAGGAATCGACGATGCCGACCAGAATTTCGAATGCTCCATCTATCCCAACCCCGCCAACGATATGGTTAGCATCAATGTGGCAGGTGTCGACGGACGCATCACCATCTCTGTTGTCGACATCAACGGCCGTACCGTAGCCACCGAGACTCTGGAATGCTCCTCCGACTGCAACAAGCAGATGGACGTCTCCGGCCTGAGCCAGGGCGCATACTATGTACGCATTGTCGGCGACAATGTGAACAGCGTACGCAAACTGATTGTGAAATAACAAGTTTAACCCATCATCTTTCTGGGGTGGCCCAATGCTCGGGCCACCCCTTTTTCTGCAATTAGGTCATCCCTGCCTACCAGACGGGCAATAGCAGAGACAATGACGATGAACCAACCTATCCCCTCTATCAAATCTATCCCCTCTATAGCATCCCGTATTGTAAACGCATGGTTATGAGGAAGGACTGGTATAAAAAACAAAAGAGCCGCCGAAGCGACTCCTTTTATTGTTCGAAGCAGGGCACTTTGGTTGCCCGGCCAGCACCGTTAAAACTGTGATTATTCAGCGTTGATGACGGCTTTGTGGACAGCGTTCCAACCAGCTGCGGTAATGCCCCAATTGTTGGTGGAATTCTTGTTCACATTGATTCTGACCTTTCTTCTTTTTACTTTTTTATTGGCATTGATACCCATAGTTTTGAATATTTTTTATGTTTAACTTCTTGATTTAATGAGTACAAAAGCACTTCTGTACCCTCCGAAAAGATTCTGCAAAATTACGAAGATATTCTGACATATCCAACTTTTTTTTGCACCAAGACTGTTTTTTTCTCAAAAGGTTGTTATATGAAAAAAAAAACCTATCTTTGCATTTTGAATTTTTCCGCAGTAAATGCGATATATCAAAGTATCATAAAAATTTAGAACTATGAAGAAAACTGCTATTGTGATTCTGGCCATTGTCGGTCTCCTTGCTGTCTGCTTCCTTTGGGGTGTGGGCATCAACAACAAGCTTGTCAACACCGAAGAGAATGTCTCCTCTGCATGGGGGCAGGTAGAGAACGCCTACAAGCGTCGGGCCGACCTCATCCCGCAGCTCGTGGCCACTGTTCAGGGTGCTGCCAATTACGAGAAAGGCACACTCACCGAGGTCATCGAAGCCCGTGCCAAGGCTGGTTCGGTTCAGGTGGATGCCAACAACCTTACCGAGGCCAATGTGGCACAATTCCAGAAAGCTCAGGATGCACTCTCCAGCGCCCTTACCCGCTCCATCAACGTGGTGGTTGAACGTTATCCCGAACTCACTGCAACCCAAGGTTTCCGCGACCTGCAGGTGCAGCTCGAAGGCACCGAGAACCGCATCGCCACCGAGCGCGGGCGTTTCAACGATGCTGTCAACGCCTACAACAAGATGTTGCGCCGTTTCCCCAACAACATCATTGCAGGCATCTGCGGTTTCGAGAAGAAGGGTTATTTCACTGCCCCCGAGGGTAGCGAAGAACCTGTTGAGGTGAAGTTTGACTTCTGAACCGAATGAAAAAGCTCCTGCTATTCCTCTTCCTGCTGCCGGCATTTCTCGTGCCGGCACAGGATTTGTGGTGTCCCGAACCCACCAACCGGCTGGTGAACGATTACTCCGGCATGCTTACTTCCGGCCAGTGCGACAGCCTGGAACAGCGGTTGGTGGCTTTCGACGACAGCACCTCCAACCAGATTCTGGTCATCATCACCCCCTCGCTCCACGGATGCGAGATTATGGAGCTTGGCACACGCATCGGCACCACTTGGGGCGTCGGTCAGAAAGACTTGAAGAACGGCTTGGTTATCCTTATCAAGTCCAAGACCGAAGAAGAGCCCTACGGCGATGTCGCCCTCCTGCCTGGCTATGGTCTGGAAGGAGCGTTGCCCGATGCTTTCTGCCGACACATCATTGATGACCAGATGATTGAACCGTTGGGCGACGGCGACTACTACAAGGCCATCACCCAGGCACTGGATGTGATAGAGCCCGTTTGCAGGGGCGAGTACAGCTATGCCGACTACCGCAAGGAGGAACAGCGCGCCCTGTGGTTCCTGCTGGGATTCATGCTCATCATTGTGGTGGTGTTGATTCTGGCGCACCGCTACGACAAGAAGCACCACAAGGACGACCACGGCGACCATTTCAGTGGCAGTGCCGGCCGTGGCTCCGGACCCTACTGGGGCGGAATCTTCTTCCCGCGGGGAGGCTCGTGGGGCGGAGGAGGCTTTGGCTCCGGCGGATTCGGCGGCTTCGGCGGCGGCAGCTTTGGCGGCGGCGGCGCGCATGGCCGCTTCTGAGCGGTGGGATGTCCCCTATGTATTCGACGACGGCTTCCGGGCCGTCTTTTTTTTATCCCCAATCGTTATGAAGGATTGGTATTCGTTCTGTGCTGAATGGTCGCTCCGCTGGCGAAGGCATGGAGAAACCACGTAAAGACAGGAATGTGGACGTGATGCACAACGGAATGCTGATATGTCACGAGCAGACCATACCCAATCGTGGTGGAGAGAATAGTCGGCCGAACGACCGGTTCGGAATCATCGCTGCTTTGCTGTAAGTTCGTTCAATCAAGCCTCCTTATAGCTTTGTTATCACCTCGTTTCTCGATACTGAAAAGGATAACGATAGGGGAACGATGCTGTAGGGATGCTGGATTGGAGGGAGTCACATCATTCCAGAGGGGCAGAGTCTCGTGTAAAAAAACAGCCGGCCGCAGTGTATGCAGGCCGGCTGTGTGGTAGTGAAAATGAGCGTCAGGCTTCGAGATGCTCTTTGCGGAGCAGGTCGTTGACGGTTTTGACGGGATTGAAGGTGGCAAGCGGAACCTCGACGAAGAGGGTAATCCAGTTGGCCATGGCGCCGTTCCACAGTCCGGGGAGCTCCTGCGATTTGAGCACGGTGGCGCCTTTGCTCTTCTTGCTGATGAATCCGGTGGCGGGGTCGATGAACTGACGGAGGTCGAAGTAGCGGCCGCGGTAGTTCTTGGTGGAGCAGACAAGGTCGACGGGGTTGAAGTGGGTTGCGCTGGCGAGGATGGCTTCCTGCTTGGGGTCGTTGCGGTTGATTTGGGCGGTCTCCACAATCTGTAGGCTGTTGACACCTTGTGTGTTGCAGGTTACGAATGGGCCGCCGCCGGGTTCGCCCTGGTTGCGTACCATGCCACAGATGCGCATGGGACGGTTGAGGAGGGTGTGGAGGCGAGCAGCCTTCTCGCTGTTGTCGAGGCCGCTGTAGTCGGCGGGCAACTCGAGATGGAGGTCGCGTTGGATGAAGTCCTCAATGGCTTTGAGTTGTGCGGGTTTGACACCTTTGTCGAGCAGGCGGAGGCTGTCAAAGCATTGCTGCTGGAGTTTGAGGAGCAGCCCGGCAAGCACTTTCTTGTAGATGATGGTGGTGTGCTTCATCCAGTCGGGCACTACGTTGTCGATGTTCTTGACAAAGATAAGGTCGGCGCGCTGTTCGTTGAGGTTCTCTATGAGAGCTCCGTGTCCGCCGGGACGGAACACCAGCCGGCCGTTGTCGTCGCGCACGGGGTTGTTCTGTTCGTCGACGGCTATGATGTCGGTGTAGTGTTTCTGCTCGGAGAAGGTGATGTGCAGTTTCACATGGAAGGCATCTTCGTAGTAGCGTTTCACTTCGGCCACTTTCTTGCGGAAGAGGGCGCGGTGCTCGGGCGAGACGGTGAAATGTAGGTTGACAGTGTCGTCGCTCATACGTGCGTATTCGGCACCTTCGACGATGTGCTCTTCAAGCGGGGTGCGCTGCAGATGGCCGTATTTGTGGAATTTGAGCAGGCCTTTGGGCAGGTTGCCGTAGCCCATGTACTGGTCCTTGAGGAGGAAGTTGATGACGGTGGAGAAGTCGCCGCGGTCCATGTAGTCGCCGAAGTCGGCTTTGTGTTTGGCCATGCATGCCACGAGGTCGTCGAAAAAGGCGAAGGTGCGGATTTTTTCGAGGAACTCTTTGACGGAGGGGTGCTCTTTCTCGATTTTGTAGTCGATGCCGAAATAGGTGGCTGTGAAGGAGTAGAGATCCTTGAACATGCGGGTTGCAGCACCCGAGGCAGGGACGAATTTGAGGATTTTCTTGCCGATGGATGCTTCGCGGTAGAGGGCGGCATAGTGGTTGATTTGGTCGTCGTCGAGACGCAGGATACCTCCGTTCTCGACGGTGGCGGCCTGAATCAACTGGGTTTTAGGGAACCCCTTGCGGAAGTTCTCTATCTGTTTCTCAACGTCGGCTTGGGTCAGCCCAAGGGCGGCTATTTGTTTGAGGTCTTCGTTGGTGAAGTTTGTTGCCATGGTGTTGTGGGGGTGTTGGTTTAGATATCTTGGAAGTCGGCGCGGCCGAGGGTCTTATCGCCAGTGACTTTGACGGTGCTGGTGACTACTTCGCCCTCTTTCAGGCGGACGGTTCTCATGCCTTGGCGGTAGTAGAACTTGTGGTTGAGGGTGTCGGGTTCGTCGATACGGGCCATGATGGTGAAGATGGCCGGGGCAGCGAACTTGGTTTTGGCCACACCGCTATTGTCGCACTGGGTAGTGTCGGAGATGGTTCCGACTACACTGCTGGCGGGGTCGTCCTCGTTGTATTTTACGTATTGAACTTTGACCCATGCACCCGCAGCGGGCTTGTTGTCGTTCTTCGAATCCAAGACGGTGACTTCAAGATAGCACCATGTGTCCTTGTCGCAGGAGGTAAGAGCGACGGTGGATAATACACTGATTAACAGAAGGCCGAAAAGAGGCAGGATTTTTTTCTTCATAAATTTTTCTTTTATTTTGTGCTTATATGAATTTTTTTGATTACTTTTGCATCTGCAAAGATAGTAAAAAAACACGGTATGACGACAAAAAAAATTTGTTTTCTTGTTGCTTTTCTCGCTTTTCTGACGGGAATCAATGCACAAACTGTTGATAAACAGAAGGGAAAAGGGGAGAAAGAGTATTACGTAAAAATTGAAACTTCGTATGGTGACATGGTGGTCAAACTGTACAATGAGACCCCAAAACACCGCGATAATTTTCTAAAATTGGTGAAAGAGGGCACATACAATGACCTGCTTTTCCACCGAGTTATCAATCAATTTATGATTCAGGGCGGTGACCCGAATTCGCGCAATGCGAAGCCCGGACAGATGCTCGGCGACGGGGAGTTGGGCTATACGATTCCTGCCGAGTTTGTGCCGGGGCTGTACCATAAGAAGGGTGCGCTGGCGGCAGCCCGCCAGGCTGACCAGGTGAACCCCGAAAAGCGGTCCTCGTCGTGCCAGTTCTACATTGTCCAGGGCAATACGTGGGACGCCGCCAAGTTGAAGATGGTGGAGCAACGCTATGGCAAGAGTTTCAGCAAGGAACAGGCCAAAGTGTATGCCACCCTGGGCGGCACGCCTTTCCTGGACGGGGACTACACCGTCTTCGGCGAAGTGGTGGAAGGCCTTGAGGTGGTGGATAAGATTGCCGCTGTGAAGTGCGGCCCGATGGACCGCCCAGTGGAGGATGTGAAAATGAAGATGTCTATTATTGAAAGATGAGCATACTATACGACAAAATTCAGGCCTATATCGATGATATCCAGGCCACTCAGATTGAAAACATTCAGGACAGAGCTGCGCGGATTGAAATGTTCCGCGTGAAGTATCTGGGTAAGAAGGGCGTGATCAACGAGCTGTTTGAGCAGTTCAAGTCGGTGCCCAACGAGGAGAAAAAGGATCTTGGCAAGGCCCTCAATATGCTAAAGAACGCCGCCACGAACAAGATTGAGGAGTTCAAAGCTTATGTTGAGGAGCATCAGGCCGAGGAGAATACCGGCGACTTGACTATGCCGACTGATTTCCAAGAGATTGGAAGCCGTCATGTATTGTCGGTGGTGATGAACGAGATTATTGACATTTTCTCGCGCATCGGGTTCACTGTCGCGGAGTCGGTGGAGATTGAGGACGACTGGCATCTGTTCTCGGCACTCAACTTCCCCCACGACCACCCCGCCCGCGATATGCAGGATACGTTCTTCGTCGAGAAGGAGGAGGGCAAACAGGAGGTGGCACTCCGCACCCACACCTCGTCGGTGCAAGTGCGTGTGATGGAGAACAATAAACCTCCTATCCGCATCATTGCCCCGGGACGTGTGTTCCGCAACGAGGCCATCAGCGCCCGTGCCCATTGTATCTTCCATCAGGTAGAGGCTTTGTACGTTGACAAGAATGTGTCGTTTGCCGATTTGAAGCAGACACTGTTGTACTTTGCCAAGGAGATGTTCGGCGAACAGACCCAGATCCGTCTCCGCCCCTCATATTTCCCCTTCACCGAACCATCGGCGGAGATGGATATCTCGTGCGGCATTTGCGGCGGCAAGGGCTGCAATATCTGCAAGGGAACGGGTTGGCTTGAGATTCTCGGCTGTGGTATGGTTGACCCCAATGTGCTGAAAGCATGTGGTATAGACCCGAATGTGTATACCGGTTTCGCCCTTGGTATGGGGGTTGAGCGCATGGCAATGTTGAAGTATCAGGTGCGCGACTTGCGTCTCTATTTCGAGAATGATTTGCGTTTCCTGAAGCAGTTCGAGGATATTGTTTAACCTGGTGGACTGCAATGCCTGTCGCCGATGAGGTGGCAGTGGCTGGCACAGGCTTCCGCAGAGAGGTGTGTGCCGTGCCGTGTGGCAGTTCGCCCCGATTGGTATCAGCAATGAGTAGAATTACGCTTAACGGGATGTTTTTCTATGCTTTCCACGGCTGTTTCGCCGAGGAACAGGCCATAGGTACGCATTTCGTATTGGATGTTGCTTACGAGACAGATACTACAAAGGCCCAAATGTCGGACAACATTGCCGACACGGTGAGTTATCTTGATGTGTACCAACTTGTGAAACGGGAAGTTGAGAAGCCGTCGCACTTGTTGGAACATGTGGGGGAGAGGGTGGCTGACGCTCTGTTGCGCACGTTCCCGACAATGGACCGGGTTCAGGTCAAGGTGACAAAGATGAATCCCCCGCTTGGCGGCCAGGTAGGGTCGGTAACGGTCGAGATTACAAAAGACCGTTCTCGCTGAAGCTATAGTAGTCGGGTCTGCCTTCCGGCAGTATTCCAACAATCAGATGTTCGATTAGTCTGACGTTTAGTATCTTGCCTGCCTCGGCGATGCGGCGGGTGAGCTCTTTGTCGGCGGTGCTGGGTTTGAGGCTTCCCGAGGGGTGGTTGTGCGCCACACCAAGGGCTACGGCATTGTGTTCCAGCGCCGCCCGGAAGATGATGCGAAGGTCGACGGTGGTTTGTGTCAGTCCACCTGAACCGATGCGCTGTTTCCATACGACTTTGTTGCGTTGGTTGAGGTATACGGCCCAAAACTCTTCGTTGGGGAGGTCCATGATGGAGGACCCGATGTAGAGGAAGAGGTCGTGGCTGTTTTTGATGATGTCGTCTTTGCTTTCTTTCTCTTCTTTCAGCATCCGGTTGCCCAGTTCGAGGGCGGCAAGTACGGTGATTGCCTTGGTGGTGCCAAGACCTTTGTGGCACCGTTGCAAGTCGCTGACTTCCATGCGTGCAAGTTCGGTAAGACGGTTGTCGGACTGCTGGAGGATGCTCATGGCGATATCGATGGCACTGGCACCGGGGATGCCGGTGCGGATCAGAATGGCCAAAAGTTCGCTGTCGGTAAGGCTCTTTTTGCCCGAGGCAAGCATCTTTTCCCTTGGGCGGTCTTCTTTCGGACGTTGGGTGATGGGTAGGCTGCGGGAGCCTGTATAGTCATTGTCGTAGCTCATGTTTGTTCTATTTTTTTGCAAAATTACTGCTTTTTTTGGAAAAATGCTTGTTGAGTCGATAAATTTTGTTATCTTTGCATGTTCAAAATGTGTAATAACTAATTAAAACTTTAACACGTAAGATATGCAGAATAAAGGACTTATTAGATTTCTTACATGGGCATTTGTCTTAGTATGTTTGTATCAATTGTCGTTCACTTTTGTTACAAGCAGGGTTGAGAAGAACGCAGCAAAAGCGGCAGAGGCCTATGTTCAGAGCACAACAGCACAAAATTTAATCACCCAAAAATCGCACGGTGATGCTCTGTATGCTCAGACACTGAAAGACTCACTTTTAGTTGACCGCGAGGCCAGATATTTGGACTCGATGGCCAGCGAGAAGGTTTATCTGGGTTACACCTACCGTCAGTGTCAGGCTCGTGAGATTAACCTCGGCCTTGATTTGAAGGGCGGTATGAACGTGATGCTTGAGGTTTCCACGGTCGATGTGGTTCGCGCATTGGCTGGACACACCGAGGACTCCGTTTTCAACAAAGCCATCGACATGGCTATCGCCACTCAGAAGAAGACCACCAACAGAGACTTTGTGTCGCTGTTCTACGATGCAATCCGTCAGGTTAATCCCGATGTGCAGCTGGCTTCCTACTTCAACACGCAACTGCGTGACCGCATCAAATTGAATGATGATAACGATGCGGTTATCAAGGTTGTCAAGGAAGAGGCTGCAAGTGCATACGACCGCACCTATGAGATTCTCCGTCAGCGTATTGATAAATTCGGTGTTGCTCAGCCCACTATCCAGCAGCTACGCGCCTCCGAGCGTATCCTTGTTGAGCTCCCTGGTGTGAAGGATCCCCAGCGTGTCCGCAAGCTCCTCCAAGGTACTGCCCAGTTGGAGTTCTGGCTGACCTACGACAATGCCGAAGGCTACAAGATGCTTGAAGAGGTTGATTCCTATATCGCATCAATCGGTGGCGTTGACGGTAATGCCGACGCAGTGGCAGAAGTGGTTGACACCGCTGCCCAGCCGAAGAACGAAGGCGACTCCCTGTTGAGCGCCCTCGGTGCCGACAACAACAATGACGAAGCTTCCAACAGCGAGCTCGAGAAGAGCCACCCGCTCTTCAGCGAGAATATGTTGATGCCGAATATCAATCCCCAAGGCGGTCTGATGGAAGGCCCCGTTGTGGGTTACGCTCACGCCAAGAGCCGTGAGGCTATCAGCCGTATGATTAATGTCGCTTTCGAGAAACGCATTATCGACAGCCGTACCGTGAAGTTCCTCTGGAGTGCCAAGCCTGTCCAGGATGGCTCTGATATCTATCAGTTGTTTGCTATCCGCATCAATACCCGCGACGGTGCCGCCCTGCTTGACGGTAGTGTCATCACCGACGCCCGTCAGGATTTCAGCAATGCCGGCGGCAATGAGATTTCCATGACAATGAACAGCGAGGGTGCCCGCGACTGGAAACGCATCACTGGCGAGAATGTGGGCAAGTGCGTGGCCATCGTCCTCGACGATTTGGTGTACTCGGCTCCTGTGGTCAACGGCGAGATTGCCGGTGGCCGTTCCTCTATCACCGGTAGCTTCACCCTTGAAGAGGCCAAGGACCTTGCCAATATCCTTAAATCTGGTAAACTGCCTGCACCTGCTGTCATCGTTCAGGAGGCTGTGGTTGGACCTTCCCTCGGTCAGGAATCCATCAACAGAGGTTTGATTTCATTCATCCTTGCATTTATTATAGTTCTTATTTATATGGTTGTGTTCTACAACCGCGGCGGCTGGGTATCGGCCATCGCTCTTGTGACCAACATCTTCCTGCTGTTCGGTGTGCTCGCCTCCGTGGGCGCAGTTCTGACGATGCCTGGTATTGCCGGTATTGTGTTAACCTTGGCTATGGCAGTCGACGGCAACGTTATTATTTACGAACGTATTAAAGAAGAGTTGCGCGCCGGCTCAAGTATGGCCAATGCCGTTTCGGCTGGTTTCAGCAACGCTTACTCCGCTATTATCGATGGTCAGGTGACTACCTTCCTGCTGGGTCTTGTGCTTATCATGTTCGGCTCCGGTCCTGTCCAGGGTTTTGCTGTAACACTCTGCATCGGTATTGTCACCTCTCTCTTCACTTCGATCTTCATCACCCGTCTCTGCATCGACTGGATGCTGAATCACAAGAAGAAAATCAACTTCTCGTTCCCCTTCTCCGAGAACTTCATGCGTAATGCCAATGTCGACTTCATCGGCAAGCGCAAGACGTTCTATATTATCGCAGTCTGTGCAGTTGCTATCTGCTTGATTGGAATCTATGCTCGCGGTTTGAGCCGTGGTATCGATTTCACTGGTGGCCGTACTTATGTTGTACGTTTCGACCAGCCTGTCAATGCCGTGGAGGTCCGCTCCGCTCTCGATACTGAGTTTGGAGAGGCTCCCGAGGTGAAGACTTACGGTCCCACCTCTCAGTTGAAGATTACCACAAAGTACAAATTCAACGAGGACGGCGAGGCTATCAACAACGAAATCGCTACCAAACTTTATAATGGTACAAAGGGTTTCTTCTCGAATGCTATTTCGGAAGACGAGTTCCGCAGCACTGAGAGCAATCCGCTGGGTATTATCCAGTCCGAGCAGGTGGGTGCTTCTATCGCCAACGATTTGGTGAGAAACGCATTCCTGGCCGTTATCGGTGGTCTGTTGGTCATGTTCGTTTACATTGGCCTCCGTTTCCGCAGCTGGCGTTTCGGTGTCGGTAGTGTTGTTGCTCTGGCACACGATACCATTTTGGTCATCGGTGTGTTTGCTCTGCTTCATGGCCTGCTCCCCTTCAATCTCGACGTGGACCAGTCGTTCATCGCCGCAGTATTGACGGTTATTGGTTATTCAATCAATGCCACCGTGGTTATCTTCGACCGTGTACGTGAATACCGCAAGCTCTATCCGAAGCGTACTTTGAAATCGCACATGAACGATGCTGTCAACTCGACCTTGGCTCGTACTATCAACACCAGCGGTACCACATTCTTCACATTGTTGATGATGTTCATCTTCGGCGGTGAGGTTATTCGCGGTTTCGTGTTCGCCATCTTGGTTGGTGTGCTGGTCGGTGTGTTCTCGTCCGTGTGCATTGCCTGCGCTATTGTCTTCGAGATCTCCCGTCGCGAGCAGAAACAGCTTGAGGCATAATTAATGTATTGAAATAATGAAGTATCTTCTTCTCATAATTGGTTTGGTCCTCTGGGTCGGGATTCGTTCGCGCAAAGCTGTGCAGAAACAACTTTCCGACCTTGAGGATGCTGCCAATCGTCAGCAAACTGATTCGAGACCTGCTTATGAGTCCCTTTTCGAGGACCGGCAGGTTTCGAAAACCAGTTTTGCCGAAGAGGAGAAGGCTGCAGGCTATTTCACTTACGAAACCGAGCCTGTGTACACCGCCCAGACCGTTGCCAGCGCTAAAGTACCTGCGGAAAAGGCCAAGAATGTAGTGTTGGGTAAAGAGGAAGAGTCTGTTGGTTCTGGCTTCGATTTGAGACAAGCAATTGTCTATAGCACTATTCTCCGGGCAAAGTATATCCCCGAGATGAACAATTCTGTAATTAATTAATCTAATGTTAGTAATAATACCTAAAAGAGTATGTTTAAAAAAGTACTAATGACAATCGGTCTGTTGCTGATGGCGCATGTCGTCCTCGCACAGGGTACTATCAAAGGTACCATTATCGATTCGAAGACAAAAGAGCCAGTGCCTTTTGCCAACGTCGTTGCTAAGCAAGACGGAAAACAAATCAAGGGTACACAGACAGACATGGATGGTAATTTTACTCTGAAGCCCCTGAATGTCGGACAGTACGAGATTCAGGCATCGTGTGTGGGTTATAACACCTACACGCGTGAGGACTTTACGGTGAAAGCCTCTGGTTTCTCTGTCTGTAACATTGAACTGTCAACTGCTTCCAAGACTCTGGAACCTGTTGAAATTAAAGAATCCAAAAACCCGATCATTGATATTGGATCGCCCGAGTCTGGTGCACGTGTCTCAAGTGAGGATATTGCACACATGCCGGGTACTTCAGTTGAGAGCATTGTGGCCGCCGTCGGTGGTGTAGGTTATAACGATGGTGGTACCAGTACCGCCCGTGGTGAGAGTGGCATGGTCACGAACGTCGGCGGTGTCCGCAAACGTACGGGTGTAAACGTCCCTAAAGAGGCTATTGCTGAGATTCAGGTTATCCTTGGTGGTACCCCTGCAAGCATCGGTGAGGCTATCGGTGGTACTCAGATTATCACCCTTAAACCTCCTACGAGTCAGTTCAAGGGTTACTTCAGTTTGGAGTCCATCCTCGACTACAGAATGTGGAATCGTCTCACTGCCTACCTTACCGGGCCCGTTATCAAGAAGAGCTTGAAGGACGAGAACGGTAATGTGACCGGCGACCGCACCCTCGTGGGTTTCCGCCTCACAACTCAGGGCACTTATCAAAACAATGGATTCTATCGCCCCAAAGACCGCCGTTTCCTGGTGGTTAATGATGCATTGGTTCGCCAGTACGAGCAAGCTCCTATCAGCTATGACCCCGTCACTGGAACCACTAACTATTCCGCTGAGAGAGGTCTTTTCAGAGACGATTTCGTTGAGATTAGAAATCTCACCAAGAAGGATTTCGGTGGCGATGCCAGTCGTGTTCCCCACACCAGTTCTTACGACATTAAGAACAACCTCGCCTTCGATATCCGTTTCTCGGATTATGCCACCCTGGCTGTTACTACCGAGTTGAACTTCAGCTATGGTCCCAACAGCTCCTTGATGCCCCTCAACATGAGCCGTTGCGCTAACGATGTGTCCCGCGACCTCGACTGGTCCGTGACTGTCGACTTCACACAGCGTTTCCCCGATGAAGAACCTTCCAATGTTGACAATACCGAGGGTTCCTCTTCTGCTGGAAAGGCTATCAAGAACGTGATGTATAATATCACTGCCATGTTTGAGCGCGACCGTGCCCGTCGTTATAACGAAGTGTTCGGTGGTGAACTCAAAGACGTTTTCAAATATGGTTACTATGGTCGTTTAGAGACCAACCAGCAGCCCAGCTATGAGTTGAATCCCTCATTCAACTATATGGGTATCAGCCGTCCCGCTATGGTTCAGAACAGCTGGTACGACATCATTGACTGGAGCACTTATGAGCCCTATGCAGGAAACCAGGTTTTGGCCAACTACAACCTGCAGCTTCTTGACATTCCCGGCCTCTCCTCCGCCTTGCAGAATATCGATGTACTTCGTTTCTACAAAGGTCTTGCCAATGGCGACAGCCCCGATAACATTTATGGCTTGCTCGACAATGTAGGTGTCCAGGGAACCTCTTTCGCAATAGCTCAGAACGACTATATTGATGTTGCTGCCAAAGCTTCGGCTGAAATCAAGGGTCATGCCCTCGAAATTGGTTTCCAGTATGACCGTGTCGATCAGTCGCAATATAGTTTGAGTGCTGTTCCTCTGTGGACCATCATGCGTCAGAACGCCAACCGCCATATCTTACAGATGGATCTTGGCAAACCTAATTACCGTTGGGAGGGCTCTACCCTCTATGTCGATTACGATCGTCTGCTCAACAGAGATGGCCAGTCTTATTTCGATCGCGCCATGCGTGATTACCTGGGTTGGTCTGGTAATGAGAAACTCGAGGTCAATTATCTTGATATCGACCGTTATACCCCCGAACAGTATGTTGAAGCAGGTGGTATGGACATGTTCTCCTCCGATGAACTCTTCAACAATGGTTCCCGTTTGGTCAGCTACTACGGTTACGACCACACAGGTAAGAAATACAACAGCAGCAACTGGAGTCTGAAAGACTTCTTCACCCCCAGCAACCCCAAGTATCGTTACAGCCCGGCCTACACACCCACCTACATGGCTGGTTATATTCAGGACCAGTTCTACTTCTCCGACCTTATCTTCAACGTCGGTGTGCGTGTCGACATCTTCGATGCCAACCAGAGTGTGTTGAAAGACCCCTATCTGCTGTATGAGTCCTGGACGGTGAAAGACCTGAAATCCGGCAAGGCTCCTTACCAGGGTGATATTTATGCCGGTGCCGGTGACAACTGGACTGTTTATGTCGACGCTGCCGAAAGCGACAATCCCACCATCTACGGTTATCGTAACGGTTCTGTCTGGTACGATGCCAACGGTGTTGAACTTAGCTCGCCCAACTCCATTGCCGGTAAATCTGGTAAACCCACTCCTTATCGTACCCCCAACGGACAGAAGTCGTACAACAACAGCTCTGTCGGAGTTGAGGCCTTCGAGGACTACAAACCCCAGGTGGTTGTCCAGCCCCGTATCGCTTTCTCCTTCCCCGTTGGTGAGAACTCCCAGTTCAAGGCCAGTTATGACATTATTGCCCGTCGTCCTTCTTCCAACTGGCGTGCCGACTACTTCAGCTATCTCTATATGCTCCAGATTAACTGGTTCAACAACCCCAATCTGAAACCCGAACGTATTACCAACTACGAGTTAGGTTTCCAGCAGGCCCTTAACAAGAACAATGCTATCAGCATCAGTGCATTCTACAAAGAGACCCGCGACCTTATTCAGGTTGTCCAGTATGTGGGTGCCGACCCCAACCCCAACTACTACTCCTACGACAATTTGGATTTCAAGACCACCAAGGGTCTTACCGTCAGCTACGACCTCCGTCAGTCGAAGAATATCCGTGTCAACGCCAACTATACGCTGCAGTATGCTGAGGGTACTGGTTTGCCCTCTGCCACCATGCAGGAACTTATCAAGGAAGGCTACACCACCCTCAAGATGCTCAATCCTATCAGCGACGACCGCCGTCATGAGTTCAAAGTCAACTTCGACTTCCGTTATCAAGGCGGCAAGCGTTACAATGGTCCCACCATCACCCGCAAAGTCACCGATAAAGAGACCGGCGAGTCCCGTCAGGAAACTGTCAAGCTCCTCGAGAACTTCGGTATTGACATCGTTGCTGTCGCTCAGTCTGGCCGTCCTTACACCAAGGCTTTCAGCAACACCCAGTCTACTATCGTTGGTGGATACAATGGCGCCCGTCTGCCTTGGGGATTCTATCTCGACTTGATTGTTGACAAGCGCTTCCCCATCAAGGTCGGAAAACGCGAGACCAACCTCATCGTCTCCCTCAGTGTTACCAACCTCTTCGATATCCGCAATATCACGAGTGTGTGGCCCGTTACAGGTAACCCCGATGACAATGGCTATCTGACCGACCCCGAGACCCAGTCAGTTATCGAGCGCTATCTCGACCCCGCCTCATTTAGGGATCTGTACACCATTTCTTTGAGCAACAACTACTGGAGATACTCCACTCCTCGTCGTTTCCTTGCCACAGTCGCTTACTCATTCTAATTCATAACGCGAAAAAAATATTTAGATATGAAGAATATATTTAGCAAATTCGTATTGGTGGCTTTCCTGTTTGCTGCCTTGTCGGGGACCTCTTATGCAGAAGATTGCAAAGTCTGCAAAAAGAATTCCTCACACAAGTCTGCAGTGCAGTCCAAAGCTGCCGTGTGCAAAAGAGCACAGAGTACCGCAGAGCTGAATGTCAACAATGTCCGAGCACTCATTAATGGCTACGGCAACATGTGGTACGACGGTAGTGTGGCGCAGTACCACCTGCCCAAAAACAGTAACACCTGCCCTCTCTTCTGCGCGGCATTGTGGATCGGTGGTACCGATGTTAACGATCAGCTCCGTATTGCTGCTCTCCGTTTCGGTTCCGAAGGTGACGACTACTGGCCCGGTCCTCTCGAGCTGAAGACCGCTTCTGTCGACCTCCCCGTCTGTAACTATTTCGATAAGCACTACATCATCACCAAGAATGAAGTTCTAGCTTTCATGTCCATGTTTGACTATAGTGATGCTGGTGCCACACCGAATGAGTCTTTCTCCCCTGATGCCATCCCCGCCACTATTAAGAACTGGCCTGCTTCCGGCATCAACGCCAACCAGTCTCCTTATCTTGCTCCCTTCTATGATGCCAATCATAATGGCGTCTACGAGTGGGAAGAAGGCGACTATCCTTATTACGATTTCAACAATGAACTCTGCCCCCGTACACTGAAAGCCCAGTGGGGTCGCGATTACACCTCGCATGTGGCCACAACCCTCGAAACTGAAGCTAACATTGTTACCGGCGGTCTTCTTTCTGACCAGGTGTTGAAAGGCGACCAGACTATCTGGTGGGTCTTCAATGATATGGGTAATGTCCACACCGAGTCTCTCGGCCAGCCTATTGGTATGGAAATCCGTGCACAGGCTTTCGCATTCTCCACAAATGACGAAATCAACAACATGACTTTCTACACCTACGAAATCATCAACCGTTCTACTTACGAACTCCGCGAGACCTACTTCAGCCAGTGGGTTGATGCCGACCTTGGTTACGCTGCCGATGACTTTGTCGGATGCGATGTCAAGCGTGGTCTTGGCTATTGCTACAACGGTGACGAGGTTGACGGACCCAGTTCAGGTTCTTATACTGGTATTCCCCCTGCAGTTGGTATCGACTTCTTCCAGGGTCCTTACATGGATCCCGATGGCAAGGACAATCCCAAGATTGATATTGCCAAGATGCGTGCTTACTATCCCAAGCAGCTTGAACATTATCTGCTCCCCGATGGTACTTACGACACTATCAGCCTTACCGACGATGCCGACCTTTATTACCCCAACGCTTGGTATTTCGTTCCTGGCGATGGCATTGGTAACTGCGCTATCAATGGTGTGAACTTTGGTAACAACATTGTTGATGATGAACGTTTCGGTATGCGCCGCTTTGTGTACTATGACAACAGCGCTAACGCCATCAGCGGTGAGCCTAGCAAGGCTACTGACTACTATAACTACCTTCGTGGATATTGGAAGAATGGTCAGCGTATGAAATACGGTGGAAATGGTATCACCACTGGAACCACCGATTTCGACTGCGACTTTATGTTCCCCGGCGACAGTGATCCTCTTTTCTGGGGTACTAATGGTAATGCCGTTGATGTCTGGACTGAGGTAACTGCAGGTAACTCTCCCGCCGACCGTCGTTTTATGCAGTCCGCTGGTCCTTTCACCCTGAAACCCGGTGCCTTGAACTACATTACCGTAGGTATTCCTTTTGCCCAGGCTCCTTCTGGAAAGGCCTTCTCCTCTGTTGAGTTGCTCCGCGAAATAGATGATGTTTGCCAAGCACTCTTCGAGAACTGCTTCAAGGTCCTTGACGGTCCCGATGCTCCCACACTTATTGCTCAGGAGATGAACAACGAGATTATCCTCTACATCAAGTACGACAATCCTGCCAGCAATAACTTTGGCGAGAAGTACTCCGAAGTTGACCCCGCCATCGTCCGTTCTTACACCGATGCCGAAGGCAACACCCAGTTCTATTCCGACGAGCAGCGTAGCTACAAATTCGAAGGTTATCAGATTTATCAGTTGAAGGATGCTAATGTCTCTATTGCCGACATCCGCGACATCACCAAGGCCGCCCTTGTTGCTCAGTGCGACGTCCGTAACTTCTACGATTCCATTGAAAGCGTCACTTACGATTCTGTTACCAGAATTTATGACACTGTCTACAACGATAACCCCAGCCTGCCTATCGGAACCCTCGTAAACTATACTCGTAACAGTACCACTGGCCTCATGAGCCCGACCATCATGGTTGAGGGTGCCAACCAGGGTATCAAGCACGTTTTCCGTATTAATACCGATGCATTTGCCACTGGCCGTAACACTACGCTTGTCAATAATAAAGAGTACTACTTCGTATGTATCGCATACGCCCAGAACCGCTACAAGGAATTTGCTATCGAAGCTGACAAACTCGACGGTCAGAAAGAGCCTTATCTTGCCGGTCGTAAAGACGAGTTTGGAAGAACCATTACTCCTGTAGTCGCCATCCCCCACAATCCTTCGTCCGAGAATGGTGGTACTATCGTGAATGCCGAGTTCGGCATGTGCCCCAACATTACCCGTATCGAAGGCTACGGCAACGGTGGCTCTGTCCTCCGTCTCACCAGTGAATCGATTGAGGAACTCATGGGTGCACCCGGACAGCCCGGCAAGCCCGCTGGTAAGTTCCGCGCCGATGGTGCTGGCATGTTGAAAGATCCTTGCCAGATTCTGAATCCCCGTTACGAGCAGAACCACGGTCCTATCCGTGTCGAGGTTATCGACCCGCTTAACGTCAAGGCTGGTAAATACCTTATCAAGTTCGACCAAAAAGACAATATCGACGAGGGTAACTGGACTATTTCCAAGTCTCCCGATGATCCTACCTATGCCGAGAATCCTTATCTCTATGATGAGGTTATGAGCGTCAAATCCGACTTTAAGATTGGCCGTTTCAACGAGCAACTCTTCCTTGACCTCGGTATCGCCATTGCTTTGAGCAATCCCCAGGAGGTTGCCTCTCCTCTCGTCATCACCACTCAATCTAGCGAGAACTTCATTTCTCGTTACTGGGGCGGTTTCGTAAACGAAAAGGCACTCTTATCCTCTTCTGTTACCTACGCCGATAATTCTACACCTTGGTTGGCTGCCATCCCCGATGATGATAGCTACTGGGTGGAGAACTGGGTGCGTTCCGGTACCCAATTCGCAGCCGGTACACGTAATACTTTCACCGCTACTACAGGTGAAATCAGCTATTCCGAAACCTATTGCGACGAGGACTACTTCAAGAGCATGCAGACCAATATGAACGGCAACCCGTCTCACCTCGGTGTCGACCGTTACCAAGTGTTCGAAGATGTGGCTGGTTCCTGGGCTCCCTATGGCCTGGTATCCACACTGCCCATGCACCCTGCTTTCTCGTACCGCTATTATGTTGCTGGCGACAAAATCACTGATAGTCTCTGCCGTATTAGCTCAGTGTTTGCACGTACCTATAACAAATGGACTATCACACGTAAGACCATGGATAACTTCCGCAACAAGTCTCTTAACTTTAACGACATCTCAAATCTTCCCAGTGTCCAGATTGTTTTCACCAGCGACACTTCCAAGTGGACCCGTTGCCCGGTTCTGGAGATGTGTGACGACTATACTCAGGCCGAAGGCAATGCCCGCCGTTTCCAAGTCCGTCGTCATGCTTCTGTCGACAAGTTAGGCCGCACAGCCGCTGAGGCTGGTGTCACCCCCGATGAGGAAGACATCAACAATCCTGCTTTCGTCCATGAGACAGGTATGGGTTGGTTCCCTGGTTATGCCATCAACACTTCGACTGGTGAGCGTCTCAACATCATGTTCGGTGAAGATTCCCGCTATATCCAGTACAATGGTACCGATATGCTCTGGAATCCCACATTCGATCTTACCGAGGGTACTCAGAACTATGTCATGGGTGGCCGTCATTTCATCTATGTCTTGAACGCTACCGACCAGATCTTCTACGACATTGTCAACAACAAGAATTCTGTTGTCACTTCTTACAAAACACCTTCCTACGACTATGGCCGTTGGGCATACAGCATGCTTTCCTCGCTCGAGCGCCTTATGGACTTTGTCCCCGAGTCCGACGTCGACCGTCTCCGCTGCAATCACGGTATCCTCGATGGTGAGAGCACCACTCTTATCCCGCAGCGTGACTCTGCCTCTCTGCTCTTTGCATCGGTAGCATGGGTCAACATGCCGTTGGTTAGCCCCCGTTTCCAGTTCAAGAACCCCATTGACATTCCTTGCGATGTCACCATCAATCTTGATGTGAACACGCCCTATGGCCGTTATCTCTCGCCCAATGGTTCGTCTGTCCGTCTGTTCGATGCCGATGTCGAGAATTCGGACTATCCTATGTATATGTTCGAGTTGACGTCAGACATTGCCACCGCTACTGGCAGCGCCACGGCCGATAAGGCTGCCAAGAGCTATAAGGATTCCATCCTGAGCCTTATCAACGTCGTCCCGAACCCCTATTACAGCTATTCTACCTATGAAACCACCAGCCAGTTGGAAACCAAGGTACGCTTTGTCAATGTGCCTGTCGGAACTGTAGTCTCCATCTACACTGTCGACGGTACTATGGTCCGCAGACTTGGTCCCACCTCTGGTACTGCCACCACTCTCGACTGGGATCTCCACAACCACACTGGTATTCCCATTGCAGGTGGTGTATATCTTATCCACTTTAAAGTTCCCGGCATTGGCGACCGTGTTGTCAAATGGTTTGGCACCATGCGTCCTGTCGACCTGAACTCTTTCGGATTCTAAGCACTGTTTGTTAATCTTTAAAAATGACAGAAATGAAAAACATATTTAGAATATTTGCTGTAGTAGCCATCATGGTACTCGTGTCTACCGAGTCTGTTTGGGCTGGTAACGACAAGCGTAGAGGTACTGCCGGTGCCACGGAGTTGATTATTAACCCGTGGGCCCGCAGCACTGGCTGGGGTAGTGCCGGTGTGGCCAATGTCCGTGGTCTGGATGCTTTCTATTCGAACATCGCGGGTCTCAGTTATGTCAACAACTTCGAGTTCACTTACACCAACACCATGCTCTATGGTGGCAAAAGCGGGCTCAATAGTGGCGCCTCCATCAATGCTTTAGGTTTGGCTGTCCGCTTGTTCGACCGTGGTGTCATGGGTTTAAGCCTCATGTCCATGGGCTTTGGCGACATTGACATCACCACCGAGGAGAGCCCTGAACCTATCAACGGTACTTTCTCTCCTACGTTGATGAACATCAATGTGGCATACGCCCATACCTTCACCACCTCCATCCGTGGTGGTGTCAACCTGAAAGTCATCAGCGAGTCTACCGCCAATATCTCCGGTAGTGCATTCGCCATTGATGCCGGTATCCAGTATGTCACTGGTCGTGACGATGAGCTCAAATTCGGTATCAGCCTGAAGAACTGGGGCCCTGCCTTCAGTTTCGATGGCACCGGTTTGTCCTTCACCTTCCCCAACGACGCCGGCAACAATATGACTGCCGAGTTCCGCTCGGGCGAGATGGAGCTTCCCACCTGCCTCAATATTGGTGCCTCTTATGACTTCCTCATCGAAGCCTTAAGTCAGCGTATCACCATTGCCGGTACCTTCACCTCCAATGCCTTCCTCAAAGACAACTTCGCCTTAGGTCTTGAATATAGTCTCCTGAACATATTCAGCCTCCGTTGCGGTTATGTCTACCAGACCGACATCTTCGACAAGGATCTCCGCACCACCGCTAACACGGGTATCCATGCCGGTGCCTCTGTCGATGTCCCTCTGGCCAAGAAAGGCTCCGATAGTAACACTGCTCTTACCGTCGATTATTCCTATCGCACCAGTGCCAACCTTCGTGGCACCCATGCCATTGGAGCAACGTTCAAGTTCTAAGAGTTAGATTACATACTAAACTATTAGGAAAGGCTTTCAAAGCCTTTCCTAATTTTTAAACGCATTCAATAACACATCAAAACCAATCATGTCAGAAATCAAGTATTATAGCGAAGAGGGTCTACAGAAGCTCAAAGACGAACTCCACCACCTGATTGCCTTCGACCGTCCTGCCGCCTCGGCAGCCATTGCCGAAGCCCGCGACAAAGGCGACCTCTCCGAGAATGCCGAATACGATGCCGCCAAAGAGGCCCAAGGGCATCTCGAAGCACGCATCTCCAAACTCCAGGAACTGGTTGCCAACGCACGTCTGCTCGACGAGTCGAAAATCGACACTTCCAAGGTGCTCCTTCTCTCCAAAATCACCATCCGCAATATCAAGAACAATGCCAAGCAAGTCTACACCATTGTCCCGGAGAGTGAAGCCAGCCTGAAGGAAGGCAAAATATCAGTCACTTCCCCCTTTGCCCAGGCGTTCTTGGGCAAACGCGCAGGCGAGCAGGTCGACGTTGTGGTCCCAGCCGGAACCATGCAGTTCGAAATCCTCACCGTCGAACGATAACAGTTCGTCTATCAATATTACCTGATATATCCAACGTAACAGGCAAGCCTTGTTTTTGCAACAGGTAAGTAGTTGAAGGACTATTTCACCTTAAACGCAAGAGCTCGACGCTAAACAGACAATAAGTGCCCCGACAACTATGCCGGGGCACTTATTTTGCCTTTATCTCCTACAGATTGTTTGCTTTGCTTACTGAGGGGTTCTGATGAAGCTTTCGATTGCATTCCTTTTAACCCAAAATCGGTCGTTTGGAAACCGAAAACTCCTACGGTCTAACTGCCGAATCGTGCAATGCACGGGGATAAACCCTGCCCCGTACCTTGTTCTGCCTACCCGCCCTGCGCCACGGAGCGTCAACGTTTTCCCCTCGTTACGGAGAGGGACCGTTCAATCCTGCATCGATTGAGTATCGTTATAGCATCGTTACTCGATATGATAACGGAAAACAAGCCTATAAGCAGGCAACATCGAGCCGAGATTGAACGGCCCAAGTGGGTCATGTGAGACGTCCGCTGAGTGTGGTTATCCCGATTGATAAGTCGGCTAATGTAAACGGTCGTTAGGAAACCGAAATCTCCGTAGGAATGAATGGTGGGCAAGCGTGACACCTGAATAGGGCATAGTCCCGTAGACTTTCGCCTAAAAGTATATCCAGTTGATTGATATGATATTTTTCCGTAGGTGATTATGAGTAGCTACATTCTAATGACCGATCTGGGGTAAATTAAAGACAAGAGAAACACCATAAAAGTGTAATGTCATATCAGGTGTATGACCGATTTGAGAAGATTGGTTGGGTAGGGGACATAAAAAAAGGGGATACACGTTGGTGCATCCCCCCTTATTGTCTGTGATAGTTGTGCTATTCAATGGCGTCGGCTATCTGTTGTGCCAGAGCTGCCATGTCAGCGGGTTCCATCTTGATGTGGTGATGGAAGTTGAGGTCGGCTTCGGTCTGCATGGGGACAAGGTGGATGTGGGCGTGTGGCACTTCAAGTCCCAGCACGGCGACACCTACTTTGACACAGGGGCAGGCTTTCTTGAGGCCGCGAGCCACGCGGTGCGCAAAGCGCTGCAGTTCGCAGTAGAGGTCCTCGTCAAGGTCGAAGATGTAGTCCACCTCTTTCTTGGGGATGCAGAGGACGTGGCCTTTGACTACGGGGTTGACGTCGAGGAAGGCCAGGCAGTTGTCGGTTTCGGCTACTTTGTAGCAGGGTATCTCGCCGGCTACGATACGTGAAAAAATTGATGCCATGGTATTATAGGTTTTTAATTGTTATAGATGAAAGTTCCGTTCTCGGTGGCAACGGTTACCTGTGGGGTTTCGTTGGCCTCGACGTGACCGATTATCTGTGCGTCGATGTTGAACCCGCGGGCGATGTCGATAATGCCTGGTGCGGTGTTCTCGTCGGTGTAGATTTCCATGCGGTGGCCCATGTTGAAGACTTTGTACATCTCTTTCCAGTCGGTGGCGCTCTCGTCATGAATCATGCGGAACAGCGGGGGGACGGGGAAGAGATTGTCTTTGATGACATGGAGGTGGTCGATGAAGTGGAGCACCTTGGTCTGTGCGCCGCCGCTGCAGTGTATCATGCCGCTTATTTGGGGGCGGTATTCGTCAAGCACACGACGGATGACGGGGGCGTAGGTGCGGGTGGGGGAGAGCACCATGGAGCCGGCGTCAACGCCTGGCACCTCGGTGGGGTCGGTCAGCCGACGGTTGCCGCAGTAGACGACGTCGTCGGGGAGGTTGTGGTCGTAGCTCATGGGGTATTGGCTGGCATAGATTTTGGAGAACACGTCGTGGCGTGCGGAGGTAAGGCCGTTGCTGCCCATGCCGCCGTTGTAGCGGTCTTCGTAGGTGGCCTGTCCGTAGGAGGCGAGGCCTACGATAACGTTGCCTGCGTGGATGTGGGCGTTGTCAATTACGTCGGCACGGCGCATGCGTGCCGTGACGGTGGAGTCGACAATAATGGTGCGGACAAGGTCGCCCACGTCGGCGGTTTCGCCTCCGGTGAGGTATATGCCGATGCCGAGGTCGCGCATTTGCTGCAGGAACTCCTCAGTGCCGTTGATGACGGCACTGATGACTTCGCCGGGGATGAGGTTCTTGTTGCGGCCGATGGTGGAGGAGAGGAGGATGTTGTCGACAGCACCGACGCAAAGGAGGTCGTCGAGGTTCATGACGACGGCGTCGATGGCGATGCCTTTCCATACACTCATGTCGCCGGTTTCTTTCCAGTAGAGGTAGGCGAGTGACGATTTGGTTCCTGCACCGTCGGCGTGCATGATGTTGCAGTAGTATTCATCGCCGCCGAGGTAGTCGGGGATGATTTTGCAGAAGGCTTTCGGGAAGAGGCCTTTGTCGATGTTTTTGATGGCGTTGTGTACATCCTCTTTGGATGCTGAGACGCCGCGAAGGTTGTATTTCAATGTGTCCATGGTATCGTGGAGTGTTTATAAAATGTGTTGTTGTCTTTATTCTTTTGGGCCGAGCACTTCGGCGGTTTTGACGCTATCGTCGATGGCTTCGGAGATGTTGATGATGTAGTCGCCGAGTTTTTCGTAAAGGGCGTAGAGTGAGCTGTAGGCGTTGCCAATGGCAAAGTCGTAGACGCCGAGTTTGAGGGCGTCGAGGTGTCGTGCGCGGAGTGTGTCGCGGTATTGGTTGATGTCCTGTTCGGCTTTGTAGGCGGCATCGAGGTCGATGCGGTGGTAGTCGTTGCGTATATTGTTGTCCATGATGTCGAGTGCATGCTGGACAAGCTGTGTCATGTGGGCGAGGTTGTCGTTCAGTTCCTGGTCGAAGTGGACGGCTGCCTCGCGTTTGTTTTTGCGCGTCATGGCGATTTGGTAGATGATGTCGCCCACGCTCTCGAGGTTGTCGACCATGCGGAGCATGGAGGAGACGCGCTGTGAGCCTTCGGCGGAGAGGTCGGCAGCGGCCTTGGTGAGGTATTTGGATATTTCCATCTCCATGCGGTCGGCAATGCTCTCGTATTTTTCGATATGTTGCAGCACCTGGTTGAATTCATCGTCGTCCTTGGCGGTGCGCAGGTTGGGCAGGAAGGTGAACATGCGCAGGATGCGTTTGGAGTAGTTCTGTATCTCGTTTTGGGCGGCTTGGAGGTTGAGTTCGGCGGTGTTGGTGAATCCGCCGCTGATGTAGCGGAGGCGGAAGTCGTCCTCGTTCTCCTCGGGCGAGGGTTTGACCAGCAGGTTGACAATCTTGATGTATTGGGGGATGAAGAAGGAGAGGATGATGGTGTTGGCGACGTTGAAGAAGGTGTGGAAGAGCGTGGTGGCCAAGGGTACAATGGCTACGGGCAGGAGGCGGTAGTCGAAGGCCGGGGTGTTGCTGGAGAGGAGTTCGGCCAGATAGGCAATGAGGTTGAGCACGGGGTAGAGGACGATGAGGGTGAGTAGGGTGCCGACCATGTTGAAGACGAAGTGGGCACGGGCGGCTTTTTTGCCTGCGGTGTTGGCTTTGGTGGCAGCGATATTGGCGGTAAGTGTGGTGCCGATGTTCTGTCCCATGACGATGGCAGCAGCGATGTCGAAGCCAATCCATCCGTTGGCGGTGAAGAGCAGTGTGATGGCCATAACGGCAGAGGAGGCTTGATTGAGGACGGCAAGGGCTGCTCCGGCGATGATGAAGAGGGGGATGACCCAGAAACCGCTGTCGGACCAGCTGTGCATCATCTGCAGCACGGCAGGGTGCTGGGTGAGGTCGGGCATGGTGTGTTGGAGGAATCGCAGTCCGACAAGCAGGATGCCGAAGCCGATAATGAATTCGCTGATGGATTTGGCCTTGTCGCCTTTCATTAGCACTAGCGGGGCAGCCAAGGCAAAGACGATGAGGGGGAATGTGTATTCGGCTGCGCCCACGCTCATGCCGAGCAGGATAATCCAGGAGGTGATGGTGGTGCCGATATTGGCCCCCATAATCACGGCGATGGCACCTGCCAGGGTGAGGAGGCCCGAGTTGACAAAACCGACCACCATGACGGTTGTTGCTGTTGAGGACTGGACGGCTGCCGTCACAGCGGCGCCGGTGACGATGCCGCGGAACGGATTGCCGGTCATCCGGCCCATAATACTGCGCATTTTGCCGCCGGCGGCCTTTTGCAGCCCCTCGCTCATCAGCTTCATGCCGTAGATAAACACTACGACAGCACCTGCAAATTTGATAAGAATCAGTATTATGTCACCAAAATTCATTAGAAACCGGATGTACATGTTTATTTTTGCAAAGGTACATACTTTTTTTTATTCCATTGAAAAAAAGATTGTTAATTTTTTGTGGAGTGTCCTAACTTTCCTAACAAAAGTTAAAATTGGATTTTTTTTGAAGAAAAAGCTTGCATGTGAAAAAAAAGTTGTATTTTTGCATCCGAATTCAGAAGAACAAAAAACGAATAAAATAACAACAGTAGAAAGAACAACATGTATCTTACAAAAGAAAAGAAGGAAGAGATTTTCGCCGAGTATGGTAAAAGTGCGAAAGATTCGGGTTCGGTAGAGGCACAGATTGCCCTGTTCACATACAGGATTCAGCATCTCACTGAGCTGATGAAGAAGAATAAAAAGGATCAAGTGAGCGAGCGTGCTCTTGTGGGTTTGGTTGGCAAACGTCGTCGTCAGCTGGATTATCTGAAGGATGTAGACATCGAACGCTACCGCGCCATCATCAAGAAACTCAACTTAAGGAAGTAATAGTTTTTCATATTTATTTGGTTATGGTTGGCCTCCCTGGGTTCTCTGGGGAGGCTTTTTTGAAAGAGCCTAAAGTTTTGAAACTAAATAGAGCTTAGCGATGGGAGGCTGTGGCTGTCCCTGTGCTTTGCAAGAGACGCGGCGCACGGTGCGTCGCGTAGCGGAATCAGAAATAATAAAGGAAAAAATGAACATTATCACAAAGAAGTTCGATCTGGGCGATGGCCGTATGATCGAAATCGAAACTGGCAAACTTGCCAAGCAGGCTGACGGCGCTGCAGTAGTAAGAATGAATGACACCATGCTTCTTGCCACTGTGTGCTCGAAGAAGGAAGTGGGGGAGAACGTCGACTTTATGCCCCTGACTGTTGATTACCAAGAGAAGTATGCCGCCATGGGACGTTTCCCCGGTGGTTTCTTTAAACGCGAGGCCCGTCCGTCGGAGCATGAGATTCTCATTGCCCGTCTGGTCGACCGCGCCCTGCGTCCCCTGTTCCCCGACAATTTCCATGCCGAGGTGCAGGTGCAGATTACTCTTATCTCGGGCGACAAAAACACCATGCCCGACCAATTGGCTGCCTTGGCCGCCGCTTCGGCTCTGGCAGTGTCCGATATTCCCTTCAACGGACCGGTGTCCGAGGTGCGTGTGTCGTATCTCGACGGCCAGTATGTCATCAATACCCCGATGCAGGACATCGAGCGCGCCGACCTCGACCTGATTGTTGCCGCCACCGAGGAGAACATCATGATGGTGGAAGGTGAGATGAAGGAAGTGAGCGAGGAGGTGATGCTTAACGCCCTGAAGGCTGCCCACGAGGCTATCAAAATCCAGTGCCGCGTGATTGCCGAGCTGACCGTTGAGGCCGGCAAGACCGAGAAGCGCGAGTACTGCCATGAGGTGAACGACGAGGAACTGCGTCAGCGTCTGCACGATGCCGTGTACCAAAAGTGCTATGACTTCAGCAAACAGGGTATCGCCAACAAGCATGAGCGTGAAGAGGGATTTGAGGCCATCAAGCAGGAATTTATCGATGCTAACTATACCGAAGAGACGCTCACCGACGAGGTGAAGTTTATGATAGACCGTTATTATCACGACACCGAGCGCGAAGCCATGCGCGACATGGTACTCAATGAGCGCAGCCGTCTCGACGGTCGTCAGCTGGACGAAATCCGTCCGCTCTGGAGCGAGGTGAACTACCTGCCTTCGGCTCACGGTAGCGCCATCTTCACCCGTGGCGAGACCCAGTCGCTGAGTACGGTCACACTCGGTACCAAGCTCGACGAGCAGATTATCGACGGTGCCGTCATCGAGGGCACACGCCGTTTCCTGCTTCACTACAACTTCCCGGGTTTTGCCACCGGCGAGGTGAGGGGCAACCGCGGCCTCAGCCGCCGCGAGGTGGGTCACGGCCATCTGGCTTGGCGTGCGCTTAAAGAAGTGCTCCCCGTAGAGTCGGAGTGCCCCTATACCATCCGTGTGGTGTCCGACATCCTCGAGTCCAACGGCTCCAGCTCTATGGCCACCGTCTGTGCCGGTTGCTTGGCACTGATGGATGCCGGTGTGAAGATTCGCAAGCCTGTTGCCGGTATCGCCATGGGTCTTATCAGCAAGGGCGACAAGTGGGCTGTGCTGAGCGACATCCTGGGTGATGAAGACCACCTGGGCGATATGGACTTCAAGGTGTGCGGTACCCGCGACGGTATCACCGCCTGCCAGATGGATATCAAGGTCGATGGCCTCAGCTATGATGTGCTGGCCAAGGCTTTGGAGCAGGCTCGTCAGGGTCGTCTGCATATCCTCAACCATATCGAGAGTACAATTCCCGCTCCCCGCGAGGATTACAAACCCTTCGTACCCCGTATCGTGCAGATACTTATTCCCAAGGACTTTATCGGTGCTGTTATCGGCAAGGGTGGCGAGGTCATCCAGAAAATCCAGTCCGAAACCAACACCATCATCAATATCGAAGAGGTTGGAGACAACGGTGTTGTCGATGTTGCCTCCCAGGATAAGGAGAGCATTGAGGCTGCCGTCAAGTGGATTAAAGATATCTGCACGGTTCCCGAGGTGGGACAGATCTATGATGCCAAGGTGGTCAGCATCGTCGATTTCGGTGCATTCCTCGAGTTCCTGCCCGGCAAAGAGGGCCTGATGCACATCAGCGAATACGACTGGAAACGTACCGACACACTGGAAGGCCTCATCGAAGAGGGCGACATCATCAAGGTGAAGATTATCGCTGTCGACGAGAAGAACGGAAAGCTGAAGCTGAGCCGCAAAGCCTTGCTGCCCAAACCCGAAGGCTATACCGAGGACAAGCCTGCCCGTGGACCTCGCCGCGAAGGCGGTAGCGGCCCCCGTCGCGAAGGCGGCGACCGTGGCGGTTCACACCGCGAAGGCGGCGAGCGTCGTCGCAGCGGTGGCGAGCGTAGAAGATAAAAAATTTTTCCACCCGATGCAATAAATAGGCAAAAGGTGAGTTATTGGGGGTGTCTGTTAAGATGATAGCATCCGGCAGACACCCTATATGCGACAGTAGCTCAGTTGGCAGAGCGGCGGCTTCCCAAGCCGCAGGTCGCGGGTTCGAACCCCGTCTGTCGCTCGAAACAGCAAAAAATAATCCATGAGAGTGACTGCTTTCATGGATTTTTTTTGTTCCTGTGATTCGACAAACCGGCTTGTCAACAGCCTTTGGGCAGTGAGGCGCTGATATAGGAGGCGGTAACCGACTGCTGCGAATCGAGGATGGCATCGGGCGTTCCACAAAACAGCAGTCTGCCGCCGTTGCCGCCGCCTCCGGGTCCCAATTCAATCAAGTAGTCGGCGTGCTTCATTACGTCTAGGCTGTGCTCAATCAGAATCAGCGTGTTCCCGGCATCGGCCATTTCGTCGAACAGTTCCATCAGTCGCCGCACGTCGTCCAGATGAAGCCCGTCGGTAGGTTCGTCGATGATGTACGTGTGTCCCGACGACAGGCGTGTCTCGGTAGCCGACAGATGGATGGCTGTGCTGTAGAGTCTGTCGGCAAGCTTCACCCGTTGCAGTTCGCCGCCGCTTAGTGTACTCATGCTTTGGTTCAGGTGCAGATACCCCAACCCGACCTTTTCCAGCATCTTCAGTTGGGGCAGGAAAGCCATGCTGTCGAAGAATACGATGGCCTCCTCCACGGTCATCCCCATCACCTCAGCTATGGTCTTGCCGTGGTAGCGGTATTGCAGTGCTTCGTGGCTGTAGCGGCTGCCGTGGCACTCCTCGCATACCGTCTCGATGCTCTCCATAAAGGCCATGTCCGACACGATGACCCCTTTCCCCTTGCAGGCAGGGCAGGCCCCCTTGCTGTTGAACGAGAAGAGCTGGATAGAGGGCCTTCCGTTCCGTTCACCATCCACGGTGCCTTCCTTTGCAAACAGTCGCCGTATCGTGTCGGCGATGTCAAGATAAGTGGCCGGCGTGCTGCGCAGGTTGATACCGATGTCCTTTTGTCCAATAAAGACGAACGGCTTAGTCGATTGCTTCATGAAAAACTCCATCAGCGAACTCTTCCCCGACCCAGCCACACCTACCACCACTGTAATCACCCCCATGGGGATGTTCACATCGATGTGTTGTAGGTTGTGCAGATTGGCGTCCTTGATATGGTACCACCCCGTGGGCGTGCGGAAGTGGCTCTTCAGCGGGGTGACGTGGCGGAGCATCCTCCCCGTCACAGTGTCGGAGGACAGCAGCCCGTCGAAACCGCCCTCGAACATGATTTCCCCACCGTGGTCGCCAGCACCGGGTCCCATGTCCACGATGTGGTCGGCCATGGCGATAATCTCCCGGTGGTGCTCCACTATCAGCACTGTGTTGCCGTGGTCGCGCAGATGGCGCAGGGATTTCTTCAGACGGCTGATGTCCTGCGGATGCAACCCCACGCTGGGTTCGTCCAGCACGTAGGCCATGTCCGTCAAAGGTGAGTTGATATACTTGGCTATCTTGATACGTTGTGCTTCGCCGCCGCTCAGGGTTCCCGTGCCGCGGCTCAACGATAGATACCCCAACCCGATATCGCATAGGGCTTGTAGCCGTTTGCCCAGCTCTTGTTTCAGGTCGGTGGCCAGTGGGTGGTCGATGGTGGCAACGAACGCACGTGCCTCGTCTATCGGCATGGCCACCACATCGGCCAGATTCCTCCCCTTAATCTTGCAGCTTCGCACACGCTCGTTCAGTCGAGTGCCGTGACATTCGGGGCATTCCGCCGTGCAGGTCATCCCGTCCAGCACTTTTTGCTGCCGTTTCCCCTCCTTGGTGGTGATAATGCTGCGGTACATCCGTGGGTAGAGCCCCTCGAACTTGGCCGACTTTGGCCAGTTGTCGGGAGGATTCTTCAAACGGATTTGAGGCGAGTAGAGCAGCAGCTCCATCTCCTCGGGCGTGTAGTCGCGTATCTTCTTGTTCAAGTCGAACAAGCCGCTATAGGCATACCGTTTCCACCGCCACGCGCCGGTGGTGAAAGTGGGGAAATGAATCACATCCTCGTCGTTCAGGCATTTGTCGAAATCCACCAGCTTGTGGATGTCCAGGTCAGTCACCACGCCCAACCCGCTGCACCGCGGACACATACCCGACGGGTGGTTGAACGAGAAGGTGTCGCTGTAGCCCACAAAAGGCTCGCCAATGCGCGAGAACAGCAGTCGCAGCAGGGCATAGATGTCTGTGTACGTCCCGACGGTCGAACGGCTGTTGTTGGCTGGCTTCTTCTGGTCGATGACGATGGTCACAGGCATGTTCTCTATCCGCTCCACCTTGGGGCGGCCGTATTTGGGCAGATATTGTTGCACAAAACTGGGGAATGTCTCGTTCAGTTCGCGGCGGCTTTCGGCGGCGATGGTGTCGAGACACAGCGACGATTTCCCCGATCCCGACACCCCGGTGAACACCGTAATCTTACCCTTGGGTATCTGCAGCGAGATGTTGTTCAGGTTGTTCTCTGTGGCTCCGACAATGTTGATATTGTTCATGTGTCTTTGTTCTTGGCGAGTAGTAACGATATGCAAAGATACGAAATCTTTTGATACTGTCAAGAAATAACTTGTATTCCCCAGCCCGAGTCATCCCCAAAGGTGTCGTTTGATGTTCGTCTGCAGGACAATGACTAAAACTTTGCCCATCAATTCTCCGTAGTGGGCTAAGCAAAAAAAAACGATGGCGACTGCCTCCTGGAGCAATTCCAGTGACAGTCGCCGTAGTACAGCCTCCTGTGATTCAGATATCGCGGTGGAACACCAAGGGGAAGCTGATCGTCGTATCCTCATCTTCGGCATTGGCGAAGAGAAGGTTGATGGTTATGGTGTCGTCGTTGTCGCTGTAGGTGAAGGCAATTTGGTAGTTGATGGGGTTGTTGTTCTCGTCAACACCGACAGCTGTCAGGGTACCAGTGTGGGTGGCAGGGTCATACACATAGGCGAAGTTCATCTGCTCAATCTCTTCGATGGTGTATTCGCCGGCAACCTCGGTAACGTTGGTAACTTCCATGTTCTCCGAGAAAGTGAGGTGTGCATAGTTAGAGTCAAATTCGATATGGAAGACCAGGGCGGAGTCAAAACCGATAACGGTGTCGCAGCCAAAGTCGCTGAGGTTCATGCCGGTCATGGCATACAGCAGGTCTGAGAGGTTCAGGGCCGAGGTCCAGTTGGTACCAATCAGGTCGGAGGTGGAGGACACCATTACATTGGTCACATCGTTACCAGGAGTACTGGGATTGTTCGGGGTGATCTGTTCCTTTTGGCAGGCGGTCATGCCGAGCAACATGGCAGCGGCGGCGATGATGAAAAGTTTTTTCTTCATAGGTGTGATTTTTTAATTTGTTTGTTTGATTAATAAAAAATAATGTTTAATTGTTTTGCTTGATTGATTTCGTCTATAAGAACGTAACAAGTGGGTGAAAAACTACAGGGGGTGCGTTTTTTTTTATTTTTTTGTGGAATTCACCGCATCGAATTGTAGCTGATAGAAATAGTTCCCGTCGTCAGTGTCGAGGTCGCTGCGCGAAAGGATCATGCTGTTGGGGGAAATCCAGTTTACATTCCAGTTCACGCCGTTGGGCAGCATCTCCGAGCAGAGTTCCCCGTCGGACGTGAGGCTCCATGTACCCGAGTCGGTGACGCTGTCGATACTGTTGACAACAGAAATGGTCATCGAGCCGTCGTTGTAGAATCTGTAGTACATCGTGCTGCCCTCAAAGGGAGCAAACAGGTCGCTATTCACCAGGTGGTTATTCTCGTCTGTCTGGGTCACCACCATGCAGTTCAATCGCCATATGCCTATAATCATGTCGTTGGTGTTGGTTGTCGGAGCGGTGGCGTAGGCTTCGCCGTGCCAGGTTCCGGTGGTGTCGTTGTAGGTGACCCTCACCGTGAGTCCCTGTTTCTCCATGTCCTTCATCCATTTCTTCATCTCGTCACGGTTGGTGGTGTTGATGGTTCTGTTGGTCTTGGATGCGCCTTTGCTTTGGATATAGGTCGTCTGGCTCATATTGTAGAATACCACCTCGCTGCCGTTCTGGGCTTGGTTGCAGAACTGGTCCAGCATGGCATCCCATTCGCTGTCAGTATTAAGTGTCTTTCGGTTTTCGGTTTCACCTACCGAGTAGACGATAGTGCGTTCTTTCGGGTCGCTGTTGTCGCTGCCGTTCCCGGTGGGGTTTTCGGGTTTCTCGCAAGCTGAGCAAAGGAGAACCAATGCGGTCAGCAGTGTAGTGAGTTTGAATGTGCTTTTCATATTGCTGTCATTACTTATTATTGTATTCCTTTTTTTGTTTTCTCGAGTTGGTAATCCACAATGGCGTCGTACTGCGTCTCGTTGTCGATGCGGTAGATACCGATGGTGTGTTTGTCGATGGAGGCGATGACACGCATCACAGGTATGCCGGTCCATTGGGTGCGGTGGGCAGGGTTGTCGGGGTCGCCGAGCCAGCTTACCGTCCCTTCATCGCCTTGGATGTTGAACTCTTCTTTCAGCTGTTGCCAAGCATCCTCGTCATCGGCTTCCATCAATATCACCTCCACACTCACCGAGTCGCTGAGGCTGAATCCGTCGACCTGTGCAACCTTCAGATTCTCGCGTTCGGCATAGTGTTGGTACAGCTCGCTCGCCGAATACTCCTTCTTCTCGTGGGAGCAGCCGGTGAGCAACGCCAGTGGCAACAGTACTATTAATAATAATCGTTTCATAATCTTCATTTTTTTTTAGCTATTCATCAGCAGTTCGTCTGCCATGTTGGCCCAGTATTGGTCAGCGATGTCTGTGCGGTTGCAGTAGGCAACGGTATAGCCCTCCTCCTGTACGACAGGCTGGATGGAGGTCTGCCACAGAGGCAGGGCGATACCCGCCGCTGCCACAGTCAGCATTGCCATGCTTGCCACGCGGCGGCGTCTTGCCCGCCAGGCGGGGTACTCTGCTGCCAGCCGCTGTCCGTAGTGTTCAGCTTCTGCTCTCTCCCAAATTTCTTCAAAACGTTCTTCGTCCATAATATCTTTATTTTGTCATTTCTTTTCTCAGTTTGTCCTTCACGCGCACCAGTCTCACGCTCACGTTCTTCTCTGTTGTATCCAGCTGTTGGGCAATCTCCTTGTACGAGTATCCCTCCAGTTTCATCGTCACGATGGTCCGGTCGGGCTCATCCAGTTGTGCAATCACCTCGTGCAGCTCCTCCACCAGCGAGCGGTCCTCCTCTCTTTCGTCGTAGCTCTCGGGCAGCGCCTCGCTGTCCTCAATCCGTCGCAGGGTGTCGATAACCGCGTTGCGGGCAATCTTCCAAGTCAGTGCCGCTTGTGCAGGACCGCTCAGCGACAGCAGCCGCTCTCTATTCCTCCACAGGGCGATGGTCGCCTCCTGTATCAAGTCATCGGTATCCAACCCCCTGTGGCGAAACCGGCTACAGAGGGAAAACAGCAACCCGCGGTAGCGGTGTAGCAGTTCGTCAAATGGATCCTTTGTTCTCACGCCCATAATAACGTAACAACTCCCCAAAATACTACACCGCCCCCTAATTTTTTTTACCTCATGACAAAAAGTTAGCACCGGCGGTGTGCCCTCGCCCTTTCTCCACCCTAACTCCACCCTGGCTCCACTCCCCGATGGGCTGTGTGAGGGTAGGAGGGGATGGGCTGCGGGAGTGCGTGCGGGGGAGTTTTTTATACAAAAAGTCATTATACCGAATAACTTTCGTAACTTTGCATTTTCCGCACCTTTGGTGTGGAATGATACAACATGCAATATAACAACACGATAAAATAACTTAACGCGAAATGGAAAAGAAGAACTTAAAGCAAGAAGTGTTTGCCTACATGCTCTTGATTCTCGGCAGCGCCCTCTTCGCCGTGGGCGATGTGATGTTTGTCAACCCCTACCTGATGGCGCCTGGTGGCACCTACGGTCTCTCCAACGTCTTCAGCACCCTTTGGGGTGGTAAGATCTCCATCTGGGCCATCTGCATGGATGTCCCCCTGCTCATCATCGGCACCTGGATTCTCGGTCCCAAGTTTGGTGTCAAGACCATCATCTCCACCTTCCTCATCTTCGGCTTCACCTATGCCATTGAGAGCTGGATATGGGGCTACAACCCCGTCATCCACGACGGTCCCATCGTCGCCAACGCCATCGAAGGTCTCAACATGGTGCAGACCCACGACGGCATGTGGTTCGTGCCCGACTACTTCCTCAACACTGTCGTCGCCGGCCTCATCTACGGTGTGGCCATCGGCATGATATTCCGCAGCGGCGCCACCAGTGGCGGCAGCGACATCATCTCCATGATCCTCCACAAATACACCAAAATCTCCCTCGGCACTCTGGTCACCATCGTCGACGGCATCATCACCCTCTCCACCCTTGTCGCCTTTGGCGACATTCGTCTGCCTATCTACTCCATCATTATCATCTTTATCGAAGGCAAGGTAATCGACCTTGTTGTCGACGGCATCAAGAGCTACAAGACCGCCTTTATCGTCACCGACAAGCACGACCTGGTCAAGGAGTACATCCTCCACGAGCTCAACCGTGGTGGCACCTGCATCACCGGCGAGGGTCTTTACAACGGCACCGAGCGCAAGATAATCTACGTCACCATGGAGCGTGCCGACTTCGTCAAGCTCCGTTCCAACCTCCGCAACCTCGACCCCACTGCCTTTGTCAACGTCATCGACAGTGCCGAGATTATGGGTAAAGGCTTCAAAGCCCTCCCCACCGAATAGTCCGATGTTTGTAGCCGCTCTGTCGGCAATGCTCAATTCAGAATTCTCAATTCTCAATTAGTAATGAAGGTCCTCCAGCTCTGCAACAAACCCCCTTATCCGCCTGTCGACGGCGGCACCCTGGCCATGAACAGCATCACCCAGGGGTTGCTGGCTGCCGGCTGCGAGGTGAGGGTGCTGGCCATGTGCAGCGAGAAGCACCCCGTGCTTGAGGACCGCATCCCCGACGACTACCGCCGCGCCACCCGCTTCGAGGCCGTCTTCGTCGACCTTCGCCTCCATCCCCTCGATGCCGGTGTGGCCATGCTCTGCGGCGACTCCTACCACGTTCGCCGTTTCGAGAGCAAGGCCTTCGCCGCCCGTCTTGCCCAGGTGCTGCAGGAGGAGACTTTCGACATCGTCCATGTCGAGAGCATCTTCCTCGCCCCCTATGTGCCCGTGATACGCAAGCACACCAATGCCCCCGTCATCCTCCGCACCCACAATGTCGAGAACCAGATATGGCGGCGCATAGCCATGAGCGAGCGCAACTGCTGCAAGCGGTGGTACATCAAACACCTGGCACTCACCCTCAGGGCATACGAGAGCGAGCATGTCAACGACTTCGACGGCGTGGTGAGCATCACCGACAACGATGCCGACTACTTCCGTGCCGAAGGGTGCCGCAAACCCATCGTCACCATCCCCTTTGCCATCACCCCTGCCCGGGTCGACGGCGTGGTCGAGCAGCCCGGCACCCTCTTTCACCTCGGTTCCATGGACTGGCTGCCCAACCAGGAAGGAGTGCGTTGGTTCCTCGACCGTGTATGGCCGTTGATACACAGCCAGATGCCGTCGCTCACCCTCCATCTTGCCGGGCGCCGCATGTCCGACCAGCTTCTCAACTTGCAGCTCGAAGGGGTCCACATCGTGGGCGAAGTGCCCGATGCAGCCACCTTCATCGCCTCCAAACAAATCAACGTCGTCCCGCTCCTCAGCGGCAGCGGCATCAGGGTGAAGATTATCGAAGCCATGTCGCAGGGCAAAGCCGTGGTCACCACCACCGTCGGGGCACAGGGCATTGGCGCCGTCGACGGCCTCCATCTGCTCATTGCCGACACCCCCGAGCGCTTCGCCGCCCAAATCAGACACTGTGTCGACGACCCCGCCTTCCGCCAGGCCATCGGTGCCAACGCCCGGCAGTTTATCGCCGACAACTTCGGCATCGAACCCCTCACCCGCCAACTCCTTGCTTTTTACGACAAACGTTTAAACCTTGAATAATTATGAACAAACGCTCATCCAATCCCATGCACCTCTTACGCTGTGCCTTCCCCTTCCTTCTGTTGATGTTCCTCTCCGGCGCAGCCCTTCAGGCGCAGGTGGCCATTCCCGGCACCAAGGTGCAGTACACCTTCCCCAGCAAATGGAACTACCTTAGCTCCAAAAAGGTGGACCAGAACACCACCGTCTACCACTACTACTACACCGCCAAAATCCTCGTCTCCAAAGGCGACACCGCGCTCCCCTACCTCCGCATCCGTGTGCGGAAGAACTACACCGGCACCCTCTACGACTACGTCTACGACCGCTATATCGCCGAACCCTACCAGCCCCTCAAGGACTACACCGAGGGTCTAGGCCTGCCCAAATCGGGCGGCATGGGCTACATCGGTGCCTACACCAACCTCAGCGACAACAAGGACTACCAGTTCCGCATGGTCTACTTCAAGGTGCAGAACACCGTGGTCGAATTCCGTCTCGAAACCACCAAAGCCACCTATCCACAGATGGAAAAGGAATTCGAGTCGATATTGGGCAGCCTCACCTTCTAACCCCGCAACCCCTACGCCATGAAGAGACTGACCGCCATCCTGCTGTGCCTGCTCCTCGCCGCCGTGGCCTCCGCCCAGGAAGCCACCCCCGTCGACGACTTCCGCGCCCTCTACGTCACCCTCAGCAACAAGTATGTCAAAAACCCCGACGACGTTGCCAACCTCATCGACCTGGCGCGCTTCCACTCCCGTACCGACAGCCCTCAGTTCAACCTTCCGCTGGCCAACCAATACCTCACGCGGGCTGAAGCCCTCTACACCGAGTGGCTGCAGGACCGTGGCCGCTACCGCGACCTGCAGAAACTCATCCGTCAAGGCATCACCCTCTCCCTTATCCGTCAGCAGCACCAGTCGCTCGACGAGCAGGCGCTGCACTATGTCCGCAGCCATGCCCCCGCCATGGGGCAGGTGGAACGCACCGCCTTCATGGATGCCTTTGGCCGCAGCAACCAGGTGGCCTCGGCACTTCGTGCCAGCCAACTCGACGACGACTACCGCCGTGCCCGCGCCGAGAACACCGTCAACGCCCTCTACCGTTTCCTGCTGGCCCATCCCGGCATTGCGCTGGCCGATTCGGTCGACGCTGCCATCGGCTCCCTTGCCGCCACCCTCTTCTCCTCCATGGGCAGCGCCGCGGCCATCGACTCCGTTGCCGACCGCTATCCCTCCAGCCCTGCCCTTCAGCGTGCCGCCATGCGGCAGAAAAGCCGTATGGCCTACGCCGACGCTTGCCAGACCAACACCGAGGCCGCCTACTCCGCCTATCTCGAGCAGTTCCCGCGCGGCGACAACTATCTCGAAGCCCTTGCCCGCCTGCAGGCACTTCGTGCCATGGACTACGGCCTCCTCCGCACCCCGCAGGACTATGCCGACTTTGCCGAGGCCTTCAGCGACGACCCCCTGGCCGATAGCGCCCTCGCCCGTCTCCGCCTCATGATAACCCGCGACCACAACCGCCAGGCCGCCGACATCTACCTTAGCCGCTTCCCCCTCGACGAGCATTACAACGAAATCTACAAGCTATTCTACAGCTGGTTTGCCGACGACGGCAACCGCCAGCCCATACAGTCCTTTGCCGACGACAACCCCGACTACCCATACTTTATGGCCGTCATCTCCGACCTTGCCCGCAGCGAGGTCATCGACTCGTTCGACCTCACCAAACCCTTCGTCGAGTCCGACATGCCCCGTATGACCGACTGCGTCCGCCTCTGCACGGGCCGCAAAGCCGCCTTCGTGGCCCTTCAGCGCGTCCTTCAGGGGCAGATAGCCCGCAAGGAGTGGGCCAAAGCGCAGCTCCGCATGCAGGACTTCGCCATCTGTTTCGAGGACCTGAACACCGCCGAATACAACGAACTTGCCGCCATCCTTGCCGCCAAAGGCACCCCCTCGCGCTCGCTCCTCTTCAGCCACGGCAGCCTGCGCCATCCCTTCGTCAGCCCCGACGGCGACCGGCTCTACTTCAGTCACCCTTCCGGCACCGTGGCCTATGCCCGTCGTGCCGCCCGCAACCAGGGCTGGCATTATGCCGGCGCAGTCACCGTCCAGGGGGCAGCGGCTGCGGTCACCGCCTTCGGCTTCTTCGATGGCGGCAACAGCGTCCTCCTCGGCATCGGCGGCGATATATGGACTGCCCGTGTTGTCAACGACACCCTTTGGTCCGCCCTCCAGCGTCTGCCCCAGCCGGTCAACACCCCCTTTGTCGAAACCGACGCCTCCATGCTGCCCGACGGCAGCGGCATGCTGCTGGCTTCCGACCGACCCGGCGGTCACAATGTCCAGCAGTCCGGGGCCTATTTCCATGGCGACACCGCCTTGGCCACCGACATCTATTACATCCCTCTTGCCGACGGCAAATGGGGCGAACCCGTCAACCTCGGCCTTCCCGTCAACAGCCCCTACTGCGAGCGCAGCCCGCTGCTCAGCCGCAATATGCGCACGCTCTATTTTGTCACCGACGCACGCGGCCTCGGTTATGGCGATGTCTACATGACCACCCGCACCAGCATTGCCGACTGGAGCCACTGGTCGCAGCCCGTCAACCTGGGCAAAGGGGTCAACGGCAGCTTCAACGAGGTCTCCATCGCCTTCGCCCACGGCGAACGGCAGCTTATTGTGGCCTCCTCCTCGCCGGGCGGCACCGCCTACGCGGCCTATGCCGCCCCAACTGCACACGACACCGCCTCGGGCCACCGCACCGTCGGCCTGCTCCTCGGCGACCTGGTCGACGTGGCAAACGGCCTCGACGTGATCGACGTCAGCCAGTCGCGTGTGGCTCTCCATCTCCCCGACAGCGCCCTCGACTCCCTTCAGCCCCTGCGTCTCTACCAAGGCATGCCCTATGTCGCCCTCCTCTCTGCCGACTGGCTTTACGTGCCCGCCGTGGCCATCGCCCCCGCCGCCCGCGGCTCGATAGCCCTGCAAGGCTACGACCTCGACACCCTCCGCCGGCTTGGCCGTCCGCTTCCTCTCGCGCTGGTGGCTTTCCATCCCGGCACCGCCCGCCTGCTCCCCGTGGCACAGCTCGAACTCGACAACCTTGCACGCTTCATGCTCCAGCGCACTGGTTGCAAGGTGAAACTGTCGGTGCATGTCGACGGGCAGGACGACCGACAGTGCTACGACCTCTCCCTTGCCCGTGCCCAGAGTCTGCGTAACTACCTGGTGTCGCAAGGTGTCTCACGCAGCCGCATCGCCATTGCCGCCTACGGCAACCTCCAGTTCAAGCAGGGCAACACCCCAGCCGCCGCCGAGGTACGTTTCCAGTAGCCTGCACCCTGTAAGGTAGTGCCTGTTTTACATTCTCCGTTGTGTGCCTTTTTGCTTTACAATGTTTGTCATTCAGAAATAATAGAGAAAATAAGAGGAAATAATAGACAAAATATATAGAAGGTAAATGACGTTCTTTCTTCTGATGTACAGTGAGCTGGAATAGCACTATTTTCCGCAAAAAAAGTGGGCATTAGAATACTGGGTTGGTTTAGCTCAAATTATTATTAATCGTCATGGATTCTTGGTAATCTCGCGTGTTTCTTTTCTCCACGTATCTCGCGTATCACAAGTATTTGGTAACCTCTAATAATTGCCCCCCCCTGTAAGGGGCATTCCGGATAATCATTATCAATTTTTGGTCTAATAGTCATTTTGCAGGCTGCGACACAGTCTGAATATAGGAGCAGAAGGCGTTTTGAGCGATTCAAAAGGTTTTTGTAAAAATCGGCTTAATGGAATGCGCTAATAGTCATTTTGCAGGCTGTGACATGCCGAA
>JAFZPH010000043.1 GCA_017550405.1 Bacteroidales bacterium
AAAGGAATATTTTGGTGGCTATGGAGACGGTGTCCACCTCTTCCCATTCCGAACAGAGAAGTTAAGCCCGTCATCGCCGATGATACTGCGCATGTTCGTGGAAAAGTAGGTCGCTGCCAATCTTTTACAGAGGGAGTTCCCGAATAGGGACTCCCTTTTTTTGTTTTATAGATTGGATAGATAAGATAGATACGATAGATTTGATAGGGGGATTGGTGCCTTGGGTAAAATAAAAAAACGCAATCCTCGTTATCCATATCTGAACAAACAAACTCTTTTTGCTATGGTAATAAAACAACAAATCAAGTCCAGTCTGTCGATGCGGCACGTTTTCTTTCTGGCATGTCTCTTTGCCGGGACCCTTGCAATGGGCCAGCAGTATAAGGGTACCTATTGGCATAATGGCTCAACCTTTATTACTGTACTTGAGGAAAACGTCACTGATATTGTCACCGTTGAAGGTAATCTGCATGAAGGCGGTAATGCCCAGTCGTGGGCCAAGGCTGAAGTGCCTGGCGATTTCCTTAGACCCAACCAGATAGGGAATGCATGGACTGACACCCTCATCCATTACAATGACCTTCTCATCCATAAGAGCTATGGCGGTCAGGAGTGCCTTCTTGTATATGGCCGAACACGTACCCTGGAAGATATCTATCTCCGTTATGATGGTCGGTCTTCCAATAAATGGTATGTCTTTTCCCATGGCTTCGACTCTGTTCTTGAGGCCGACATCCATAGGCAGATTGAGGGGACTTACCGGGACGGCCTTGAAGCATGGCGTATCACCCACGACAGCATCTTAATCTACAGTCTCAGCAGCCTACCCGGCCAACCGCACAGAAGCTATGCCTACTCCATCCGCTGGGGCGAAACCGACAGGCCTGAGCATATCCTCACACTCAGCGATGGCCGCAACCTCTGTTTCACATTAACTGCCGAAGGTCTTGACTTCTACAACGGCGTCAGCCATATCGAAGACAATGATTTCGAGTGGATTTCACAGGGCGACCTGCTCTGCCATCTCGTCAAGACCGGCCTCGACAACCAAGTCCCCGGCCGTTGGCCCGAAGCCTCCACCATGCTCCTTACACGTGGCTATTTGGAAGCCTATCCCCCCGAAGTCCTTCGTCTCATCCGCAACGAAATATTTGCTCGTCACGGCCGCGAATTCACCGACACGACCTTGTCCGCTTTCTTCCACAGCGAAAGTATATGGTACAGCACAGCGTTGTTAAATCCAACCTTGGACCAGATGTCCGAGATCGAACTACTCAATCTCCAGCTCATCGGTGCTGTGGAAAAAGAACGTAAGCAAACATCCACAAATCGTTAACTCCACTCCTATGAAACGTACACTATATTTAGCCGCCATTCTTTTGTTGTTCGTGTCCTGCCGTCACGACAGTCAACCGCAAAACCAACAAACCGGCAATACCCTTCAGCTGGTGAAGACCTTTCGGCTCTCCGACATCTCCACTCTGCAACTCTACCGCAGTGCCGACACCGATAACTACATCACCCTTCAGCTCGTTGATGACGATGGCAAGATAAGTGAAATCATGGGCATGGGCAATGCCGACTTCGACTCCGACAGCATCATGCTCCAGCCCCTGCTTTTGGCCGACAGCCTTCCTGCCTATGCGCTCTACACCTATGACCGCACCTCCACCTACGGCTCCACCACCTGCTACCTCGTCCATCCCTATATGAAAGACTTCCCCGAGCAATACTGGACGCTCTTCCGCATCCCCTTCGACATCCTTAATATCGCTGATGTCAACGGCGACGGCTATTCCGAAATCATCCGCTATCCCGACCCCAGACACTCCGACAGCTCGGTCTATGCCTTCCACGACGGTATCCTCACCGCCCTCCCGCTTTCCAAATAAAACAAGCCTGCCCTGGTGAAACATCTGCTACTCGCATCATTCTTTCTGCTCTCGGCGCTTGGTCTTGTTGCACAGGACTATACACGTGTTTCCAAGGCCGAGTTCGAGCGGCATCGCCATCGCTACAATCAGGTTTTCGACACCAATGCTTTCAAGCAGGAAGAACGCCTCCAAATCATCGAGGAGTACTACAACGCCATATTGAGCGACCAGGAAAAGAGTCTCTTCAACCAAGGCGCGTTGACCATACAGGTGGGCCGTTTTTTCCCTTCTGCCATCAAAGGGGTCTACATCCAGCATCCCACCGACGGACACAGTCGCATGTACCTCAACGACATGCTCTACACCTATATCCCGTGCGACACCTATGCCCTCTCACGCGACGGACTCCTCGCCACTGGATACTATGATCTCGACTCCCTGCAGGGCAAACTCACCATCGTCTCGCTGCAAGGGTGGGAGATGGCCTCGCTCAGTCCGCTCAACCTCTCTTTCACTCCCTACGACTTTAATTGGGTCAACGACGAATGGCTCTATTTCCGTGGAGGGTACGACTACTACAAAATCCGCGTCACCCCGCCAGCTCATCGCGAGAACTGTCTGATGGACGACATCGAAATCTCCCATCAGGAATACCTCGCTGCCCAGACTCACGCCAAACGCTACAACATCGACCGTTACGACCGTGCCCCCAATGCTGCCGACACCGCTGCCGTCCGCCAGTTTGCAGGCAGCGACAACATCCTCTTTACAATCGTGCTTGAAGAAATCACCTCTGGGCAGTTTGGCGAAGGCGGACCCTCCTTTGTCGAGATGGCTGCAGGCGACAACTGCTGCACCCGTCTCTTGGGCGACACCACCGACATGCAGGCCTGTGGCATGGCGCTGTCACGCCATCATTTTCTTGCGGGGCTCAATGTCGAATGGGGTGCCGGTCCTGCCGAAACGCCCGCATTTATTTACATCTATCCCTATCCCACCGACAGCCGTCATGTCGGTGCCCCCTATATCTATCAGACCACTCCGCGCTGGAGCCCTTCGCACTTCTTCTGGGGCGAAGACGACTGGCTCTTTGTCGAGGGTTGGACTCCACAAACCCAGCAAAGCTGCTACCACAAAGTCCGCCTCCCCTCCGGCTCCCGCCAATAATCGTATTGTTCAGATTTTGATGCGCATAAACCGCCGCATCATCCCGTCCCACCAGCGGGCGGGCAGCACCGTGTGCAGAAACACCATGATGCAAGACCCTCTGCCTATCCTGTATCGTGCCCGCGGCCTGTGGCTGTTCACAGCCCGGCTGATGGCGCGTGTCACCACCCTCGGTGCCGACAGGTAATTGCCCGAATAGCCTTTGTGCATCAGTTCGGCCTGTGTCAGTGCAACCTCCTCGTAGGCTGTCCCTTTCGACGATTCCGCCAGATGCTTTGCCGCAATGATGCCCCAGTCGGTCCTGATTCCGCCGGGTTCAATCAGCACCACATCCACCCCGAAAGGCTTCATCTCCATCCGCAGCGCGTCGCTCAGTGCCTCCACCGAGTACTTCGACACATGGTACCAGCCCCCGAAGGGCATCACCGTCTTTCCGGCGATAGAAGAGGTGTTGATGATTTTGCCCGAGCTTTGCTTCCGCATCACAGGCAGCACCAGTTTGCACAGCTCCGCCAACCCGAACACATTCACCTCCACCTGTCGCCGCGCCTCCTCCATCGTCACATTCTCCACGGCTCCGAAATAACCATACCCGGCGTTGTTCACCAGCACATCTATACGTCCTTCGGCCTCTAGAACGGCCTGCACTCCTGCCTCCATCGACGCCTGTTCCGTCACATCCATCCTCAACACTTTCACGCCGTCGCTCTTCAGGGGTTCCATCAGTTCCACCCTCCGTGCTGCTGCATACACCTTGTGTCCTTGCCGGGCAAGCGTCCGGGCGGTGTCAAATCCTATGCCGCTGCTCGCTCCGGTAATCAAAATGACTTTGTTGTTCTGTTCCATAATGCATGTTGTCTTGATGCTGATTGTTAACGGCAGAGAGGTGTATTTATTGTCGTTAGGGGGAAAAAGAATGATTCCGGAGTATCCTCTTTGGCGAGAATGTATGATTGTCGTTTTTTTTATGTATCTTTGCAAATACAAAAACAACAAACTATGATGAAGAAAATTTTCCTTTGCTTATTGATTGCCAGTTCGATGCTGGTGGCATGCAACAATAAACCTAAAGCCTTCAAGACCTATCATTACGATGGGCAGCGCTGCTATCTGCTCACCTCCGACGAGGAGATGTGGCCCGGTGGCGACTCGCTGGGCGTGGAGAACAGTTATTCGATGGAGTGGCCTGCCTCGGGCTTCCTCACGGCTGAGGGCGAAGCCGAGCTGCTGCTGCGCTGCTTTGGCGACAGCGCCGCCACCTCGTTCAACCAGGCTGCCGACCGTTGGCTCGACCACCTCTGGCTCTACGACGAGGATTCGCCAGCCCTGCACCGTCACCCCGTGGACACCCTCGGCATCCGCGAGCACTACAGCTACGGCCATCTGGCAAGCACCGTCACCCGCGACAGCAACCTTGTCACCATGCTCGTCACCAGCGACACCTACATGGCTTATGCCGCCCACGGCCTCTATATGATTGATTATGTGGTCATGGACCTCGACACCAAGAAGATTGTACACCTCAACGACTTGGTGGACACTGCCCAGCTCGGCGAGGTGATTGTCCGTGCCATCGAGGACTTGGAAGTGAACAAAGACACCCGCGACTGCATGTTTGAGGAATACCGCACGGCCGGTCGCGTGATTGTCCCCGACAACTTCTTTATCGACAGCACCCGCAGCGTAATCAACGTGGTTTTCCAGCAATACGACATCACACCCTACGCCTGCGGCATCCAGACCGTCAGCCTGCCCATCTTCTGGCTCTCCAAGCACATCCCGTTGACGCCCTATTGCAAAGAGCTCTTCGGGCCCGGATGCTCCCTGGATTAATGCCCATTGCTGCCTATCAGTCTGCAACCCAGCGGCTCCAAGGCCTTTAGTATGGGGCCGGCGTCTTGTGGGCTCAGCCGCTCTTTCTTCGAGGAGATAAGCTGTTTCGTGTCGTGGATGTCGGTAAGATGTCCGTGGCGGAAGTACTGCACGCCGTTCTTCACCATGTTCCAGTGTTCGCCTCGTGGCGCGCGGATCAGCGGAGGGCAAGCGTAGTCGCCCTTCGCCATCACCTTCGAGCCGATAGACACCTTGTGGGGCAGGGGATAGGTGAAATTGCCCACCATCATGCCTATCCAGAACGTCAGCGTCATGATGCTGGAATTGAACACCACCTTGTGGTCGAGGGGCTTGGTGCGTTTATGCTCCGAGGCGACACCCAGTAGGTACAGCCAGTCCTCCCTCGCCTCGTCGGGCAGGTGCATCAGGCTCACCATGCTGGCCACCATCTCATTCCAGGTGTGCAACTCTATTTTCCGTCCTGTTTCCGTCAGCTGGAAGTGCCCTATTTGCAGTGGTTGGAGCAGTTCAGGGGCGTTTTTCGCAGGGGTTTCGAACGATGGCTTGACGACATCGTTTTCGGGTGGTTTCTCTCCGGCTTTCTCGTCGAGGCAGGTGTCGAGCACCGCTTTCAGCTCTTTCATGAACTTGAAAAGCTCCTTGCAGTAGTCGAGGTCATACACCTCCAGATAGTTCCGTCTCACCAGCGCATATTGCTGGCGAATAGATAGTTTGTTCTGATAGCAATAATTCTTCAGCTCGCCGATATTCAACATACCCCGAATGGCGTAATCATGGGCAAAGTCGCAGCCCGTCTCCGTTGCCGGCGACTTGTTCATACGCTCTCCCTGATTATCGACATTGTCGGAATACATTGAGTAATAGTTTTTTAAATGTGGATATGCTTTCCAATGCCGCATATTTCACAATTTGCAAAGGTATACAATTTATTCCGATTATCAAAAACATAGCTTCTTAAAAATATTTAAAAACGACCCAAATACGACCTCATCCAAGGCGACACCTGCTCCGTGCAAGGCTCCAAGGTGAGGTGTCCTGTTCGCGAAATGGCATCCTTGATTTTATTTGTTCCTTTGCATTTTGAAACAAATGTAAAACCAGTGCAAGATGTACCGCCACCGAACCACCGCCACCACCGCCTCCCCGCATGCCGGCAACTCCGGGCAAGCGCCAACACCGAAGCTCCCTTCAATATGGCATCGTGACTGTATTGTTACTGCATCGTTACCCGTTATGACAAAGGGTAACGTTGCTGTAACGATTCGCCGTCGATGCTGTATTGGACGGCCCTGCAGCCTTGCGGCATTGACCGTAGGGGAAAGTGTAGGCAGCTTTGCGATGGAGTGCGAGGGTTGCGGCAGACAGCGGAAGGACGGTGGAGCGAGCCGGAAGACTCTTGGTACTTTTGCACCGTAAAATCAAGTGAAAGGAAAGTATTATGGCATTTAAAAAATCGCTCTTATTTAATTCAAGACTGATTTTTCACAAGGATGGGTAGACTGGGGCGTAAGGGAATGGACGTGCAGGCTTCTTCAAACATGGTTGATGCCACATAGCGCATCATTCTGGCCACTTTCTCGCGGAGTGTCCCC